>JAFDYX010000029.1 GCA_018267215.1 Bacteroidota bacterium
CTATAGCTGGACGAACAGCAATGCTGGGATCGGCTTGGCGGCATCCGGTAGCGGTAACATCGCGGGCTTCACGGCCGCGACCAATACGAGTGGCGTGGCGATGGTAGGGACGGTGAGCGTGACGGGGACGAAGAACGGGTGCACGGGCCCAGTGATGAGTTTTACGGTCACGGTTAACCCCGAGCCGGTTGTGGCCGCGGTGTCGAACCAGAGCTACTGCCCGGGTGCTGGCATCAACCAGGCGCTGACCAGCAACGTGGCGGGGAGCGTGCAGAGCTGGGTGAACAGCAACCCAGCCATCGGGATAGCCGCGAGCGGGACAGGAGATATTATTTATACGGCCCCTGCCAACAACACGGGAGCAGACATCGTGGGGACGGTGACGGTGACGGGCACGGCCAACGGGTGTTCGAGCACGGGGGCGAACAAGAAGACCTTTACGATCACGATCCACCCGAGCCCGGTGGTGACAAATACCCCTTCACAACTATTAGCTACAATCTGCAGTGGAACTTCTTTGAATTTCTTACCCACATCAAATACAGGTGGAGCAACCACCTACGCCTGGACAGCTACTTTTACAGGCTCTTTAACAGGAGTTTCTGCATCCGGTTCAGGAACGATCACTGATACACCTGCTAATTCTGGGAGCACAGCCGGTACAATTACATACAAGATTACACCTACCTATAATTCATGTGTTGGTTCATCAGTAAATTATGTTGTTACTGTTCAGCCAATACCTAATGCGGCAGCTACTAATCAAACTATTTGCAGTGGCCAGTCTTCGAGCGTGGCGATAACCAATCCAAACGCAGTTGCAGGAACAACTTTTTCTTGGATAGTGGCAAGTAGCACAAACACCAATGGAATATCTGCGGGGAGTGGAGCGACTATTAGTCAACTATTGTATAGTGCTGATGGAGTCAATCCCGGAACAGTTAACTATACAATTACCCCCACAGCCAATGGCTGTGCAGGTACCCCCATCCCAGTAACGGTGACGGTGAACCCGAGTCCTTCTATTACCAATACAGCACTGCAACTACAGACCACAATTTGCAGTGGCACTACACTAAATTTTACACCCACCGCATCAATAGCCGGTACAACTTATAGCTGGACAAGCACAGTGGCAGGGACTGTAACAGGAAACACAGCGTCAGGATCAGGGGCGATTATGGACAACCTAACGAACGCAGGCACGAACCAAGGTACTGTTACCTACCACATCACTCCGGCTTATGGTGGTTGTAGCGGAAGTGCAAGAGATTATGTAGTTACGGTTCAACCGGCTCCATCCTTCTCCCTTACCAATTCAACTGCACAAATTTGTTCTGGTAGTCAAACCAATATTTTGTTGAACACATCTGTGGCCGGTGGACAGATAAGACTTAAGACAGTTAGTTATGGAGCAGTTTCGGGTACACTGTCTGCAGGTGCTTTATTTAGCAACGGGCAATTGGTAACAGAAGTATTGACCAATACAACCAATGCACCGGTTTCGGTTGTTTATACATTTGAGGCAATTGTAGGTGTATGCGGCCCTAGTGCCAGCCAAATGGCTACGGTTATTGTGAATCCTAACCCATCCATGGCTATTGCCAACTCCACTCCGGTTGTTTGCAGTGGGACTCAACCTTCGATTACCTTAACGAGCCCAACGGCAGGGGCGAGCATAGCGTTGCAAAATGTTTCGTATGGTGCTGTTACGGGAGGCTTGTATGCTTCAGGTGGAACATTTTCTTCGGGAGCTATAATCAACGAAAGTGCAGGTGGGCTGATTAATACAACCAACAATCCCATTACGATTACTTATACATTCACGGTTAGTACACCTTTAACTTCGCCCGCTTGTCCGCTGAGTACTACTACTCAAAGCACTACAGTGCAAGTGTTGCCGGCACCGACATTTACTTTTACTAACACAGCCGGTACTATCTGTTCGGGAAGTCAAGCCAACATAACTCTGAATACACCTGTAACGGGTGGGCAAATACGCTTGAAGACTGTAACCTACGGAGCTGTTTCAGGAACACTAACATCAGGACTTATTTATTCTAACGGGCAAAAGATTACGGAAGTATTGAATAACCCTACCAATGCACCGGTTACGGTAACCTATCAGTTTGAGCCACTTGTAGGAAGTTGTGCTGCCGGTTCTCCTTTGTCCACGTCTGTGCTTGTTAACCCATCGCCTATATTTTCTATTAACAACAGCACACCAGCTATTTGCGAAGGTACGCCTGTAAATATTCAACTGAACAGCCCGACAACAGGAGCTGTTATCACCCTTTCGGCAGTGAATTATAGCGGAGTTACCGGTACATTGAGCCCGGGCGCTACATTTACAAACGGACAGACGATTACTGAAACGCTGGCCACACCATTCATCACACCCACTACTGTTACTTACACATTCACCGTAGCAGCTTCGGGTTGTTCAAATCCTACCTCACAACAAACTATGGTTTCTATTACCAAGCAGGCTACCGTTTCGCTGCCGGCTAATTACACCGTATGCCAGCCTGCTTCGATTGCCTTAACCGGAACTATCGGAGGTAGTGCTATAACAGGCTTGTGGAGTGTAGTAAGTGGAAGCGGAGTGTTATCAGCTTCTAATGTTTCGGGTAGCACGGTTACGGCCAATTATACCCCTTCTGTATCAGACGTAACACATACAGTTATTTTTCAGTTGACCACCAATGACCCGGACGGAACAGGGCCGTGCGTAGCAGCCTCAGCCACCATCAGCATTCACATCAACCAAGCGGCACAGGTTTTTGCTCCCGCTAACTTGGCCTTATGCCAGAATGTAACAAGTATAGCCTTGGGTGGAAGCATAGGCGGATCCACTACTACTACGGTTTGGTCTGGCGGGGCAGGTTCGTACAGCAGCGTCAACAACCCGAATGCTACCTATACATTAGCAACCAATGAGTCTAACAAACATACTGTAGTAACGATACCACTAACATTAACAGCATTAGACCCTGATGGGCCGGGTCCTTGTACATCGGTGAACACAACAACAATACTGACGGTAAACCCGCTTCCTTTTGTTTTCTTTACCGGGTTGCCGGCTTCTTTAGCTCAAAACGATGCGCCTGTTTTATTGACGGGAAATAACAGCGGGGGTAATTTTACTGTTTCGCCCGTTACTTCCAGTTTAACCAACCCACAGTCATCTCCGGTGGATAAAGTAACGTTTGATCCCAGCATTATGACATTGGGTGTTAATGTGGTTGATTATACTTTTATAGATGGGCATGGCTGTAAGAAAGACTCGGCCAGATCAATTATCATTAATCCGGTAACAAGCGTAAACTATATTGTTAGCGGTAAAGTAACATTGAGCACGGGCGAGATTCCTCTTTGTTCCAACGAAGGGGTTTTAGCTTTGGTTCCAAGTGTACTGATTACTTCCGGTTTGCCGCCTACCGGTTTTTATGCAGCTGCCGGGCCCGACTCAGCTTTGCTGGCAGCGCACATCATCAAATCTGGTTCTAATTATTTTATAGACACAAACGGACTGCCGTCTAATTCTTACCCGCTGACATTCTTGTTTAAAAATAGTTTTGGTGCCACCACAACTTATACGCATACCTTGCTGGTGTACCCTAGCCCGAATCCGGCCTTTACTCCACTTAACAACTGCGTGGTAACTGCTATTAAATTTAAAACCAGTTCGTCCATAAACCCCTCTCCGCTGACTCCTTCTAATCCGGCCAACTATGTCTTCAATTTTGGAGATGTAAATCAAATATATTATTACCCGGCATTTGGAGATACCTCAACAGCTTCTCATGTTTATGCGACACCTGCTACCTATTTTGTTTCTTTGACAGAAACAACTGACAAAGGGTGTACCGCCACCAGTGCAGTTCAGACTGTAAAAGTGGGCAACCCGCCCAAGCCGGCTTTTACTTGGTCAGCCATTTGCACAAATGATTCGACCAAGTTTGTAGATCACTCTTTCCCCGGTGTGGTGAGTACCATTACCAACCTGACTTGGGATTTTGGAGATACCACCTCTATATCTGGGCCTCCGTCAGTAAATGTACCTAACTCTGCATTGAGAACACGTGGTACATACAGTAAACCTAACCATAAATACAAAACAAACGGCACTTATAAAGTAACGTTAAGGATAGATAACAACAACGGATGCTATGCTACCTCGTCTATTAAAAAAGTATTTATCCTCGATTACAAAACGAAGAAAATTTTAGTGGACTCGGCCTATGTGGAAGATTTTGAAAACGTAGCAGCCAAAGGAGGCGGTTGGATACCAGAGGTGCCAGACGGCTACTTTGCCACCAATGCTACTCCGCTTGATTCTGTTAGAAGTGATACTAGTTGGGTTTGGAGCAAGCCGAATGGCCTGGTGATCAAACCCGCGCCACAAACAGGCAACTACTCTTGGTGGACAGGCAAGAATAATAACTCATATTTTTATTATGAAAACTCTGCCATCAACGGCCCATGCTTTAATTTAACCAATCTCAACCGCCCGATGATTTCGTTTGATTATTGGGTGAATACTGAGGTGAACTCAGATGGAGCCGTGCTTCAATATTCTGTTGACGGAGGCGTTAGTTGGCTTTTGGTAGGCCCTTTAGCAGGATTGCCCCCATCTCAGCGAAACCAAGGTATTAGCTGGTATCCGCCCGGTGCTATTGTAACGGCCAACCCCGGCAAGCAACCCAGTTTTGGCCCTTACGGCTGGACAGGGGGCACACAGACAAGCTGGTCTCGGGCTAGTTATAATCTAGATATGATCCCGTGGGTTGATCCGCTCAATAGCTTAGATACCTTGCGCAAACAAGTACGCTTCAGAATTGCCTTTGCCAGCAAGGGTGTTCCTTCGGGTAACATCACGTATGATGGTTTTGCGTTCGATAATGTGTACGTGGGCAATAAAACAAAAAATGTATTAATAGAGGATTTTGTTAACTCCAATCAAACCAGTAGCAACACGGCTGAGTCAAACATTAACTTGCTTTATAAAAACCAGAAAACATTCCGGAGAGGTGAGTCGGATTTTAACTACCTTCAGTATCACGTCAGGTTCCCATCGCCCGATATATTCAGCCAAACCAATGCCGATGATGCATCGGCCCGGGCATTATTTTACAACGTGCAACAGCCACCGTATTCCGTTATGGATGGTATGCAATCCGGCATCTTTGCCAATGGCGATTATTCTACACTGCTCAATGGTGTAGAAATTGATCGCGAGGCACTTCGTAAGCCTCAAATTAAAATCACTAAAGTTGATACGCTGGAAACAGGCTCGAACAATAAAATCAACGTGCGTATCCATATCAAGGCTGATACTACCATCACCTATCCCATCTATGGCAACGTAGCTTTAGTTGAAAAGAGGGACAGCCTGACTGCCCCAGGAAAAATATATACACAAGTGGTGCGCAAGTTGCTATTCTCGGGCAGTGGTAGCACACCTACTGTCTCTACCCTGCATCCGGGCGATTCTCTTATTATGACAAGCCCGCTCAACAGTGGGGTAACCACCCTCAACTGCCAAGTATCTGACGCGAAAAAACTTCAGTTGATAGCTTGGGTACAAAACATTGATCCGCTTAAACGTGGCAATCAAGTAATTGTTCAAAGCTATGTTTCGCCCATTAAGTTAAATAAAAAAATAGGTCAGGTAATTACGGGCATAGAGCGCGCGACTGGAGTTTTGGATGATATTATTCTCTATCCCAATCCGGCAGAATCCCAATTCACTTTAGCGTTGCCGGGCGATTACCCTCCGGGCAGTATTTGGAAGATTGCCGACCAGCGTGGTATCTATGTGATGTCGGGCGATTTCAGTGATGCATTCGGTGGCAAAAAATCTATTCATGTTTCTTCGCTTGCCGATGGAGTTTACATCGTGGCTGTTGGTGCCCCGGGACAAAACCCTGTGTATAAAAAACTAATTGTACTTCACTGACGGAGATAAATTTCCTGAAGCTCTTGGGTAGCATCTGAAAGATCGGCACAAAGTTCATCGGCAAGTAACCGCAGCGGAGCGGAGTGGCCACTTTTCACCAGTTCTTCAATATGGATGGCTTTCTCCTTCGCATCTTTCATCCCGATCATGGTAATGGAAGGTTTTATTTTGTGCACAATTTCCCCCAAAGAAATCCAATCGCCTGCGGTGGCTGCTTTTTGTATTTGGATGACGGCATCAGGAAAGGTTTGTAAAATGGCTTGCGCTATCTCCCGGATAAATTTTTCATCGTTATTAGATACCTTTTCTAAATGAGATAAATTTATTTTACTGTATGCTTTTTGTGCCGGTATACTGCCTTTGATAGAAGATAGCTTGTGATATAGATCATCAGGGGTAAAAGGTTTGGCTACCCAGTCGTTCATTCCCGCTTGCCTACATTCTTCAATGTCTTTGGGGGAGGCATTGGCCGTTAGCGCAATAATTGGAATTTGGTTTTTGGGCGGCATACTACCCCTGATTACTTTGGTTGCTTCCAACCCATCCATCACAGGCATTTGCACATCCATCAACACTACATCGTAGTCTCTGCTTTTAATTTTCTCAACAGCCACCAAACCGTTTTCGGCTAACTCTATTTTACACTTCCATGTTTTTAAAATACTGCTGGCATAGAGTTGGTTGATGTCGTTGTCTTCAGCTAAAAGCACCGAGAGATGAGATAAATTTTTTTTTTGTAAGACAGTGGGTTTATTTGTGTGGGGTAAATGATGCTCGTTGGCCAACAGATAAGGAATATTGACGGTGAAGACAGAACCAACACCTTCTTTACTTTTTACTGATATGTGCCCCTTTTGCAATTCAGTTAATTGCTTTACAATGGTTAACCCCAGCCCCGTGCCGCCATACTTGCGGGTGATGCTGGCATCAGCCTGACTGAAACTTTCGAAGATCGTACTCAGCTTGCCCTGCGGAATGCCGATGCCGCTGTCGGCCACTTCAAATGAAAGGATGTATTTTTTATTTTTCTGTTGCAGCAGGCGGCAGCTCAGACTAATAGATCCTTGTTGTGTGAATTTGATGGCGTTGCCTATGAGGTTTAACAAAATTTGATTTAACCGGACGGGGTCGCCAATAAAAATGCGGTTAACTTCCGGCTGTAGTTCATAATGCAAGCGGATTCCTTTTTCAGAAGCCTGAAAAGAGAATGTATCTATCAGCGACTTCAGCAGGTCGTTCAGGTTAAACCCGATTTGCTCAAACTTCAGTTTTCCGGATTCAATGGAAGTTAAATCGAGGATGTCATTGATAATTACTTTCAAATTATCGGCAGCACTTTGGATGGCCTGCAGGTACAGGGCGTGTTCGGATGCGTTTGGGTTTTGGCGCAGCAGCGAGGCCATACCTGCTATGCCATTGATGGGGGTGCGTATTTCGTGGCTGATGTTGGCCAAAAAAAGTTCTTTGGCTTTTTGGGCATGCAGCAATTCATCGGCATCCTTTTTCCGTTGCTCGATGTCGCGGCAGTCTAAGATCATCCCCTTCATTTTTTCTTTCTGAAGGAGATTGATGGAGTTGAACTCGAGATAACGGAAGGTACCGTCTTTGCATCGGAACTGAAACTCAACAGACTCGTTGTATCTTTTTTTTGTGCTGGCAGCATAAGCCTTCTTAAAAGCAGGCAACGTGGATGGAAAAATAAAATCAAAAAATGATTTGCCCACCAAAGCATTAGATCGGTAGCCCAGCGTTTCTTTTACAGATCGGTTGTGGTAAAGAATTTTGCCGGCATAGTCCACAATAAAAATAATGTCTGAACCATCTTCCACAACGGCCTGATAGAAAGAACCTTTTTTGACGTACGATATCAGCTTGTTGTTCATTAGATTCCTTTCTGCTCCATTTCTTTGAGATAGCGATAGATAGACGATTTGCCGATGCTCAGTTTTTCGGCAACTTCCAATACGTTGTTATTGTATTTGTTTAGATACCTGCGGATGATGCGGTAGGTATATTCTTCCAATGTCATGTCAGCCATCAGTTGCGTATCTTCGTTAATGGCTACCTGAAAATTAATGTCTTGCTCGTTTATTTCATTTTCTTCAGCCATAACGGCAGCCAGTTCTATTACAGATTTTAGTTCACGCACATTTCCGGGAAAAGGATACTTCAATAATTTAGTCTGCGCTCCAGCCGAGATTTTAAATTTTGGTAATAGATTGTCTTTGCAAAACTGATCAAGGAAGTGGCGTGCCAGCACAATGATATCATGGCCGCGCTCGCGAAGTGGAGGCAAATGGATGGGCAGTCCAAGCAGGCGATAGTACAGGTCTTCTCTGAATTTTCCTGCTTTAGTTTCATCGGCCAGGTTGCGGTGTGTGGCCACAATGACACGCACATCTAACTTAATCACTTGGTTGCTGCCGATGCGCGAAATCTCTTTCTCTTGCAGCACGCGCAGCAGCTTGGCTTGCAGGCTCAGGTCCATTTCGCCTATTTCATCCAGAAAAATTGTACCCCCTTCGGCTTCTTCAAATTTTCCGATCCTGCGGGTGGCAGCACCTGTAAATGCCCCCTTTTCATGGCCGAATAATTCACTTTCTATCAGTTCTTTGGGGATGGCCGCAATGTTGACGGCCACAAACGGATTGCTTTTTCGTTTTGAATTGTAGTGCACTGCTTTGGCTACCAGTTCTTTTCCTGTTCCGGTCTCTCCGGAGATGGAAACTGTGATATTGGTTTTTACTGCCTTTTCTAATAATGCAAAAATTTTCTTGATGGCATCGCTATTGCCCACAATGCTTTTTTCAAACTCATATTTAGCTGTAATCTCTTCTTTGAGCCGGTCTATTTCCCGGATGAGCGATGATTTGTTGCGCGCATTTTTGATGGCATTTAATATGCGGTCTTTGGCCTCTTCGTCTTTGATGATATAATCAAAAGCACCCAGTTTCAGCAACTCTACGGCCGTGCCTATTTTTTCTTGGGCCGAGATGACAATCACACTGATATTGGGGTCGTACTCCCGAATGGCCTTCAATACCTTTTCACCGGCCATATCCGGCAAGGAATAATCTAATGTAATGACTGCGGGCTTTTTGTGCAGTTGGTTGAGGCAATCAAGACCTTTGCTGAAAAACGCAGTATCAAAATCGGGGTTGAGTCCCAAAACGTATTGCAAATATTTGGTATAGGTGGGGTCATCTTCTACCACAAATATCTTAATCGGGTCTTTTTCGTACATCGGTGCGAATTGATTTTAAATAGTGAAATGACTGAACATATTAATTTTCAAAATTTACATCAAAATTAAATGATAACCGATTAATTTTAAGCTATGGGTGCAATAAGCAGACTTTCCGCTGAAGATCAAGAGTTCTTGATGAAGGCGCCTATCCTTGTTTCTATCCTGATAGCAGGGGCAGATGGACAAATAGATCGCAATGAAATTCGGGAGGGTATCAAACAAGCCAAACGCGGACAGAACACCACTAGTCCTGATCTGAAGGAATTGTATGATGAAGTGAGCACAGACTTTGAAGATAAACTGAAAATTGTGTTGCAGGGATACCCGGTAAAAGGCAGCCTGCGAAATGAAGCCATCACCCAAGAATTAATTTTATTAAATGATTTGTGGCCCAAGTTAGAGGGAGCATTCGCCAAATTGTATTATCAAAGTCTGCTCGATCTGGCGCTGAACGTAGCCCAATCTTCGGGCGGCATTCTCGGTCTTAACTCCGTAGGTTCTGATGAAGCAAAATATATTAAATTGCCGATGATAAAAGACCCATCGGTTCATTAATGCCCGGCAACGAAAACCAAATCTTCAGCAGCTCTGCCGTTCCGTTCCGTTTGGTTTTCTTAATGTGGTTAGTTTTCACCATTGAGTATTTGTACAACATAGACTTAGGTTTTTTGGGTATCTACCCGCGCACGATGCATGGGCTGTTGGGTATTGTATTTGCCCCGATCATACACGGTAGCTTGGGACATTTGTTGTCCAATACTTTTCCATTGCTTTTTCTGGGCACACTTCTTTATTTTTTTTACGACCGCATTGGTGGCATTGTGTTCTTCCGGTGCTACTTCATTACCAATTTTCTGGTGTGGCTGCTCAGCCCACGGCTGTCGTACCATATCGGTGCCAGCGGGCTGATTTATGGGCTTGCTTCATTCTTGATTTTGTTTGGCATCCTTCGGCAAGATTTTCTGTCGCTCACCATTTCACTAATCATCACGTTTGTATATGGCGGAGCTATTGTATCGGGAATCTTGCCCAACGATCCGCACATTTCGTGGGAAGCTCACCTCTTTGGTGCAGCTACCGGAGTAGTAACCGCTTTTGATCTGGCCAGAAAAAAAAGAATCAGATAATGGACGCATCGGCAAAAAAAATTTTAGAGAAATTAAAAAAGAAACAGTACGACCCTGTCTATCTATTGCAAGGCGAAGAGACCTACTACATTGATAAAATTTCGGATTATATCGAAACGCATGCGCTGAATAGTGCAGAGAAAGGATTTAATCAGGTAATACTCTACGGCAAAGACGCACCGATGGCCACCATTCTTACAAATGCCAGACGCTTTCCGATGATGGCCGAACGCCAGGTGGTAATTGTGCGCGAGGCGCAAGATATTCCTGACCTCAATAAAGAAACCGGATCGAAGTTGTTGCTGGATTACCTGAAACAACCGGTGCCATCTACCGTGCTGGTGCTGTGCCATAAGCACAAAACACTGGATAAGCGGAAGGAGTTGGGCAAAAAAGCAGAGCAACTGGCCACTGCAGGTTCTTTTAAAAAACCATACGACAACCAGTTGGTTGAATTTGTGAGCGAATATTTTAGTGAAAAAAAATATACCATTGAAGAGGAAGCTGCCCGTATGCTGGCCGAATACGTAGGCAATGATTTAAACAGGCTGGCCAATGAAATTGATAAAATACTAATTGACCACCCCGCCCAAGAACCTGTGCGTAGTGCCGACATCATGGCCAAGGTGGGGATCAGCCGTGAGTATAATATTTTTGAATTGCAACGTGCTTTGGTGCATAGAGACAGGTTGCAAGCCGCCAAGATTACCAACTACTTTGAAGCCAATCCAAAAAAAAATCCGGCCATCCCCATGGTAGCATTTTTATACTCATTTTACAGCAAAGTGCTGGCAGCCCATACCGTTCCCGATCGCTCTGCACAAGGCCTGACAGTCGCATTGAAGATCAGCTCTTATGCGGTTAAAGATTACATGGCAGCCGTGCAGCGTTACCCACAGCAAAAAACACTTGAAATCATTTCGCTGCTGCAGCAAGCCGATTTAAAACTGAAAGGCGTTAACAGTGGGAGTGAAGGCGAAGGACAGATTTTTAAAGAATTGGTAACTAGAATTCTGATATAACACAAACGGCCACCTCAAAATGAAGTAGCCGTTGTAATGCGCTAAGTTTTCAGGTATTAGTTCCAGCCACCGCCTAAGGCCTGATAGATATTAACCATGGCATTCATCTGCATCTTTTTGGTTTCGATGAGTTCGAATTTTGAATCTAACGCATCGCGCTGGGTAAACAACACTTCCATATAATCTGCCCGTGCCGATTTAAAAAGCTTGGTAGAAATCGCTATTGATTCAGTCAGTGTTTGCACTTGGTTAGCTCTTTTCTCATAGCTTTTTTTCATGTTATTGATATTGGCCAACTGGTTGGCTACTTCAATATAGGCTGTTAAGATAGTTCGCTCATAATTGAAGGCAGCCTGAATTTGCCGTGCACTGGCGCTGTAATAAGTAGCTTTGATAGCATTACGATTAATGAGTGGCCCAAACAGACCGGCTCCCAAGTTATACATCATAGACTCGGGCTTACTTACCAGATAGGTCGGATTAAAGGCATCAAACCCAATGGCTCCGGTAATATTTAATGAAGGGTAAAAATACATTTTGGCGACCTTCACATCTAAGTTGGCAGCGATCAGTCCAAATTCGGCCTGCCTGATATCGGGGCGGTTTTGCAATAACTGCGATGGAATGCCGGCATGAATGGAGTCGGGCACGATCTCAATAAAAGTCCACGAATTGCGTGCTACGCGTTTAGGGAATCGCCCGACCAGGAAATTGATTCTATTCTCAGTTTCAACGATACTTTGCTGAATAAGATAAATGTGGCTTTGGTTCTTCATCACTTCGGCCTCAAACCTGCGTACGGCTAACTCTGTTACCCGGGCAGACTTTTTTTGAAGTTTCACAATTTCCAACGCATTTTGTAATATTTTAATATTCTGCTTTAGTATGTATAGCTGGTTGTCTAACGCCATCAGTTCGTAAAATGAATTGGCTATTTCTGCGACCAGATGGGTAACCATGAAATTTTTGCCTGCGGTAGTGGCAAGGTAGCTGTAGATGGCAGACTTCCTGGAGTTGCGCAATTTTTTCCAGATGTCCACTTCCCAAGATATGTTGGCAGCTACCATGTAGTCGGGCAGCACCTCCGGTATTTGCTTTCCTTGCGAAATGTTGGTGGTAGCATCCACCGCCCCCAACCTTGTGTAGCGGCCCATCTTGTCGAACCCGGCACCTCCGCCAATATTGACAAATGGCAGGTAAGCTGCTTTGCGGGCACGCACTTCGTTATTGGCAATATTGATTTCCTGCAGGATGATGTTCAGTTCCTGATTGTTTCGCAGGGCTGTGTCAATAAGCGAAGTGAGATACGGATCGGTAAAAAATTCTTTCCATTTGATGGTAGCCGTATTCAGCGTATCCGTAGAGCTGTAATAATCCGCTGGCAATTTTTTATTCTCCTTTTTTTGCAAAATGGAAGGAACACTGCATCGCCAGTAGGTGAGGGCAATCAGAATAAGCCCGGTATAGGTTAATAGTTTTTTAGTGCGCATGGTCATCACTTTCGTCAGGTTGGGGGAAACTGTCCATTTTGTGAACCAGATCTTCAGACAAAGAATCTTTCTCTTCGTCTTTAATGAGTTTGCGGCCCGAGGCCATCTTACCGAAGATGTAGTAAAGCCCGGGAACAATGATAACACCAAAGATTGTTCCGAAGAGCATACCTCCGAGTGCCGAAGAACCGATGGTGCGGTTACCGATGGCTCCGGCACCATGTGCCAAAACCAATGGTATCAAACCGGCAATGAAAGCAAAAGATGTCATCAATATCGGACGGAAACGAACGCGCGCCCCTTCGATGGCTGCTTCGAGTACGCTCATACCTTGTTGGTGCTTTTGGTTGGCAAACTCCACAATCAACACCGCATTTTTCCCCAATAAACCAACCAACATAATTAATCCCACCTGTGCGTAGATGTCGTTGGCAAGTCCCATCGATTTTACCAGCAGAAAAGAGCCAAACACACCGGCCGGCAATGAGAGCACCACGGCCAGCGGGATGATGAAACTTTCGTATTGTGCAGCCAACACCAAGTAAACGAAAGCAAGCACGATGAGGAAAATATAAATAGCTTCGTTTCCGCGCCTTACTTCATCGTACGAAAGGGCAGCCCAGTCAATGTCGAAACCACGTGGTAAAGTTTTGGCGGCCACTTCTTTTACGGCTGCAATGGCTTCCCCACTGCTGTATCCTTTGGCGGGGCCACCCCGGATGGCCGCAGTGTTGTACATATTGTACCTATTGATTTCGTTGGCACCCTGCTGCTTTTTTATTTTCATAAAAGCCGAGAAGGGAACCATTTCGTTATGGTCGTTTTTCACCCACAGGTTCATCAAGTCAGATGGCAGGCGTCTGAACTCAGGTGCTGCCTGCACAAATACTTTAAAAAAACGTTGGTATTTGATGAAGCCCAGTTCGTACGTGCTGCCCACAAAAATGGAAAGTGTGTTCATGGCATTGCCGATGGTGACACCCTTTTGCATAGCTAACTGATTATCGAATTCAATTTCATATTGCGGATAGTTAGCGCTGAAGAAAGTAAATAACCCGGTAAGTTCTTTGCGTTTTTCCAACGCGGCCATGAATTCGTTTTTCACACGCTCAAGGTCATCATAAGTGCCATCCGGGTTTTTGTCGAGCAACTGCAGGGCAAACCCACCGGCTGCACCGAAACCGGGCACGGCAGGTGGATCGAAAAACTCGATGGTGGCACCAGGGAAATCTTTAGCTTTTTCTTCCAGTTCGTAAGTAATTTCTTGTACGGTATGCTTGCGATCAGACCACGGCTTAAGATTGATCAAACAAGTAGCAGCGTTGGAGCCGCGCCCTTCGGTAAGAACTTCATAACCCGCGATAGAAGAAACGGATTTAATCCCCTCCACTGTCATAATACTCTCTTGCAGTTGGCGCGAAATATCGTTGGTTCTCTCAAGGGTAGAGCCAGGCGGGGTTTGCACGATTGCATAGATCATACCCTGATCTTCGGGAGGAATGAAACCCGAAGGCAGTTTGCTGGCAATGACTATGATGCCCACCACAAAAACAATCCACAACCCCACGGTTACAGATCTTCGTTTGGCAATGTGCTGCAACACCCATACATACCGGCCTGTAATTTTTTCGAAGCCCCGGTTAAAGGAGTCAATAAATCGGTTGAAGAGATTTCTTTTTCTGTGTTGCCCATGTGTATTCTTTAAAATCATGGCACACAAAACCGGGGTAAGCGTTAAAGCCACAAGCCCCGATAAAACAATGGAGCTGGCCATGGTAATGGAAAACTGACGGTAGAAAACACCCACCGGGCCTGACATAAATGAGATGGGGATAAATACAGCAGTCATTAAAAGTGTGATGGCGATAACAGCCCCGCTGATTTCTCCTAACACGAGTTGCACAGCTTTGTAGGGAGAAACATGGTCGCTCTCCATCTTGGCATGCACCGCCTCCACCACCACGATGGCATCGTCCACCACAATACCGATGGCCAACACAATAGCAAACAGGGTGATCATGTTGATGGTTAAACCAAATACCTGCATGAAGATAAAGGCACCAATTAGCGAGATAGGTACGGCTAAGGTTGGGATCAAAGTAGATCGCCAGTCGCCCAAGAAGATAAACACCACCAACGCCACGAGGATGAAGGCATCCCGCAGGGTGTGGATTACGTTTTCGGTAGAGGCATCTAAAAACTTAGATACATCATAACTCACTTCATAGTCCATACCGGGCGGGAAATCTTTCTTCAGCGCCTCTAGTTTTGCTTTCACATTGGCAATCACCTCGCTGGCATTACTGCCATAGGTCTGCTTTAAGACAATGGCGGCAGAAGGATAGCCGTTGATGTTGGAGTAGATGTCGTAATATTCACTTCCTAAAGTTACTGTTGCAATGTCTTTCAAACGAAGCAACTCACCCTTGGCATTGGCCCGGATGATGATATTTTCGTATTGTTTGGGGTCGTTGAAACGATCAGCATAAGCTAATACAAACTCCAATGCCTCGGCTCGTTTGCTGTCGCCACGCCCGATGCGCCCCGGCTTGCCGATAATGCTTTGGTCGGCCATGGCATCCATTACTTCATCGGGAGAAACAGTATAGGCACGCATCCGCTCAGGGTTGAGCCATACACGCATGGCATATTGCCGGCTGCCAAGAATGCGCACTTGCCCGATACCATTAATGCGTTGAATTTCCGGAACCATAGTAACGCCCGCATAGTTGAACAAGAATTTCATATTGGCATTCTTGTCGGTGCTATACAGGTTTACGTACATGAGCATACTGGGAATTACCGGGGTGATGATAACCCCTTCTCGTTGTACCAAAACAGGAAGACGGTTTCTTACTTGCTCTACGCGATTGGAAACCTGTACCAAAGCCTGGTTGATATCAGAGCCAGGCTGAAATATTACTTGTATGTTGGCTTCGCCAGCGCTGGTGGCATCGGAGGTCATGTAACGCATCCCCCAGGCTCCGTTGATAGCTTGCTCCAGCGGGATAATCACAGACTCAGTAAGTGTTTTGGCGGCAGCGCCAGGGTAAGAAGCAGACACCATCACCACAGGGGGAGCCACCGAAGGAAACTGAGATGTGGACAGAGTGGTAATAGACAATACACCCATGAAAATAATCACGAGCGATAACACAATGGCAAGTACCGGTCTTTTTAAAAATGCACTAAACATCTTATATTTTGTTAGAGGGTGTTATTCAACATATACTTTTAAGCGGGGCAGCACCGTCTTAGGGTCTTCGTATTTGTATTCGGCAAGCTTTTCGTTATCGCGTACTTTGCGTATGCCCTCTAACATAATTTTTTCTTTATCGCTTAAACCGGCCGTAATAATATAAAGGTCTGGCAGTTCAGAGCCGATCTTGATCTCTCGTTGATGAACAACGTTGTCTTTATCTACGACAAACACATACTTCTTTTCAAGCACCTCGAAAGTTGCTTTTTGCGGGATGATCAAGGCGTTTTTTAGCGGAGAAGTAGCCAGCACATTTCCCGTTTCTCCATGTCTCAATAATCCTTGAGGATTAGGGAAGGTAGCCCGGAAGGCAATGTTTCCGGTTTCATTATTGAAATCGGCTTCGATGGTTTTAACGATGCCGGGATGATCGAATATCACGTTGTTGGCCATTTGCAGTTGCACCCGCATCAAACTATCTTTTTTAAGATTGGATTTATAGTTCAGGTATTCGGCCTCGGGCACGTTGAAGTAAACCCACATCTCGCTGTTGTCTGACAGTGTGGTGAGCAAGTCGCCTTCGTTGACAAGGCTCCCCAGTCGTACATAAAAACGATCCATGATACCATCAAAAGGAGCTTTTACTTCTGTAAACCCCAAGTGTACGGCAGCCAGCGATTGCTGTGCTTTGGCTTTATCTAATTTGGCTTTGGCCAACGCCAGTTCGTTGGGCGAAACCACATTGCTGTCTGCCAGTTGTTTGGTGTTTAGATATTCGATCTCTGCAAATTTTGTCTCGGCTTCCGCCTTCTGCAATTCAGCCCGGTACAATAAAGGCAGGATCTGAAACATGAGCTGGCCTTGCTTCACATTCTTTCCTTCGTCCACATAGATATTTTGCAGATAACCTTGCTCAAGAGCTCTCAACTCAATGTGCTGTATCGCACGAATCTGGCAAACATAAGCTCGGGTAATAAGCGTGTCTTTCCGGATAGGGCTTGTAACGAGAAATTTAACATCTTCTGCTTTCTCCTCTTTTTTTGAGCAGCCCATACAGTAAAACAGGATGGCCAAGCCGATGATGAGGGGGATTTTTTTCATATACTTAATTATTCAATGGGGTCTATTTTGAGTTGTTATGGGTTTCTATTCGACAGTTGACCTTAAACCAAAAATTTAGTTGTAAAGTGCTGCACAACACAAGCTACTTTTTTGTGTAGCCTGTGGTAAAGATTCAAACTCTAAATACCTGAAAGAAGATACAAGCCGATTTCTTGAAAAAGAAAACAGAAACAGGATCAGAAATATAAACTTGGTTTAATCCCGAAAAGGAAAAATCATTAAATGACGGTGCGGAGATGAAAACAAAACTGTTAATGGTTTCGGAAAAAGACTTTTTGCATTCGGTGCGGTCTTCCTCATCTTCTTCTATAGAAATAATTTCCTGCTCATAAGTAAAGGAAGGTTTCTTTTTAAGAAAGGCCTGAGGCAACAGGTCAACCTTGTGAACATTCTTGCCCGAATTATTGGATGCTTGCAGGAAGCCGAAACTGTGTTGCTGATAGACCACAACCAGTATCAGGATACCGATAAATAAAAGATATTTAGTGAGGGGTCTCAAGAATTGAAAAAAGGTATAAACGGAAATGCGGTACAGTAGGCTATTTTTTTCAATATTATTTTTTACCAGAACAGTGTTTCTATTTATCGAATTTTGAATTTAACCGATTAAAAAATACCAGACACCTGCTACCGCCAAACACCAAGCCAAACTTTGACAATCAAAGTTTGAAATGGTTTAACCTTCTGGCGGTCCGGACGGGACTCGAACCCGCGACCTCCTGCGTGACAGGCAGGCATTCTAACCAGCTGAACTACCGGACCTAAAAAACAGGGTGCAAAGATAACCGTAGCATTCGCTAATGCAAAAAAAAACGTGCGAATTTGTGGCCTATTTCTATTTACCTTTGACAGTTTTTGTCTGATCAGCTTAATTTTTAATGTGAATTTAATAGAAGATTTGGAGCGATTTCCTGTGTTTGAACAGGTTGCCAGCGCAGCAGAACAGCTACAACTCGATACGTATGTAGTGGGTGGGTTTGTGCGCGACCTGTTGTTAAAACGACCTTGTAAAGACATTGATGTGGTATGTGTGGGGAGCGGGATAGAATTAGCAGAAAAAACAGCCCGCCAGCTAGGTGCCGGGCCGGTAACGACATTTAAAAATTTTGGAACGGCCATGATAAAATTTCAAGACTTTGACTTGGAATTCGTTGGTGCTCGTAAAGAATCTTATCGAAATGACTCGCGTAAACCTATCGTAGAAGATGGTACACTGGAAGATGATCAAAAACGCAGGGATTTTACAATCAATGCGCTGGCCATCAGCCTGAATAAAAAAAAATATGGCGAGTTGGTTGATCCGTTTGGAGGTGTGGCCCACCTGGCAAAAAAAATCATTCAGACCCCGCTTGCGCCTGATGTTACTTTTTCGGATGATCCGCTGCGCATGATGCGGGCTATCCGTTTTGCGGCTCAACTCAACTTTGATATCGAGGCCGACACATTTGAGGCAATCATCAGAAATGCTCCACGCTTAAAAATTGTTTCTATGGAACGCATCGTAGATGAATTGAATAAAATTATCCTCACGCCCGTTCCTTCTTATGGATTTAAGTTGTTATTCCAAGCAGGGTTGTTAAAAGAATTTTTTCCCGAGATGGTGGCATTGCACGGGGTAGAATATGTTGACAACAAAGCACACAAAGATAATTTCTACCACACCTTGCAAGTACTCGACAATGTATCGAAAGTGTCGGACGATTTGTGGCTTCGGTGGGCAGCGATTATGCATGACATCGCCAAGCCGGCAACCAAGCGGTTTGAACCTAAAGTAGGATGGACTTTTCACGGGCATGAAGACAAAGGAGCGCGGATGACCCCCGGCCTATTCAGGCGATTGAAACTACCCATGAATGAAAAAATGCTTTTCGTACAAAAATTAGTGCGGTTGCATTTGCGGCCCATTGCCTTGGTGAAAGAAGTTACCGACTCGGCCATCCGCAGGCTTCTGTTTGAAGCCGGAGATGATGTAGAGGCATTGATGATATTGTGCCGGGCTGACATTACTTCCAAGAATACCGAAAAAGTAGCTAAGTACCTGGGTAATTTTGAAAAGGTGCAACAGAAAATGATCGAGTTGGAAGAACGCGACAAAATCAGAAACTTTCAGCCGCCCGTTACGGGCGATGAGATCATGCGTTTGTACGATCTTCCGGCAGGCCGCCTCATCGGAGACATGAAAGAACAGATACGAGAGGCTATCTTGGAAGGAAAAATTAAAAATACGAGAGAAGAAGCACTGCAGATGCTCGCGAAAATTGCAACCAAAAAAGGATTAGTTAAAAAAATGTAAACCAATAAAACCGTTGTTATGAAAAATAGTTTTTTAGTGTTGCTGATGTTGGCTGCAATGAGTGTGGTAGCCCAAAAGAAAAAGAAAACTGACGCTCCGCCTGTTCAGACAAACCAGACACAAGTTCAACCGGCTAAATCAACGCAAGCTGCTACGACAAAAGACACAGTGCCGGCAAACGCGATTAACCCGTTGCTTCAGCACTACGCCATGAAATACCAATTGGCCGTGCAGTGGAACGATTACGATATAGCCAAAGATGCTTTGTATGATTTGATTGTAGAAAACCAGGGCAATGATTCTACTGTTTTTGATTTAGCCGGCTACTACTATCAAAACAGAAAGTATCCTTCGGCTGTGCTGGTTGCGCAAACGCTGCTGAAGAGAAATCCCAAAAATGCAGGAGCGCTGGAGATTGCCGCTATCGGCTACGAAAACTTGGGCGTGTATGATCGCTCCTTACAAAGCTATGAGAGCTTGTATCTGTTACAAAATAATCCGAATGTGTTGTACAAAATGGCAGCATTGCAACTTCAGTTAAAAAGATATCGCGAGGCGGTGGCTTCATCCGATATTTTACTGGCTGCAAAAGATTTGGATGCGCTTAAGATTGGCTACCCCATGCCCGACAACAAAACAAAAGATTTTTCCATGAAGGTGGCGGTGTTAAACCTGAAAGGTGTGGCTGCCATGGAGCAGTCAGACAAAGCTACCGCTAAAACTTTTTTTGAGCAGGCATTGGCCATTGCACCGGATTTCCCTCCGGCAAAAGAAAATCTGGCCAAGGTAAAATAACCGTGCAACCTTTGACTGCTGGGGTTGTCTTTGTTCACGAGTGATATCATCAGTTGGAGAATATTGTACATCATGCCGCATTGATCAGCCGCTGCCGCGAGGGCAACAGCGAGGCCATTCGGCAATTGTATGACCTATACAAAAGGGCGATGTACAATGTGGGATACCGCATTGTGAACGATGCCGATGAGGCTAAAGATGTGCTGCAAGAATCATTTATCAGCGCCTTTAATAATCTGGAAAGCTACCGGGGCGATGCAGCCTTTGGAGCTTGGCTGAAACGGATCGTAGTAAACAAAGCCATTAACACGGTACGAAAGAGGCGGTTCGAGCGGCTGCCGGAGGCCGATCAATTTGATGTGGCTGAGCACGAACAAACGGATATGCTGGATGGCTTTCCGTTTACGGTAGAGAAAGTGCGGAAGGCGATAGAACAATTACCGGATGGATATCGCGTTGTATTGTCATTGTATTTATTGGAGGGATATGATCATGCCGAGATTGCCGAGATACTGGGCATCACCGAGTCCACCTCTAAGTCGCAGTATAACCGATCTAAAAAAAAACTGAAAGAAATCCTTGAGTCCTATGAAAAATAAAAAAGATTCGCTGGAAAAATTTGTTGAAGAAAACAGACAGCATTTTGATGCTTACACACCGCCAGAAAATGTGTGGAGTAAAATAGCGCAATCAGGGCAGGGTAAGACCAACCGTTTTTTTCTCGATGCGGTAACTTTTTGGCGGGTAGCGGCCATTTTTCTTTTATTCTTATCCGGTTATTTGCTGGTCGATAAATTTTATATCAAAACAACATCTGAGCGGCAGGATAAATCAGCGTGGCAGAGTTTTAACGATCTAGAAAATTATTACAGCGCACAGATTAATGAAAAGATGGCGATGGTCAGCCAGTATCAGTCTAAAACCGGATTGACGGAAGATGAGGTTACCCAAAACCTGAAAAAATTAGATGCCATGTACCAAGTGCTGAAAGACGAAATGAAACGAAAGCCCACGCAAGATGTGCGCGATGCACTGGTGTTGAATTTGCTGGTGCGGATAGACCTCATCAACCAACAGCTTCAAAAACTGGATAACCCGAAAGCAGAAATTAAAAAACAAAAAGACGTTTAATAGTCGCTGCTTAATTCAAAATTCTCAACCTTAGAATCTTTTAAGTTTCCGTTTTCGCACTTGAGTATGCGTGCCGGAAACTTTCTGATTAATCCATAGCTGTGGGTAGCCATCAGAATGGCTGTTCCACTTTTGTTGATTTGCTGAAATACTTTTAAAATATCATACGATACTTCCGGGTCGAGGTTGCCGGTGGGTTCATCGGCAATCAACAATAAAGGTTCGTTGATGAGCGCACGGGCTATCACCACGCGCTGTTGCTCTCCGCCTGAAAGCTGGTGCGGCATTTTTTTTTCGACAGAGCCTAGCCCTACCTGCATGAGCACCTCAGCCTGCCGGGTTTTCATTTTAGCTTTGTCTTTCCAGCCGGTGGCTTTCATAACAAACGCCAAATTTTCTATAACAGTACGGTCTTGCAGTAATTGAAAGTCTTGAAAAATGATACCTATTTTTCGCCTCAGTAATGGGATGTGTTTGTTTTTGATTCCATGGATTTGTACACCCGCTACGTTGATCTCACCTTCGCGCAGCGGCAAATCGGCATATAATGTTTTCAGCAGCGATGACTTGCCCGATCCGGTGCGGCCAATAATAAATACAAACTCGCCTTTGCTGATATCAAAACTGATTTGATGGAGCACCGCATTGTGATCCTGATAGATGGTTGCCTCGCGAACACTTAATACGGGATCAGATGAAAACATGAAATAGAATCTATCCGTTTACCTTTTTGTGGTCGGCCAAAAACTTAGCCAGCCCGATGTCGGTAAGCGGGTGGTTCAATAAGTCGGTAATGACTTTGAGCGGGCATGTGGCTACATCAGCTCCTATTTCAGCACATTTGATCAGGTGCATGGTGTGGCGCACGCTGGCAGCGAGGATTTTCGTTTCATAACCATAGTTGTCGTATATCAATCGGATCTGGGCGATCAGTTCCAACCCGTCTTGCGACACATCGTCAAGCCGTCCTATAAAGGGAGATACAAAACTGGCTCCGGCTTTTGCCGCCAGCAAGGCCTGGCCTGCAGAAAATACCAACGTGCAGTTGGTGCGTATGCCTTCGCTGCTAAATTTTTTGATTGCTTTTACGCCATCTTTAATCATTGGCACTTTTACCACAATCTTGCTGTCAATTTTAGCGAGTTCTTTTCCTTCTGCAATGATTTTGTCGAACTCGGTGGCAATCACTTCCGCGCTCACATTGTCGTCCACAATGTTGCAGATGGCTTTGTAGTGCGCCCTCACTTTTTCGTCACCGGCTATGCCTTCTTTCGCCATCAGCGAGGGGTTAGTGGTTACGCCATCTAATACACCTAAATTATGTGCTTCTTTGATTTCGTTGAGGTTGGCTGTATCAATAAAAAATTTCATAGAGATCAGTATTTAGGTGCAAATCTAAACGATTTTTTTGCTTGCATCAGGCATGGTAAAAAAAGTTATTTCCCTATCATGTTAAACGCAAAAGATTTTTTTATTTACCGAACAATAAACTGAATATTGCGTTTTGTTGATGTGACTGACAATCTATAAAATCCTTCCGATGATTCGGTTTTTTTACCTTTCTCATATTGTTGCCTTCAGTTGCAGTAGCCCAAAATAAATATACGTTGAGCGGTTATGTGAAAGATGCCGGCAGCGGAGAAGCCTTGATCGGAGCTACGGTGTTGATCAAAGAAGCAAATGCCGCTGCCACTGCTAACGTTTATGGGTTTTATTCCATCACTGTTCCGCCAGCAGCTTACACGGTGGTAATCACTTATGTGGGGTATGGGCATATTGAAAAAGCAATAGAGCTTCAGAGCGACCAGCGGTTAGATATTGAAATGAAAGAAACCTCTAAAGAATTGCAGGAAGTAGTGGTGCAAGCCGATAACCCGATAACCCGGGTACAAAGTACTGAGATGAGCACGGCCGAGTTAGATATACGCACCATCCGCAAAATGCCTGCGTTTTTAGGCGAAGCCGATGTCATTAAATCTATTCAGGCGCTGCCCGGGATCAGTACGGTAGGAGAGGGTGCTTCGGGTTATAATTCGCGCGGTGGCAATGTAGGGCAAAACCTGATATTCCTAGATGAAGCGCCCGTGTACAATTCTTCGCACATGCTCGGCTTTTTTTCGGTTTTCAATCCCGATGCTGTGATAGACACTAAACTGTACAAAGGCGGCATACCGGCACGCTATGGCGGGCGACTGTCTTCTATTTTGGATGTGCGCATGAAAGAAGGGAACAATAAAAAACTGGAGACAACAGGTGGTGTCGGAACGATATTTTCGAGGCTGGCTATAGAAGCTCCGATTGTGAAAGACAAAGGATCTTTTATTGTGGCCGCGAGGCGTTCGTACATTGATATTCTTGCCCGCCCTTTTGTGAAAGTACTGAAAGATGGCGGAGCTCTTAATTTTTATGATATTACCGCCAAGGCAAACTATCAATTAAACAATCATAACCGTCTTTTCCTGTCGGGATATTTTGGCCGCGATAACTTTCTGTTCACCAAAGACCAGGGATTTAGTTGGGGAAGCCAAACCACCACGCTACGGTGGAACCATCTGTTCAACCAAAAATTATTTTACAATCTCACCGGTGTGTATAGCCAGTATTCTTACAACCTTCAGTTCGGCAGCGATAGTCAGAACCGCTTTAAATGGAGCTCTTCCATTCGCAACTATATTCTTAAACCCGAGCTGACGTATTTTATCAATCAAAACAATGAGTTGTCGTTGGGTGCTGAGGTTATCTATTACAACTTTGATCCGGCCAATTCGGTAGGAACTACCAACGGTGTAGCCAAGAATATCAGCATTCCGAAAAAATATAATTTAGAAAATTCGCTCTATGCCGGCAACACGCAAAGAGTGAGCGATCGGTTTTCTGTAGAGTATGGTGTGCGGTTATCGCAGTTTAATTCTTTTGGCGATACGGTGTTTCATTATCGCGATACAGTGCCGGGCATTCGCAGGATTGCCACAACCCATACCGCCTATCGGCCTGGGCAGGTTTCAGCACAATACATGAATTGGCAGCCGAGGCTGTCTGCAAAATTTCAGTTGAACGAATGGAGTTCAATAAAAGCCAGCTACAACCGGATGGTGCAATACCTGCACCTGATTTCAAATACGGCTGCTTCTAACCCATTAGATGTGTGGACACCCACCTCACAAAACATCCTTCCCGAATTGGGCGATCAGTATGCAGTGGGCTACTTTCGCACACTGGGCAAAGAAAATGAATGGGAGGCATCAGTAGAAACATATTGGCGTGCCACTCAAAATCAAATTGATTATATCAACGGAGCAGATCTGCTGATCAATAAACGGCTGGAGGGAGATTTACTCTCCGGCAAAGGCCGGGCTTATGGCGTTGAATTTTATTTGCGAAAAAAAATGGGGCGGCTAAACGGCTGGGTGAGCTACACACTGGCCAAAACAGAACTTCAAACGTTGGGTATCAACAACGGCAATTGGTACCCCACCCGTTTTGATCAGCGCCATAATCTTAAAATCAGCGCTTTTTACGACATCACTAAACGCTGGTCTTTTTCTACCAACTTTGTGTTTCTTTCAGGCACGCCCACCAATTTTCCTACTTCTGGTTATTATGAAAATGGAATCTTTATTCCGTACAATGCCAACAACGCCCGCAATAATGTGCGGCTGCCTCCCTACCACCGCCTTGATGTAGCTTTTCGGCTGGAAGGCAAACGAGAAAAGAACGGAAAGCCCCGCAAGACCCACGACTATTGGGTATTCTCCGTTTACAATGTGTATGCACGCCAAAACCCTTTTGCTATTTATTTCTCTCAAAATGACCAGCGTGTGCCATCTGGCCAACCGGTACAAACACAAGCACAACAGGTTTCTATTATCGGCACGATGGTGCCTGCTGTTTCTTACAATTTTAATTTTTGAGTGATGAGAGATTTATTAGAGAAGCATATAAGTAATGACTTGAAAAGGATGAAGCGATTGAACAAAATACGGGTACAGCAGACGATTAAAATAGTAAGCTCATTTCTTGTGCTGATATTTTTCTTATGCTCATGCCAAACAGTTATTCATCCTACATTAGACAAGGCGCCATCTGTTTTGGTTGTAAGTGGATGGCTGAACAATAAACCGGAAAAACAAATTATCCAGTTAACGATGACGGAATCGTACTTTGCCGACCGCCTGCCGCCCGGTGTAAGTGGCGCCACCGTTACGGTTACCGATAACCTCAACAATATTTTCTATTTTACGGATGACGGAACGAATACCGGAACCTATCAGTGGACACCTGCCCCGGGCAATAACTTAGGTACAGTAGGAAAAAAGTATTCTCTCAGTGTTACAACAGGAGGAGAAACATATACGGCCACATCTGAAATGAAAAGAGTGCCGCCCGTTGACAGTATTTCTTTTTCAATATCAAAAAGCTTACGGTTTCCCAGTGGCTCTTATATCGCAGAATTTTGGTCAACAGATCCCAAAGGTGCGGGCGATACCTATTGGATAAGAACCTATAAAAACGGAATACTGTTAAACAAACCGTCAGAAATTAATCTGGCTTATGATGCGGGCTTTTCTGCCGGTGGCGATTTTGACGGAGTGCGTTTTATTACGCCCATCCGTCAGGCAATTAATCCGGTAGATAAAGATTCAAATGGCAAGATATTATCACCCTATGTTGTGGGCGACTCGGTTTATGTTGAAATTCAATCCATCACGTTGGCTGCGTTCGATCATGTGACGCAGGTGAAAAATCAAACGAATGTACAGGGCGGTTTTGCGGCACTCTTTGCTAAGCCGATGGAAAATGTTTCATCTAACATTACCAACACCAATCCGAATGGTAGTACAGTAGTAGGTTTTTTTAATGTATCGGCCGTAAAAGGAGCAGGACGCAGGATAAGGATAAAATAAAAATGGCAAACCGAACATCGCACCGCTACAACCGCCTACCCTTGCTGCCTTCCGGCCCTGGGGGAGTTCAGCAGGAGCTGGTCGTGCCGATTTGCCGCGACAAAAATAACAATTCCTGAATTAACCGGTTAAGGATTTTTCAGATTAAATACCCAGTTGCCGGTAACATTGTTAGTTCGCCAGCCGGCACCGGTGGAGAGGGTAAAAGAGATCTGTAAGGTTGAACCGGCAGCATTGACGGTGTAGGTCATCGGTAAGTTGGTGGTGCTGGGGTCTCTCACTACTTGAGATGTGGGGGAAGCGCCAAATGACCAAGTGCCATTGGTTGGCCACGGGTCTGTGCCTGCATTTGGGCGGTTAGCACACGTGTAGTTATAAACACCATTGGCTCCTTGCCCGGGTTGGCCGCTTACGGTTAGCGTAAAACTCGTCCAATTCCATCCGTTAGAATTGGTTACATCAGTTCCTCCCAGCGTTACGCTTGAAACTGTCCATGTTTTAGTGAGTAACGCTAATTGGGTATCCTGAACAGGTTGTGTTTTGCTATGAGAGCCGCATCCGGCAAAAGTGAGCAGCGCTATCAAAGAGACACCGAGCAGGAATATACGTGTGTGCTTCATGGAGGAGGGTTAATTTAAATTGCGATAAACTTACAAAAAATCAATCTGTTTTTAAAATACCTGGTTGGAGGCGGTTTTCTGCTGTTAGATAATCTGAATCAAGCCGAAGTAACCTTACTTGTAATCAAAAATATTGATTTTAAAGTCTGCCGAAGCGTATTCATGTTCCAGGTTGGAAGCGATGAATGTAATGGTATCTGTTGGTACTTCGCTCAACTGGTCGTGATACCACTGCGCAGAGGCTTGGTCGAGGTTGGTGCAGGGCTCATCCAGAAAAAGGAAGTCTGCTTTTGAGTAAAAGGCCAACCCTAATTTTAGTCGCTGCCGCATACCCGATGAATATTGTGAAATAGGTTTTGATGGATTGGCGGGTAGGTTTATTTTATCAATCAAGAGATCGAGTGGCAGCCGGCAGGTTTTAAATTTAAAATGAAACCGGATCATTTCCGGAAGCGAAAACTCTTCGATCAGATCCATGTAAGGTGCGGCAATCGCTACTCGTTTAAACAGATCTGATGGATTGATTTGTTCAATAGGTGCATGAACATCATGGGGTGTAGGAAAATAAGAGATCGCTCCGGTGCTGGGTTGCATTTGCCCCCACAACACTTGCATCAGGGTTGATTTGCCCGATCCGTTAGGGCCGGTAATGGCATAGCGTTTTCCGGTTTCGAATATGTGGCTGAAATTCCTGAAAATCCATTCGCGGTTAAAGCGCTTTCCTAAATTCTCAGTTACGATTTTCATTCGATGGCAGACGCGCCTGATGAAAAGCCTTTTAAGATACCGCGCTCAGAAGCTTTGATGAAATTTACAATTTCATCACGTTCGGCAGATGCGGGCAATTCGTTTTCTACCAGATCCAGTGCTTTCGAGTTGTTAAGTCCTTTCAAAAACACGTAACGGTAAATTTCCTGTATCTCTGAAATTTTATCTGATTCAAATCCTCGTCTGAGCAAACCAACGGTGTTAATACCTGCATAAGATAAAGGCTCGCGTGCGGCTTTAATGTAGGGCGGCACATCTTTTCGCACCAACGAGCCACCGCCAATGTATGCATGTGCACCCACTTGCGAAAATTGTTGCACGGCACAAGCCCCGCCAAAAATGGTATAATCGCCAATGATGACATGGCCTGCCAACTGCACGGTGTTACCCAAAATACAGTTGTTGCCGATCATACAATCATGACCGATGTGTGCATAAGCCATGATTAAACAATTAGAGCCGATTACTGTTTTATATTTATCTACAGTACCCCGGTTTAACGTTACGCATTCGCGGATGGTGGTGTTGTCGCCAATTTCCGCAGTAGTAATTTCTCCTACGAATTTTAAATCTTGAGGAATGCCCGAAATAACAGCACCCGGGAAAATCTTACAATTTTTTCCGATACGTGCGCCATCCATGATAACAGCATTGGGGCCAATCCAAGTACCATCACCGATCACTACATCTTTATAAACTGTAGCGAAGGGCTCAATGACAACATTGTTGCCTATTTTAGCTTCCGTATGTACGTTGGCTAATGGATATTTACTCATAAATCTTTTCTAACAATGCTGGCGGTCATGCTTCCTTCGCATACCAACGTGTTGCCCACGTAGGCACGCCCCGACATTTTTGCAATCCCTCTCCGGATGGGAGCGAGGAGGTCGCATTGAATTACCAGCGTATCGCCCGGTAATATCATTTTGCGGAAACGGAATTCATCTATACCTAAGAAATAAGTCCAATAGTTTTCAGGATCTGGAACGGTGTTCATTACCAAGATACCTCCGATCTGAGCCATGGATTCAATTTGTAAAACTCCGGGATAAACAGGGTTGCCGGGAAAATGACCTTGAAAAAAATTTTCATTCATCGTTACATTCTTCACACCGATCACACGCTCTTTATCCAAGTGGATGATCTTATCAATAAGCAAGAATGGATAGCGGTGGGGTAGCGTGGCGGCTACTTTGTTGATATCCATGACCGGGGGCAGCGAGGGATTGTACTTGGGCACACCCTTTTTGTCTGCTTCCTGCATGGATTTCTTTAATTTTTTGGCGAAGGCTACGTTGGCTGCGTGGCCGGGGCGGGCAGCCAATATCTGTGCCTTCAAAGGCCTTCCTGCCAACGATAAATCACCAATAATGTCTAACAGTTTATGGCGGGCCGGCTCATTGTTGTAGCGGAGTTCTATATTATTTAATATCCCTTCTTTTTTTACTTCTACTTTCGGTTTGTTCAACATCTTGGCGATGTTGTCTAACTCATGCGGCTCCACCACCCGGTCAACGATCACGATGGCGTTGTTTAAGTCGCCTCCGCGGATCAGGTTGTTTTTGTAGAGCATCTCCAACTCGTGCAGAAAACAGAATGTGCGGCACGAGGCTATTTCTTTTTCAAATTGCTGAATACTGGTGATGGAGGCGTGCTGGCTTCCCAACACGGGCGAATTATAGTCAACCATCACGGTTACACGATAGTCGTCTAACGGCAGTGCGGCAATCTCAACATTGCGGGCAGCTTCGCGATAGAAGATAGAATCTTGTACTTCAAAAAAATCGCGCAAAGCATTTTGTTCTTCTTTGCCTACTTCTTTCAGGGCATTGACAAACTGAATGGAACTTCCGTCCATGATGGGGGCTTCCGGCCCATCGAGTTGAATCAGCACGTTATCAATTTCTAATCCCACTAAGGCTGCCAGCGTGTGTTCGATGGTGCTGACACGGGCACCGCTTTGTTCGATGGTCGTGCCTCTCGAAACATCTACTACACGGTCGCAGTCAGCGTCAATAATAGGTGAACCCGGCAAATCTATCCGTTGGAATTTGATGCCATGATTCGGTTGCGCAGGCAGGAATGTCATGGTAGTCTGCACACCGGTATGGAGCCCCACTCCGGAAATAGTTACAGACTTTTGAATGGTTTGCTGCTTGTAATTGAGCATTTATTTGAAAAGTGCGCAAATTTAAGGCAATTAAACGATTATGCAAAAACGGCCGCAATCACACCGTTTGGGCATATATTTACTGCAACACCATCCTATCATTCACTTAGAGGCAACTATAACATGCAGTAAAATGCAACACCACCACTACAAAACCAAAATCAAATGGACAGGTAACAAAGGAGAAGGTACGACCTCTTATCGCGCCTATGGCCGAGAGTATAACATAACGATTGACCATAAGCCTGAAATTTCAGGTTCGGCAGATCCGGCCTTTTGTGGCGACCAGACAAAGCATAATCCCGAAGACCTTTTTGTATCATCGCTGGCGGCATGCCACATGCTTTGGTATTTGCACCTGTGTGCCGAAGCAGGGGTCGTGGTAATAGATTATCAGGATCATGCCACCGGAACCATGACCGAGGCGGCTGATGGCAGCGGACATTTTGAAGAAGTAACATTAAATCCCGTTGTAACGGTGGCAGATGAATCTATGCTGACTCGGGCTGCTGAACTGCACGGGCAGGCCAACAAATTTTGTTTTGTAGCCAACTCAGTAAATTTTCCTGTAAGGCACAACCCCACTATCATTATCCAACCTTCTTAACTCAATTTTTTTTGTATTGCACAACAGAAAAAAGCATTAGATCAGATAAGAAGGTCGCCAAATAGTTTTTAGATTTACCCAATCCATAGAAACCATTTCACGTCATGTCAAATTATGTAGCTGAATTTTTTGGTACCCTGCTCTTGGTGCTTTTGGGAGATGGGGTAGTGGCCTCGGTGCTATTGAAAAAAACGAAATCGGAAAATGCCGGATGGCTTGCCATTACGATAGGCTGGGGTTTGGCAGTGATGTTGGCTATCTATGCAGTGGGGCGCATCAGCGGAGCACACCTGAACCCGGCACTTACGCTGGCGTTTGCTTTTAACGGAATTTTTCCGGCCGATCAGGCGATGGGGTATATCCTCTCTCAGTTTGCGGGGGCATTTACAGGCGCGGTGTTGGTGTGGGTTCATTTCCTTCCACATTGGCGCGAAACACCGGACGGACAAACAAAGCTGGCCGTGTTTTGCACCGCCCCGGCTATCCGTCATACACTCTCGAATTTGTTCAGCGAAATAATGGCCACGGCTGTGTTGACATTGGCACTACTTTTTATTGGCGCCAATAAGTTTGCAGAAGGGTTAAATCCTGTTATCGTGGGGACGCTGATCGTTTCTATCGGCCTGAGTTTAGGAGGCACTACGGGTTTTGCTATGAACCCGGCCCGGGATTTAGGCCCTCGCTTTGCTCATTTTATTTTACCGATTCACGGAAAAGGAAATTCGGATTGGGGCTATGCGTGGATACCTGTGGTAGGCCCCTTGTTGGGTGGACTGTTGGGGGCTTGGGTTTATCAAATTATATTTTGATTTGATCCTTCAACTTGAAAATATAAAATGGAAAAATTTATCATAGCGTTAGATCAGGGTACCACCAGTTCGCGTGCGGTACTCTTTAATTCATCGGGAGTGATTCAGGCAATCGAGCAGATGGAGTTTCGCCAGATCTTTCCACAGCCGGGATGGGTTGAGCACGACCCTCACGAAATTTTTTCTACACAGTATGAAGTACTCACCCGGCTGATAGAAAAAAATAAAATAGATGCTGCATCCATTACTGCACTCGGCATCACCAACCAACGCGAAACCACCGTACTGTGGAACAAAAAAACAGGTGAACCGGTTTACAACGCCATCGTATGGCAAGACAAACGCACGGCTTCTATTTGCGAAGCGATGAAGGCCAAAGGCCTTTCGGATTATGTGAAGCAACACACGGGCTTGGTGATAGATTCCTATTTCTCTGCCACCAAAATAAAATGGATATTAGATAGCGTGCCGCAGGCAAGAGAGCAGGCGAATAACGGTGAGCTGGCATTCGGCACGATTGATACCTGGCTGATGTGGAAACTAACCGAAGGTCAATCGCACGTAACCGATTATTCCAACGCCTCGCGCACGATGCTTTTCGATATTAAAAAATTGATGTGGGACGAGCGACTGTTGAATGAATTAGACATTCCTGTGTCCATCTTGCCTCTAGTTAAACCTTCCGCACATCATTTTGGTAATTGGAATTATAAAGGCATTAACATACCCATAGCCGGTGTGGCGGGCGACCAGCAGGCAGCTTTATTCGGGCAGGCCTGTTTTCTGCCGGGCGAAGCAAAGAACACCTACGGCACAGGCTGCTTTATGTTGATGAACACCGGAACGGATATTCAATATTCAAAAAACGGATTGATCACCACCATCGCTTGGGGACTGGATGGCAAAGTAGAGTATGCGCTGGAAGGAAGTGTGTTCATTGCCGGAGCCGCCATTCAATGGCTTCGCGACAGTTTGCATTTAATTGATCAATCAAAAGATTCGGAATATTTTGCAGCCAAAGCACTCGGCTCAAACGAAGTGTATGTGGTGCCGGCCTTTGCCGGATTGGGCGCTCCGTATTGGGATATGTATGCACGTGGCGCTATTTTCGGTTTAACACGCGATACCGGCAAAGACCATATCATCAAGGCAACGTTGGAGTCGCTGGCCTACCAGACGAAAGATATTTTAAATGCCATGCAGGAAGATGCGGGCATGAAGTTGGCCGGTTTAAAAGTGGACGGAGGGGCGTGTGCCAACAATATGCTGATGCAATTTCAGGCCGACATTCTGGGCACAGAAGTGCAAAGGCCGAAAGTCATTGAGTCAACAGCTCAGGGTGCTGCCTATTTGGCCGGCATACAAACCGGCTTATGGAAGAAAGAAAATATTTTGAAGAACAGACAGATTGAAAAAACATTTTTGCCGAAGATGGATGATAGCCAACGCAAAAAATTATATGCCGGATGGCAGAAAGCCGTAGAGCGCACGAAAGGATGGGTTGATTAATTTCAAATTTTGAATGAGATAACTACAAAAACAAATCCGCAAGAAGAATTGAAATGAACCGCCCCACAAACATAGCCAGAATAAAATCAGAGCAGTTTGATCTGCTCATCATCGGGGGAGGCATCACCGGAGCCGGCATAGCGCTGGATGCGGCATCGCGCGGATTGAAGACGGCTCTCATCGAACGGAAAGATTTTGCCTACGGCACCAGCAGCCGCTCTACTAAATTAATTCATGGCGGCTTGCGCTATCTGAAACAATTAGAGTTTGGTTTAGTGAAAGAAGTGGGCAGCGAGCGGGCTGTGGTACATAAACTGGCTCCTCATCTGGTCATTCCGGAAAAAATGTTGTTGCCCCTCTATGAAAAAAGAGGGATGGGCAGCACACTTACATCCATCGGTCTAAAACTGTACGACTGGCTGGCAGGTGTGAAGGCCGATGACCAGCGTAAAATGCTGACACGCCAGCAAACACTGAAACAAGAACCATTATTGAACCCTTCTGATGTAAAGGGAGGAGCCATCTATGCCGAGTACCGCACCGATGATGCACGCCTCACTATTGAAATTATGAAGGCGGCCAACTTTCAGGGGGCATCTGTTTGCAATTATTGCGAAGCTCAGGATTTCATTTATCAGCATCAACACGTAGCAGGCGTAACGGCAGTAGATCATATTTCCGGAGAAATTTTTTTTATCAGAGCCAGTGTGGTAGTGAGTGCAGCAGGCCCATGGGTGGATTTACTACGCGAAAAAGATCACTCCAAGAAAGGCAAGCACCTGCACCTCACCAAAGGCGTGCACATTGTTGTACCCAAAGAAAAACTACCTGTTACCCAATCTATTTATTTTGATGTGGGCGATGGCCGCATGATTTTTGCCATCCCCCGGGGGCGCATTACCTACATCGGCACAACAGACACCAACTACAACGGAAACTTAGATGAGGTAACGATAGAAAACGCAGATGTTGAATATCTCATCAAAGCAGTGAACCAAACATTTAATCAAGTCAACTTAACTGTGGATGACATCGAGTCGGGATGGGCCGGCTTGCGCCCTTTGATTAATGAAGAAGGAAAGAGCGCCTCAGAGCTTTCGCGTAAAGACGAAATTTTTGAGTCGCCATCTGGGTTGATTTCTATAGCTGGAGGGAAGCTGACCGGTTATAGAAAGATGGCCGAGCGCGTAGTGGACTTGGTAATCAAAAAGCATTTCCATCATCAGAAACTTAAACCCTGCGCTACAGAGAATTTGTTGCTGGCCTCACCCGGTTTTAAAAATTATGATGAGGTAAAAAAATACATCGCGGTTACAGCAGAAAAATTAAAACCGTTTCACCTCGAGCAAGAGGCGGCTTATCTGGTGAACAACTTTGGAAAGCAAGTGGATCAGATACTTTCTTATCTTAGTGAGTTTACCGATGAAGACCCAGCCGTCCGGTTGGCAAAGGCCGAGTTGAAATTTTGTTTAGAAAACGAAATGGTAATAAAGCCGGAAGATTTTTTCATTCGAAGAACAGGGTTGTTGTATTTCGATCTGCCTCGACTTAAAAAAGTGATAGAGCCATGCCTTTCATACCTCGAAAGCCAAAGAGGCACTGTTTTTTCTAATGAATTAGTTAGCCAAGTTGAATTCCGGGAACTAAGACGGCTCGGAGCCGGTACAGAAATACCTGCGCCTATGCAGGCCAACGGGGGTGTTCGGTAGTTACGTTTTTGTATATTAGGTTAAGGGTTAGGGTTTAAAATTTTTTTGTAACTCAATCCAAATAAAATAAACTAAAATGATTTTCAATCATTAAGAATATGAAAGGCAAGCAAATATTCTTAGGAGAAGATTCGTCTTGGAAACAGGAACTGGTCTATGCAAGGCTGCAAAGTTTGCCTCTTGAAATTAGGGTATCACGAAGAGGCTGTCGTTAGTAAAATTTCTTCATTTCATATTTTTTATATTTAGGTAATCATTAGTTCATCTTAAAAAAGTGTTTCTAATGTATTCCTAATACAGATAATAACAAAGTAAAATTTAAACAAAAAACTCCCGCAAACGTTTGCGGTTTCAATAGAAATGAACTACTGTTGCCGTTAACACTAACAAAAGTGTGAGGGTCTACTTATTTTAACTGGGAGTTAATACGATAAGACAACAGCGGGCTATTACTTATGCCGAACAAAATCTTATCCTTGACTTGCACAGCGCTGCGCGTTTCTCCTTTTACATTTAACCCTGATTGGTACTGAGGAGCGTATTTAAAACTTCCTTTACCATCGCCTAAGAGTACAACACCATAATTGCCTGTAAATTTTCCGGTTCTAACTCTAGTTTTTTCAAAGTTGCCTGTTAAGAGCAGGTCAGGTTTTGAGTCTGAGTTAAAGTCATTTACTACTATTGATGTGACGGGGGCGTACTGAGCTTGTAATGGCAATTCCATTTTTTGAAAGCCCTTCCCGGTATTTAGATAGCACACTGTTTCGAAGGTGGTGGCTGTTAATTTTTTGCAGTTTTTAAAATCATCTTTACCTAAAACATCAGAAATTCCAGCTTCCGAATAGGATTCATAATCAACAAACTTCTTTTTTATGGAAGGAACTTGCTCGGTAAGTTCATCTCTGTTTGCATAGGGGTATTCTTTATCCATAATGTAATAAGTTAACAATGGGTCGATGGCACCATTCTTGTCTATATCTGTATAATACAAGGAAACCGGGTGTTTAAGGGAAGGTTTCATTTGATTATTATTGCCAAAGTTCCCCACTATTAAATCAAGGTCACCATCTAAATCAATGTCAGACTCATAAATACAATTCCACCATCCTCTTGTGCTATCTTGGATATATGATTTTGTTGAGTTGATAAGTTTTCCATGCTGATTAATAAAAATTGAGATAGGTAGCCATTCGCCAACAACAAACAGGTCTGGTGTTTTATCGTGGTTGATGTCTATCCAACGTGCATCAGTGATCATACCAAACTCTTTTAATTCGGGTGCTACGCTTTCGGTTTCGATAGTAAAATGGCCAGTTCCATTATTCAATAGAATATAGCTTTGAGCGGGTATTGGATATTGCCTAGGGACTATTCTTCCGCCTACAAATAAATCTATATCGCCATCATTATCAATATCAGCAGGCCGTACACAAGCTCCGTTAGATCGAATGTTGGGCAGAGCATCAGTAATTTTTTTGAAGTTTCCTTTTCCGTCATTTTCAAATAAACAATCATAATAAGAATTCTTCTGATCGGGGATATACCCGCCTGTTGCCACATATAGGTCTAGGTCTCCGTCATTATCCTTATCAAAAAAAGCAGCGTTTGTGGTATTGATAGACGAGTCATTAAAGCATGCTATTTTCGATCGGAGAAACTTGCCGTTAGCACTTTGAATAAAAAGGGCTGAAGGGTATCCCAAATTTCCACCAATAAATATGTCCTCACGACCATCTCCATTAACATCACCCAGAGTTAAACAGGGGCCTACTGAAGAATAAATTCTAGGAAGAAGCACTTGTAATTTAAAATCAACATACTCATCTTCCCGATGAACATAATTGATGATGTCGGTAATTTCCTTAAACAAAGTAGGTGATTCTAAATTTTGAATGGGAGTTTTAGTATTACTTTGTTCAATACTAATCGTAATCGTTTGGTTAGGGGTAACATTAGTCATTTCAGAGATTTCTCCTGTTGGCCATTTTACGAGAACAGTATCAATCATCTTAATATCGTTAAAACCAAATAGCAGATTAGGTTCAACGGAGGACTGAAACCCGCGTACAGGAAAAAGCTCACGAAATTGTTTTTTGTCCTTAGTAATACAAATCACCTTAGCCCCAATACCATGAGAATTATTGGCAGATCCATGAAGTTTTATTTTAAGGAATGTATGGTTTTTTAATTCCGCCTGATTTTGATAGATGCCAGCAGGATCATCTATGTTGTTCATCACTAAATCTAAATCTCCATCGTTGTCGAGGTCAGCGTAGGCAGCGCCATTAGTTAAAGTCTTTTCTTCAAAGCCCCATTCTGTTATCTTATTTTCAAAAGTGGTACCATTTATATTTTTGAATATATAGTTGTGTAATTTATTCGAAGGCATTTTTTGCAACATCTCAGCATAATTTTTTTTTCCATTATTCCTCATGGATTTTATCTCTTGATCGGCCTTGTACTTTAGAAAGTCATTATTGGTAAAGTCGCGTTTATAACCATTTGTAACAAATAAATCCTGAAGACCATCATTGTCGTAATCCCCAAACAATGCTGACCAGCTCCAATCGGTATTTGAAATACCAGCGAGTTGTCCAATCTCACTAAAAGTTCCGTTGCCATTATTGAGATGAAGCATGTTGCGCATAAACTGATAATAAAGCCCATTTTTTACAGAAGCTTGCAGTACATCATATTTATCGGGGCCAAATAATTGTTTTTGTCTTTTATTGTCTTCGGGCAGCATATCTAAAGTGAAGATATCGGTAAATCCATCATTGTTAATGTCGGCAATATCATTGCCCATCGAGAACTGAGATACTTGGCTGAGCATGTTGGCTGTTGCGTTAATAAACTTTTTACCATGATCATTTAAGTAAAGCCTATCGTTGTCCACGTAATCATTTGACACGTATAGATCGGGCCACCCATCATTATTGACATCTGATATGCTGATGCCTAGCCCGTAATTAGATGCACCACCGGCTATACCCAAAGAATCAGTTACTTCGCGAAAATGGCCGTTATCGTTTTTTAGCATTCGATTACTAATGTAAGGAGAGCGCAGCCTGCTATTAATATTCGAAATATTAAATGAATTGGATATAGACAAAAGCGAATGGTTCAAAATGAAACAGTCGAGGTCTCCATCTAAATCGTAATCAAAAAACGCAGCTTGTGTGCTGTAAGAATCATCATCAAGCCCGTATTCTTTAGCGTGATTGGTAAAGGTTAAATCATGGTTGTTGATGAGTAGTGCATTTCTTCTATTTTCAGGGTTGCTGTCGGCCGACCGACATACATAAATATCGAGCCAGCCATCGCCATTAATGTCAACCATGGAGACTCCGGTTTTCCAACCTTGCCGGCATCCAACTCCGGCTTTATCGGTTATATCCTCAAATTTGAAATTCCCTTTATTCAAATAGAGTTTATTGTCAAGATTATTAGAGCTAAAATACACATCAATTAAGCCATCATTATTGATGTCGCCCACAGCCACCCCTCCGCCATTGTATAAATACTCGTATGTAAAAATATTGATAGCATCATTCTCTACATTGATGTTGTTGAAGGTGATCCCTGTTTGATCGGATGATATCTTACGAAATAAACTTTCTGATTTTTTCTGACAACTAGAAAGTAGTGCCAAATAAAAAATGATAATTCCTGATCGAAGTGCCATTGTATTGCTCTTTTGAATTTAAAAAAATCGTATAAGACAAAGGCTGCATTTAGCAGCCTTTGTCACTAAAACCCTAAAAATATAAAAACTAATTCTGATCCCACCAAACTGGAGTTGTTTCCGAATCTGCACCTTGTTCACTAACTGCCTGATTGTAAAATGTTTTATTATTCAAGGCTTCTATTCCAGGATAAGTGAGGCGTCTGGTAAAGTTAGCAGCACTTCCATCATGAACTGTGTACCTAGTAGGATCTAAACCACCAGCAAAAGGAATAAGAATAGGAAGATGTAATCTTCGATGATCAGCCCACGCTTCCCATCCACCATCGGGGAAAATAGCAATGTACTTTTGAGTAATAATCTTGCTCATTGCATCATCTACCGGTTTACCCAAGTAGGTCAGCCCGGAATTGTTAGTGAAACTAACAGTGGTGCCATAAGTATTTTTAGCCGTAGATGAGATATAATTGGCAATAGTAGTATTATCTACACCGTTCCAAAGCATGGAAGCAGTAATGCCAGCTTCATACCAAGTTTGTGCTCCACCGCTTATCCACCCTCTCTGGGCCGCCTCTGCCTGAAGGAAGCAAACTTCATGGTAAGTCATTACCTCATAAGGTCTGTTTGCCTGCAGGAAAGCAGTTCCTAATCTTGCCCCGTTATAGATGCTGTACTGCGCACGGCCTGCGGCTGCGTTTGATAACCCTGCCGGCACACCATGCCAGCGTAAACGAGTATCAACTGTTTGGGTAATATTGTTGGCTGCGTCAACTGTAAGCGTTACACCTGAACCTGCTCCTGAGGTGGCTGAACTGACGTTGTAATAGATCGGTCCTCGAGGATCGACCACAGAAGGGACGCCACTTTTATAAAGGTTTGCATTAGGATCAAGTGTATTCTCGTCATTATTTAACAGCGCAATACCGGGGTCATCATATACAAATGTTTGAGGCGTACTAAATCCGGGAGGGGTAGTGGGGAATGGTTGTCCACCCAGGCCGGTTAATAAATTTTCCATAGATCTACTCATAACCTCTGAACCCCATCCATAGTAATAAGTGTACTGATAATTATACCCCCAGCCAAAACTGCCCCCACGTGGAACTAAGAATGCGTCACTGCTACTGGTAAATACACCTTGAGCAACTGCATCGGCAGCATTTTGCTGAGCTACTGTGGGGTCTGCTTGCGATATACGCATAGCCAACCTTAAGCGAAGGGAATTGGCAAACTTCTTCCACTTCGAGATATCATCGTTATAAACATAATCTTGACCAGCTAACTGGGCAGGGTTAGCCGTAGAGAGTGAATCAGATGCTTCCTTCAATTCTTTCATGAAGTCTTCATAAATTAACTTTTGCTTGTCATAGGGTGGATTGGTTCCCTTTCCATCGGCAGCCTGAAAATAAGGAATATCGCCCCAAAGATCAGTTGCCCTCGAAAAGAGCCATACTCTCCATATTCTGGCAATTTGAGTTTCATTGTACTTGTGGCCTGAAGCTCTGCCAGAACGTATGGCTTGGTTACAAGCTGCAATAAATGGGTAATGATATTGAGACCAATATGAAGCAATCCATTCATCATTGGTAATACCATGCTGGGTACTAAAACCTTCATTTGCATAGTATTGCGCAAAAATATCATTGGTAAGTTGAGTCATGCGTTCGTGCATACCAGGATCTAAAATGCCGTTATTAAAAGTTCCTGTAATCAAGAAGCTGGGTTGAACCGTTGCTATGCCATTTTGGTTAGGATTGATATTAATTCCATCCAATCCTTTGGTACAAGAAAAGAAAATACCAATACCAGCAAGCAATACCAATGCGATAGTTACTTTCTTTGTTGTCATGTTTCTACTTTTATTCGTTTTCATGTTCGTAAGTTATTAGAAGCCAACATTTAAATTGAAACCCATGCTTCTGTATGAAGGGTAAGCACCGTTTTCATAACCCTGAGCATTCGTGGTAGTGAAAGTAGATTCAGGATCCATGCCGTGCATATGACTAGAAATCAACCAAAGATTTCTACCTACAAGTGCAAACGAAAGTCGATTGATTGGTAATTTGCCTAGTATGCTCGAAGGGAAATTGTACGTAAGCGTTGCCTCTCTTAGTCGAATGTTACTGGCATCGTATGTGAATAGGGTTGCAACAGGCTCAAATCCGGCAACAGTTGTCCAATAGGTCTGAGAGTTAATTGCAGTCGTGTTGGGCGAGCCATCAGCGTGAACTCCGTTAACAATCAGCCCTCCGCTTCGGTTGGCAATAGTACCCTCAGCATTTCCTGCAACATAAAGGCTTGCCATGGTTTGAGAATAAATTTTGCCGCCTTGCCGCATATCAATCACAAAACCTAAATTAAAATTTTTATAGGTAAAATTGTTTACAAACCCAAGCGTAAAAGTGGGTTGATAATTTCCCAGCAGGGTGTTTTTATCAGATGAATAGAGTGGGAGGCCTGAAGCGGGATCAACCAAAACTCTTCCTTGTGAATCACGACTGAAGTCTCTTCCGTAGATATCTCCCATTGGTCGGCCTGCATCTGCCACAATTCTGATGGCTCTCGCAGAAGCATCATCCTGAATTAAAAACCTTGTCAAATCAGGAGTGAGTTGATTAACCCTATTTACGTTATGGTTAAAGTTTACGGCAGTATTCCAGTTAAACGAAGATGTCTTAACTGGTGAACCTGAAATTACAAATTCTATCCCCGTATTTTGGATTTCCCCAGCGTTAATTGTTTTGGTTTGGTAACCACTTTGAGAAGGAACAGGGATGTTAAGTATCTGATTTGTTATGTACTTAGCATAGTATGCAGCTTCAATTCCGATTCTATTGCCAAAAAATTTAAGATCAATCCCCGCCTCAAAAGAATTTGTTTTCTCAGGGCGAATATTAGGATCAGGTAAATTGGTCGGTACACCCGTAGTGTATGCATTGTTGAATCCTGTATTATTAATGGCAAAGGTTGGACTTAAGCTATAAGGAGGGATAAAATTACCTGTTTGCGCATAACCGCCTCTTACTTTAGCATACGAAATGAATTCGGGTATTTTACCTCCTAACATTTCACTTAAAATTAAGGAAGTACTCACAGAAGGGTACCCAATTGATCTATTTGCTTTTGAAAGTGTTGATGTCCAGTCGTTTCTATAAGTGGCATCAACGAAAAAATAAGATTTATACGAGAGGTTTGCAAAAGCATAGAGCGAGTTTACTCTTAAATCTGAGAAGACGCTATAAGGTACTACATGTGAACCAGTACCTAAAGTATATACTCCGGGAAAATTTAAGTATCCTGTACTACCCCCAATATTTTGACTGCTTGCAATACGCTCGTTACCACCAGCACTTAAACTAGCATTGAGGTCACCAAATGTTTTTGAAGCTGTAAATAGAAAATCTGTATTAGTTTCGGTGGCTTCATAGATATTGGCATTGTAGCCCGAATTAAAATTCAGGAGCCCTTGACCTAAATCTCTAATTCCATAAGCATTAGCCGATTGGTTTAATGTAATCCTCTTATCCATCCCATTGCGTACAAAAAATTTCAACCAATCTGTAAGTCTGTATTCTAACTTAATCATAGTTAAAAAACGATCAGTATTGTCTTTATTGAAATCTTCATACATAGTCCAATAAGGATTTCTCAATGTACTGTATCCTTGTGGATACCACAGCACCATCCCCCCGGTAGCATCCTTCCATGGGTTCATTTCTGAAAGATGGATACTTCTTGGCATGGAGTAATATTGAGCGAAAACATTGCTGGGGCTACCAGAAGTTTGAGGTCTGTTGAGCCCATCTTGTCTGGTATAGCTTATTTTTGCATCAACAGAAAGACGGTCAGTAATTTTTGAAGTAACACGCAATGTAACCATGTTCCTTTTAATGGATGAATTAGGCAATAAGCCGGTATTAGACATATTTGTGTAACCTAATCGCACGGTATTTTTGTCTGAACCACCAGCGATACTTACCGAATTGGTGGATGTGACACCGGTATTTAAAAAATTTCTTAAATCATTTCCGTTAATTGTTTGAGGCCTTGTTTGACCTGTCCAGTCAGGATAAGCTATAGTGGCTCCTAGTGCTGGCCCCCAACTACTTTGCTGATTTATTCCGTTAGAGTCAAATGTGCCATTTGTGCCTTGGCCATACTGATTTTGCATTTTTGGAAGCGTGAGGGGTGATTCAAAAGTAAGGTTGGATTGAAATGAGCCACCTAATCCTTTCTTGGTAGTGCCTTTCTTGGTTGTAATCAAAATTACGCCATTTGCTCCGCGGTTTCCATAAAGTGCTCCGGCTTCTGGGCCTTTTAGAACCGTCATAGTTTCTATATCATCGGGGTTAATCTGCTGAATCCCTTGCCCCTGATCAAAAGAGCCATATTCACTTTGATTCGATGCAGTATTATAATTGTCAAAAGGAACCCCGTCAACTACTACGAGAGGATCGCTAGCTCCCTCACGCAAAGAACCCGCACCACGTATTAATATTTTAGATGATCCACCCGGGCCAGTTCCTCCTTTGTATATCTGAACGCCAGCCACTCTACCTTGCAGGTTGTTAATTACGTTGGATTCTCTCGCTATTGTAAGGTCAGATCCCTTAACATCCTGCACCGAATACCCTATAGATTTTTTATCACGTTCAATACCCAATGCAGTAACAACTACTTCTTGTAATTGAGCTGCGTCTCCTTTTAAAGATACATCAACTATAGAGCGGGCACCCACAGGTACTTCCTGAGTGGTAAACCCAATAAAAGAAACTACCAGCACAGCATTTTCATTTTCAACTGAGATGGAGTACTTACCCTCACCATCAGTTGTTGTTCCGCTATTAGTTCCTTTAATAATTACGTTGGCACCTGGTACGGCCGTGCCTGCATCATCTTTTACAGCGCCCGTCACAACTCTGGATTGTGCGGACACCACCAGTGAGAGCCATACCTGAAAGATGGCTGTCAGCAGCAGTTTTTGGTAGAATTTCATTCGCATTTTTATTTGGTTAGGTTGAGTAATGGGTATTACAATGCTGTAAACATACAGCAATAATAATAAAAAGCAAAGAAAATATTGAAAATGTGTTCGCACACAGTAAATTTGTGTGCGCACACAATAAAACAAACCACCAATTGCCTATTTTTATCTTATGGCCAAAAAACCCGTCCGCATAAAAGACATTGCTAAAGCTGCCGGGGTATCTATCGGTACGGTTGACCGGGTGCTCCACAATCGGGGAAATGTATCGGAAGATGCCTTAAAAAGAGTGAATGAAGTATTAGATAAGAATGAATACCACCCTAATCTGATTGCCCGTTCGCTGGGTTCTAAACGCGATTACAAAATCGCAGCTCTTCTGCCCAACCATCTGAATGACGATTATTGGGGGCTGGCCTATCAGGGCATAGAACTGGCAAAACCCGAATGGCTTCATTATAGTGTGCATATCGTTGCTTATGAGTTTGATCCCGACTTGGCCAGTTCCTTTCAGGAAGCCAGCAGCAAAGCACTGAAAAGCAAGCCGGATGGCGTGTTGATAGCTCCTATCCTTTATAATGAGACATTTCCCTTTTTTAAAAATTTGGCTGATAAAGCAATTCCTTTTGTGTTGTTCAACACCAATATTATAGAATCCAACGCTTTGTCGTTTATCGGCCAAGACTTGTACCATAGCGGGCGCTTAGCTGGAGAGCTTACATGTTTAGGGCAGACGGGCGAAGGGCAATTTGGTGTACTGCACGTAGATGAAGATCTCAACGACTCTATTCACTTGGTGCAAAAAGAAAATGGGTTTCGCGACTTCATAGCAGAACGCTATCCTTTTACCCACACGATAGTATCGCTCAACCGCACCAGCTCGTCCGATTTTTCTTTTAAGAAGAAATTGGCCAACCTGCTGAGCCAGCCCGATCTAAAAGGAATTTTTGTCAGTTCTTCGCGCGGCACCGAAACGGCCGCTTACTTTTTAAAAGAGTATGGCAAAAAAGAAATCCGGATGGTGGGCTATGATCTGCTCGAAAAGAATATTGCTTATCTGAAAAATGGTATCATTGATTTCCTGATCCACCAAAAACCGCAGCAGCAAGCCATAGAAGGCATCAATTGCCTGGCCAATCATCTGATTTTTAAAAAAGAAGCCAAGCGCGTAAATTTATTTCCGCTGGAGGTAATTACAAGTCAAAATTTGGAATCTTACATTGCCAATCAGGCGGAACATACTGTTATTAATATATCTGTCAAATAATTATACTATAAACTATGTCTAACGGAAACCTGCACATCAACTTCGAAAAAATACCGATTTCTATTTTCGCCTCTTCCGAGGATGCCTCTAAATCGGTAGCCAAAGAAATTGCCGACCTGATCAAACTAAAACAGAAAGAAGGAAAGAAAGCCATCTTAGGTTTGGCCACAGGCTCATCTCCTAAAAAAGTGTATGCCGAGTTGATCAGGCTACACAAGCAAGAAGGGTTGAGCTTTAAAAATGTGATCTCGTTTAATTTGGACGAATACTACCCCATGCAGCCGGCCTCACCGCAGAGCTACCATTGGTTTATGAAGGAAAATCTTTTCGACCATGTGGATATTCCTAAAGACAGCTACTTCGTTCCCGATGGAACCATCGGTATGGATACTGTTAAATCCTACTGCGCTGCGTACGAGAAAAAAATCAACGATTTAGGCGGGCTGGATTTTCAGTTGCTGGGCATCGGCCGCAATGGCCACATCGGTTTCAACGAGCCCGGTTCGCATATTGATTCTCTTACCCGTTTAATCACGTTGGATTTTACCACACGTTCTGACGCAGGCTTGGATTTTGGTGGCTTGGCCAACGTACCCAGAAAAGCTATTACGTTGGGTATCAAAAAAATTATGCAGGCCAAACGGATTGTATTGATTGCCTGGGGCGAGCATAAGTCGCCCATCATCCGCCAAACCGTAGAAGGCCCGGTGGTAGAGCAGATTCCTGCCTCGTACCTGCAGGGGCACCCTAATGCCCAGATTGTGATGGACGAGTCGTGTGCGGCAGGGCTGAGCCGGAGAAAAACACCTTGGTTGTTTGATTCGGTAGAATGGGATATGCCGATGATTAAAAAAGCGGTAACGAACTTAGCGCTGTCGTTGGAAAAATCTGTTTTGATGCTGACCAACGAGGACTACAATGAAAACGGACTAAGCGAATTGCTGGCTCGCTACGGAGAAGCTTATGATATAAACATAGAAGTATTTAACCGGATACAGCACACCATTACCGGGTGGCCGGGCGGCAAGCCCAATGCCGATGATACGCACCGCCCTGAGCGGGCCAACCCGGCACGCAAGCGCGTTCTTATTTTTAGCCCGCACCCCGATGATGATATTATTTCTATGGGGGGCACTTTCCAGCGGTTGGTTGATCAGGGGCACGAAGTACACGTGGCCTACCAAACATCGGGCAATATTGCCGTGGCCGATGATGAGGCGCTGCGCTTCATAGAATTTGTGCGCGACTTTAACGCCCGGTTTGCCTTGCATAATGAAGCCACCGACAAAATGTATTTTGAAGCCAACGGTTTTTTGGAAAAGAAAAAGAAAGGAGAGAAAGATTCGGAGGCTGTGCGTGCCATCAAAGGTTTGATCCGCGTAAGCGAGGCAAAAAATACTTGCCGGTTTGTAGGTGTGCCGCAAGAGAATACCCACTTTTTGAATATGCCTTTTTATGAAACGGGCATGGTGCAAAAGAAACCGCTGGGGGAAGAAGATTATACCATTGTGGCCAATGTTATACGCGAAGTAAAGCCTCATCAAATTTATGCGGCAGGCGATTTGGCCGACCCGCATGGCACACACAAAGTGTGTCTCGATGCAGTGATCGAAGCACTGCACCGGTTAAAGAAAGAACCTTTCATGAAAGACTGCTGGACGTGGTTATACAAAGGAGCCTGGGCCGAGTGGGATATAGACCTCATCGAGATGGCTGTGCCCATGAGCCCCGACCAGGTGATGCGCAAACGGATGGGCATCTTCAAACACCAGTCACAAAAAGATGGTGTGGTTTACCAAGGCACGGATGCACGCGAGTTTTGGCAACGGGCCGAAGACCGCAACCAAGCTACAGCCTTGCTCTACAATAAGTTAGGGCTTGCCGAATATGCTGCCATGGAGGCTTTTGTACGCTTAAAAATTTAAACGGGTCTCGAATGGCCAAATCTGCCGCCTGCCTGTCTGTGTAAAATTTACAAATTAATAAGCCAGGCCTGTTTCGGATAGAAAAAAATATGCTAAACTTGAGAAAGTTTTAATCCACAAACCCTATGAAACTAACCTCATTCGGAACCCTAACAGTAGTTTTCTTGTTCGCGCTCGGCTTATCGTCATGCGGATCAAAAAAAGATGATAAGGCGAACACGGACGAATTTAAACAAGCCGAAGAATCCTTAAAAGATGAAATCGAAGATGTTGTTTACAACATCCCCTCGCCTTCAGAAATACCTTACCTGCTCCAGCAAACCGGTGCCGAGTTTAATCAAAGCCTGCTCAACGACAGAAAAAAAGCTGACCAATACCAAAGCCGCAACGATAAAGCAGCTTTAAACTTGGGCGTATATGCGGCCGACATTGGCTATCTGGTTTCTTACGACAAAACGCAGGATGCCATCAACTACATGAATGCAGCTAAAAAATTGGCCGACAACCTCGGTATTTTAGGCTCTTTCGATGCAGACCTGATGAAGCGTTTTGAATCCAACGTTTCCAAAAAGGACTCATTGGCTAACATGGTGAACAAAGCAATCCATGAAACAGAAAAGTATTTAAAAAACGATAACCGCAATAAACCGGCTGCCTTGATGCTGACTGGCAGTTTTGTGGAAGGGCTCTACATCTCAACAGGTTTGATCAAAACATACCCTAAAAATTTATTAAAGGAAGATGATCGCAACCTGATCTTAACGCCCATCATTCGTGTTGTGTTACAGCAAAAAGAATCAGTAAATGAACTCTTGAAAATGCTGGGCTCGGTTGATCAAAGCGCACCGGTAGGTTCGCTGGTGGCCGATCTTACCTCTCTGCAATCAAGCTACAAAGCCTTGAACATTGAAGATCAAATAAAAAACAATCGGGCTGATTTGATGCTGAGCGACAAGAACCTGACCGAGATAACAACTATCATAGAAAAAATCAGAAAATCAATTGTGGAATAACGAGCTATACTTGGATAATACAAAGGCCCTGTTTTGCAGGGCTTTTTTATTTATGGATTGATCGTTCATCTTTTTTATCTTTAAACAAATAATATCGCCATGAGCGAACCCGTATTAAAATCAATTATCCGCCTGTTTGCGTTCGTAGCTATAGAAGATACAGTTACGGCACAAGAGCGAGTTCACATCTTCAATTTTCTGGAAGACCATCTGAGCCAACCCTCGGTGGACAAGCACATCCGCTTGTTTGATCAATATTCTCGCGAGTTTTCTGACAAGCTCAGCAGCGTGAAGGAAGATGAACTGATAGACCAAATTTGCGACACCATTAACCAGGAAGTTACCCAGAAACAAAAAATGGTGGTGTTGCTGGAGTTGATGAACATTGTACTGGCAGACGGAACGATTTCGTTGCGCGAAGAAAACCTGTCTAAAAAAATAAGCGAACAATTTAATATTAGTATCGCAGACCTGAGCCTGATCAGAAAATTTGTTTCCCTTCAGCATTCATCGCTAGTAGAAGAGGCAGATCCGATCCTGATCATAGATAGCGATAAATCCAAAACAAACCCACACCATTTTTACCGATCCGAACTCGATGGGTTTATTGCCATCCTGCATCTGCCGGCAGTAGAATTATATTTTTTGAAGTACATCGGCAAGACAGATGTATTACTCAACGGGGTACAACAGAAATCGGGCAAAGTAAGTGTGCTCGCTACGGGCAGCTCCATCCGGTGGGGTGCCAGCGAGCCAGTGTATTACGGCTCTGTATTGGCTGCCTTTAAAAAACATACCAATCAACATAAAACAAGCTTTGAAGCGAGAAATATTTCGTACATGTTTAAGAACGGCCGTCCCGGGCTGAGGCATGTAACCGTGGTGGAAGAATCGGGCAACCTGATTGCCTTGATGGGTGCGAGCGGAGCGGGCAAAAGCACACTGCTGCATGTGCTGAACGGAAACGAAAAACCATCAGAAGGGCAGGTGCTGATCAACGGCATTGATATTCACCGCGAGCCCGACAAAATAAAAGGTGTGATCGGGTTTGTTCCTCAAGATGATTTGTTGGTAGAAGACCTGACGGTATATCAAAACCTTTATTTTGCCGCCAAGCTTTGCTTCAGCCACCTCAGCGAAGAAGAAGTTGACTGGCTGGTACTGAAAACACTGGATGACCTGGGGCTGAATGAAGCCAAAAATTTAAAAGTAGGGTCGCCCCTGCAAAAAACAATTAGCGGAGGTCAGCGCAAAAGATTAAACATTGGCCTGGAATTGCTTCGCGAGCCCTCCGTGCTTTTTGTAGATGAGCCCACATCCGGCCTGTCATCGCGCGATTCTGAAAACATCATTGATTTATTAAAAGAACTTTCGCTGAAGGGCAAATTAGTATTTGCCGTTATCCATCAACCATCGTCTGATATTTTTAAGATGTTTGACCGGCTGGTGATTCTCGACACGGGCGGGTTTCAGATATTTTATGGCAACCCGGTAGATGCCGTCATTTATTTTAAGCGGAACATCAACATGGTGAACAGCGAAGAAGGAGAATGCCTATCCTGCGGAAACGTAAACCCTGAGTTGATTTTTAATATCATCGAAACCAAAGTCATTGATGAGTTCGGCAATTTTACCAACGAACGGAAATTTTCGCCCGAGCAGTGGAACAAAGTGTATCGTGAGCGTGTAAAGTTGCAGACGGTGGACAGGCAGCACGAGTTGCCCCACTCTACGTTGCGCATCCCCACATGGTTAAAACAAACCTATTTGTTTTCCATGCGCGACATCCTATCGAAACTGAGCAACACGCAATATTTAATTATCAATTTTTTAGAAGCGCCCGTTCTCGCTTTCATCTTGGCGTTTATTGTCCGCTATTACAATCCCGATGATCCATTTAATGCCACTTATATTTTTAGTAAAAACCTGAACATGCCCGCCTATCTGTTTATGAGTGTAATTGTAGCACTGTTTATGGGGCTGACGGTGAGCGCGGAAGAAATTATACGAGACAGAAAAATTTTAAAACGCGAAAAATTCCTGCATCTGTACCGAAGCAGCTATCTGATCTCAAAAATTTCAATCTTGTTTGCCATTTCTGCTATCCAAACATTTTTGTTTGTGCTGGTCGGCAACTATGTGCTCGACATACGCGGAATGTTTTTAATTCACTGGGCCATTTTATTTACTACATCGTGCTTTGCCAATTTACTGGGATTGAATATCTCTTCAGCATTTAATTCGGCTGTAACCATTTATATTTTAATTCCCATCTTATTGATTCCACAACTGATTTTAAGCGGGGTAGTGGTAAAATTTGATAAGCTCAACCCGGTGATAGGTAACACCGCCACTGTGCCGGCTGTGGGAGACATGATGGCCTCACGCTGGGCCTTTGAGGCTGGCATGGTTTCACAGTTTAAAGACAATGAGTTTGAAAGGCAGTTTTATCTCTACGATAAAATCATGGCCGAATCAGACTACAAAAAAATTTACTACATCCCTGAATTAGAAAGCCGGCTTGACTTTGTTCGACTGAACAACAAAAATCAGCAACCGGAAATTAAAAAAGTAGTGGCTAAAAACCTGCAAGTAATTCAAAATGAAATACGGGATGAGTTAGCTGTGATCGGAAAAGACAATTTTAAATACCTCGATGCACTGACACCCGAACGGTATGATTCCATTGCTTTTACGGAAGCCAACACTTTTTTAGGAGTACTCAAGAAATTCTACAACAACAGATATGCCAAGGCCGATAAAGAGAAAGACCGGCTGGTGAACCGCCTTACTCAAAATACCGAAAAAGAGAAAGAGTTTGAGAAGGAACGAAACGCCTATCAAAACGAAGCAATCAGTTTGCTGGTAAAAAACCAAAGCGAGTTTAACCGCATCATCGAGCAAGACGGTAAGCTCATACAAAAAATTTATCCGATTTATAAAGATCCCGAGCCCGAACATATCGTTGATTTTGATGCCCAGTTTTACATGCCGGCCAAACATTTTCTGGGGCGCAACATAGACACGTTTTATTTTAACTTGGGTGTGATCTGGTCAATGACTATTGTTTTGGCTATTGCTCTTTATTTTGAGGTGCTGCTGAAAATTATTGACGGCATTGGCAATGTGTACAGCAAAATCCCTAAACGGATGTAACAATGTTTTTTGTGCTTTCAAAAATACTGGCCTATGCCATTATGCCTGTTACGGTCATTTCCTTGCTACTCGTAGCCTCGGCCTTCATTAAAAACCCACGCAGAAAAAAAAGATTTTTTATAGTAGCTTTATCGCTGTTGCTTTTTTTTTCGAATGATTTTATAGCTAACGAAGCTGTGCTGGCATGGGAAATTCCGCTCACTCCATTCAGTCAGATAAAAAAAGAATATGCCTATGCCATTGTGCTGACGGGCGTAACCAAACATGAACCCGGTTTTCACGACCGTGTTTTTTTTAATCGCGGTGCTGACCGGGTAATTCATACTATGCAACTTTATAAGATGGGTATAGTAAAAAAAATTGTAGTGAGCGGTGGAAGCGGCCGCCTGACTGCCATGGATAGAAAGGAAGCCGATGAAATGGCCGATGCCCTGTTACTGATGGGTGTGAGGCAGGAAGATATTTTAAAGGAAGGAGAATCGCGCAACACACGCGAGTCGGCCGTGGCAGTAAAAAAAATGCTGCAAGGAATTACCACACCGGCCGAATGCCTGTTGGTAACGTCTGCTTACCACATGCGCAGGTCGGCAGCTTGTTTTAAAAAAGTAGGATGGCCGATGGATACATTTACGGTTGATTTCTTATCCCATCAAAGAAATTTTTATGTAGATACGCTGCTCATCCCGAAGGGTGAAGCCATCGGAAATTGGCAGATCATCATCCGGGAGTGGGTAGGGTTGATGATGTACAAGTTAGTCGGCTATGCCTGATACCAGAATGAAAGGAAATCAACTAAAGCCGGTTTTTTATTTTTTGCTATTGCTCTTTTTGTTGCTCTTCATCAGCTCCTTCATTCCGGAAGTGAGTATCGGGAGTTTTCATTTTAAGAAACTCGACTTGTGGAATGACCTGCAGGAAAAAGAGATAACTGAAATAAAACAAACAGACTCATCAAAAGTGTTGTCCGATTCTGTTGGAGAGATTAAAATAGAAAATACATACAAAGGAGTGGAAGAGTATGGCGAAAGCAACCTCGTTTATTTTTATCGCGCATTAGCCAAAACTCGAAGCCGGCCTGTACGCATCGCATTCTTTGGTGATTCATTTATTGAAGGCGATATTTTTTGCGGCCCGTTTCGCGACACATTGCAACGCGTGTTTGGTGGCAGCGGGGTAGGGTATATGCCTATCACTTCGGCAGTCAATCAGTTTCGTACCAGCATCATTCACGAATTTAAAAACTGGAAAACATATTCGATGGTGGGAGAGAGAAATGTACATTCTCCGCTATCTCTGCCAGGCTATTGCTTCCGCCCTTTAGAAGGTAATGAAGTAACGTATCGGCCGGTTAGAAATAATTTTGTTGCAGCCAAATTATTTTATGAAACTGAGCAGCCATTCTCGTTAGCAGTTTCCCTTAACGGATCGGTAGATTCGGTACAGGTAAACCAAACCGGTACACTCAAGCAGTACACATTTGCCAGAACTAATTTACAGGAAATAACTTTTTCTTTCCCTACGGTTGACAGCATCCGTGTATATGGTGCGGCACTGGAAGACACGGTGGGTATTTCGGTGGATAACCTGGGCATGCGCAGCAATCCGGGCATGGGGCTTTTTTTGGTTGACGAGGAAAGGATGAGCCAGTTTAATGCCTTTCGAAATTACAAACTGATTATCCTTCAATATGGTTTGAACGTGCTGTCGGAAAACGATACATCCGGCTACCAATGGTATGGCTATAAAATGAGAACGCTGATTTCGAACTTAAAAAATATTTTTCCGGAAACCGCCATCCTCTTGATAGGCGTTGGCGACCGCGGCAGCAACCAACATGGCAAAATTGTTACCATGCCCACCTTGTTGCAGTTGCGCCATGTACAGCGCACTACGGCAGCGCAAACGCACATTGCGTTTTGGGATATGTTTGAAGCCATGGGTGGAGAAAATAGCATGGTGAAATATACGGAAGCGCAGCCACCACTGGCTGCAAAAGACTATACACACCTGACATTTCGCGGAGGCAGAAAACTAGGCGGAAAACTGGCTCAGGCTTTATTGAATGAGAAAAAGAAATATGAAAAGAAAAAGTAGAGCATTGGTTATTGCACTGTTTGTTTTCTTAGCAAAAAATCTGTTGGCACAAGACACGCTTTCGGCTGGCGCAATGGATAAGTACCGCTTTATCTTGCAGGAGAAAAATGAAATACAAAATAAGGATGGGCTCGCTGCCTTTTTTGAAAAACTATATCAATTAAAGAAAGACGCTGGCGGCCAAATAAATATTGTACACATCGGGGACTCTCACATACAGGCAGATTTTTTAACACAAGCCGTGCGTATTCTTTTACAAAAAGAATTTGGCAACGCTGGGCGTGGTTTTGTTTTTCCGGGCCGGGTGGCACGCACCAACGAGCCGCTAACCATCCGTTCATCATCTCCTTCGGTTTGGGAGGCTAAACGAATTGTATTCACCAACCAGCCTTTGCCCATGGGGCTGGGGGCATCCACCATACGCACGGTTCAACCTTCGGCCAAATTTACTATCCGTCTGAAAGATGATGGAGAAATGAATTGCAAATTCAACTCCGTATCGGTGTTTTATCAGAAAGATCAGTCGAGTTTTAATGCGGCATTGAAAGATTCCGCAGGCCATTCGCTGGCTTACATCGGCTCGTTTACTCACGAAAATTTTCCGAACTACTCTAACGTACGTTTGCCATACTCTGTGCGCCAACTGGAGTTTCAGGTAGAGCAGCCTACAGCCGAACAAACACAGTTTACTTTATTTGGTTTATCTTTTTCTAACGGAAATGCCGGTGTGCTGTACCATGCCATTGGCGGCAATGGAGCCAAGTTTAAACATTACGCAGCCGCACAATTTTTTGCTGAACAACTGCAAGCGCTTCACCCGGATTTGATCATTGTATCGCTAGGCACCAACGAGGCAATTGAAAATCCTGTAGATCAACAATTTTCTGTTCAAGCCAAAGAATTGATTGACAAGATTCAAAAAGAAAACTCCCAATGCCCGATAGTGATTACCACACCGGCAGATTTTTACAGAAAAAGAACACGGAGAAACCCCGGTGTAGAAGTAGTGCACCGGCAACTGATGAGTTTAAGCCAACAACAAAATTTGCCTGTCTGGGATTTGTATGAAGCAGCCGGAGGGAAGCACGCTGCCGATGAGTGGAGAAAAAATAAATTGATGCAAGCCGATGGTGTTCATTTTACGGCAGCAGGTTACAATCTTCAGGGCAACATGCTCTATCAGGCTTTGATGAAAGGATACAACGATTATGTTCACCTTCGCTATCCATAAATGGCTTGACCTGCTGGTCTATCATCGCGGACAGCCCATGTTGTTCAACAGTGTGCTGTTCTTGGTGCTGTTTACACTTTTTTATGGTATTTACATTTTGCTGAGCGGAGAGGGCAAGTCTAAGTTAATTTTTGTAATACTCTTTTCACTTTTCTTTTATTACAAATCCAGTGGTTTATATTTTTTGCTTTTGGTAGGTTCTATCTGTGTAGATTTTGTGCTGGCACAAGCAATCGGCAAAGCAAAGTTGCGTTGGCAGCGTGTGTCTTTGCTGGTGGTCAGTTTGCTGGCTAACCTGGGGTTGTTAGGCTATTTTAAATATGGCAACCTGATCCATGAATTTTTTAGTTGGTCGGTAGGCATTCCTTTCGAGCCATTGGATATTTTTTTACCTGTGGGTATTTCATTCTTTACTTTTCAATCGCTGAGCTATACCATTGATGTCTATCGCGGCACATTAAAACCGCTCACACATTTTTTGGACTATGCTTTTTTTGTATCGTTCTTTCCGCAGTTAGTAGCCGGCCCCATTGTACGGGCAGCCGATTTTCTTCCGCAAATACATCGCCCGCTTTTTGTATCAAAGGAAATGTTTGGACGCGCGGTGTTTTTAATTGCATCGGGTTTGTTTAAAAAGGCAGTGATCTCCGATTACATCAGCCTGAATTTTGTTGATCGCATTTTTGATAATCCCACTCTGTACAGTGGCCTCGAGAATTTAATGGGTGTATATGGTTATGCGTTGCAGATTTATTGCGATTTCTCCGGCTACTCAGACATGGCCATCGGCATCGCGCTGCTGCTGGGCTTTCACTTTAAAGAAAATTTTAACGCACCGTATCAGTCAACCAACATTACTGAGTTTTGGAGACGCTGGCACATTTCGCTCTCTACATGGCTGCGAGATTACCTCTATATTTCGCTGGGTGGCAACAGAAAAGGAAAAACGCGCACGTATGTCAACCTGCTGTTAACGATGCTGCTGGGCGGCTTGTGGCACGGGGCATCGCTTCGCTTTATGCTATGGGGCGGACTGCACGGGGTGGCGTTGGCATTTCATAAAGTAATAGGAAATGTTCGAATCAAATTCTCTGCTCGCCTGGAGTGGATTAAAATTTTCGCAAGTGGGTTTCTTACTTTTCATTTCGTTTGCTTCTGCTGGATATTTTTCCGGGCAGGTTCTATGCAGACAGCGTATTCTTTGCTCCACCAAATCTTTCATAATTTCTCATTTCAGATCGTCCCAGATTTTATCAACGGCTACAGTTCTGTACTGTTGCTAATGTTGTTGGGGTACGCCATGCACTTTATACCAAGGAGGGCAGAGGACAAAATCCAATCTTACGTAACATCACTTCCTGTGTTGGGCAAGGCATTGGTAGTGGCGCTGGTGGTGATGTGGGTGGTGCAGGTAAAGTCGGCAGGCATCCAGCCTTTTATCTATTTTCAATTTTGATGTCAATTCAAAATATCCCACTCTTCGTTTAGCACCCGCACGGCCTGGTGCGCGGTCAGGTCGAACTGGCAAGGCACAATGGAAACATAGTTGTTGGCAATGGCCCACTCATCGTTGTCTTCGCCCTTATCGAAGTTGACAAAATTTCCTGTCATCCAAAAATAACTGCGGCCGTTGGGGTCGTAACGGTGATCAAATTCTTCCACCCACTTGGCGTTGGCTTGCCGGCAGATGCGGATGCCTTTAATGGATTCGTGCCGCCAGGGCGGAATGTTTACATTCAGCGCTGTGCCTTTGGGCAATCCTTTTTGCAGCACTTGCTGCGTAATTTTTTTTACGACATTGTGCGTATGCGAAAATTCGGCCTGATGGCTGTAGTCGCACAAAGAAAAGCCGATGGCCGGAGTACCTTCGATAGCGCCTTCGATGGCTGCCGACATGGTGCCTGAGTATAGCACGCTGATGGAAGTATTGCTGCCGTGGTTGATGCCGCTTACCACCACATCGGGCTGGCGCTGATCTTTCAAAACAAAATGCCGTGCCATCTTCACACAATCGGCAGGCGTACCGCTGCACTCATAAGCACGCACACCTTCAAAAATTGAAGATTCATTTAGCCGCAGGGTATCGCCCACGGTGATGGCGTGCCCCATGCCCGATTGCGGGCGGTTGGGTGCCACCACTACCACATCGCCCAATTCTTTCATGACATTCACTAAGTGAAAAATGCCGGGCGATGTAATGCCATCATCGTTGGAAACCAGGATCAAAGGTTTTTTCATGTTATCGGGGGAAGAAAGAGTTATAGTATTCAATGATTTTTTTGAGATCGTACTTGCGATCGAAGTCCAGGCGATTGCCTTTGGCAAATTGGCGGATGTCATCTTCACGGGTATGCATCAACTCATACCAGTCGTCTTTTTTTCCAGAAAAATTTTCGATGTTCCCATTTTCTTTCAACAAATAATAGGTGTTGACAAGCACTAAGCGGTTGACATAGCCACCGTAAAAAAATGGCGAGTAATTGTAAGAGCGGTATTCCACCTTTTCGCGCGACAGCACCGTAATTTTTCCTTCAGCCAGCAATTCAAAAAATAATGGTGTTTTATAACTTCCGTTGGCCGAAAAAGGCAGTGAGTAAAACTGTCTGTATCTGTGATAGTACTGATCGAATATTTCGAAATACAAAATTTTACGTGCGCTGAAACTCTCCAGCCGGTTGTGGTGGCGTACCTGCAGCAAGTCTTCCAGATTGTACTTAATGCTTCCGCGCAGCGTATCGCCTGTATCTAATACTAATTTGCCATCGTGCCACAGATCAAACGGAAAAGTTTGGGCACCAGCAAAGGAATAGCCGCATACAAAAAATATAAAAAATATAAATGGCCTCATTATTTTTTAAGGATCAAATGCCCCAGCTTGTCGCGTTTGGTCATTAAATATTTTTCGTTGTGTGGGTTGGGCGAAATTTCGATTGCTATGTTTTCAACAATTTCCAGTCCATAGCCCATGAGCCCAACCCGTTTTTTGGGATTGTTGGTAATCAATCGAAGTTTTGATATGCCCAAGTTGTGAAGGATCTGCGCACCGATGCCGTAGTCGCGGTGATCCATTTCAAAACCCAGTTGCAGGTTGGCTTCCACCGTATCGAGCCCTTGTTCTTGTAGTTTGTATGCTTTCAATTTATTCAAGAGGCCGATGCCGCGCCCTTCCTGCTTCATGTACAGCACTACGCCTTTGCCTTCTTTTTCTACCATCATCATGGCGTTGTGCAGTTGCGAGCCGCAGTCGCACCGGCACGAACCGAATATATCTCCCGTTACGCAAGAGGAGTGAACGCGCACCATCACCGGTTCATTTTTTTTCCATTCACCTTTGATGAGCGCCAAATGGATTTCTTGGGTGGCTGGTTCTTCGTAGGCCACCAGCTTAAAATCTCCGTAGGCTGTGGGCATGTTTACTTCGGTGTGCCGCCTTACCTGGCTTTCGGTTTTCATACGGAAGGCGATCAGGTCTTTGATGGTGATTAGCTTGAGGTTGAATTTGTCGGCCACTTTGCGCAGGTCGGGCAGGCGTGCCATGGTGCCGTCTTCATTCATAATTTCTACCAGCACACCGGCAGGCGCAAAGCCCGCCAGCTTAGCTAAGTCAATAGCTGCTTCGGTGTGGCCGCTTCTGCGCAGCACGCCTTCTTTTTTTGCTTTCAGCGGGAAGATGTGGCCGGGGCGGCCGAGTTCTTGAGGATTGGTTTGCGGATCGGCCAATGCTTTGATGGTTTTAAAACGATCGTGTGCCGATATGCCCGTGGTGCAGCCGTGCCCGATGAGGTCAACGGAAACGGTGAAGGGTGTTTCGTGCAAAGCTGTGTTGTTGCCCACCATCAGGTCGAGTTTCAGTTCATCGCACCGGCTTTCTACCAGCGGAGCGCAGATCAATCCTCGCCCTTCTTTCGACATGAAGTTGACGATCTCGGGCGTGATGCACTCGGCCGCACAAATAAAATCGCCTTCGTTTTCGCGGTCTTCATCATCCACCACAATAATTAATTTTCCGTTGCGGATATCTTCTATGGCCGACTCGATGCTGTCTATTTTTATTTTTTCTGTATGGATCATTTTGTTGTTGTGCATTTTTGTTGTTGTCTATTTCGCGATTACAATTCCCAACTCACCGGCTAATTCGCTTTCTGCCTTTTTTAAACCGGTTTGCATCTCCAGCGCCCGGTCGAGTTCATCCCAGTTGCCGTTGGCTTCTGCTTGCTTAATTTGTTGCAGGTTGTCTTCCATCATTTTTTGTACAACCCTGAATTTCAATCGTAAAACATTGGCAAGCGCCATTTCATTCAATATATCTTTTTCCTGTGGCACGTAGATGTGGTACTTGCCTGCCCAGTGTGGGCTGATGTCGTAGCGCGAAGTGATCAGGTCTGAAACAACAGATTTGATGGCATCGTTCCCGGTGGCCAGAAAGTACTCGCTGGTAGCTACCGATTGTTGGGTGGCGGCAGATTTAAAATGGTGATAGATATCCTTAAAAACAGGATTGGTAAATTCTACGTCCTCCAGTTCGTGCACTAAAAAATCGGATAACTTAGAGTCTTCCACGTTTTGATCGGCATAGTTGAGCAGCAGGCGGATGGTTTCACGCTCTTGAAAGTAAATCAGGTCTTGCGCATCAGCCTTAAAGGGTGTGCCAATGTCTTCCACAGGCCCGGTGGGTTCTGCTACATCTTGCTCGCGCAGTTTTTCTTTTTCGTTTTTCCTGCGTTCAAGAACCAATACTTTATTGAGTTCTGTCAACAAAACGGCTTCACCGATTTTTAACAGGTTGCTGGTTTCCTGAATGTAAACCGACCGCTTGATGGGGTCGGGGATGACCGCAATGCTCGACACAATTTCGCGGATAGATTCTGCTTTGCGGATAGGGTCTCCGGCTGCTTCTTGGGCGTAAAGGCTTGCCTTGAACGAAACAAAATCTTGTGTGTGCTCTTTTAAATATTGCTGAAATTCAGTTGTACCTTTTTTTCTGGAAAAACTGTCGGGGTCTTCTCCATCCGGAAAGAGGAGCACGCGCACATTCAGCCCTCCGCGCAAGATCATATCTATACCGCGCAGCGCTGCTTTGATGCCGGCACTGTCGCCATCAAAAAGTACGGTAATGTTTTCGGTGAACCTGCGGATGAGTTTGATCTGGCTTTCCGTCAAGGCCGTGCCGCTGGAAGCTACCACGTTCTCTACATCGGCCTGGTGCAGCGAGATGACATCGGTATAGCCTTCTACCAGATAACAAACATCGTGCTGGCGGATGGCATTTTTGGCCTGATATAAACCGTACAGCACATCGCTCTTGTGATAAATTTCTGTTTCGGGCGAGTTGATGTACTTGGGCTGGTTTTTGTCTTTGCCCAACATGCGGGCACCGAAGGCTACCACCTTGCCGGCCAGACTGTGTACCGGAAAAATCACCCGTCCGCGAAAGCGGTCGTAGCTGGAGCCATCTTCTTTTTTTACTACCAGCCCGGTTTTTTCGAGCAGATCTTTATTATATCCTTTGGCTACGGCTTCGTGGCTGAAATGCTCCCAGCCATCGAGTGCGTAGCCGAGTTCAAATTTTTCGATGGTGCGGTCGCTAAACAGGCGCTCATGCCTAAAATAATTTAAGCCGATACCGCGCCCTTCTTCAGACTGCAGAAGTTTTTCTTTGTAAAATTCTTTGGCGAAGTTCATCAAAATGTAGAGCGACTCGCGTTCGCTTTGCTCTTCTTTCGATTCGGTTGACGCACGGTCTTCTTTGATTTCTATGCCGTACTTTTTGGCCAGGTAGCGGATGGCCTCTACATAGGTCATCTTCTCGTGTTCCATGACAAATGTAAAGGCATCGCCACCTTTGCCGCTGCTGAAGTCTTTGAAGATGCCCTTGGCGGGGACAACAAAGAATGAAGGTGTTTTCTCGTTGTTGAAGGGGCTGAGACCTTTGTAATTCTGCCCTGACTTTTTAAGCGATATAAAATCGCTCACCACATCGTAGATGTCGAGGCGGTTTTTGATTTCATCTATCGTTTCGTGCGAGATCAAAAAAGAAAAGAATTTAAAAGCAAAGATAACAGTTTGACTTGGCTCTTTGCCAAGACAAAAAGGAGTTGTGGATGGATTGTGAAACCCGAAAAATCAATAGGCTTTTTCCCCTATGTAATTGCCGGGCGGGTCGTAATTGGCCACAATAATAAGCGCTCCGTCTTGGCAGACAGCCCGTGCTATGCCCACCCGTTGGGTGTTTTTCCAAACCATTTGGGTGTAGTGGCCTGTTTGACGGAAGTTAGACCGGCTGATCGCTTCGTGGTGGTAGTCTTTTATTTCACCATACCACCCTTCGCAAGCGCTGAGAACAGAAAACGAACCGGCACTGCTGCCCCAATAAATGTTTTCTCCATGCACTTGTTTCCATTCTCCCTCATGCGGGCGGTGTTCCATTTCGCACGTGCCGTTAGCCAAATGGTCGGCCCAGGCCTGCGCATAAGCAGCCAACTCGGCAGACCATACTAAAGGCTGCGTGCCTACTTCCTTCCGTGCCCGGTTATGAAAATCGAGTGCCTTCTGTGCGTCCTCCTGTGAAATTTTTGAACCCGTAACAGCCGGAACTTGCTGGCCGGCAACCATTTGAAAACTTAAAAGTACGAAGGCGAGGATGCGGACAGCGTTTTGCATAGAATGAGTTTTATTCAATTTACAATTTCTCCCTACCTTGCCAAACGATTTCCGTATAAAATTGGTTTTCTATCATGATGAGCCTGACACAAGCCGATATTTTAAAAGCACTCTCCACCGTACAAGACCCCGATTTAAGAAAAGATTTGGTGTCGCTGGGCATGATTAAAGAAGTGGCGATTGCTGATGATAAAATCTCTTTCACCGTGGTGCTCACCACACCGGCATGCCCACTAAAAGAAAAAATCAGGAAAGATTGCGAGCAGGCCGTTCGCCAGATAGCCGGAGAAAAAACAAAAATTGATATCCGGATGACCTCATCGGTTACCACCTTGCGCGACCATGCACAACTACTGGCCGGAGTAAAAAATATTGTGGCCATCGCTTCCGGAAAAGGTGGTGTGGGCAAGTCAACCGTTACAGCCAACTTAGCAGTAGCGTTGGCAAAAGCCGGTGCCAAAGTGGGGCTGATTGATGCGGATATTTACGGGCCCTCCATACCGGTTATGTTTAACTGCGAGCGCGAGCAGCCTGAAGTAAAAGTGGAGAAAGGAAAAAACATCATCATCCCTTTAGAGCAGTATGGTGTGAAGTTGCTTTCCATCGGCTTCCTTACTCCGCCCGAAAGCGCTATTGTTTGGCGCGGGCCAATGGCCAGTTCGGCATTAAAACAATTTATTGGCGATGCCGACTGGGGCGAACTGGATTATTTGCTGATAGACCTTCCGCCCGGCACCAGCGATATTCATCTTACGTTAGTGCAGACCGTGCCCGTAACTGGCGCTTTGATTGTAACCACTCCGCAAAAAGTGGCGTTGGCCGATGCTACCAAAGGGCTGGCCATGTTTAAGCAACCGCAGATCAATGTGCCTGTACTGGGGATAGTGGAAAACATGGCATACTTCACGCCTGAAGAACTACCCGAAAACAAGTATTATATTTTTGGAAAAGATGGCGGAAAAAATTTGGCAGAGAAATTTGGTGTGCCATTGCTGGGGCAGATACCACTGGTGCAGAGCATACGCGAAAGTGGCGACAGCGGGCTGCCGGTGGCAATGAAAGAAGGAGCTACAGCCGAAGCTTTCAATGCGTTGGCCGAAAGTCTGGCCCGCCATATTGCCATCCGAAATGCGAACGCTGCACCTACCTCAAAAGTAGAAATCTTAGCCTGATGAGTGTAACAACAACCAACAAGGAAGAGCTGATCGCCAAGATCGAGACATCGCTGGATGATATACGCCCCTATCTGGAAGCAGACGGAGGAAACATACGCATTGTGGATGTAACAGAAGATCATATTTTAAAGTTAGAGTTTCAGGGCAACTGTGTTTCTTGCCCCATGTCATCTATGACATTTAAAGCCGGTGTAGAGGAAGCCATCAAACGCCACGTGCCCGAAATTAAATCCATAGAGGTAACCAACCTGAGTTGAGGTAGTCATTGCATCTCTTCTTCCTTATCCTATTTTTATCCTGTCATTAAACTTACCTTTTTGCTCAGGCTCTAATTTATTATCCGTTACAGAGTATCTTGCGTTATGTTCAAAGGATTTATAGCTGTATTGATTTTAGTGAGTTTCCATGATGTGTTAGCACAAGATCGCTGCGGTACGGTGGCGTATGAAAAAATACGCCAGCTAAAAAATCCGAGTAGAGAAACCACATCACAGTTTGAGATGTGGATGCAGAACAAGCTGATTCAAAAAGCCATGGCTGCCAAAAGCAAGGATCAGTCTCAGCGCATACAAAGCGGCAGCTACACGGTGCCGGTGGTGGTGCATGTTATCTACAATGCAGGCGATGCTACCCCGGGTGTGAGAACTAATATTTCGGATGCACAGATACTCTCGCAGCTACCCGTTATCAATGCCGACTTTCAGCGGCTGAATACCGACAGCACCAAAACCCCTGCTGAATTTTTAGGCGTAACCGGAAAATTTCCCATCACGTTTGTCATGGCTAAACAAGATCCGAACGGACAGCCCACCAATGGTATCGTGCGCGTACAGGGAACGCAAACGTCATGGGATATCACCGATAATTATACGTTTAAGGCACTCAGTTACTGGCCGGCTGAAGACTATCTAAACATTTGGGTAGTAAATCTTTCGGGCGGACTGCTTGGCTACACCCAGTTGCCGGTGTCTAACACACTGGCAGGTTTGGCCGATGCATCGAATGACCGGCTGACAGATGGGGTGGTGGTGGATTACCAAGCTTATGGCACGGCACAAGCTGTGGGAGGTGCTGGTTTTAATTTACTTAGCCGATACAACTTGGGGCGCACGGCTACACATGAGATTGGTCATTTTTTTGGGTTGCGCCACGTGTGGGGCGACTGTAGTCCTTTCTCATGCAGTTGCACAGATTACGTGGCCGATACGCCACCTCAAGACACCAACTTTAACGGACAATGTCCAAGTGGGAGTCAATTAGATTGTAGCGGCAAGGTGATGTACAGCAATTACATGAACTACACAGACGATGCCTGCATGAATATTTTTTCGCAAGGTCAGGTGGCGCGCATGGATGTCATCATCAACAACAGCCCAAGAAGGGCAAGCCTGCTTACTTCGCCAGGTCTAACAGCACCAACACCTGTGGCCAATGATGCCGGCATCAAACAGATTCTTTCGCCCGATATTACGGCCTGCGCAGGAAACGTAGTTCCATCTCTGCTCATTAGAAACTACGGCACTAACAATATTGACTCCTGCCGGGTTCAGTTCTCTTTAAATGGAACGCCTACGCAGACGCTTACTTTTAAATCGCTTGGCCTTGTGCCAAACGCTCAAACCTCGGTAAGTTTTTCCGGTGTGCCCATCAGCTTCGGCACGAATTATAATTTTTCATTCCAGATTTTGCAGACCAATGGAGGGGCAGATGGCAATGTGGCCAACGATACGTTATCGGTTTCAACAAAAACTCCGGTGGTGGCTACGCTTCCTCTTCTGCAAACCTTTGCCACATGGCCGGCAAACTGGCGGATTGTAAACCCCGATGGCTTGATTACATGGCAAATCAATTCGCCCCCCGGATCATCCAGTGCCATGTACATGGATTTTTATAACTACGATAATTATGGAACTTACGACCGCCTCATTACGCCTGTTCTCGACCTGACCGCAGCCACCACGGCTTCCATCAGTTTTGATTGGGCGTATGCTCTCTTTTCAGGTGGTGGAAATGACAGGCTGCGCGTGCTGGTATCAACCACTTGCGATTTTAATTCATCGCCAACAGTAATTTTTGACAGGACAGGAAATGCGTTGGCAACCACTTCTGCGGTAGGCACAGCATTCGTACCCACATCATCGCAGTGGTCGAGTATTATCCTTTCACTCGATCAATTTGCGGGACAAAAAATTCAGATAGCATTTGAGGGTATCAACGGTTATGGAAATAATATGTACGTGCGCAACGTAGCTGTTCTCAATTACCCGGTTGCCGCTTTTGCCATCAGCCAGTTGATAACTCCTTCACCGGTGAGTTGTATGAACAATGTAGCACCTGTTATCGCCATAAAAAATTTAGGAAATATTCAAATCAATTCATTCAAGGCATCGGTAAGTATTAATGGAACTTCTTCCAGCCAGCAGATTACCGGAGTGCAACTGCCGGCAGGCGCTACTCAGCATGTGTCATTGTCATCGACTGCATTTAACAACGGAACGAACAATCTTAAAATAACAATCAGTAATCCGAATGGTGTGGGTTCAGGGGCCGGAACTGTTGACAGTCTGCAGACGGTTGTGGTGATCAATAATTCTTCTGATGTCATTCCTCTCCGGCAAAATTTTGATCAACCTTTCACCCCGGCATGGACTACCACCAGCCCCACGCAAGGTTCTATTTGGTATCCGGCTGTTACCACCTCATCAAAAAAATTATCGTTGCTGTTCGATGCCTTCACCAACACATCAATCGGTGAGCAAGCCTGGTTAGTATCGCCTGTACTTGATTTTACAGAAGCTACAACAGCCAGTGTTTTTTTTCAGACTAGCTACGCGTACCGGGCTCCCAACAGCGATTCATTTCAAGTGCTTGTGTCAACGGACTGTGGCGAAACCTTTAATAAGGTCATCTTTTCAGCAACAGGCAATGCCATGGCAGACACGATATCAGCGGCAAGCTGGAAGCCCAAGACAGATGCCACCTGGACAACCCGTTTTATCAACCTCGATAGCCTGGCCGGCAAACAAAATGTGCGGTTTGCTTTTGTGGCCACTACCGCCAATGGCAACAACCTGTATCTCGACAACATAGAGTTTTTTGTAAGCGACAATCAAAACCCGCCCGATATATCAGGATTGTATTCGGTCTATGGGGGAATTAATATTCCTGTAAAGGTTACTTTTAATTTGCCCGAAAGGCAAAACGTCCGCTTGCAGATGTATGACATGATGGGCCACATCTTTGCCGATGAATGGATGGATGATGTATTGAATCAGACCTATACCGTTAACTCCAATACGCTGGCTGCCGGATTGTACATTGTGCGGATACAAACCAACGCGGGCATATCGTCAACCAAAGTATTGATAGGCTTCTGACCGAAAAATTTTCCCGATCACATGGAAAAGCCCCAAAATCGAAACATCTTTGAGGGAAAATCAGATTGACATTCATGCGAAAGACAGTAGCAATTTTATATGGCGGACGTTCGGTAGAACACGGTGTTTCCATCAACTCGGCACGAAATATTTTTCAATACATAAACCGGAAGAAATTTAACCCCGTAGCTATCGGTATATCTGAAAAAGGAGAGTGGTACCAAACCAAAGAAGTTACAGCTGATATAGAGAAAGGCGAACCGTTGTCTCTTATTTTGAATGCGGCCGCACCATCTTTTAAAGCCAAGACTAAAAAAATTGTTCCGGATATTATTTTTCCGGTGTTACATGGCACCGATGGAGAAGACGGCAGCGTGCAAGGTTTGCTGCAGGCGATGAACTTGCCCATGGTGGGCACAGGAGTGGCCGGCTCGGCCATGTCAATGAATAAACTGGTTGCCAAAAAAATGTTAAAGTTAGCCGGCATACCGGTGGCAGATTTTCTGGCTTTTTCTTTTGAAGAGCAATCATCTATCCGTTTCGATATCATCAAAAAAAAATTAGGGCTTCCGTTTATGGTGAAGTCTGCCAACTTGGGTTCTTCGGTGGGCGTATCAAAAGTAAAATCAGAAAAAGATTTTAAGAAGGCGATACAGGAAGCATTTCGTTATGACGACAGCGTTTTGATTGAAAAATATATTCAAGGTCGTGAGATTGAGTGTGCCATCCTGGGCAATGATCCGCCCGAGGCATCTTTGCCGGGAGAAATCGTCATCAGTAAAAAATACGAATTTTATTCGTTCGATGCTAAGTATGTAGATGGCGAAGCCGTGCAGATAAAAGTACCCGCCTTATTAGAAAAAAGAGTAACCGAAAAAATCAGAACCTTGTCCGTTCAGGCTTATCGCACACTGATGTGTGCCGACTTTGCCCGTGTAGATTTATTTCTGAGCCATGAGGGTCGTGTTTTTGTCAACGAAATTAATACGATACCCGGATTCACCAATTCCAGTATGTTTCCCATGATGTGGCAAGAGCGCGGCATTTCATTTTCAGATTTGATTACGAAGTTGATTGATTTGGCAGATCAGCGGTATAAAAAATCTCAACGGATTAACAGAGGGTATTCTTCCTTACTGAAATATTAAATGGATCTAAAAAATTTTTTCCACGACAATTCAGTAGCCAACCTGCTCAGGCATTTGGGTATTGTGACAGGGATTTTATTTTTTTTGAGTGTCGGCTATTTTTATATCTATCTGCCCTACACCACCCATCATGGCGAAACTGTGCAGGTGCCAGCATTACGTGGAAAAAGTATTGGCGAACTTGAAAATTTTTTAAAGACCTACAAACTCCGGTTTGAGGTAAACGATTCATCGTATTCCGATTCATTGCCGCGGCTTAGCGTTACCCGGCAGTTTCCTTTTGCAGGATCGGTGGTAAAACCCGGGCGTATTATTTATGTTTCGCTGAATCGGGTAACAGCCCCCACCGTACCAGTGCCCGATTTAATTGATGGGTCGGTTATTAATGCGCAAGCAGTTTTGAAAAGTAATGAACTAAGACTGGGGAGGGTTTATTATGTGGCAGACCCTTTCAGGTTGGTAAAAGAATTACAATTTAAACATAAACAAGTAGTGGCCGGAACACGGCTGCCCAAAGGCTCTGTTATTGATTTGATCGTGGGCGATGGGTTAGGGCCTGCCGATTATGTGGTGGGAAATTTAGTAGGGGATGAATACTCAATAGCGTTGAAGAAACTGCTGGCGTGGAATCTTCATTTAGGTAATGTGGAAATAATGCCGGGAGCCGATACTACAGGTACGAAGTCATTCGTTTACAAACAAAATCCTGCAGCGGGCGATTCGGTGAGGGTGGGCGACCCCGTGGCATTGTGGTTAGCTCCCAAAGGTTACATTGAGCCTGATAAGAAGGATGAAGAGAATCCTTAATATGCGCATTGTACTGCCCTTTCTCTTACTCTCATTTTGTTTTAGCAGAAGTTATTCACAGCTACAACAATTATCTATTATCAGGCCTGCAGAAAAAACAAAAAAAAATGTATCGGCACGCACGCAGGCAGTGATTCCTTTAACGTTACCGTTTTGGGATGATTTTTCTTTTAATAGGGCAAAAGAAGGAACGCCCCGCTTTAGCCATCCTTCCGACAGTTTGTGGTTTGGTCAGTCTGTGTGGGTGAACAGCGGCATGGGCATCAACACACCCTCGTACAATGTGGCCACCTTTGATGGCATTGACTCGCTGGGTATGCCCTACAATATCAATATACCCACAGCCAAGGGCCTTGCCGACAGATTAATATCGCGCCCCATCCGTCTCGATTTAATTGCACCGTCTGTTCGCGATTCTGTTTTTATATTTTTTTATTATCAATGGAAAGGCCGGGGCGAAGCGCCCGACCCCACAGACGAATTTTCTTTGTGGTTTAGAGGCGGAACAAACAGTTGGACGAAGGTTTGGGCTGACACCATCAAAAATCATAAAGACTCAGTTTTTATTCCGGTAAAGTTGTTCATCTCCGACACCAGTTATTTTCACAGCAACTTTCAGTTCAAGTTTCAAAACTATGCACGCTTATCAGGGCCGTTCGATACGTGGAACTTAGATTATGTATATGTCAGCAACGGCCTGCCTAAATATTTCCCCAACCTCAAGTACAAAGATTTTCCCGACCGCGCCTTTACCGGCCCGATCTCTTCTCCCTTTTTACAATATCAGTCAATACCCATCAAGCATTTGCTTTACAGCGGAAAATCGGCTTTGATAAAACCATCGGTATGGGTAAATAATTTACGGGCAGACAAAACACCTTCACAAAATGGGGCAGAGCCGCGCAACCTGGCGGCTCATTTAACGACTACCGCCCGGGCAAATAAAGTGGTAACCACTAATACTATTCCATTAGATAGTGTTTCTTCTTCCAGCGAATTACAGTTTTTAGTTCCGGTAAAGTTCACCTTCGATTCACTGCTCAATCTAACCGGTATTGATCCGAAAACCGATTCGCTTGTTTTTACTTTTCAAACAAATATCCATGAAGGAGACAACAGCGTTAAAAAGATCATCATGGTAAACAGTTCGCCTACTACCGTGGGCGATTACGACACGATTGTTTACAAAGGGATTGACTTCCGCTACAACGACACCGTGCGCACCCGCTACACAGTAAAAAATTATTATGCCTATGATGATGGCGTGGCAGAGTATGCCGTTACGCTCACCCAACCGGGGGCGTATGCAGCTTATCAGTTTGATATGTTTTATCCCCAACCCGATACGCTCAAAGCATTTGATATTTATTTCCCGCACGTAGGCGATGAAACCAATCAGGTCATTCAGGTGTTGGTTTACGATACGCTGGCAGTTAGTGGCGTTTCTCTTGCGGGTACTAATAAAAAAGGCGTGCTGACAAGGCAAAGCCTGATCGTAACCCGATCGGCCAACGACAGTTTGATCCGAGTTCCGCTGGATACAGCCGTATTGGTGCAGAATAAATTTTTTATCGGATGGAAACAAAATTCATTTGCCGTCATCGGAATCGGGCTCGACAAGGATACAGACTCCGGAAATAAAATCTTTTACAACACATCCGGAATCTGGCAACAGAATACACTCATCAGAGGTAATATGATGATCCGCCCGGTATTTGGAAATGCTACATTAAATGTAACTACCGGTATTAAAGAAGAAGTTTTTTATGCTTACCCCAACCCCAACAGGGGTGTGTTTTATTTGCCACCGACAGCCCAGGGCGTGCAGGTGATGGATGTTGCCGGAAGAAATATTTTGCACGAGCAGGCCGACTCTTACGACAGAACACAAATCAATTTATTGAACCCCACCGCAGGTATTTACATTGTGCGTTATTTTGATGGCGCCCGATGGCAGGTACAAAAAATTATGGTGTTGCCGTAGCAGCCGATTGCACCAACTCTATCGGGTTGGGCGTCAGACACAAAATAAAAATCAGCAAGGCAAGCCAGCCTAAAGTTTTGCGTGTGCGGCTGAGTGGTTCTTCAATAAGCGAGGGCGGATGCTTTACGCCTACCATGGCACCGATCAGCAGGATAAATAACAACCAGGTGGTGTAGCCCTGCAGCGCAGGGTACAGCCAACTCAACATATACTGAGCAGCAAAAATCAGTAAGGCATACATCAGCCGGTCTCGTTTTTTTGAAAAAAAATTGAACATCACCCGATAGAGGGCAAACAGATAGGCAGCCGAGATGATGATGAGGTTATCCAGCGGCCAGCGTATATCAATGAAACCGAGCCCACAGTAAAACAACAACGGCACATAAATGACAGTGGCAATGATGTTATGCTTTTTGTAACCGGCCAAGCCATATAGCACGTGGCCTCCGTCTAACTGGCCGATGGGCAGCAGATTTAAACTGGTAAAAACGAGCGATAGAAAGCCGGCAAACAGAAACGGGTAGTGCATGATTTCGTGTGCATTAGGCATGCGGGCAGGGTCGGCAAACAATTTTTCTAAAATGCTGAAGAGCAGGTTTTTTCCAATCACCACATCAACAACCCCGGCAGGCATGGTGGCCGGGTTATATACGTGGGCGGCATAATCTAATCCGTACTGCTGGTATTCCGGATGAAATTGAAAAACATACTCGGGCGGGGGAAGTGTGAGAAAACCATAGATCAAAAAAACCAGCGCCACCACAAACCCCGCCAGCGGGCCGGCAATGCCTACATCAAATTGTTGCTTGTTGGATAGAATCCTCTCTTTGATGCGTATCAGCGCCCCAAACGTGCCGATGGTAAGCCCGAATCCGGGTAATGGTATCAGCGGAATATAGTAGGGTAGTGTGGTTTTAATTCGATAGTAGATAGCAGTAAAATAATGGCCGAATTCATGGCAGCTTAAAATGGTCAGAAAGCAAATGGAATAGGGGAGGCCACCGGCAAAATCATCCCACGAAAAATTCGGTGTATAAAAAATAGATTTGCCGTTAGTCCACTCGGCACCGGCCAAAGTGGTGGTAATAAAGGTAACGATGAAGAGCGAGCCATGGATCAAAAAACTCTTAACACGGGCATTCATGGAAGTGTAGCTGCGGATAGTGAGAAATATAAATTGTACGATCAGCTACAAATATGTAACATTGCACTCCTTTTTCAAACGAGCTATTAAAGCAGATTTTGAAAACCGGGCCCTTAGCTCAGTTGGTTAGAGCATCAGACTCATAATCTGAGGGTCGCTGGATCGTTCCCAGCAGGGCCCACACTACACCTCTTTTTATCAGTTATCCGATAAGGCTCTTTTTCATATTTTTGTAAAAATACGATTCGTTCCTCTCCATAGTTTTTGCATGATACGCTTTGACCGATTATTTTCTATAGGCTCAGGAGAGGTACGAACCACCAATTTGCTTTCATTAGTTTTTGCTGGCCTGACAGCCTTACTTGATTTTATTTTGATTGTTTTGTTTGGTTGGGGAAATACAACTCCATTTATTTTTTTATTGTCCTTATTATTTCTGTTGGTCGTTGTCCTTAATCAAGTTGGGTATTATGGCACAGGGCGATTACTTTTTTGCTTACTGCCGGTGTGGTTTCCGTTCTTTATATCTATTTATGGAAAAATCGAAAACCCCAATCTATCATACATAGCTTATTTTGATGTCAGGTATATATTGTTGACTACTGCCATTGCTCCCCCTCTTATTTTTGATACCCAAGAGCGGTGGAAAATTTCGATTTGCCTAGCATCTACTTTTTTTTGTCTTTTTTTCTTTGATCCAATCAATAATTGGTTGGGTATCGGCTTCTACCAAAGAGGCTTTGAGGCCACATCGTACTACTATATTAATTACATAGTTTTTATTTCTTTTATTGCTTTAGTTTCAGGGGCTTTCATTCTAAAATGGCGGTATGTGCGAGCGCATGACGAGATGCTTAAAAGTTTGGATGAAAACGAAAAAATAAATATTGACCTGAAGGAAAAAAACAGAGAGCTTCAGAATCTTACTAACGAAACGGAGGCGCAGAATGAGGAGATACTCCAACAGCAGGAGGAAATGATGACTAACCAAGAGATGCTTGCCACCGCCAACCAATTAATTTCAGAACAAAAGCATAAGCTGGAGCAGTATAACTCCGAGCTGGAAAAACTGGTAGAAGAAAAAAGCGGAGACTTGGCCAAGACCAACAACGAACTGGTGCAGACTAATAGTGAGCTGCGGCAGTTTTCCTTTAACGTATCTCACAACCTGCGCGGCCCTGTGGCCCGCATTTTGGGTTTGACCAACCTGCTGAACGATAAACTGAAACCGGAAGAACTACCCCAGGCAATTTCATACATCCAAACGGCAGCCTCCGATCTGGATGCGGTGCTAAAAGATCTTTCCACCATTATAGATATCCGCAATGAACTGTACCGTGTTCGCGAAAAAATTAATTTAGATGACAGTTTGGTGCAAGCGCTGAAAATGATCGGGTCTGATGCTATTACCAAAGTTAAACTCCATACTGATTTTTCAAAGGCACAACATATATTCGGTATCCGGCCAATGGTTCAAAGCATTTTGTATAACCTGATTTCGAATGCCATCAAATACCAATCGCCCGATCGTGAGCTGGTCATCACGGGAAAATCGTGGACACACCACGACCAAGCTATCGTTGAGATAAGAGACAATGGATTAGGAATAGATGTGAGCAGGTTTAAAGACGATATATTTAAATTGTACAAACGCTTCCACACACACGTGGCAGGCAAAGGCATGGGTTTGTATTTGGTGCGCTCGCAGATGCAAATTATGAATGGGCGGGTGGAAGTGGATGGAGCCGTGAATGAAGGTACTACCTTCCGGTTGTACTTCCCCATCCCTACAGATGCCGACAAACAGATTTTTTTTGAAAACGAATCGGCACAATTATACTACGATGCTTTCATCAACACCACATTTATTATCTGGAAAAAAAATGTAACCAGTTCTGAATATCGGGAAGCATTTGATTCCATGATGAACTCATTGCGCAAATACAATACACCAGGGTGGATTGCAGATCTTCGCCAGCAGGGAACGATCCCTCCGGACGATCAGGCTTGGTTCGTTAAGAACGTGTTATCTGTGGCCGCCTCAAATGGATTGAAACGAATAGGTGCTGTGGGCTTCCATGATCCGGTGCGCAAAGATTATTATGAACGGATGGTTGAGAAGACAAAAGAATTTGGAATTGAGCTTCGTGTTTTTACAGAAATTCAGCCTGCTATTCTTTGGATGAAAAATTTTGATTGATGTGCCCTAAGTATTACCGCTCATGCTAAAACCCTGGATAGAAGCATTTCGGCCTCGCACGTTGCCACTGTCACTTTCCTGCATTGGCATGGGTGCTTTTTTAGCGGCTGCTCAAAATCAATTTAACGGCACATTATTTTTTCTGTGCTGCCTTACTACTGTTTTTTTACAAGTGCTCTCTAATCTGGCCAACGACTATGGCGATACTGTTAACGGGGCTGACCACGCCCAACGCAAAGGGCCGTTGCGCGCAGTGCAGTCTGGCGTTATCAGTGAAGCGCAGATGCGCAAGGCCATTTTTATTTTTATTATCCTATGCTTAGCCAGCGGGGTAGCATTGCTTTACTTATCATTTGGCTGGCAAGTACAACATCTTCTTTTTTTTCTGATGCTCGGCTTACTTTGCATTGTGGCCGCCATTGCTTATACCATGGGTAAAAAGCCTTATGGCTACAGCGGACTGGGCGATCTGTCAGTATTAATCTTTTTTGGTTTCGTGGGTGTTATCGGTTCGCAGTATTTGTTTACCAAAACATTTTTTTGGATACAAATTTTTCCGGCACTGAGCTGTGGGTTCTTTTCTATGGCCGTGCTGAACATCAACAACATTCGTGATATAGACTCAGACCGCAGTGCGGGGAAATATTCTATACCCGTCAGGGTTGGCAAAGAAAAAGCTATCGGCTATCATTGGTTTCTTTTGAGTGCCGGTCTTGTGTGTGCGGTATTGTTTGTCGTGCTTGATTACCAATCGCCCCAACAATTTTTATTTCTGCTGGCCAGTCCGTTGTTTTTTTTAAACGGAATGAACGTGGCTACGCGGCCGTCAGAAAAACTAGATCCCATGCTAAAACAAATGGCACTGGCAACACTGCTGTTTGTGGTGCTCTTTGGAGTGGGCAACCTGATTTAAAGCTTCCTAACAAAGATCAGCAGACAAGGTGACACAAATCACGCTGGATTTTACTATTAAATTTCCTACCTTCGGTCAATCTTAAAATACAACTATGAAAAAAATTCTTGTTCCCGTAGATTTTTCAAAGACATCTAATATTGCTTTTGATGTGGCCTTTGATATTGCCAAAAAAGACGGAGCCGATTTGATTGCCCTGCACGTAGTGGAAGAGATCACGAAAGACTCATACCGCATTACCGGAGAGTGGAGCAAAGCCAATTGGGAAGACCGGATTTTTACATTCGAAATGATGAAAAAATCTAAAGCACAACTCGAAAAATTAGTGAAAGACCCTAAATACGATGCAGTTAGAATTAACGGTGAACTGCGCATGGGCAACCCCTACCACGGCATCACTACTATTATTGCCGAACAAAAAGTTGATCTTATTGTAATGGGCACCAAAGGCCACACTAAATTGAGTGAAATGGTAATAGGTACTAATACAGAAAAAGTAGTGCGCCACTCCAGTTGCCCGGTGTTGACGGTGCAAGGAAAGCCGGCCACGACAGATTTTAAAAATATTGTTTATGCCACGGGTATGAACCCGGAAGAAGAAGTGTTTTCCAGAATGATCAAGCGCACCCAGCAGATTTACAATTCTACCATTCACTTAGTGCGCATCAATACGCCTGCCGATTTCAGGCGCGATCGCGTGGTGATGGATGCCATGCAGAAATTTGCCAAAAAACTGGGGCTGAAGAACTACACACTTAATATTTACAACGACATATCGGAAGAAGACGGTATTATCTATTTTGCCGACAGCATTAAGGCCGACCTGATAGGTATGGCAACACATGGCCGCACCGGCTTTGCCCACGTTATGGCCGGAAGCATAGCCGAAGATGTAGTAGGCCGATCGGCCAAATGCCCGGTACTTACTTTTGTCGTCAAACACAAATAGAGAGAAGGCATCAACAACAAGGCCCCGTATATCGGGGCTTTATTTTTTATCTTTACAAAGTAATCGGCATGAAAAACTATTACTTTGTTTTGGGGGTAAGTACGCAGGCTACAGAGGCTGACATTAAGCAAGCCTACCGGCAATTGGCCATGCAGTTTCATCCAGATAAAAACCCATCTCCACAGGCGGAAGCTATCTTCAAAGAAATCAATGAAGCGTACGAAGTGCTGAGCGATGGCAACCGCAAAGCGGTGTACGATCAGTTGTTGAATGGCGTTGCCACCGATGCACCTACCAGGCCGGTTCATCGCGACCCGCGCTACCGGCAGCGAGCCCGCCCTACAGCCCAGCGAAAGCCCACGCGAAGAGAAGAAATTTTAGCCATGATGGCCGGCTACCTCCGGTATGCAATTATGGTTTCACGACTTACGCTATTATTTTCAGTTGTGCTGATTGCCGACTACTCACTTCCCCGTACACAAACCACAGTTCAAATTACTTCGCGCAATACAGATGGAAGATCATTGAAGTTTGACATGCAAGACGGACGGACGGTGATAGTCAACCTGCAGGCTGCCCGCAATCTGGTTAAAAAGACACAACTGATCATTAATCGCTCTGCTTTATTTGCTGTGCCGGTCAGTCTGGAAGACGGGCAAACCCACGACCGGGTGCCGATAGAAATTTCTATTTATGGTAATTTTATTTTCTGGCCCTTTATATTGTTAGTTTCATCGCTGGTCGGAACTTTTTATTGGAAGGGTGTTGAATTTCGGTTTAATGCCGGAGTTGTCAATGCAATTTTATTTTTATTGACGCTGATATTTTTACAAGTGCATAAATTTTAAAAAACTGATGGCAAAGAAGAACGAATGGAAAAACAGAGAAGGCGTGGTATATTCCACTAACCAGAATTTTCAATACGATTACGCTGGTAATGAGGAAATGGAAACACCCCCTCCGCATCAACAAAATCTGCGGGTTGTTCTCGACAAAAGCGGGCGTGCAGGAAAACAAGTAACACTAATTACAGGTTTCATAGGCAAAGCCGATGATTTGGAAACACTCACCAAGTTGCTGAAAACGAAATGCGGGGTGGGTGGTTCTTGTAAAGATGGCGAAATTATTTTGCAGGGCGACTTGTGGGAAAAGGTAGTTCAGGCACTTATCAAAGAAGGTTATAGAGCTAAAAAAATCGGATAGTTTTTATTTGCAGTCATTCTTAGCTCTTTTATTGAAATAAAAAACCCGGAGCTTTCACTCCGGGCACTCTCAGTTTGCAAGCAGAGAGATAGCTTTTAGTACACCTACGCTAATGCTTCGATGTATTAATAGCGGTAGTAGTCGGGCTTAAACGGCCCCGCTACATTTACGCCAATGTATTTTGCTTGTTCGGGTGTGAGCACATCCAATTCTACACCAATTTTCTTCAAGTGAAGCTGGGCAACTTTTTCGTCCAAATGTTTGGGCAGCATATATACTTTGTTTTCGTATTTGCCAGCGTTTGTCCAAAGTTCAAGTTGGGCAAGTGTTTGGTTAGAGAATGAGTTGCTCATCACAAACGAAGGGTGGCCTGTGGCACAACCTAAATTCACCAAACGGCCTTCGGCCAATAAAATAATTTCATTGCCATTCTTCAAAGTATAAAGATCAACTTGAGGTTTCACTTCATCTTTTGATACAGTATTTTTGTTTAGCCAAGCTACATCAATTTCGGTATCAAAGTGGCCGATATTACAAACGATGGTTTTGTCTTTCATCATTTCAAAATGCTTGCCTTGTATGATGCCGAAGTTACCTGTTGTCGTAACAACGATGTCAGCTTCTTTTACAGCATTGTCCATTTTCTTTACAGCATAGCCATCCATGGCAGCTTGCAAGGCGCAGATAGGGTCAATCTCAGTTACAATGACACGTGCACCGGCACCGCGCAACGAAGCGGCAGAGCCTTTGCCTACATCGCCATAGCCGGCCACTACGGCAACTTTTCCGGCCATCATTACATCGGTAGCTCTGCGGATAGCATCTACCAATGATTCTTTGCAGCCGTATTTGTTATCAAATTTTGATTTGGTAACAGAGTCGTTAATGTTGATAGCAGGCAATGGAAGTTTACCATTGTGTTGACGCTCAATCAAACGGTGAACGCCTGTGGTAGTTTCTTCTGAAATTCCTTTGATGTTAGCAACAAGTTCAGGATAACGGTCGAGCACCATGTTGGTGAGGTCGCCACCGTCATCTAAAATCATGTTCAACGGTTTGCCGCCTTCAAACGCATGAAGTGTTTGCTCGATGCACCAGTCAAATTCTTTTTCGTTCATTCCTTTCCAGGCAAATACAGGTGTGCCTGTAGCAGCGATGGCAGCCGCAGCATGGTCTTGCGTAGAGAAGATGTTGCACGAACTCCAGCTTACTTCTGCGCCCAGTTCTTTGAGGGTTTCAATCAATACGGCAGTTTGAATGGTCATGTGCAAACAACCTGCAATGCGTGCGCCCTTCAAAGGTTTTTTGGTGCCAAACTCTTCGCGGATGGCCATCAGCCCTGGCATTTCGGCCTCGGCCAGTTTAATTTCCTTGCGGCCCCAGGCAGCCAGCGACATGTCTTTTACTTTGTATGAAATTTTTTCAGCAACCATATTATTTATATTTTTTCAATGAGTGCGCAAAGATAATAGAAAGGATTGAGAAGGCAGTTTTTCTAGATGGTCAGGCCATAAACTGGGCAATCAACCGATGGAAATGGTGTGTGCCCTGTTCGCGCGTAACGGAATATCGCCCATGGTCATAAAAACGGGAACGGATTCCTTTTTGAACATTTTGTACGATTTCTTCATCTTCCATCTCCACTTTATGCAAGTCGCCACCTGCACCTTGCCGCAGTTTGCTCTCATCCCACACATAAGATAAAAACGATACTTTCGTTTCGCTGACGCTGAGCGGCTGAACAATATTGACAGAAAGCCCCCACGGATAAAAATTGAACATCAGGTTAGGAAATACCCAGAAATAATAGCTGGCTATTTTTTTTCCATAGTCGGGCGAGGAGGGAGGTAAATCAAATATCAATTCTCCTTCTTTGGCAATGCCTACCTGCAAACTGGAGTGACTGAAAAGTTCTACGGAATAATTGCTGTAATCAATAACGGAGTTTAAACCGCTATGAACAAACGGGATATGAAACCCTTCGAGATAATTTTCGCAGTACAAGGCCCAGTGGGCATGGATGTGATAATCTTTCGATAACTCCGGATGAAACACAAACTCCAGGAGAGGCAGCCAGGCCAAGCGTTCCATCATAGGTGCAAAAAATTCGTTGGCGTTGAGCTTACCGGTGAGTGATGTAAACAGCCATTTACCCCAGGTGTGCAGCGGCAATTGGTGGAGATCATCGGCAGCGGTTGGAAAATTTTTTACTTCTTTAAATTCGGGCATAGATAAAAACCGGCCGTCCAAGTGAAACCTGCGACCATGGTATTGGCAGCGGATGTCGTTGCGTTGGCAAGGCTTTTCTACGAGCAGGTTGCCGCGGTGGGTACACACATTAGATATACAGTACAACTTTTCATTTTTATCGTGTGACAGCAGAAGAGGTTCGTTTAAAAAACTCGGCAGCAGATTTACCGGAGTAACCCAGCCTTTTTCTTTTACCTGATCTGTATCTCCGATGAAGTGCCAGCATTTCGAGAATATTTTTTCTTTCGAACGCTGAAAGTATTCTTCTTTCAGATAAAAAGATGTGGGCAAAGTTTGCGCCAGCGAAATATCATTGTCAATAAATAAATCCATGAGGGCTCTTTTATTTCACAAATTACAAAAAATTAAGAGTAGGCGATGGGTGTTTTCTCAGAGAGGCAGGTGCTCCTTTTCGCCCAGATGACGGGGTGCCGTGCTGAGCACATATAAATCCAGCACAGCTTTAGTGCGCGCCAAATACTCGCGCACATATACCTGAAACGGGATTTCGTTTTCCGGCTCACGCGCCACTAAGGCAACGGCATCAATATGATAATACCGGCTGATGAACAATGCCCGGTAGCTGTGGAAAGATTGGGTGATGATGGTGATTTGATCTTGTCCGAATATTTCTTTGCTGCGCACAATGGAATCAAGTGTGCGAAGCCCTGCCAGGTCGAGTGTGATGGCACTATCGGGCACTTGTAGTTTGATCAAAGCTTTTTTCATTTCCAGGGGCTCGTTGTAGTAGCGTGTCCGGTTGTCGCCACTCAAAATAAAGTGCGATACTTTCCCTTGATGATACAGCTCTGCGGCAGCTTTGATACGGTTGGCAAAGAATGGATTGGAGGTGCCGTTTTTTAATTTACTGCTGGTGCCCAGCACCAGCGCCACCTGCCGTTTAGGAAAACTGCGCATGTCGGTCAGCACCTTGTCGCGTGTGCTGGCAATTACCCACCAGTTGGCAAACGCCACCAACACCAGTGCGCTCAAGCAAAAAACAATCAACACACGCCATAGGGCAGGCCACCACTTCATAGACAATTAGATTAAAGCAATTTGTAAAATTACTTAATCGAGCGGAGAAATTCTTGCTCGATCAGGTCTGACCTGCGCACGACTTTACGATACCATTGTAGCTGAATAGCTTCTTTCTCTTCAGGAGTTAATGCCCATGCTGCCGATGAATTTCTGACTTTTGTTAACAATACATTTAAACAAATGGCAGCGCTTACAGAAATATTAAAACTTTCGGTAAAGCCATACATGGGGATGAACACCTTTTCGTCAGCTAATTGCAGGGCGGTATCAGAAGCCCCGTGCAGTTCGTTGCCCATTACAAGCGCCAGCTTTGTGTCAATCGGTACCTCGTCTATCGGTATGCCGTCTGGAGACGGATCGGTTACCAATATTTTGTAGCCCGATTCGCGCAGTTTGCGAAAACAGATTTCTGTATTGTTAAAGCCTTTCATTTTGTAACGGTGCATATCTATCCATTTGTTGGAGCCTTTTAATACTCTTTTGTTGGTGCCGTATTTGTTTTCGTGTTCGATGATGTGGATGTCTTGCAAGCCCATGCACTCGGCAGTGCGCACCGTGGCGCTGGCGTTTTGTGATTGGAAAATATCTTCCAACACCAGCGTAACATAACGTGTGCGGTGGTTTAGCACACGCTCGATAAATGCTTTCTTGTGTTCTGTAATGTATTGCCCTAAGTGGCGAGTCAGCGCTTCGCGGGTAGTCATTTAAAATTGATGGTAAGGGTAAAGTTTTTTATGGTCTATCAGATGAAAGGCACAAGTTTCGTAAACAAAAATTGTCATTTCAAACCATTGCGCCAAAAGGAATCGGAGTGTTTCATTGTTGAAGTCAAATAAGACGTCTATTTTTAAGACCATTATTTTTTTAGAAGAACCCATGCGCAACATGTTTACAAAATACGAAGAACTGATTGGATCGCGATTTCATATTTACAATAGTCTGTTTTTAAATCTCCCCTTTCAGAATATTTTGCGCACCGGTACCTTATTACCTTTGTTGCAGCAAGAGTGTGCAACCGAAATTGAGCGGGGCACACCGGCCAACGAGATCATAGAAAAATTTTTTCGCGATTATGCACCCAGCCTGACGGCACACGAGCGGTTCGACACACTGTTCAGTTTCATTCAATATGTAGAAAGGCAAGTAGCGCTTTTCGACTCGGTGGAAGATGCCGCCTTTGAGCAGGTACATGATTTGAAAGGCAAAGGAACAGTTCCTGCCTTGCTGCTCCGAACAAAATATGAAGACAAAGCAGACGAACTGAAAGAGCGACTGCAAAATTTCAGCTTGCGGCTGGTGCTTACGGCTCACCCCACACAGTTTTACCCCGGCCATGTACTCGGCATTCTCACCGACTTAGAGTCGGCTATTCGCGAAAACGATCTCAAGTCAATCAATTTATTGTTGAGCCAGTTGGGGAAGACGGCATTTATCAATCAGGAAAAGCCAACCCCTTATGATGAGGCCGTGAGCCTCTGCTGGTTTTTGGAAAATGTTTTTTATGTTTCTATCCCCCAAGTCATCCAGTCGCTGGCAGAAGGGTTGCAACTCGACATTGCCGACTGGGCAAACAACAGGCTGGTAGTGGTAGGCTTTTGGCCGGGTGGCGACCGCGATGGAAACCCATTTGTAACGACAGAAATATCGTTGCGTGTAGCAGCCCGCCTGCGCGAGTCTGTACTCAGATGTTATCACCGCGACATCCGCCTGCTCAGAAGGAGGCTTACATTCCGTGGCGTCAATAAAATTATGGCAGAGGTAGAAGCCAATCTCTTTGCTATGGTTTACGCCAATGAAAAAAAATATTCAAATGCCGAAGAAATTTTGCGCGATTTAAAGAAAGCAAGAACACTGCTGATAACAGAACACAATGGATTGTTTCTTGATTTGTTAGATGAGTTTATGCTCAAACTCCATCTGTTCGGATTTCATTTTGCCAGCCTGGATGTGCGGCAGGATAGCCCTCAACATGAGGCTGTATGGACTGCCATCATCCAATCATTGCACCAAACAGGCGAGGCCATATCGGTTGAAGAGTATGAAGCGCTTTCTTCTGCTGCTAAGATTGATTACCTGCTCAACTTGAAGGCAGATTTGGCAAACAGAAAAACAAATAATGAACTGGCCGATGAAACCATTAAAAGTATTTTGGCGATACGGCAGATTCAACAAGAAAACGGAGCGCGTGCCGCACATCGTTACGTGATCAGCCATTGCGAAAGCGCCCTTCATGTGATTGAAGTTTTTGCGCTGGCCAAGTTGTTAATCAGCGATGGCGAAAATCTGGAGTTAGATATTATTCCTTTATTTGAAACCATTGATGACCTAACCCACGCCAGCGGCATCATGGAAGAGTTGTATTCCATTCCGGCCTATCGGGAACACCTGAGAAGGAGGAAAGAGCATCAAACAATTATGCTCGGCTTTTCGGATGGCACTAAAGACGGTGGTTATCTGCGTGCCAACTGGTCTATCTTCCGGGCCAAAGAAAGCCTTACCGCTGTTTCGCGCAAGCACGGGCTGAAAGCATTGTTCTTTGATGGGCGCGGTGGCCCGCCTGCACGGGGCGGTGGCAACACGCACGACTTTTATGCCTCGCTGGGCGACACCATCGAACATCAGGAAGTGCAGATCACTATTCAAGGACAGACAATCAGTTCTAATTTCGGAAAGCCGGCCTCTTCTCAATACAACCTCGAGCAGTTGCTTTCATCAGGCATTGAAGGCCCCGTATTTCACCGAAGCGAGGATCAACTTTCTGTAGAGAATAAAAAATTATTGGATAATCTGGCTGACGAGGCTTACCAATCTTATCTCGATCTAAAAAATGATCCCAAGTTTGTTCCCTATCTCGAAAAAATGACACCCCTGACTTTTATCGGAGAAACCAACATCGGCTCGCGTCCGGTGAAGAGAAATGCAGGCGAGGGACTGAAATTTTCAGACCTGCGTGCCATACCTTTTGTGGCCTCATGGGCCATGATGAAACAAAATATCCCGGGCTTTTATGGTGTAGGTACGGCCTTGCAAAAACTTTGCCGCCAGGGGCATGAAAGCGATTTAAAAAAATTATATCAGCAATCACTTTTCTTTCGCACGCTGCTGGATAACAGTATGATGTCGCTCACCAAAACCTATTATTCTGTAACAGCTTATTTGGCGGACGATGCCGAGTTTGGAGAATTTTGGAAGAAGATGCACAGCGAGTTTATTCTTTCGGGCGAGATGGTATTGAAAATATCTGGACTGAGCGAGTTGATGGAGAACAACCCATCTATTAAAGAATCTGTTCGCCTGCGCGAACGGGTTGTACTTCCGCTCGTTACTATTCAGCAATATGCCCTGATGAACCTGCGACATCTTACCAAAGAAAATAAAGTGCATGAGCAGCGGTATAGAAAATTGGTAGTGCGCTGTATGTTTGGCATCATCAATGCGGCACGCAACTCAGCGTAAGAATAGTTATGCGTGTTGACATTAAACGTTAAGAACACCGGCACATCAGTACATCAAAAAAACTTGACGTATGGATTTACGTTCCTTTTCCGAAAAAGCCACAGCGCGTTCAACAGCGAATAAAAAATTCCTTCAGCAATTAAAGAAAAAGGATGGAAGAAAAGTGGACACACAATTCCACCAAATACACGAAGAAGTTTTTGCGGAAACCGATTGTCTGACCTGTGCCAATTGTTGCAAAACGACCAGCCCCATTTTTTATCAAACCGATATAGAGCGTGCAGCCAAAGCCTTGCGCCTGAAGCCGGGCGATTTTGTAGATCGTTATTTGAAGGTTGATGCCGACAAAGATTATGTGCTCAACACATCGCCTTGTGCATTTTTAGGAAACGACAATCGTTGTTCTATCTACGAAGCACGGCCTAAAGCTTGCCGCGAATACCCGCACACCGACCGCAAGAAGATCACTCAAATCCTCGACCTGACCTACAAAAACACGCTGGTGTGCCCGGCCGTGTTGGAGATGGTAGAGCGGATAAAAGCTTTGCACTAACCTTTCACCAGCACTTGCAGCGCAGCACGCGAAGATTGTTCGAGTATGACGCCCTTTTCGCTCCGGTATTTATTGAATGTTTTGGTATCGTAATTTTTTACCGTAATCAGCAGTAAGCCCGTGTTGTAAAACACTTCAAAGTTTTTGCTCAGCGCTTCGATCAACTGAAATACTTTATGCTCGCGGTAGTCCACACAAAACGAAAATGAAATGGCTGAGTTTTGCATCACGTTTACGTGCATACCGCTTTGGTGGATGGCGCGGAAGATGATGCCCAGATGGTTTTCATTGATGAAGGTATAGTCTGTTACCTTGCAGGAGATAAGGCATTGGTTTTCTTTGTGCACGATCAGGGGTGGCAAGTTGGGTATATGGCACTCGTGGATGCGGGTGCCAGGCAATGACGGGTCAATAAAACTTTTCACCACCAACGGAATACCTCGGTTGGCCAGCGGCTTCACAGTTTTAGGGTGGATAACAGAAGCGCCAAAGTAGGTCATCTCTGCAGTTTCTTTATATGGCAGTTCATCAAACACCACGGCATCGGGTATGCGCTTGGGGTCGGCACTCATTACACCGGGCACATCTTTCCAGATGGTAACGGAATCGGCATGGAGGCAATACCCAAAAATAGCCGCGCTAAAGTCAGATCCCTCGCGGCCCAGCGAAACGGTTTCCTTTTTTTCGTTGTAGCCGATAAATCCTTGTGTGAGGATGGTGTTTTTCAGATGAGGACGGATGGCTTTTATTTTTTTTTCGGTTTCGTTCCATTGTATCTGCCCCTCGCGAAAAGTGCTGTCGGTGTGTATCAGGTTGCGTGCATCCATCCACTCGGCTGCTACTCCTTCTTGGTTTAAGTATTGATGGACAATAGTGGAAGAAAGCAGTTCGCCAAACCCGATTACCTGATCGTACACAAAATCGTAATCACCGGTCAGCAGTGCATTATTTTTGAGGTCATCAAAAAAGGTTTCAAGTATTTGGTCTATCGCGCGTGTGTCAGCAAGAAGTTGATGGGCAATGGTGGTATGATATTGTTTTAGTTGGTGCAGCTCGGTGTCAAAATTTTTCCCTGCCTGACTCAGGGCAATAATGCGCTCCAGCAAATCGGTGGTGCCGCCCATGGCCGAAACAACTACCCACAAATTTTCTTTTGCATTCTTCTTAATTATCGAGGCAACATTCCGTATTGCCTTTTCATCCTTTAAGGATGCCCCGCCAAACTTAAAAACCTTCATAATCATTGTATTCAATCGGTTGCATAATATCTTTGCAGCGCGAATTTAAGCACTTATTATGGAGACTTCGCGTATTGCGTTGCCGATAGGCACTACATTAGACCGGTTCATCAAAAATAATCAGGAGCAGTTTCAATATGCCAGCGGAGAATTATCTCAGTTGCTGCGCGATATTGCGCTGGCCTCCAAAGTAGTGAACCGCGAGATCAATAAAGCGGGTTTGATTGACATCATGGGCGCGATGGGTTCGGTCAATACCGGTGGCGAGCAGCAACAAAAGCTGGATGTGCTGGCCAACATCCGGTTTACCCGCGCACTCACCAAGGGAGGGGAAGCCTGCGCGCTGATCTCTGAAGAAACAGAGTCGTATGTGGATTTGAATAACCACGGAAAATATGTGATCGCGATTGATCCGTTAGACGGCTCATCGAATATTGATGTCAATGTTTCCATCGGCACCATCTTTTCCATCTATCGCAGAAAATCGCCCGTAGGGCAGCCCATCACCGATCAGGATATTTTACAGCGGGGCGAAGAACAGGTGGCTGCCGGATATATTTTATATGGGTCGTCCACCATGCTGGTTTATACTACCGGGCATGGCGTAAACGGTTTTACCTATGAACCTTCATTGGGCGAATATTTTTTGTCACACCCCGATATGATGATCCCGACAGACGGGAAAATGTATTCCATCAACGAAGGGTTGTCTGATTCATTTTCGGAATCAGTAAAAAACTATTTAAAATACTGCAAGGAGAATAAATATACAGCACGGTACATCGGATCGTTGATAGCCGATTTTCACCGCAACTTATTGAAGGGCGGAATTTATATCTACCCGGCCACGGCAAAAGATACACATGGTAAACTTCGGTTGATGTATGAATGTAATGCACTTGCCTTTATTGTAGAGCAAGCGGGTGGACTGGCCACTGACGGAAAAGAAAGGATATTGACACGCAAGCCGGAAAGCCTGCACCAGCGAACACCTTTTTTTGTAGGCTCAAAAAACATGGTAGAAAAAGCGATGAACAGTTAGCGGGCCTCAAAAATCAGATAGACCGCCACTGCCACCAAAAAGATAGCATACACTTTTTTGAAAGAATCTACCGGCAGCTTAATGGCAGCTTTCGAACCAAAGAATGTTCCCACAACAATACCGCAGGCCATCAACGCTGCGTAGGTTAAGTTAAGATAGCCGTTCTCAAAGTAAACGATCACACTAGGCAAGCCTACCGGTGGCAGCAATGCCGCCAGCGAAGTGGCAGAAGCTGCCTTGGGGTTGTACCTGAAGAAACGGACAAGAACCGGCACGATAACCAGCCCACCGCCTTTGCCGAACAGACCTGCAATGACACCTGCCAAAACACCGACTATTATAAATAACCAAAATGATTGGGCAGGCATGGAGGTTTCAAGAGTGGTCTCATTTTTTGTCTGAGAGCCCGATGCCCGGGAGAAGAAGTAACTGATGGCGATATAGAAAAGAAAGGCTGCATAAAATTTAGACAACATGCCTACCTGGAGCGATAGTGCCAACTCGGCTCCCAGAAACGAGCCGGCTATCAGCCCAACAGAAACCCAGAGAGCATCGCGCACATGGATGAAGCCGGCTTTGTAATAATTGATGACACCCAATATGCCCACCGGGAGTAACATTGCCGCTAATGACGTGGCGTTGGCTTGCAAGATACCCAGCCTGAGGAAAGCAATGAGTGCCGGCACGATGATGAGCCCGCCACCAATACCGAACAAGCCCGACATAACTCCGGCAATAATCCCGATTAGTATAACTCCCAAAACAACCATGACACTATGTTTTTTTAAAAGATAGATTTGAAGGGTGAATAATCAATAATCAATACAGCAGAGAATAATTGTTTAAATTTATTAGATCATTTCAAACGATCATGAAAATGAAAAACTCCGTAAAGCTATTGTTTGTTTTTATTATAGCGCTATCCTGCCATCCGGCAGAAGCACAAACCAGCAACATTGATGTAGTGGGCGGAGGCACCGGCTTAACTGATTATGCAGGCTTTCATGAACCCAAAGGAATTCTGGCAAAGAAAAAAGAAATGGCCTATGAAGATGTTGACGGGAATAGTTTTTGGAGTGAGGGATGGCACCCGGCTATATTAGAGCAGTTTAAAGGTGGAAAATTCCGCCTGCGAAAAATAAAATTAAATTTTTATACAAACGACATCCATTTCCTCAACAACAAAAATGAAGAATATTTGCTGACGAGTGGGGTCATACAAAAAATTGTATTTATAGATGAGAAAGATACATCAAAGGTTTTGGCAAGGTTTGAAAAATTTAAAGAAACACATGATGTATTTGTAGAGGTGATGAACTCAGGCGAAACCCAATTGCTGAAGTCAACACATATCACTTTGAGAAAAATGGAATATAATCAGTTTAGAAATGAATCCAGATTTCGTTTTATACCAAATGAAAAATACTTTATTAGGCATCAGAATGTGATCACCAAGCTTTCATCTTTAAGCAAATCTGCCGTGCTGGAAGTGATGAAGCCCAACACCCGCCAAGAAGAATGGCTGAAAACAAACAAGAATAAATTAAGAAATGAGAAAGAGGTGGTAGCTTTTTTTACATTTTGTAATTCAATAGAAAGCAAGGAGTAATAGTTTTTTTGTTGGAATTCACTGATTACTGTACAATTAATTGAATAAATAAGGCACGCTTTTTAAACGCCAACTTATTTCTTTTGTCTAAGGTCAAAAAAATCAAATGATCTCTCGCAGAGCATTTTTAAAATCAGGCGGTTTGGCTATGTTGAGTATCGGGGTGGGGGGCGTACCTGCCTTTGCCATCCGGGCTGCCCATGCCGGCAAGCATACTGGCCTTTACAAAAAAAACAAAATCCTTGTTTGCATTTTTCAACGGGGCGCAATGGATGGTCTGATGGCCGTACCGCCTTTTACAGATAATTATTTTAAAACAGCCCGCCCCAATTTGTTTATGAATGCCGACAGCAAGGGATCGCTCATGGATCTCGATGGACGTTTTGGGTTGCACCCCGGCTTTAAAAGTTTTGCCTCGTTATTTCAGTCTAAGCAGTTAGCCATCGTGCATGGCATGGGCTCGCCCAACACCACACGCAGCCACTTTGATGCGCAAGATTATATGGAAAGCGGAACGCCCTTCAACAAAGGAACCACCAGCGGTTGGCTCAATCGGGCAGTGGGCTTGATGGGGCACGAGGGCAGCCCCTTTCGGGCCGTGAGCCTCACCACCAGTTTGCCGAGGTCTTTGTATGGCGACAATCCGTCTATCGCCATCAGCAATCTGGCCGACTTCGGATTGCAACTGAGAGGAGCGAAGACAGCCAACCTCACGGCTCAAACTTTTGAAGAATTATATGACCAAACCAGCGATGAATTATTGAAAGAAGCCGGCAAGGAAAGTTTTGAGGCAATCAAACTTTTGAAACAATCAGACATAAAAAATTACAAACCAGACGGCAACGCAAACTACCCCAATTCACCATTGGGAAGAGCCTTGAAACAAATTGCTCAGTTAATCAAGATGGATGTAGGTATGGAAGTAGCCTTCGCAGAAAGCGGAGGATGGGATACGCATTTTAATCAAGGAACTGACAAAGGCATATTTGCCCGCAATGCCGAAGACCTGAGCAACAGCATCGTGGCGTTTTGGAACGACCTCGGTGCTTGGCAGGATAATGTAACGGTTATGACCATGACAGAGTTTGGCCGCACCGTCAAACAGAATGGCACAGGCGGCACAGACCATGGGCGGGCAAGTTGTTTGTTCGTTCTTGGCAACGATGTAAAAGGCGGGCAGGTGCATGGACAGGTAAAAACTTTGGCCATAGAAAATTTAGCTGATGGGCGCGATCTGGAAGTAACCACCGATTTTAGAAGCATCTTCAGTGAAGTGGCCGACCGCCATTTGCAATTGAATGACGATAAAATTTTGTTCCCCGATTGGCAGGGAAACCCAATTGGTATAATGAAATCGTAAACTCATTTAGAATTCAAATTACAAATTGCAGGTTTCATATTTTTGAGAGTATGCCCCCGTAACCTGCAACTTGTAACTTGTGACCAGAAATAATGGAAACATGAAAATAAAATTTTTCAACATAACTCTGACCACCGTTGCACTAACACTGTTGAGTTCCTTTTCTTTTCATGCAGCCACCAATTCAAAATTTCCATACCGGGAAGCAGGCTTAACTGAGCGGCAGGCAGCAGCACATCTTATCAGTCGGTTTACATTCGGGGCAACACCCGGCCAGGTAGATGAGGTTGTGTCTATGGGTTTAGAAAAATGGTTTGCACGCGAATTAAAGGGAGAGATGGAAGAGAACGAAGTAAACGAACATTTAAAAAATTACGATGCTCTGACCCTTACCAATGCCCAGGTAGTCATGCAATTTCCACGCGGGCCGCTGGTGCAGAAGATGGCCATTGCCGATGGTGCCTTAAACAAAGATTCGCTTTCTAAGTTAGATAAACCCGAAATCAAAGCCCGACTGAAAGAATATAAAAAGCAAAAAGGATTGCGTGATGAGAAAGAACTATTTACGCAATTGATAGGTCAAAAAATTATGCGGGCTGTGTATGGCAAAAATCAATTGCATGAAGTGTTAACAGATTTTTGGTTCAACCATTTTAACGTATCCATTACCAAAGGCCAATGCGCCCAGTTTATTCCTGCCTACGAGCGCGATGTTATCCGCCCCAATGTGACCAGTAATTTTTTTGATTTACTGATAGCCACCGCCCAGTCGCCCGCCATGTTATTATACCTTGACAACGCTTCCAGCATGGGAGAGCCCGAGAATATTGAAGCGCGCGCCAACAGGCAACCCCGTGTTCGCGTAACCCGCAGAGGTATTATCCAGCGTATGCCTGTGCCAAACCGACCGCCTCAACAGAAAAAAAGAAATGCGCAAGGGCTGAATGAAAACTATGCACGCGAAATTATGGAGCTTCATACATTAGGTGTAGATGGAGGCTATACCCAACAAGATGTAACCGAAGCAGCACGTGTGCTTACCGGCTGGACAGTCTATCCACTGAAGGACGGCAACTTTGAAAACTTGCGGAAGAAATTAGATGAAGTAGGAGAGAACCGTTTGACTAGCCAGGGGTTTGTACATAAAGGAGATTTTTTATTTGTACCCAATCGCCACGATGCCAAAGAAAAAAATGTACTCGGCAAAAAATTTTCTGCTGGCGGTGGTTATCAAGATGGTGTAGAATTGCTGAAGATGTTAGCCACTCATCCTTCAACTGCAAAGTTTATCTCAACGAAACTGGCGGTGCGGTTTGTGTCTGATAATCCTCCCGCTTCGCTGGTAGAAAAAATGGCTGATACTTTTTTGAAACATCATGGTGACATTAAAAAAGTTTTAATGACGATGGTCAGCGCGCCAGAATTTTGGAGTGCCGAGGCGCTGCGCTCTAAAACTAAATCGCCTTTTGAGTATGCTGTCAGCGCGGCTCGTGTGCTGAATGCCGATATAGCCAACCCCGCCCCGTTCAATCAATGGATTACCCGCATGGGGCAACAACTTTATTCGTACGCAGCGCCTACCGGATTTCCGGATCGCGGCCAGTATTGGATCAACACCGGCTCGTTATTGAACAGAATGAATTTCGGATTGGCCATTACTTCGGGACGCATCAATGGAGTGAAAATTGACTTGGCCAACCTCAACAATCACCATGAGCCGGAAAGCGCGGAAGCCGCTTTGCCTGTTTATGCTAAACTGATTTTACCGGAACGCGATCTGGAGCCGACACTGAAACGATTGATGCCCATCGTAGCCACACCCGATGTGTATGGCAAAGTGGATAAGGCCGCTATTCATAATACCAATGTTGTTGACACATTATATGCTCACCATAAGTTGACAAACAGAAAAAAACAAGTTGAAAAAAATCAGCAAAACACACATAGTCAGTTTGGAGATAACACGATGCTGGCGCAAGTAGTAGGAATTATTATCGGCTCGCCCGAATTTCAGAGAAGGTAACGCAGGCCGGTGCAGTATTTATTTTTCTGCAATCTTTTCTATCAATTTTAAAATGACAGAATAGACTTTTTTTAATTCTTCCGGTGTGATGCAGTAGGGAGGCATGATGTAAACCACATTTCCCAAAGGCCGCAAGAGCACGCCTTCGTTCAAACAGAATGGATAAATTGTGTGGCGGGTAGAATTAAAGTAAGATGACTGTTCGTTCGTAGTCAGTTCTAAAGCCAGAATGGTGCCGGTCTGTCGCACGTTTGTTACAAATTTGTTGTCTCTGATTTTTTCCAAAAATTGCGCATGCGATCTTTCGATATTTTTTATTTGCTGCTGGCACTGATCGCTTAAAAGCAGCGTCAGACTTGCGTTGGCAGCCGCACAGGCCAACGGGTTGGCCGTGTAGGAATGGCCGTGAAAAAAAGTTTTCTCCACTTCCGATGAATGAAAGGCTTGATAAATCTTTTCGCTACAAGCCGTAACTCCCATCGGCAAAAAGCCGCCCGTAATTCCCTTCGACAAACAAATCAGGTCGGGTTTATTTTTTAGATGGTCTATGGCGAAAATTTTTCCGGTTCGCCCGAAGCCTGTCATCACCTCATCGGCAATGCACAGCACTTCATGTTGTTGTGCCAGGGCGATGAGTTCATCCAGATGATCGGCCCGGTGCATGAGCATGCCACCGGCACCTTGCACAAGCGGCTCAAATAAAAAGGCAGCCACCGTTCCGGTTTCTATCAACGCTGTCATCATTCTTTTTACGTCACCTATATTTTCGGAGGTAGGTGTCGGAATGAAATCAACCTTAAAAAAATGTTTTTGAAAAGGCGCGGTAAACACACTGGGCATGCCCACGCTCATCGCCCCAAAGGTGTCGCCATGATAAGCGTTTTCAAAAGCGATAATTTTTGTTTTGTGGGCAATGTGTTGATTGTGCCAAAATTGCAAAGCAATTTTTATAGCTACCTCCACCGAAGTAGAGCCGTCATCAGAAAAAAATATCTTCGAAAAATTGTCCGGTAAAATACGGATGAGCCTTTCGGCCAATGTCATAGCAGGCGCATGGGTAAACCCTGCAAAAATTACGTGCTCAAGCGTGGAGGCCTGACGGGCAATTTCTGCGGCAATAAAATCGTTGCTGTGCCCGTGTATATTTACCCACCACGAAGAGATGGCATCAATATAAGTTTTTCCGTCTTGGGCATAAAGCGTGCAGCCCTTCGCCCGCTCAATAGGGATGGGCGGGGTGGCTGTTTTCATCTGCGTGAACGGATGCCAGATCGGGTTGGTGGCTGCGTTCATCTGATGGGCAGTGTTATGTTATTCTTTCGCACAAAGTTGCCGATTGTTTCACTATTGATTTTATCAAATAACGGAATGGAAAATAATTTAGGCAACCCTGTGTATCGCAGGATAAATTCTTCGCTGGAGGCGGTCTCGTTTCCTACGAACACAATGCCAAGCACATCTATTTTTCTGGTCTTCAACAGCTCAGCGCTCAGCAGTGTGTGGTTGATACTGCCCAGGTAATTGTTGGAAACCAATACAGTGCTTAATTGCAAAGCTTGTATCAAATCAACATTTAAAAAATTATCGGAGAGCGGACTCATTAACCCTCCGGCCGTTTCAACGATCAGCGAATTGTTAGTAGAAGGAAGATGGAAATCAGTGATGTTGATTTGAATGTTCTCCGCTCGCGCGGCCGCATGGGGGGAGATAGCTTGTTGTAATTTGTATTGTTCGGGATGGATGACACACGCGGGGTTGGTAACATATTGACTGATAAATTTGCTATCCGATTGATCCAACTCTCCGGCCTGCACCGGCTTCCAGTAGTCAAAACCAAAAGCCTGGCACAAAACTGCCGAGCAAACTGTTTTGCCTATTCCGGTGTGGATGCCGCCAATGGCAACGTTCATTTTGCAAAGTGATTAATGTGTTGCATCAAAAGATCAATTTGTTCTCGTGTGTTGAATGTATGGAGGCAGATGCGCAATCGTTCAGTGCCTGCCGGAACGCTGGGCGACAAAATCGCTTTGGCATAAATTCCATTTTCAAATAAATAGGAAGACAATCTTTTGGCTTGATCGTTGCCGCTAACGAGCAAGCCCTGTATGGGCGAATCGCTTTTCAGAAAAGAAAATTTTCTGACGGAAGTGGTTGCATCCTTGAAGTATTGGATTAGATCAAACAATTGGTTTCGGTTTGCAGTCGGCAAATGTTCGTAGGCAGTTTGGATGTGCCGGTAGGCAAGAGGAGGCAAAGCCGTAGAGTAAATAAATGGTCTCGCAAAGTTGATCAGATAATTTTTTAAAGTGGCACTTCCGGCAACAGCCGCTCCATGAAGCCCCAGCGCTTTACCAAATGTGTACACGCAGGCATACACCTGATCTTGCAGATGAAGATGGCCTACCAGTCCTTCTCCCTTTTTTCCAAACACACCGATAGCGTGCGCTTCATCAACGATGAGGTGGGCATGGTGCTTCCGGCAAACTTCTGCCATGGCTGCCAAAGGTGCTTCATCGCCATCCATTGAGTACAAGGATTCGATCAAAACTATTTTGCTGCCCGTGGCTTTTTTTAATTTGATTGCCAGATCGTCTGCGTTGTTGTGTTTGAATTTCAGTTTGGCAGCCACACTCATTCTGATTCCGTCAATCATGCTGGCGTGAATGAGTTCATCGGCAATAAACGTATCGTTCTTCGATGCCAAGCAAGCCAGCGATGTGTTGGCAGCATAACCGCTGTTGAAAATTAATGCAGCCTCAGTTTGATGGAATTGTGCGATCGCCTGTTCAGCTTCTTCTGCCTCAATACAGTTGCCCGAAATGAGGCGCGAGCCCGTGGCTCCGAACCGATCGGGCGTGTGGTTGGTTTCTAAAAATGATGATCGGGCAAACCCAAGATAATCGTTGGAGGCAAAATCAATTTTATCGCGGCTGATGACCAAGCTGCGAAACAAGCCTTCCTGCTTTCGGTGTTCTAATTTCTTGTGAAGAATATCATCGAGCAGATTGTCGGCAGGCACGGCTTAGGCCATTTGGTGTTCAGTATTTTCTTTGAAAGCCTTGCGGGGTGTGAGCCCCAGCAATTGAAACATCTGCATATCCTGATCGAATGCCGGATTGGGCGTGGTCAATAATTTCTCGCCTGCAAAAATAGAATTGGCGCCAGCCATGAAACACAATGCCTGCTCTGCCAAACTCATCTCATTTCTTCCGGCCGAGAGGCGTACCATGCTGGCAGGCATGAGGATGCGAGCGGTGGCAATCATGCGCAACATCACATCAATAGTTACACGCTCGTTGTTTTCCAGCGGTGTTCCTTTTACAGCTACCAACGCGTTGATGGGCACAGAGTCGGGGTGCTTGTCCATCGTAGAGAGTGTGTGCAGCATTTTGATGCGGTCGTCATCTGTTTCTCCAAGTCCAACAATGCCGCCACAACAAACGCTCAGTTTGGCTTGCCGCACATGCGCCAGCGTATTGAGGCGGTCGTCAAAAGTACGGGTAGAAATAATGTTGTGATAATTTTCCGATGAAGTATCTATGTTGTGATTGTAAGCAAAGCATCCGGCCTCTTTCAGTTTTCTGGCTTGCTCGTAGGTAAGCATGCCGAGGGTGCAGCAAACTTCCATGCCCATGTCGTTTACTTGCGATACCATCTCCAGCACGCGGTCGAAGTCGCGGTTGTCGCGCACCTCGCGCCAGGCAGCGCCCAGGCATAGTCGCGAAGCGCCTTTCGCTTGGGCTGCTTCAGCCAACTGAAGTACTTTTTCAACTGACATCAGCGGCTCTACGGCTACATCGGTTTGGTAGCGCGCGGCTTGTGGGCAGTAGGAGCAATCTTCTTTGCAGCCTCCGGTTTTGATGGACACTAAGCTGCTGACTTGCACTTCGGAATAAGCATTATTTTCGCGATGGATGGAAGCAGCTCGGTAAATCAAGTCGAGCAGCGGACTGTGGTAGATATCGCTTATTTCAGCTAAAGTCCAGTCGTTGCGGATGGTGATCATGATTGACAGCGAAAAAATGTGGTGATTAAATAAAGTAACTTATTCTGTTTTCTCCTTTTCTTTCTCTTTCTCTTTTGTGAAGACTTCTGGAGCCACCTGATTTAAAATGCCATACCATTTCACCAGTTTTTTGATGTCAGAATTATACACTCGCTGCTCATCATATTCCGGCAATACAGATTTTAAAAACTCGCGCAACTTGGCTGGCTCGGCATCGGGGGTAATCCCAATATTGTCTCCGTATTTCTCTTTTATTTTTACCAGCACATCGGCCAGTGGGGCAGTGCCCTCTTTGGTTGTAGTGTAAATACTGATTTCATGAAGCACAGACACACGGTGCTTTATACCGGCTACGATTTTAGTTTTGGCTTCATCTAACGACTCCAGAATCACGCCTGACTTTCCGGGCTTCAAAATCCGGAATAAAACTCCTTTACCACTTATTGATGCAATCTCTGATAATTCCATATTTACTTTTTTTTGTGTCGCAATATTACGACAATTAAATAATTTGAAATGAATGGAACAGCTTTCACCTTTTTAGGTATCATTTTATTTTTTGGCCGACATACAATGCTACCATCACCAACAAAGTACCGGTGGCTGTATAAACAGTAAAAGGTTCGGTAAGCAGCCACGTGGCATAGATCAGCCCAAACACCGGGCAGAGGAAAAGCCACAGCGAGGCGCTTACGGCATCTTGCTGCAAAAGCCGCAGCCACAGTTGCACTGCAAAAATTGACACCGGAATAATCAGCCAGAATAAAGAAGCCCAAAACCGGAAATCAAAATGATTGCCTCCTTTGTAAAACAAAATAGTGAAGGGCAGCAGCAAAAAGCCACCAATAAAAATCTGCCACGCATTGATGGTGGCTCTCGACAACGCCCACGTAACAGATGAATAATAGACCGCGCCCATCGAATAGATAACCATGCACAACGCCATTAGCAACATGCCACTGACGGTAGCATAACTTGTTTTCAACAGGGGATAGGTAGCAATGGTAACGCCAATGATGCCTAAAAAAATTCCGATCCATTCAGAAGTTTTTATCTTTCGCTTCATCACCACCGATGTCATGCTGCTGATGAGCAGTGGATTAAGCGCTACCGCCAGCGTGCTGATGCCTGCAGCCACTTGTTGCAGGGCGATGATGTAAATACCCAGATAAAGCGTTGTATTCAGTGCTCCGAAAATGGTAAGCTGCTTCCACTCTGCTTTTTTGGGAAGCCTGTCTTTCAGGATGATGTGTGCAAAGATCAACAGAAGTATTCCGGCCAGAATAAAACGTGCATTGAAAAATACGAGCGGCTCTGCCGACAGCAGTCCGTATTTTCCGGCCACTGATGCTGATGACCACAGCAAGGCAAACAATATTCCGGTGACGATGTTTTTGGCAGATGGACTTAAAACGGGCAGCACTATTCTTCTTTATTTTTTTTACCAATTATCTGTCACTGTTATATTCTGCTCATCGTGTTGGCAATGAAATTCAATATTTCTTTTTGTCCGCTTCTTTTTACAGACGAGGAAATGAACATCGGGGGAAGTTCCGACCAGGTTTCCAATAGTTGTTTTTCGAACCGGCTGATAGATTTGTTCAGTTCGCTGGGCTTGAGTTTATCTGTTTTTGTCAATACGAGGGCAAAGGGTAGTTGCCGTTCGCCCATCCAAGTTATAAAATCCAAATCAATGGGCTGAGGTGGCAGACGTGAGTCAATCAGCACAAAGGTGCAGCATAGGTTGGCTCTGTTTTCCAGATATTGGCTGATCATTTTTCCCCATTCATAGCGCGATTCTTTGCTGACGGACGCATACCCATAGCCAGGCAAATCAGCTACCAGCCACTGGTTGTTGATGATGAAGTGGTTGATTGTTTGGGTTTTGCCCGGTGTAGAAGAGGTTTTGGCCAAGCCCTTCTGGTTGGCTAACAGGTTGATGAGCGAGGATTTACCCACGTTCGAGCGGCCAATAAAGGCAAACTCGGGCTTTTGGGTTTCCGGGCATTTGCGCCAATCGGCCGAACTGGTTACAAACTGAGACGAGCGGATATCCATTTAAAGTATTGATTGAACGGCAAAATACTAAAGATGTAAGAATTGGGTGCTTTATGTTTTAAATTAGTGCATCGTTCATTTGCAGTTTTTTCTTTAACTTGCCTTTATTTCACACAAAGTGTTCACGCACAAACCATTTTTTATTTATGCGTATTGACATTAGGGGATTATTATTTTTTGCCCTTATTTCTGCAGCCACCAGTGCTTTAGCCCAAGAGCAAAATAAAGAGCAGTCGAAGTTGTACATGGAGCAGTTTGAACTGACCATGGCCGAGACTAAAGCTATTGATGATGCCCGCGAATTGATTGTGATGGCTGCCAATTTTGACACCACCAATATTAAAGCCAACTTCGAAGCCGGCCATACCTATCTGATTACAATCAACAAAGAACAGGCCGTTAAGTTTTTTTTGCGCATCTACCGGCAAAGCCCCAACTATCGTTTTGATTTGGAATATTGGATAGGCAACGCCTACCAGTATGGGCTGAAGTTTGACAACGCCATTAATTTTTACAGCCTCTATAAAGACAAGCTGAGCAAAAAAGCAGGCTATGCAGGCAAAGACAAAATTGAAATGAAAGAAGTAGATCGCAGGTTGGCAGAATGTGCCAACGGAAAAGAATTTGTGGCCAGCCCAAAACCATTTGCCATTACAAACATAGGCCGCGAAATCAACTCCGAGTTTGAAGACTATGCACCCGTGCTGAGTCCCGATGAAAACGAAATTATTTTCACCACCCGCAGGCGCGATGGCAACACATTTGAAAACGTGGCATTAGACAATAAACCTTATGAAGATATTTTTGTGGCTGATAAATCCGGTGGGGCATGGCAAAAAGCCAAAAACATCGGCCCGCCTCTGAACACTAAATACAGCGATTCTAATTTGACTTTGTCGCCCGATGGAAAAACTCTTTTTATCTATCGCGATGAAGGCAACGGAGATATTTTTGAAAGTGTAAAAGGAGCAGATGGTAAATGGAGCGAACCCAAACCACTGCCCGGAATTATCAACTCATCCTATCGCGAGTCGTCTGTTTCCATTACCCCGGATGGCAACACGCTGTACTTTGCCAGCGAAAGACCGGGTGGCTTTGGTGGCTCTGACATCTACATCGCCACCAAGGGCAGCAACAACCAGTGGAGCCGCGTAAAGAATGCGGGCACCATGATCAATACTGAATATGACGAAGACGGGCCATTTATTGTTGCCGACACCAAGACACTCTATTTCAGTTCTAAAGGAAGGAAGGGAATGGGCGGCTACGATATTTTTAAAACTGAATTGCTCAATGCCGAGAAGATGGAGTGGAGCGAACCGGAAAACATCGGCTACCCCATTAACTCGCCCGATGACGATATTTATTTTGTAACATCTAAAGACGGAAAGCACTGGTATTACTCTACCGTGCGCGATGACGGAATGGGCTACACCGATATTTACATTATCACCCCGGTGGAAGAACCTAAGAAAGCCCCCGAGGTGGCTGCCAAAGAGCCGGTGAAGGAAGAACCTAAAGTGGAGGAGCCTAAGAAAGAAGAACCCAAAAAAGAAGAACCTAAACCCGAGCCGGTAAAAGAAAAGCCACAGGTGCAACCGCTGAAATATGTGGTTACGGTAGTAGATGCCGACACCAAAACACCGTTAGAAGCAAAAGTTAAAATGCAGAGTTCAAAAGAAAAGACGATGGTCGGTGCCAAAGAAATCGGTAATGGGGCAGTAGAATTCAGCGTCACCACATCAACTGCAAAAAATTATACTCTCTCTGTGGAGATGGAAGGATATGTGTTTCAGACTTTAACCGAAAAAATTGCTGGTGCTACCACCGAACCGCAGACAGTTAACAAAACCATTGCCATGAGAAAGCTGGTGGTGGGTACGGTATCAATTTTGCGCAATATTTATTTCGATTTTGCCAAAGCTTCGTTTAAGACAGAAAGCTATGGCGAACTGAATAAATTAGAGGCCATGATGCGGCAAAACCAAAGCCTGCAGGTAGAGATAGCGGGTCACACCGATTTTGTAGGCACCAAGCAATTCAATAAAAATCTCTCGCAACTGCGAGCCAATGCGGTTAAAAACTATTTGGTCAATAAAGGTATTGATACCCGCAGGGTAAAAGCTGTGGGTTATGGTGAAGACAAACCCCTTGCCAGCAATGACGATGAAAAGGAAGGCAGAGAACTGAACCGCAGGGTAGAGTTTAGAGTGCTGGGCAATTAATCGTACTATATTTTCAGTCATATGTCTTCGCAGTCGTGCGAACCATTGTACCTTTACAGAAAATTGATAAGCCTTTGAACGTAGTTCCCTATCGCCAAGACAGCGCCACCAAGAAAGAGCAGGTGGCCAAGATGTTTAACACCATCAGCCCGAAGTATGATTTTCTCAATCACTTTCTCAGCTTGGGCATAGACATACTGTGGCGCAAGAAGGCTATCCGTTCGCTAAAAAATGACAACCCTAAATTAATTTTGGATGTAGCCACCGGCACAGGAGATTTTGCCATAGAAGCTTTGGCACTCCATCCTGATAAGGTGATCGGAGTGGATATTTCTACCGGCATGTTGGAGATCGGAAAAAATAAAATGGCTGAAAAAGGATATACCCAAATTGAACTGATGGAAGCCGATTCAGAAAATCTGCCGTTTGAGGAAAATAAATTTGATGCCGCCATCGTTGCATTTGGTGTGCGCAATTTTGAAAATCTGGAAAAAGGATTGAAAGAAATTTTGAGAGTGTTAAAACCCGGAGGGAAACTTGTGGTGCTGGAGTTTTCCAAACCCCGCACTTTTCCATTTAAACAGCTTTACACTTTTTATTTTAAGATGATCCTTCCTAAAATCGGCAAATGGTTTTCGCACGATGCTTCGGCATACACCTACCTGCCCGACTCGGTGCAGGCTTTTCCCGATGGGCAGGATTTTGTTGCCATTCTCTCAGTTGTCGGTTATAAAAACTCAACATGTCGCCCGCTCACGTTTGGCATCAGCTCGTTGTACACCGCATCCAAGTAGTGTTGCTGGTTGCCGGAGTGAGCCTGCTGCCCTACAAAAGCCAGGCACAAATGTTCCGCTGGGCTCGGCAGCATAACATGAGCTATGACGACAAAAAACTGACGTATGGATTTAGCATCGGCATCCATACATCCAGCTATCAGATAAAATACTCTAACCAGTTTGTGTCAAAAAATTTAGACACACTACAATCTATCCAGCCTGTTTTTTTGCCCGGGTTTTCGTTGGGCTTTTTGGTAAACTATAAACTCGGAGATTTTTTTGACATACGTCTGATGCCCAAAGCAGGTTTTTATACACACAAGTTAACGTACTACTACACGAACGCACCGGCTCAGTCGCAGCTGGTAGAAACTACTTTGCTGGAGTTTCCCTTGCTGCTGAAATATAAATCGGTGCGCAGGGGAAACGTGCGCATGTATATGCTGGGCGGTTTTACACCCGCTTTTGAAGCATCCGGAAAAAACGATATCGGTAATTCTACTGCCGGGCTTCCTATTCAAAAAAGGAACCTCTCCTTAGATATAGGTATGGGATTTGATTTTTATTTTCCTTTGTTCAAACTTTCACAGGAGATCCGGTTTTCCCGAGGCATTGCAAATATGCTGGGCGACCAGTACACCGCTTATCAGGCTCCGCTTAGCCGGTTAAATACGAACACTATATCTGTTTACTTTATATTTCAATAATGATTGCGTGATGGAAAAAAAAATTGTGTTGATTACCGGTGCTACATCGGGTATTGGCGAAGCCACGGCCGTGCTGCTTGCTCAAAATAATTACCGGCTGATTTTGTGTGGCCGTAGAAAAGATAGGCTCGATAAACTGGCAGCAAAGTTAAGCGCTCAAACAGAAATTAAAACCTTGTCGTTCGATGTGCGCGAGCAGCAACAGGTAATTTCATCCATCGCCTCGCTTCCGCCCGAATGGAAGAACATAGACGTACTGATCAATAATGCCGGCAATGCCCACGGGTTGTCTCCTATACAAGATGGTAATACCGCGGATTGGGATGCGATGATTGACATCAATGTAAAAGGGCTTTTGTATGTGTCGAAGGAAATTATGCCGGCCATGATCCAACGCAAGTCGGGGCATATCATCAACATCGGATCTATAGCGGGGAAAGAAGTCTATGCCAATGGCAATGTGTATTGTGCCAGCAAGTTTGCGGTGGATGCCATCACACAAGGTATGCGCATAGACCTCAACCCACACGGCATCAAAGTAACAGGCATCCATCCGGGATTGGTAGAAACAGAATTTTCGTTAGTACGTTTTAAAGGCGATGCAGACCGCGCTAACAATGTATACAAGGGAATGGTACCTCTGAAAGGAGAGGATGTAGCCGATCTGATTTTGTTTTCTATCACACGGCCTGCCCACGTGGCACTGGGCGACATAACTATTTTTCCTACTGCCCAGGCGAGCGCTACCACGGTGAAGCGCACCTGATTTTATGCTACCACATCCAGCGAAACATCTTTCATCTTTCGGAATTTCACGACTGCCTCGTTTACGGCTTTGATCCTGAATTTTCGCGAGAGCATCTCCAAGTTGATTTTTTCATCTTCATCCTGGATTTTAACGTAAAGAGGACAACTGCCCGAATATTCGTTGCACAGCTTTTCTACTTCGGCAATGAATGCCTGATTGATGGTGGCCGTAGTTACTTTTAGCTGTAAGCCTTTAGCGCGTTTGGTGCCGATCTCGTTGAGCAGATCCATGCTGCGGATTTTAAATTCCATCGCCATATCGCCCCGTGTTTTGCGCACGATATTTCCTTCGATAAACAAAAAGATGCCCGGCATCAGAAAAGATTTATACTTCAGGTAGTCTTCGCTCCATAAAGTAAATTCATATTTACCGCTATAATCCTCGAGCGATAATTTGCCAAAAGGCTTTCCGGTCTTGGTAAGCCGATGTTCTACAGAAGAAACAATGCCGCCCATCTTACAATCTTTCCCTTCTTTGGTGTCCAAGTCGTTCAACTCGATAACAGGTGTATTGGTGAACGTGTCCAACTCAAACTTAAAGTTGTCGAGCGGATGGCCGGAGATGTAAACACCTACCACCTCTTTTTCGAAATGAAGTTTTTCTATTTCTGTAAATGGTTCGATGGATTCTATTTTAGGAAGGGGCAGTGCCGTGCCCGTGCTTGCGCCAAATAAACTTGCCTGCGCACTTTGGCTTTCTTGCTGCTGCTTGGCTGCGTAACGTATCACCTTCTCTGTTAAGGAAGTATCGCCTTCTTTGCCGGCTATGTATTGCCTGCGGTGGTACTGGGTGAAGCAATCAAATGCTCCGGACAAAGCCAGGCACTCAAACGTTTTTTTGTTTACCGACCGCTGGCTGAGGCGTTTGGCGAAATCAAAAATATCGGTGTAGGCACCGTGTGCATCGCGCTCCTGGATGATGGCCTCTACGGCCGCTTCGCCTGCGCCTTTGATGGCGCCCATCCCAAAGCGGATTTCTCCTTTGTCGTTTACTTCAAAATATGTTCCCGATTCGTTGATATGCGGGCCGAGTACTTCTATATTTTGTTTGCGACATTCGTCTATGAAATAGGTAACATTATCTAAGTTGCTTTGCGAGTGGGTGAGCACTGCGGCCATGTACTCTGCCGTGTAGTTGGCTTTCAGATAAGCAGTTTGGTAGGCTACCAGCGAGTAGCAGGTAGAGTGCGATTTATTAAATGCATATTGAGCAAACGCCTCCCAGTCTTTCCATACTTTTTCGGCAATGCGTTCATCGTGGTTATTTTTTTTGCACCCTTCGATGAACTTATCTTTCATCTTGTTGAGCACTTCAATTTGTTTTTTGCCCATTGCTTTGCGCAGCACATCGGCATCGCCTTTGCTGAAATCTGCCAACTTCTGCGACAGCAACATCACTTGCTCCTGATAGACGGTAATGCCATACGTGCCTTTCAGATATTCTTCCATTTCAGGTAAGTCGTATTTGATTGGCTCGCGTCCATTTTTGCGGGCTATGAAGTTGGGGATATACTCCATCGGGCCAGGTCTGTACAAGGCATTCATCGCAATCAGGTCTTCAAACTTATCGGGCTTGAGTGCCTTCAGGTAGGCAATCATACCATCACTTTCAAATTGAAATGTACCGGTGGTCTCTCCTCGTTGATAGAGTTGATAAGTTTTAAGATCATCGAGTGGAATGCTATCAATGTCAATAGTTATACCTCTTCTTTTTTTGATATTTTTTAAAGCCGTAGCAATGATGGTGAGGGTGGTGAGACCCAGAAAATCCATTTTCAATAAGCCGGCACTTTCTACCACGCTGTTATCGAACTGGGTAACGAGCATGTCGGAGTCTTTGGCTTTGGCCACGGGCACAAAATTGGTGAGCGCATCGGGTGTGATGATCACCCCGCAGGCATGGGTGCCGGTGTTTCGCAGCGAGCCCTCCAGCACGATGGCCTGCTTCAAAACTTCGGCACGCTTGTCGGTACCTTTTTTAATGTCGCTCAGTTCGCGCACTTCTTCAAAGGCTTTTTCCAATGTAGTACCGGGGCGTTCGGGCACCATCTTGGCAATCATGTTAGCATCGGCCAGTGGCAGCTCCATCACGCGGGCGCAGTCGCGGATGGATGACTTGGCCGCCATCGTGCCATAGGTGATGATCTGCGCCACTTGGCTATGGCCGTATTTTTCAATTACATATTTCAATACTTTGTCGCGGCCTTCATCATCAAAGTCAATATCAATATCGGGAAGCGACACACGGTCGGGGTTGAGGAAACGCTCGAACAGCAAATCGTAAGCTATCGGGTCAACATTGGTAATGCCGATACAAAAAGCTACAGCCGAGCCGGCAGCCGAGCCACGGCCAGGCCCTACACTGACGCCCAGTTCGCGTGCCTTAGAGGTAAAGTCTTGCACAATCAGGAAATAACCCGGGTAGCCGGTTTTGCGGATGATTTCCAGTTCGAAATCCAGCCTGTCTTTTATTTCGGCAGTAACGGAAGGATACCTTCGTTTAGCTCCTTCATAGGTAAGGTGTTTCAGGTATTCATCTTCCGAAGAAAAATCTTTGGGTATATCGAACTTGGGCAATAGCACATTTCGCTTGAGTTCAAATTTTTCCACTTTACTGACAATTTCCTCAATGGTGTCGAGTGCCTGAGGCAAATCATGAAACAGATGTTTCATTTCCTCTTGCGACTTCAAATAGAACTGGTCGTTGGGCAGGCCATAACGTTTGCCGCGCCCTTCGCCAATGGGTGTGGATTGAAATTCTCCTTCTTTGATGCAAAGCAACACATCGTGCGCGTTGGCTTCTTCTTTTTCGAGGTAGTAACATTCGTTGGCAGCGAAATATTTTACGCTATACTTTCGGGAGAATTTCAACAGTGTTTCATTTACCCGTTCTTCCTCGCGAGTGCCATGGCGGTTGATCTCTGCATAAAAATCTTCTCCAAATATCTTGTGCCACCACGCAAATGCTTCTTCGGCTTGCCGTTCGCCTACGTGTAAAATCAAATAAGGTATTTCGCTGGCTAACCCACCGGTGGTGGCCATCACACCTTCTTTATATTGCACCACCAACTCTTTGTCTATACGCGGATAAAGTCCGTACAAACCTTCCAGATATGCAATGGAACTTAGCTTGGCCAGATTTTGATATCCCGTTTTATTTTTGGCCAGCAACACCTGGTTGTACCGTTTGTCAGGATCGTCTTTGGTAAACTTCAGTTTTTTACGATCGGTGCTGATATAAAATTCGCATCCTACAACAGGCTTGATGTTATGGGCCAATGCTTTGCTCACAAATTCAAAGGCACCATACATATTGCCCAAATCGGTTAGCGCGATGGCAGGCATGTTATATTCCTTCGCCTTTAAAATTAATTTTTCTACATCCGGTGTAGCCTGTAAAACTGAATACTGCGAGTGCACGTGCAGGTGGCAGTATAACCGGTTGGTTAATGATCCTACTTCGGAAGTATTGTCATAATTAATTTTAACGCCTTCTTCGCGCTTGGTAGAATTTCCCTGTTGCAGGATCGGCTCCTCATATTCAATTTCCTCCGGAGGAGTAGCATCAAACGGACGGATCACTTTGTGTTCGATCAGTCCGAAAAACGATCGAGCAGTAGCGGCTACATCATAACTGGCATCGTGGGCATCTTGAAATTTTTTGCCAAATAATTTTTCGTGCAACTCGGTAAGCCGGGGTATCTTCAGCCTTCCGCCCAGACCACCTGTTAACTGACAGAACTCGACAGAAACTAAACCGGTATCTATTTTTTGCAATGAAAGAAAATGATCGGTCGGCAGAGCAGTTCGCAAAAATTCTGCTCCGATAATATTAATGTCGAATTCAATATTGTGGCCGACTAAAACCTGTGTGCGGGCGAGGTCGCCTTGCAGGAAGGAAAGTACTTTTTTTAAGTCATGCCCTTCTTCCAATGCCCGTCTGGTAGAGATGCCATGTATTTGTTCGGCCTTGAAGGGGATATCAAAGCCATCGGGTTTAATGAGGTAATTGTGTTGAGATAGCAACTTGCCGTTAGCATCATGCAGTTGCCAGGCAAGCTGTACCAGCCGCGGCCAGTTTTCAAAGTCTGTCAGGGGCGCAGTTTTGTTGTGCGGAATACCGGTGGTTTCCGTGTCGAAAATTAAATACATGACGTCAAAGTGGTTGTATCGGTAAAATTAAACAAGTCGAATCAAAGGCAGTATTCCCATTTTTGGAAAAAAAGTCTTGTTTCGGAATAGTATATCTACCCATCAAAATATAAATAACTGATAATCAACTGTATGAACTATAGGCATCGTATTAGTGATAGATGGCGTACACACATGAAATATTTATTTTTTTATGAAACCCATGTTCACAAAGATTCTGAACTTTATCAGACGAGAATGGTTTTTGCTGATAATGTTGGCCACGATTGCCTTAATCGTAGCACTCTTTGAATTATTCTGAGAACAATTTTTTCAACACATTCTACAAACCTCAAAATTTTCTGATAGCGTGTAGGAGCTAAGATTCTTAATATCCTTTTTAAGTTAAAACATTTTACGGCTTCTTTGGTTCGTAAAACTTTGACGAGTATTTTTGATGCGCATCAAAAATACTTTACATGAAATGGCTTATTGAATTTTTCACCAGCACATTGGGGCGAAAACTACTCATGGCACTAACGGGGTTGTTTCTCATCCTTTTCTTGGCCGTACACCTGGCGGGCAACCTGCAGTTGCTGAAGCATGACGAAGGCAGGGCATTTAATGTCTATGCCGAATTTATGAGCACCAATCCGGTGATTCAGTTGATCTCGAAAGGGAACTTCTTTTTTATCCTGCTTCATGCAGGGGTTTCGCTTGGGCTTACCATCCACAACAGAAAAGCTCGAGGCCTGCAAGGCTATGCTGTAAGCGGCAAGTCTTCTATCTGGTCATCGCGCAACATGGGCATATTGGGTACAGTCATTTTAGTTTTCATCGTCATCCATTTAAAAGATTTTTGGGCACAGATGCATTGGGGTGGTATACCCACTGTCAGCTACGATGGAAAAGAATATCGCGACCTGAGCGCGTTGGTGGCAGTGTGGTTTGACAAAGGATGGTATGTAGCACTTTATTGTTTCTGCATGACGGCCATCGGCTTTCACCTTTGGCATGGGTTTATCAGTGCTTTTCAAACGCTGGGGCTTAATCATCCAAAGTATAATCCATTGATTCATTTTGTGGGCAAAGCATTTGCCATTGTGGTGCCTGCACTTTTTGCGTGGATTCCGTTAGCCATGTATTTTAAAATTTGATCTAAAAAACTATGAAGCTCGAATCGAAAACACCGGAAGGGCCGTTGGCCGAAAAGTGGACGAAACATAAATTCAATTTGAAGTTGGTGAATCCCGCCAACAAGAGAAAGTATGAGGTGATTGTGGTGGGCACCGGCTTAGCCGGAGCATCGGCAGCGGCATCGCTGGCCGAACTGGGTTACAACGTCAAGTCATTTTGCTTTCAGGATAGTCCTCGCAGGGCACACAGCATTGCCGCCCAAGGCGGCATCAACGCTGCCAAGAATTATCAAAATGACGGAGACAGTGTTTACCGCTTGTTTTACGATACTGTAAAAGGCGGAGACTACCGCTCGCGCGAAGCAAACGTTTACCGTCTGGCCGAGGTGAGCGTCAATATTATAGACCAATGTGTGGCACAGGGCGTTCCTTTCGCACGCGAATATGGCGGCTTGTTGGCTAACCGTTCGTTTGGCGGGGCGCAGGTTTCCAGAACATTTTATGCGCGCGGCCAAACCGGCCAGCAACTGTTGCTCGGTGCATACAGCGCATTGAACCGCCAGATTGCTAACGGCAAAGTAAAGGTTTATAACCGCACGGAAATGCTTGACTTAGTTGTGGTTGACGGCAAGGCGCGCGGCATTGTTACCCGCGATTTGGTAACCGGCAAAATTGAAGCACACAGCGCCCATGCCGTGCTGCTTTGTACGGGCGGATATGGAAACGTATTTTATCTTTCTACCAATGCCAAAGGCTCGAACGTAACAGCCGCTTGGCGTGCCCACAAAAAAGGAGCGCTGTTCGGCAATCCTTGCTTCACACAAATCCACCCTACGTGCATTCCGGTGTCGGGCGATCACCAATCGAAGTTGACATTGATGTCAGAGTCGCTGAGAAATGACGGCCGTGTGTGGGTGCCTAAAATTGCCCACAAAGGACTGAAAGCGAAAGAAGCGGCTTCCATCCCGGAAGCTGACCGCGATTATTTTTTGGAAAGAAAATATCCTTCGTTCGGCAATCTGGTTCCACGCGATGTGGCCTCCCGCAATGGCAAGATGGTGTGCGATGAAGGCAGGGGCGTGGGGGCGACAGGCCTCGCAGTATTTTTGGATTTTGCCGATGCCATCAAACGCGATGGCCACGATGTTATCTCGGCCAAGTACGGCAACTTGTTTGATATGTATAAGCAGATCACAGGCGATGACCCTTATAAAATGCCTATGATGATTTTCCCGGCCGTGCATTATACCATGGGCGGGCTGTGGGTAGATTATAATTTGATGACTAACGTGCCCGGATTATATGCTTTAGGCGAAGCCAACTTTTCTGACCATGGTGCAAACCGGTTGGGCGCCAGCGCTTTGATGCAGGGGTTGGCCGATGGCTATTTTGTTATCCCCTACACCGTGGGCGATTACTTAGCCCACATCGGCTGGAATGATAAAGTAAGCACCGATCATCCGGCCTTCAAAGAAGCGATAGAAGCGGTGAACAGCCGTACACAAAAACTACTATCCATTAAAGGAAAGAAAACGGTAGATGAACTTCACCGCGAGTTGGGGCTAACGATGTGGGAGTATTGCGGTATGTCGCGCAATGCGGAGGGACTGAAAACAGCCAAAAAGAAAATTCAGGAAATAAAAAATGAATTTTGGCAAAATGTAAATGTGCTAGGAGGCGCCAACGAATTAAATTCAGAATTAGAGAAAGCTGGTCGCGTGGCCGACTTTATTGAGCTGGGCGAACTGATGGTAGAAGATGCGCTGATGAGATCAGAATCCTGCGGTGGTCACTTCCGCGAGGAATCGCAAACCCCGGAAGGCGAGGCACTGCGCAAAGACGATGACTTTGCTTTTGTTTCTGCCTGGGAATACAAAGGTGAAGGGCAAGCCGAAGAGATGCACAAAGAAGAACTGAAATTTGAATATGTGAAGTTGACCCAACGGAGCTATAAATAAATTTTAAAACCGCTCGTAAATTCTAAATAAGATGAAGATCACATTGAAGGTTTGGAGACAAAAAAGCAAAGACACAAAAGGCGAGTTTAAAACTTACCAGCACGATCACGTTTCGTCCGACATGTCGTTTCTTGAAATGATGGACGTGCTCAATACCGAATTGATTAAGAAAGGGGAGGATCCCATCCACTTCGACCACGATTGCCGCGAAGGGATATGCGGCATGTGCAGCATGTACATCAACGGCCAGCCGCACGGCCCGCTGCAAACCACCACCTGCCAACTGCACATGCGCTCGTTTAAAGATGGGGAAACAATTACCGTAGAACCTTGGCGTGCTCAGGCTTTCCCCGTTATCAGGGATTTAGTGGTAGATCGCACCGCGTTTGACCGCATCCAGCAGGTAGGAGGATATATCAGTGTAAACACCGGTGGCGTGCCCGATGCCAATTCGATACCCATTGCCAAGAAAATAGCAGACGAAGCTTTTGATGCGGCCGCCTGCATAGGATGCGGAGCCTGCGTGGCCGCCTGCAAAAACGCCTCTGCCATGCTTTTTGTAAGCGCTAAAGTTTCGCAGTTTGCCCTGCTGCCGCAAGGCCATGCCGAGCGCAAAGAGCGGGTAGAAAAAATGGTAAACCAAATGGATGCCGAAGGCTTTGGCTCGTGCACCAACACCAGCGCCTGCGAGGCCGAGTGCCCCAAAGGTATTTCGGTAGCCAACATCGCCCGCATGAACCGCGAATACTTTTCTGCTATGATCAGCAGCTATGAAGTGAAAGTGGGCGGGGGCGAGTAGGTGAGTATTGATAAACTAACAGGCCAATTAAGCACTATCAATTTCCTCTCATGGATTGAGGCGAGGTTTTTCGTGCCAGCATTGCTGTTCTACATTTGCAATGTCGAACGAGAGATAAGGCGGATTTTATAGTCCGCGTTTAGAAAAACTACTAGACACAAGACGTACCTTGCGCCTGATTAAGACATTACAAATGCCTTTTTATTTGTCGTTCGACATGCGCTTCGCTAACATGTCGAACAGCAAGAGCCAACATCGCCCGCATGAACCGCGAATACTTTTCTGCTATGATCAGCAGCTATGAAGTGAAAGTGGGCGGGGGCGAGTAGGCAAAGTATTAGATCATTCATAGGCATCATAGATGGTGAAGATGTTCTGCCCTTGCTGTTCTACATTTGCAATGTCGAACGAGAGATAAGGCGGATTTTATAGTCCGCGTTTAGAAAAACTACTAGACACAAGACTTACTTTGCGCCTGATTAGGGCATTACAAATGCCTTTTTATTTGTTGTTCGACATGCGCTTCGCTAACATGTCGAACAGCAAGACGTGTACTACTATATGAAATTAGGAACGGGCGGCAACTGATTTTTTAAACTCTACCTTATGAAAATATTAAGAGCAATTTTTCTTTTCAACATTTTTATTTTTCAAGCAAACTGTCAATCGCCCAGCAAAGCAAAGACAGTAACTATCGATCCAAAAGAATTTGCCATTAAGGGGAGTGTAGTTAAAGCTTTGAGATGGAACGACTCACTTGGTACGAATACACTTATAGCTTGTCAATCTTCTCCGTACGATCAAAAAGGAGATGATCGAAAGGAATGCATAGATGTTTACGGTTATCACTTCGTGTCAGATAAAAAAGGAAAATCTAAGCTCTGGGAAATAGTGGATACAGAATCCAACTGTTATAAGGACTGGGATTTACTCGCGATGTTTTTCGTTGATGGGATATGCGTGACAGATTTAAATAAAAATGGAGTCTGTGAGACATGGCTTATCTATAAAACGTTGTGCACTACTGATATTCGACCAGCAAAGATGAAAATCGTTATGCATGAGGGAGAAACTCAATATACAATCTCTGGCCATAGTCGAGTTCCACATACAAGTGATACTTTTTTAGGAGGTGATTTTGAGCTCGACTCCAATTTCAAAGCAGCGCCACCTGTCTTTAAAGGCTATGCTAACCAACTATGGGAGAAATTTAAAGACAAACGTTGGGAAGAATAAAAACGAAGCCCGCTGTTCGCGGGCTTTTTTGTTACGCTACATTTTCGAGAGATAAGACTGATCATTGCTGTTCGACATGTTCCGAAGGGCATGTCGAACGATAGATAAAGCGGATATTATAATCCGCGTTTAAAAAAACTACTATGGCTCAAGAGTGACTCGCCTGATTGGGAAGTTGCCTATAGCCTAAATTTAGATGCTGAATTTGGTATAGGCATTTCCCCATTTCAAAAATAATCCTACCTTTGCGCTCCAAATTTTAGGATTTGGTAAGGAAATTGTCCCGTGGTGTAATGGTAACACTGCAGATTTTGATTCTGCCTTTCTAGGTTCGAGTCCTAGCGGGACAACCAGCAAAACCCGCCCTGCGGGTTTAATTTTATGTAAAAAATGGCTGTTAAGATATTTTCAGGAAGCGCTACTACCTATCTGGCTGAAAAAATTGCCTATGCTTACGGTGAGCCGTTGGGTAAAGTAAACTACCAGCATTTTAGCGATGGAGAGATGTCACCCTACATCACCGAGTCGGTACGCGGCCATGATGTGTTTTTAGTGCAATCTACATTTGCCCCCTCTGATAACTTCATGGAATTGTTGCTGATGATAGATGCAGCCAGAAGAGCCAGCGCAGAAAATGTAAACGTCATCATCCCATATTTTGGCTATGCCCGCCAAGACCGCAAAGATAAGCCGCGGGTAGCCATTGCCGCCAAGCTGATGGCCAACCTGATTTCGGCTGCCGGTGCCGACCGTATTATGACTTGCGATTTGCATGCCGACCAGATACAGGGTTTTTTTGATATCCCCGTGGATCATCTGGACGGCAACTTTATTTTCGTTCCCTATTTAAAATCTTTGCGCCTGCCCAACATCATGTTTGCTTCGCCCGATGTGGGGGGTATCAAACGCGCGCGCAGTTTTGCCAAGTTTTTCGAAGCCGACCTGGCGGTTTGCGATAAACATCGCAAAGAAGCCAATAAAATTGACAGCATGCGGTTGATCGGGGAGGTAGAGGGCAAAGACGTAATATTGGTGGACGACTTGGTGGACACGGCCGGCACCATCTGCAAGGCCGCTTCTTTGCTGAAAGAAAAAGGAGCCAAGTCTGTCCGTGCCGTTTGTACGCACCCGGTATTGTCGGGCAAGGCGTATGAAAATATCAACAACTCCGAACTTGAGGAGATCGTGGTAACAGACACTATTCCATTGAAGGGGGAATCACCTAAAATAAAAGTGCTGAGCGTTTCTGATCTGTTTGCTAAAGCCATTCGCAAAATCCATGATCATGAATCAATCAGTTCATTATTTATCAGACTTTAATTTTTCTAATTTATTTTTAACCATAACTATTAACAATCATGAAGACTATTGAGATTATAGGGTATCGAAGAGCAAATCTCGGTAAGAATGACGCCCAGAAAGTAAGAGAAGAAGGCCATGTGCCTTGCGTACTTTATGGAGGAGATAAACAAGTGCATTTTCACTCGCCTGTCATTTTGTTCCGCGACTTGGTGTACACCAACGAAGCACACTTTGTTCACCTTAACATCGAAGGCGAAGAGTGCCAGGCTATCATGCAAGAAGTTCAGTTTCACCCTGTGAGCGAAATTATTTTGCATGTTGATTTCCTGCGTATCAGCGAAGATCGCAAAATCAAAATGCAGATTCCGGTTCGTTTGGTTGGGCAACCGAAAGGGGTTGAAAAAGGAGGCCTCTTGGTAAGAAAACGCGCAGCCCTGAAGGTGTCTGCCTTGCCGAAAGATATGCCCGACCATATTGATATTGATTGTTCAGATCTGGATTTTCATCACGCTATTAAAGTAAGCGATATGAAAATTGCCAATCTTGAATTTTTAGACCCTAAGCAGGCGGCCATTGCCTCTGTTGAGGTGCCTCGTGCTGCTAAGCTGGTTGAAGAAACTGCTGCCGCTACCCCTGCTGAGGGTGCTGCTGCCGCAGGCGCTGCTCCTGCTGCTGCGGGTGCTGCTCCAGCCGCTGCCGATGCTAAAAAAGCTGAAGCTCCTAAAAAAGACGAGAAGAAGAAATAATTGTAGAAACTTCCTCATCAGCAAAATCCCGTTCGGTTATCCGGTCGGGATTTTTTTATGTCCGGCTGCACAAACAGCCATGTAACAATGATATATTTGGTTTCAAATGAAATACCTGATAGCAGGATTGGGCAACATAGGAGCAGAGTATGAACTGACGCGGCATAACATTGGTTTTTTAACACTCGACCGGATTGCCGACAACCATCAGCTGACATTTCGCACGGAACGATTGGCAGATACAGCAGAATTAAAATTTAAGGGAAGGTATATTCATTTGATCAAGCCCAATACCTACATGAATTTGAGTGGCAAGGCCGTAGCATACTGGATGCAACACTTGAAGATACCTATAGAAAATGTTTTGATTATTGTAGATGACATTGCCTTGCCTTTTGGCACACAGCGATTGCGCACAAAAGGGAGTGCCGCAGGTCATAATGGATTGAAAAACATAGAGGCTACGCTGGGCAGTTCTGATTACAGTCGACTGCGGATAGGGATCGGCAACAATTTTGCCAAAGGCCAACAAGTAGATTTTGTGCTCGGCAATTTTTCCGCTGAGGACTTGCAACTCTTGCCCACAGTGATGGACAAAGCTCAGGAAACGATTATGTCTTTTTGTACCATTGGTGCCGAGCGCACCATGAATTTTTTCAACACATCAGCGGCAAAACCTAAACCGGCTACCGGAAGCAAGCCGGATAAAAGTTAAGCGGTTAGTCGTTTGGCAGACAGATTCTCAACATTTGATTTTTTTATTTTGATGTTTTTTATTCAATATAAAATAACGGATACATGAAGGCATACCACATCATGGGCTGGGCGGCACGCATCATAGCAGCAGTAATTTTGTCGCAAACACTTTATTTCAAGTTTACCGCTGCCGAGGAATCAGTAAAACTGTTTAGTGCGTTGGGTGCCGAGCCGTGGGGCCGCATCGGTGTGGGGGTAATAGAATTGATAGCGGCTGTTCTTTTACTGATACCTGCTACGGTATGGCTGGGCTCGGTTTTAAGTATTGGTTTGATGCTGGGTGCGATTGCTTCGCACTTGTTGGTGATTGGTGTGTGGCGCGATGATGGTGGCCAGTTATTTTATTATGCCCTGATCGTACTGGCTTGTGCCCTGTATTCTTTTTGGCAAAGCCGACAGCAAATCCCAGCCGTTATTAAAAAAATATTACCGCAACTGCTTCAGTAATTCGTCTGTAGCAGACAATAAAGCAGGCTGATCTTTTAATAACGATTTTAAACTTTCGCCCAGGTAATTCGGAATGGCTTCGTTGTGCGAAATTTTTTCTTCCATGTCTTTCAATAGATCAATGACATCTTTTTTGGAAGGAAATGTCTCTGCCTCCAGTTTACTGCTAAATTGCTTGATGGCTGTTAATTTATTAATGTCTGCTTCTTTGAGCGCTGCAGTTGGTGCGGGGGTATTACGGGTTTTAGCTTCCAGACAGGCGTTGTAAAAGTCAACAATGCGCTCCATATCACGTTTAGTAAAATCTCCTTTTTCAAAACGGTCTTTAATTTCAGGACAGTCACCCAAAAATTTTGATAACAGTTTTTTAAATGCAAGGTTAGGAACCTCCATGCCTTGCCCGTCTCTCTTTAAAAGATATTGACTATTCCATAAGTTTCCTTGTCCTTCCGAATTGAAGGCCAACAGGCTGAGGTAGCCATCTTTTATCTGTTTCATCATGCGGATACTATTGTCGTAACGCACCGCTCGGTATAATTGGTCGTCCATCTTCAAAGACTTTACCTGTGTGGATGGATAAGCGGTTTTTTTGCCGTTGTGCAGAATTTGTACGCGATCTATTTTGTCGTACGACAAAATTCTGGCTTCCCCACGAATGGTGTCGCCTTTAAATAAGGCTACCCAATCATTTTGGGCATTGGCTGCAGTGAAAAAAAATAAGATTAACAGGCACAGGCTATATTTCATTTTTTCTATGAATTAGTGAATACCAGCTTCTACTTTTCTTTTTGAGCCGGTTAAGCGGTAAAATTACTTTACTTTTTGTTAAAAGCCATTGCTATAATTTTTCTGCCGTTGTCATTTCCTTCTTTATCAGCAGTTAATATTTTTTTAACCCGTAAAGCAGCCGTAGCGCATATTGACTATCAATTTTTTTCGTGTAGCTTTTCGGTTTAATTTTTATGTATGTGCCGTTTAGGGTGCCTGTCTTTATTACTTTTTTTTACTTTTAGAATCTTTGCACAGGAAAGTGTAGTGAGCCAAACCAATCCGGCATCTATTAAATGGAACCAGATCAATACGTCCCATTTCAGGCTGCTGTTTCCGCAGGGTTTTGATTCTCAAGCCCAGCGTATGGCCAATACGTTGGAAACCATTCGCGAGCCGGAAGGGAAAACAATTGGCGCTGTGCCCAGAAAGATATCAATCATCTTGCAAAATCAGTCATCTCTTTCCAACGCGTTTGTTACGCTTACTCCGCGCAGAGCCGAGTTCTACGCTATGCCTTCACAGAATTATAATTTTGTAGGCAACAACGATTGGTTGAATATGCTAGCCACCCACGAGTACCGGCACATGGCACAGTTTCAACATGCCAGGCGCGGCTTTAACAAAGTGTTGGGTTTTGTATTTGGCTACAATGTATTGGCGGGGTTGTCGTATGCCGCAGCACCTCAATGGTTTTGGGAGGGCGATGCCGTTGCTACCGAAACAGCATTTTCGCAAGCCGGACGGGGACGCATCCCTAATTTTGATTTAGTGTTTCGCACCAATCTGCAAGAAGGACGTACTTTTAATTACCATAAGCAATACTTGGAGTCGTACAAAAACAATATCCCCAACTGGTATGTGCTGGGCTATCACATGGTATCATATCTGCGCAAGAAAACCAACGATCCTTTTATATGGGAGAAAGTAACGGCACGAGCATGGAATGTGCCCTTCATTCCGTTCCGCTTTTCGTCAGCATTGAAAAAAGAAACCGGGATGACGGTAACGCGGCTTTATAAAAACATGGCTGCGGATTTACAAAAAGAATGGAAAGCCGGGCAAGACACGTTGAAGCTTACACCTTTCGAAAAAATAAACCAGCGCACCGGCAAAGCTTACACCGATTATCTGTTTCCGCAGGAACTGGAAGATGGCAGTGTGCTGGTACAGAAATCTGGCATTGGCGACATACCCACGCTGGTGGCTATCAAAAACGGAAAAGAGAAAAATATTTTTACACAGGGATTTATTAACGATGCGGCCATGCTCTCGGCTACCCATAGCCGCATGGTGTGGAATGAATACCGGTTCGATCCGCGATGGCTGGTAAGGAATTATTCGGTGATAGTGGGGTACGACATAGGCGTGGGTAAGCGTCAGGTGCTGAGTTCTAAATCGCGCTATGCAGCAGCAGCCATTTCGCCCGATGGTTACAAGGTAGCTACCGTAGAGACCTCGTTAGATTATCAGACTAAACTTATCGTGCTGGATTATTTCAGCGGAAGAATTCTTAAAACCTTTGATAACCCCGCTCAGGATTTTATTTCCATGCCGCGCTGGACGGAAGATGGAAATGGGATCGTGGCACTGCTCACCAACAAAAAAGGAAAGGCAATAGTTAAATTTAATTTGACTGCAGAACCGCCCGTTCAGTTAACAGATTTTTCAAATGAAAACGTAGGCTATCCTGTTCCTTACCAAAAATATGTGTTATACAATTCGCCCGTCAGCGGCATTGATAATGTTTATGCGCTCGATACCGAAAGCGGAAACAGATTTAGAATTACCAGCAGCAAATACGGATGTTATAATCCGATGGTGGCCAAAGACGGGAAATGGATTTATTACAACGAGCAGGGCAGAGATGGTATGGATGTAGTGCGTATTCCGTTCGACCCTTCGACCTGGAAACAATGGACTCAAACAGAAATGCCAACAGCGAATTTCGGGCATTTGGTAGAGCAGGAGGGGCACCCGTCTGTGCTGAACAATGTTCCGCAGCAGACGTACGATGTAAAGCGCTACCACCGGTGGAAAGGCATCATCAACCCATATAGCTGGGGCGCTACAGTCAACACATCTCTCACTACCGCATTTGTCGGTATTGCATCGCAAGACTTACTAAGCACAACGATGCTCAGTGCCGGCTATGCATACGACCGTACCGAAAGAACAGGAACATGGCAGGCTTCTATGAGCTATCAGGGATGGTATCCGATTATTGATGTAACGGTGAGCCAGGCCGACCGCAATGTAAATAAAGGAGATATCGTCATCGCAAAAGCTACCGGCAGCAAGCCGAATTACAATATCACACAGTCCACCCAAAATCTCACCTTCCGGTGGAAAGAGCAAAACGTGGAGGCAGGGATTCGGTTGCCGTTGCTAACAACATACTCAAAATACTATGGCAATTTTACGATAGGCAATGCCGTAGGTGCCACCCATATATCAAACTTTCTCAACTCCATTACAAATGATGGCCAACGGTTTGTACCGTTCCTGACTGTAAACGACACGATCCGTGGGTTTTATTATTTTCCTAGTTATCAATCTAATGGAAACCTAGTGTATAATCATTTCTCGCTGTCGGCTGTGCGGCTGCTCAAACAGAGCCATCGGGATATTAATAGTAAATTCGGACAAGAATTATTTTTGAATGTGTATAACACTCCGTATGGTGGAGATTTTTCTGGTTCGCAGTTTTCAGTTTATGGGGTAACGTTTTTCCCGGGACTTTTCAAACATCACTCTTTGTGGGGCTATTGGGGCTATCAAAATTCACAGGTGGATCAACTGTTTTATTATGCCAACAGCAAAGGCACATCTATTATAGACCCCAATACTTACCAGTTTAGAAACCAAATACCTTTGCCACGCGGAGGCTTGTCTATACCACGCTTCCAAAATTTCTATTCCATGTCGGCCAACTATACCATGCCGGTATGGTATCCGGATATAGCCCTTGGGCCGCTGCTTAACATACAACGGGTGAGAACCAACTTCTTTTACGACTATGGTTTTGGCAGCACACCCAATCCGTTGCGGCCGGTTTCTCAAGGTTACTCTTCCACGGGTATAGAAGTAAAATTAGATGTAAACGTTATGCGCTTGCTGCCACAACTGGATGTGGGCTTTCGTTACTCAGTGGGGCTGACACCCGCCACCACCTTATTCGAAATCCTGGTCGGCTCCATCAATTTTTGATTATACGGCAGCCTTTCACAATACTTTAAAATGAATTATTTTTGATGTTCGATAGAGAAAACAGTAAATCATAAAATCTAAAATCATAAATCGAAATGGCTGAGATTGTACGGATGCCCAAAATGAGCGATACCATGACCGAGGGGGTGATCGCCAAGTGGCATAAAAAAGTAGGCGACACTGTAAAATCGGGCGAACTGATGGCTGAAATAGAAACAGATAAAGCCACGATGGATTATGAATCGTTTAACACGGGTACTGTGCTTTATTTGGGCGCAAAAGAAAAAGAAACCGTTAAGATCAATGATGTGCTGGCCATTGTGGGCAAGGCCGGAGAAGATTTTTCATCCTTGCTTGCCGGTGCTACTAAAACAGCCGCATCAGGTGGAAAAACAGAAGTACAATCGGAGGTAGCCACAGCGGTAGCGGAAGCAGCCATTGATACTAAAGGCATCAAAGCAGAAATAGTATTAATGCCGAAAATGAGCGACACTATGACTGAAGGGGTGATCGCCAAATGGCACAAAAAAGTAGGCGACTCCGTGAAGTCGGGCGAGCTGTTGGCCGAAATAGAAACCGATAAAGCCACGATGGATTATGAGTCGTTTAACACCGGCACATTGTTGTATGTAGGAGCAAAGGAAAAAGAAGCGGTAAAAATCAATAGTGTGCTGGCCATCATTGGAGAAAAAAATGCCGACTGGCAAACGCTGCTGAAGGCAAGCCAAACACAAACTGCCGGAGCAGCCGCCAAGCCGACAGCGCCAACGCCAGCAGCAGCTACCACACCGGCTTCCGGCACGGTAGCATCTAGTAATGCAGCCGTCCATACTAACGGAAGATTGAAGGCATCTCCGCTGGCAAAGAAAATGGCAAAAGATTTGGGTTATGACTTATCCAAAATTCAAGGTACGGGCGATCAGGGTCGCATCACCCGGCACGATGTAGAAAGCTACAAGCCCGCAGCCTCAGGCAAAGCTTCTGAGCCAAAAACTGCTGCATCTATCATGCTGCCTTCAGTGGTAGGGCAGGAAAGCTTTGAAGAAATACCTGTATCGCAAATGCGCAAAACTATCGCTAAGCGATTGGCCGAAAGCAAATTTACCGCTCCGCATTTTTACCTTACCATGGAGATCAACATGGATAAAGCGGTGGAGGCGCGCAAGAGCATGAACGAAATTGCCCCTGTGAAAATTTCGTTTAACGATATGGTGATCAAGGCAGTAGCAGCCGCATTGAGGCAACATCCTGACGTGAACGTAAGTTGGCTGGGCGATAAGATCCGCAAAAACAACCATGTGCACATTGGCGTGGCTGTAGCGGTGAAAGACGGACTGTTAGTACCGGTTGTCCGTTTTGCCGACAGCAAATCGCTTTCGCACATTGCCGTAGAGGTGAAAGACCTTGCCCAAAAGGCACACGATAAAAAATTGCAGCCTGCCGACTGGGAGGGGAGCACTTTTACCATCTCTAACCTCGGTATGTTTGGCATCGAAGAATTTACGGCCATCATCAACCCACCGGATGCTTGCATCTTGGCGGTGGGTGGCATCAAAGAAACTGCTATCGTAAAAAATGGTCAGCTTGTCGTAGGTAACATTATGAAAGTAACGATGTCGTGCGATCACCGGGCAGTAGATGGCGCTGTGGGCTCTGCCTTTCTTAAAACATTGAAGGGCTTGCTGGAAGACCCGGTCAGAATTTTGATTTAACCTATGGAGCGCATCCACGCTACAACCATTTTGGCCGTTCACCATCAGGGCATGGTGGCCATCGGTGGCGATGGTCAGGCCACGTTGGGCAATACCATCGCCAAAAGTAATGTAAAAAAAATCCGTAAGCTGCAAGATGGAAAGGTGCTGACGGGCTTTGCCGGATCCACAGCAGATGCTTTTACATTGCTCGACCGTTTCGATGAAAAGTTAAGCGCTTACGGAGGGAATATGAAACGTGCCGCCATTGAATTGGCGAAAGACTGGCGCACCGATCGTTACCTGAGAAGGTTAGAGGCTATGCTGATTGCTTGTAATAAAGATGAAATATTGATTTTGTCGGGCACAGGCGATGTGATCGAACCCGATCATCAGGTGGCGGCCATCGGCTCAGGCGCTATGTATGCACAGGCATCAGCTTTGGCACTAAAAAAACATGCACCTCATTTGCCGGCTGAAGAAATCGTTCGAGAGAGCCTGAACATTGCTGCTGATATTTGTATTTATACCAACCACAATCTGGTGATCGAAAAAATAGGCTAATTGGTTTTTTTAGCCTCTTGTATCATTCCGTTTTGATTTAACCTGAGCGCGTTGACTCGCCCTGTTTTATCACGGCTGAAAGAAATCTTTGCCGGAACCACCCGCAGAAAAAAATGATCGGTAGAATCGGCATACAAACTAAACTGAGGTTGGCCGGTTGCCTGTCCTGTCAACTGAGAGCCTTCTGCTTTTATCTTGATGGCAAATTGTGGACTGAGTGAATACTGCCCCTCATATTCCTTCAGCTTCAGCGGATCAATGGAGATGGGCTTCTTTATTTTTTTTAACGGGTAGGATTCATTCAGCCAGTGAAATCCCAGGTCATCGGCTCCGGTGGTAGAGTTGGTAAGGATGACGATGGCCCGTTTAGTTTGAGGATCAAACCCCACAAACGAGCGAAATCCTCCGGTGCCTCCGTTGTGCCACAAATAGCGATGGTCTTTCAGGTGCCAGCCCATGCCAATCTGTATGGTAGAACCAATGGCTTCGGCCACTTCTCGGTGTGTTAACTGAAAGGCGAGGCTCAGCGGATCGTGGTCTGCCGAAAGTTGGGCTATCAGAAATTTCAACATATCTTCTGCGTTAGAAACAATCCCCCCTGCACCTACTAAAACACTTTGATCGGTCCATGTCCATGCCGGCACAGATTGAGAGTCGTTATAGCCGGTGGCCAGCAGTTTATCTCCTTTCCGTTCGCCACTGATAAATGTTGCGTCCATGTGCAACAGAGATAAAATTGTTTTGGTAATCAATTTGGAATAAGTAGTGTGCTGGTTGGCAGCAAGGATGAAACCTAAAAGTCCCATGCCTAAATTAGAATATTCGTATTGCCTTCCGGGATCAGAATTGAGTTCGCATTTATTCAGATAAGCAGCCAGTTCTTTTTCTGTGTAATCAATGTATGGATTGGCTGCATCGGCCGGAGCAAAATTGCTGGGCATGCGGGGCAGTCCCGATCTTGCTGAAGCCAAGTGAAGAAGTGTAATTTGTTTTCCGTTGCGGTCGGGCAAAGTAATGGAGGATGGTAAATAGTTTTGGGCGGGATCATCGAGTGCTAATTTTTTTTCACCTACAAGGTACGCCAATGTGGAGGTGGTAAATATTTTGGTGACAGAGCCGATTTCAAAAAGTGTTTTGGATGTTACCGGTTCGCGCGTGGTAATGGATGCTTCTCCCCATGTTACATAACGCGATTTTCCGTTTTCAAAAACACCCACGGCAATGCCCGGTGTTTCACCGGCCTCTACACGCAAACGGCATAATTCTTCAAGGCTTTGCCCCGCAGCAGGCAACGCAAGCAAGGTGATAAGTAAAATATTAACTCTTTTCATCCTTTTGGGTTTGCGCGAGGTTGGGTTTCTCTTCGTCAGGTGCTTCATCGCCCAGTAACACTACTAACGGTTGGAGCGATTGGGAGTAGTTCAAAATGATTTTTAGAATCCCCATGGCAGGCACCGCCAAAATCATTCCGGCAATGCCCCAGATTTTACCTCCCAGCAGCAAGGCAATAACGGCTGCCAGCGCATTGATGCTGATGCGTGAGCCTGTTACTTTGGGGGTAATGAAATTACCTTCTAAAAACTGCACAAACCCATGTACACCAATAACGCCCACTGCATACCAGGCCGAATCTTTTGTTACTAACGCCAGCAGCGTAGGCAAGGCAGCACCCATCGTAATGCCCACGTAAGGGATCATGGTGAGCAGGCCGGAAAGAAACCCAAAAAATATAGCATGGTCTATGCCGAGCAGCAACAACCCGAGGCTGTTGAGTACACCAGCAATTAAAACTACAATGGTTAACCCGGATATGTAACCCCGCACTACTTGTTGTATTTCGTCTTTCCATTTTAAGTTACTCGAAGGACGCAACTGCGACAAGAAACTCATGAAACGATCGCGGTAGTAGAGAAAAAGAAAAATGTAGATGGGTATCTGGATAAAAAAATAAATAAGATATGAAGTGGACAAGAGCAGATCAGAGGCGTAAGAAGAGAGATTTCGCAGCCCTTCTTTTACTAATTGCACTTGCTCTTCCGTACTGATTTTAAGTTGCTGGTTTAGTGTATCGCTGGTCTCGTTAATCAGTTGATAAAATTTCTGCTCTATTCCCGGCAGGCTGGCTACTAAGCTGGATAGCTGCGAAATGATAAACCAACTGACCACAGCAACAACCAACAATGAAATCAAGAGCACGATGATGATGGCAAATATTTTTCCTGTTTTTTTTTCGAGCCTTTTGGTAAGGGGAAGCAAGACGATAGCAAACAACCCGGCAAATACAATGGGCACCATGATATTTTTGGTGAGTATCAGTGCAGCTATAATGAGAGCGAGCGTTACTAAAGATTTGTAAATCCGGTCGAGGCGTGAGGTGGACGAACTAAGCATGGTGGTGAAAGATCATGAATTTTCGATTGCGTTCAAAATAATCCGGCAGGCTTCGCGCATTTCTGATTCTGTTATTGTCAGGGGAGGGGCAATACGGAAACTGTAGGGATGCGAAAGAAACCAATAGCAGATGACACCATTTTCTTTGCATTGATTGACTATTTTGTTGACGCGCTCTTCGCTGTCAAAATCAAAGGCAAACATCATCCCGATCCTTCGCGCTTCTTTTATTTTTGGATGGACTAATAATTTCTGAATCAATTGCCCTTTGAGTTCTACCTCGTCTAAAATTTTTTCTTCTTCTATTACGTTCAGGGTTGCCAAAGCCGAGGCGCAGCATACCGGGTTGCCGCCAAAGGTGGTGATATGCCCCAACATCGGGTTGTGGGCGAGTAAATTCATTTTTTCCCGACTTGCTATGAACGCGGCTATAGGCAGCCCTCCGCCAAAAGCTTTGCCGATGGTCAGAATATCCGGAACGACATTGAATTGTTCAAAAGCAAAGAGTGTTCCGGTGCGGCCCATGCCACATTGAATTTCATCGAAGATTAACTGTGTGCCGGTGGCATCGCATTTTTTTCTGAGCGATTGTAAATATTCTTTCGAAGGGATACGCACGCCCGCATCGCCCTGAATCGTTTCAATGATGACAGCGGCTGTTAGGGTTGTAATCATTTCCAAGTCGTGCATTGAATTGTATTCCATAAAATGAACGTCCGGCAAGAGCGGGCGAAATGCCTGCTTCTTTACTTCATTGCCCGATACACTCAGCGACCCGTGCGTACTTCCGTGATATGATTTTTTGCACGAGATAATTTCCGTTCGTCCCGTGATGCGTTTAGCTAATTTGAGCGCACCCTCGTTGGCTTCGGTGCCTGAGTTAACAAAGTAAGAACAGTTGAGTGAAGAGGGGAGGAGGTCGGCCAGTTTTTTAGCCAGCTTGTTAGATGACGCTTGGATGTATTCGCCATAAACCATCACATGCAAATGTTTGTCAACTTGCTCTTTTATGGCTTGAATTACTTTTGGGTGCCCGTGCCCGATGTTGGCTACCCCGATGCCCGAAATCAGGTCGATATATTTTTTTCCTTCAGGGCTGAAGAGATAAACGCCTTGTGCCCGCTCAACGGAAATGAGAAAAGGAAATGGAGTGGTTTGGGCGAGATGATTAAAAAAAACTGATTGGCTGAAATCCATTCAGCAAATCTACACATGTACAGTGTTTGAAAGCTAACGAAGGAGAATCCTTTTTTGTATTGAAGGCTATGAGCCGATGGCGTGCGAAATAAGAATACTGATGGCAATTAAAGCCAATAAGATTAAAACTTGTTTTATCCGGGCCTTGATATTGGCGTTAGAAATCATTTTCATCTGCTCCACGTCTGTCGTTTATTACTGTACAAATATGCCGGTTGGTATTTTATTAAATTCAATAAAGCCGGGTTGAATCTTACATTGGTAACGTAATTTTTACGCTATTGGTTTAGGTGAGGAGGATACTACTGAAAGATAGGATCCGTAGTTGATTTTCAATTAGTTATCAGGAAAGAGAGGCCTTCAGATACCTTGTAGTTTCAGAAAATCTTCTATCTCTTTCTTTACATCGCGTTCAGCAAACTGATCGTATTTCTCGGTGGCAATAGACTTAAATAGGTCGCCTACCAGTTCTTTAGAAAAACCTATCTTTTCGGCATAAGCAGTAGCTACCTCCAGTTCTATATCTTCTACTACCTGATCCAAATAAATCATATACACCAAGTGATAAATAGCTGTCAGTTTCGATGATTTGTCGTTAGGGATTTCTGAATTGACTTCCAGATTTTTTAGGTCGTTGACATTGACACCTAACTGAATACCCCATTTAATCAGACAGCGGATATATTGACTTTTTACTTTTTCATCCTGAGTAAAAGCAGCCAGCAAATGAAAGAAACTCTTTTTTACTTCTTCCCGGTTGATGGGCATTTCTGTCTTCATATTTTAAAGTTACACAAATAAATACTACATGTAAATAAGGCAGGACGGTGATAACCTCCCGTCCCGCCTTTGTAAGGACTGATTCTCTTTAAGCTTTGGCTAACTCCTGCACCATGTCAATCAATTTGTTAGAGTAGCCCCATTCATTGTCGTACCACGATACTACTTTTACAAACTGGTTATTTAAGGCAATGCCGGCTTTGGCATCAAATATGGATGTGCGGGTGTCGCCTAAGAAGTCTTGCGATACCACTTCGTCTTCCGTGTATCCGAGTATCCCCTTCAGTTCGCCTTCCGAGGCTTCCTTCATGGCTGTTTTAATTTCTTCGTAGGTAGCAGGTTTGGCTAAGCGCACAGTTAAGTCAACCGCGCTAACATCAGCTACCGGCACACGGAACGACATGCCCGTCAGTTTCCCTTTCAGTTCGGGCAATACCAGCCCCACCGCTTTGGCAGCACCTGTGGAAGAGGGAATGATATTAGAGTAGCCACCGCGGCCACCGCGCCAGTCTTTCATCGAAGGACCGTCTACGGTTTTTTGTGTGGCCGTTACGGCATGTACCGTGCTCATCAAGCCTTCTACAATTCCAAACTTATCGTTCAGCACTTTGGCCACAGGCGCCAGACAGTTAGTGGTGCACGATGCGTTGGAGATGATGGTGTCGTTGGTAGAAATATTTTTGTGGTTAACGCCCATTACAAACGTAGGGGTATCGTCTTTGGCAGGTGCCGACATGATTACCTTTTTTGCTCCGGCAGCGATATGTTTTTGGGCATCTGCTTTGGTAAGAAACAAGCCGGTAGATTCGATGATGATTTCTGCGCCCACTTCGTTCCATTTCAGGTTGGCAGGGTCTTTTTCCGCTGTAATGCGAATTGATTTTCCGTTGACGACAAGGTGTTTGTCTTTTACCGATACCGTACCTTCAAATTTTCCGTGTACGGAATCGTATTTTAACATGTAGGCCATGTACTCGGGGTCAACCAGATCGTTGATGCCTACCACTTCAATATCTTTTCTGTTGATGGCTGCCCTGAAAGCTAACCGGCCAATGCGGCCAAATCCGTTAATTCCAACTTTTGTCATGATGAAAGAGGTTAAATTGTTCGGGTTCAAAATTATAGTTCCCTAACCCTAAAACAAATTGATTGGTGCCAAAGAATTGAATTTTTTTACTGCTCACGTTTGCAATTATACGGGCGAAGGCTATCTTTGCGGCTCTTTAAAAAAAACTGGTCCGTTCGTCTAGGGGTTAGGACATCAGATTTTCATTCTGGTAACACGGGTTCGATTCCCGTACGGACTACAGTCATACGACAAAGCCCTTAATTTTAGGGCTTTTATTTTTTAAGTCGGAAACGCTGCTTTTCTAATTTTCCTCAATCTATCTATTGTTCAATTCATAGAAGCAGAGGCAGATAACTCTGCAGGGCTGCAGTATTGCCCAAAAATTAAAAAGCCATTATCTTTAGAACGGGCGTATTCAAATAAAAAAATGATATGTGAAATTGGCTGACACCCCGAATGAGTAAAATAGTTATCGCTTTTTTTTATGGCAGTAGCCGTTGGTTTACCGTGCGACTATTTGGGTGGCTGTTATTTCTTTTGTTGTGCTGGTCACTACAAGCTACACAGGCGCAGAATAAAAAAATTGATTATCTGAAGGCAAGCCTGAGCAGAGCCAAGAGCCCCACGGAGAAATCTAATCTGTGTCATGAAATTGCTGCCGAACTGTGGGATTATGATTTTGAAGCAGGTAAACAATATGTTGACAAGGCCTATGCACTGGCACGAAAGGCAAATTATACGCAAGGCATTGTTCAGGCTTTAACTGACTACGGACTGTATGCCTATTTTCAAGGCAACTATAAGTTGGCACGCCAGTACTATCAAAAGGCAATTGCGGCTGCCAATGGAAAAAATTTTGGAGACTTTCCTTCTTATACCTACACGCGGATAGGCAATTTATTTCGTGTTCAATCGGTATATGATTCCGCCCGCCTGTTTTACCATAAAGCATTGGCGTTAGTGGATGAACAAAAAGACTTGCTGGCAGCTTCTTCTGCTTATTACAATATGGGCATGTTGGATCATGATGAATATGACTATGACAATGCTGAAAAAAATATTAATAAATCGCTTTCCATCCATCAGTTGATGAACGACAGCCTTTTGATGGCAGAATCATGGAAAGGTCTTTTCTCTGTGTATAAGAGCACAGGTAAATATGAAAAAGCCAAGGAAGCTATTGGTAAAGCAGAAAAAATAGCGAGGAACTACAACGACCCCGAAATGCTGATGTATTGTTATGTATATGGCGCAGAGCTTTCGTACTTAGCCGGAGATTACGTCATAACGATCAAAACTTTAGAAAAAGCGCTGTCAGTCCTTCAAACCCATCAGTTTAAAAGATACGAGGCATTAACACTTGAGCGCATAGGCGACACCTACTGGTCAATCGGCAGTTATGACCGTTCGCAAGAGCATTACATCCGCGCTACAAAAATTTATAAATCTATTGGCGAAAAGCGAGGAGAGGCAAGAGTACACGCCAGCATGGGCTGGGTTTATCAAGTACTGTATCAATATCAGTTGGCTGAAGCGTATGGTATGCAATCACTATCGCTGGCGAAGGAGATAAATGCCATTGATGTACTTGGTTATGCCAACAATATGCTAGGTAGTCTTTTCTTACTTAAAAAGGATTACAATAAATCGTTGGTATTTCTCAACGAGGCACTTAGGTTTAGAAACATGACTAAAGTAAATGCTGATATTCTTCCTACTAAAGTAAATATTGCCTGGGCATATCAGGAAATGGGAAGATACCAGGAAGCACTGCACATTTATCAGGAAGCGCTGACCCAGGATGAAAAAACAGGAAACAAAGAAAACTTTGCTAACGACTACAATGGCATAGGCAGGTTGTACACCCAAATGAAAGAGTACGATAAGGCAGCAGCATATTTGCGCAAGTCAAAAGAACTTTCTCGCAATATTTCTTATGCTGAGTTGCTTGCTGACAATCTGTTATTTACTGCTAAACTGGAGGCAGCTCGGGGAAACTCACAGAATGCCATAAAACTTTATGAAGAACTGCTTACCTTCAAGGATAGTGTCGCTAATCAAAATTCATCTAAAAAAATTTTAGAGATTAATGCTCTGCTTGAGATAGAGGCTCAAGAGGCGAAGATTGAGAATTTGGCACAACTGAATGAACAAAAACAAAAGCTGATTGAGTCGCAGAAATCAACGGTGCAGGCACAGCGGTTGTTGCTCACCTACTCCATCGTGTTGGCAGGGGTGCTGCTGACAGGTGCGATAATTTTTTACCGACAAAACAAACAAAGACTAAAATCAAACCAAAAGCTGCAAGAACTGAATAAACAGATCAGCAGTCAGGCTGAAGAGATACAGGCTCAATCTGAAGAATTATTGGAGTCCAACAAACTGCTTAGCGCACTGAACGGACAACTGCGACAAAATCAAGAGGAGATCATCCATCAAAACGAAGAGCTGGCCAAAGGAAAAGAAGAAGTCTCCGCCCAGCGCGACTTGTTATCCGACCAAAATACACAATTGCAGGAAGCTAAAATTGAAGTGGAAAACCATCGGTCTATTTTAGAGCAGGAAGTAAGTCAGCGCACGCAAGAGTTGGTGGAATACAACCGGCAGTTAGAGCAGTTTGCATTTATTTCATCGCACAACTTGCGCGCACCGGTGGCGCGCATCATTGGCTTGGGCAATCTATTAGACTTGACCCACGAATCTGCTGATTTTGATATGATCAAGAAAAGCATGGTTAAGTCGGCACGCGATCTGGATCAGGTGGTGAAAGACTTAAACCTGATCCTTGAAATCAAGAAAACAACCGTTCAGGTTTTTTCCGAGATCAATTTGCATGACGTTTATCTTCATGTGCTGGATTTCCTGGAAGCAGAAATAAAAAGCACCGAAGCAGAAATCCACGCGGATTTTTCTGAAGTACATTTAATATCGGGTGTATTGCCGTATGTGCAGAGTATTTTCCTTAACCTGATCAGCAATGCTATCAAATACAGATACCCCAACCGAAATATTAAAATTAATTTGGCTACATCTCAGACTGAAAAATTTATGCAAGTAGAAGTGCGAGATAACGGCTTAGGCATAGACTTAGAAAAATACGGAGCCAAAGTATTTCGGCTCTACAGCCGTTTTCACGACCATGTGGATGGAAAGGGTTTGGGGCTTTATATGGTGAAAGCGCAGATGGAAGCAATGGGTGGCACTGTGCAGCTTTTCAGTAAAGTAAATCAAGGCTGCACCTTCGTGCTTCAGTTTCCTAAAAAAAACTGATATGCCTACGTGGATAATTTACGCGCTGCTGTCGATGGTATTTGCCGGGTTAACGGCTGTCATCGCCAAACTGGGCTTGAAAAATGTAAGTGGCGATGCCGGGCTGGCTGTGCGCACTACTTTTGTTTTTTTGTTGGTGTGGATCAATGCCATTGCCTTTCGCCATGTGCGCGAGTTCGATCAGCTTTCATGGAAAGATGTTTTGTTCCTCGGCATCTCCGGAGTAACCACCACGCTCTCCTGGATATTTTATTACCGCGCCATCAAGATAGGCGATGTGTCCACCGTAGCAGTGATAGACAAAGCAAGTATTGTCATCACACTTATCCTTTCGTTTTGGATTTTGAAAGAACCCTTTACATGGCGCATTGCATTAGCCACAGCTCTGATCGTTTCGGGGTTGCTGGTGCTTACCGTAAAATGATTTTAGAAAACAGCCCGGAACAATAAAAACAAAGAGCCGCCCATAATCATTACCACGGGCAACGTTAAAAACCAGGCTAGCAAAATATTTCTGACCGTGTCGGGTTGTAGGTTTTTTACGCCCTTGCTGGCCACCATGCTGCCGGCAATGCCTGACGACAGCACGTGGGTGGTGCTCACCGGCCACCCAAAACTGGTAGATAGGCCGATGGTCATTGAGGCTACCAACTCAGCGCTGGCACCTTGTGCATAGGTAAGGTGTTCTTTTCCTATTTTTTCGCCTACGGTTTTTACAATCCTTTTCCAGCCAATCATCGTGCCCAGCCCAAGCGAAACAGAAATTAAAACGATAACCCACCGGGGCGAGTAATCGGTTACTTTTCTTACTTTTTTTAATTCGGTTTTTAAAACCCCCCTCTCGATTCCGCTCAGTTTAATTTCTTCGTTTTTTAATAAGTTGTTCAGGTGGTTGTCCATCAACATAATGTCTTTGCGGGTGTCGAATTTCCGGTCTTTCGTGATGTCGCTCACAGATTTCAGTGAGCGGAAGGTAGCCTGCAGGTGGTGGTTCATTTGCCGGGCTGCTGTCAGCCTTTGTTGGTCGTTCTTCGAAAGCGTTGTAGAATCTATTCCGGCTGTGATCTGCTCAATCTTGACGAGAGAAGCCGGCAACTTGGCCGGATCGAAGTTGTTATCCAACGCAAAGTAGGTGGGCACAATACCAATTAATATGAGCATGATCAGGCCCACGCCTTTTTGACCGTCATTGGAGCCGTGAAAAAAACTTACCAAGGTGCATGTCAGAAACAAAATTCCGCGTATCCACATGGGCGGAGGCTGGTTCTTTTTGGGTTCTTTGAATACCACATCTTCCATGGGTGTCTTGCGGATCATGACACGGATAAAATACATGAGGATGATGGTAACAGAAAAGCCAAATAGCGGAGAAATCAGCAACGACAGACCGATCTCTTCGGCCTTGCTCCAGTTAACGGCATCGCCCGTAGCTTCAGGAAGAATGGAATAAGCCAGACCCACACCCAGTATCGAGCCGATCAGTGTGTGAGAACTGGAGCAGGGAATACCAAAATACCAGGTGATCAGATTCCAGAAAATGGCGGTCGCCAGCATAGCCAGCACCATCGCCAAACTGTGGGCAATATTCTGGTCAACCAGCGTTTCTACCGGCAGCAGGTTGACAATGCCCATAGCTACCCCGATGCCTCCGGCAAAGACACCTATAAAATTCCATGTACCAGACCAAGCTACGGCTACCCAAGGCTTTAAGGTATTAGTGTAAATCACAGTGGCCACGGCATTGGCTGTGTCGTGAAAACCATTGACAAATTCGAATAAACAGGCGGCCAGTAAACAAAAGAGGAGGAGCAGGGTATAACCGGTATCCAGATCAAACATATAAAATAGATTCAGGCAAAGGTAAGGCTCAGGGTAATGCGTAATGTTACGGCAATGTTACTATTTTCTGTTTGATAAATGTCAGGATTTTTGGCTTTACGGAAGTATTTGATGGAAATAAAGTTAGTCTGGCAACTAGATTCTTGATGCCAATAAAATGTTGGTTACTACCCCATCTTAGCCAAAGCATTAATGTACCGCTCGGGCAACTCGCCTTTGGTAGCGGTTTGATAGTCGGCATAGCTGCAAGGCACTACCGAGTTGCGCGCATACCTAGCGCCAAGCCGGGCTACACTTACTTCCATCCACCACTTGTCGGTTATTTTGCTTTTGTAAAAGGTGATGGTTTCAGGTTCTACCGGCATAGACACTACATATTTTAAAAAGTCGTTCGACTTAAAGTTGCTTTCGTTTTTACGGTGATAAAATCCTTCGATAAAATACCAGATCATGGTGGCTATCACAGAGGCGGTTTTTTTATGAGCGTCATCGTAATGCGGGTTGTACTCATAAAATCCGGCTGAGCTGAGTTTTTCGTTCAGGCCGGCATACCAGCATATCTGGCAGGCCTCTTCGCCTGTTAACCCAAACGGCTGCGCGTGGGCATTGCCCGGTGCATCGGATGATTTGATGGCGCCCACATCAAAAGAAAACAGATCGGCATGGCGGATGGCAGGCTCCATCTCGGCTAAGTTGGTGCGCATTTGCCCCAGCCGGTGTGCTTCAAAATTTAATTTTTCCAACACAGCGGTTGAAAAGGAATCCACCAAGTAAGTCTGATGTGCCAGATGGGTGTAGCTGAAAAGATAATTGGGTTCGTGCAGCAGTATTTTGTGGATATGTTGCCGGCTGGCAGGTGCGTTTTTGGCATCGTCCAAGTCGAGCACCGCGTCCACATTCAATAAGCTGATCAGTTTTTGCATGTCTTCGTAGCCGCAGTATTGGCCGTAGTCCAGATCGTGCGATCCGCCCAGTATGATGGGCAACACGTTGCTTTCCAACAGCATGCGGCACACTTCGCGGATGCGCACGTATGTTTCTTCAAGGTCTATCCCGGGGTTGAGATTGCCGAGGTCAATAATATTGTACGAGCCCGTACCTTTTTTGAGCGGATAAAGTTTTTTCCTGATTTCATCGGGCGCTTGTGCCGTACCCTGATTGGTGTGTGTGCCACGTTCTTCGGCCACTCCCAAAATGGCTATCTGCGCATCTTTATAGTCGGGCATTTTTTCGATATAAGCCCGGATGTTTTTAAAAAAAGAATTGGCCGGATAATCCTGCGCGTAAATCAATTCGTCAACCGGTGAGAAAAATAGCGTGAGATCCATGAAAGAGGAAACTTAATTTTCATGTTAAATTAGTATTTAAATTGATAACCGATATGAAAAATGTAATTGCTTTTATTTTGACTGTGGCAGCAGGGCAGGCATGGGCTCAGTCAGTAGTGGGCACCTGGCAGCAGACCGACAGCAAAACGTGCCTGCAGAGCCAGATGAAAGAGAGCGACACAGAAAAAGAACTCGAAGGCATGATGGGCAGCCATGCCGCGAGCACGGTGGCCAAGTTGATAGTCTTTAAAAAAGATGGCAGCGGGCAGGAAGGAATATTTTCGGTAGGCAAAAAGAAAGGAAGCGACCTCACGCCATTTCAATATAAAGTCAGCGGACAAGAACTGCAGTTTGTAGATAAAAAATCGGGCATGATCACACAGCGATTTGTGATTGAGGAGCTTACCGAAAACTCGTTAAAGATTCACGATGCCATGAAAGAATGCGAAAGCAAATCTTTTGTGCGGGCAAAATAAACCCGTTGTGCTGGTCTAATCATATTTTTTAAGATAGCTTCTTGTTAATTTTGCCGGATGCAGGAAGTACACCCCAAACGCGATATACGCAAGCTCAAACCCGATGAACTGAAAAAATTTTTCATCGAACAGGGCGACAAACCCTTTCGGGCTACGCAGGTAGATGAGTGGCTGTGGAAAAAATCGGCCAAGAGCTTCGATCAGATGACGAACCTCTCGGTAGCTACCCGCGATTTGCTGAAACAAAATTTTACGATCAACCACATCCATGTAGATACCATGCAGCGCAGTGCCGATGGCACCATAAAAAATGCGGTGAAATTGCATGATGGCCTCATTGTAGAGTCGGTGCTCATCCCGGCAGAAAAAAGAATCACCGCTTGCGTTTCATCGCAAGTGGGGTGCTCACTGGCCTGCAAATTTTGCGCAACTGCCCGCCTGAAACGGCAACGCAACCTGAGTGCTGACGAAATCTACGATCAGGTGGCGGCCATCAAAGAACAAAGCGAAACGATCTTCAACCGGCCGCTCACCAACATTGTGTTTATGGGCATGGGCGAACCGTTGCTCAATTATGCCAACGTTACGGCAGCTATTGACAAGATTACCTCGCCCAAAGGATTGGGCATGGCTATGAAAAGAATTACCGTGTCAACGGTGGGCATCGCCAAGATGATCATCAAAATGGCCGATGATGGCGTGAAGTTTAACTTGGCTGTTTCGCTCCATGCCGCGATAGACGGCACCCGCTCATCCATCATGCCGATCAACGACTCTAATCCGCTGAGCGAGTTGGCAGCTGCCCTGAAATACTGGTATCAGAAAACCAAGCGAAAGGTTACGTACGAATATGTGGTGTGGCAAGATGTGAACGACACACCGGAGCATGCGCAGGCATTGTTAAAGTTTGCGCAGATTATTCCTTCCAAAGTTAACCTGATAGAATACAACCCGATTGACGAGGGCGGATTTAAACAAGCCGGTGATGACGTGCTGCGGATGTACATGGATCTGTTGGAAAAACATGGCATCACCACCCGTATCCGCAAAAGCCGCGGCAAAGATATAGATGCTGCCTGCGGCCAGTTAGCTAATAAAGGTTGACCGCAACCATATATTTTCTTCTTTTTATTTGATGAAGGCGAAGTATATTGCCGGCTGAATGAAACGTTTTTTATTCTTGATGCTGGCGTTGTGGGGATGTCAGGAAGCCTGCGCCCAAAAAATTCTTAAGGGTATCGTGGTTGACTCCATCACCTTAAATGCAGTTCCGAGTGCATCGGTCAGGGTGAAGGGCACTACACGCGGCACCATCACCAATGTCAATGGTGTATTTTCAATCAAGGTGGCCGGCAATGACACACTGATTTTTACCAGCGTAGGGTATGATGAGCTACACCTCCCTATTTATATGGATGACGAGGTGATGTTTGTAAAACTTACCCAACATGTAACCATGTTAAAGGAAGTAACAATCATAGGCCGGCCCGAGGCTGAGAAGAAAGAACTACCCTCTCTGAAACTGCGGAGCAAATCAACACCATTTAGCGGAGCCACCCCGAGCAGCGGCTTTGGTGCATCCGTTAACTTGGCCTATTTCTCTAAAGAAGAAAAAGAAAAGAGAAAGTTGGTGCGCATCAACCGCGAACTGGCGCAAACACAAACTTATGCCGAAATAGTAACTAATCCACAGATAAAAAGTGAAATACAAAGCCGGTTTTCGCTGAGCGACTCTACTTATTATTCTATCCTTACCCATTTTAACGAACGCCATCAGGAGGTTACCCACTCCGGTAAACAGGGGGAAATCCTCGCTGCTCTCTTTTCTTTTTTTGAGATAGAATGTCGGATCCGGAGACATTGATATTTTTTTAATGTTGCCCATCTATTAGTTTCGTGTCATGGAAGAAAAACATTTTACCGCCTCCGCCCAGGTTCGCGATTTTGTGATTGGTATGAGTGATGGGTTAACCGTGCCTTTTGCTTTGGCAGCAGGGCTAAGCGGGGCCGTAAGCGACACCACGATCATTATTACTGCCGGCCTGGCTGAAATTGCTGCCGGCTCCATCGCCATGGGCCTTGGCGGCTACTTGGCCGGGCGCACGGAAGTAGAACACTACGAGTCGGAAGAACGGAGAGAGTACGATGAGATCGTTCATAAACATGAAATGGAAATCCAGGAAACGAAAGACATCTTCGCGCAATATGGATTAGACGATAAGTTGCAGGAGACGATTGCCCGCGAAATGGCCAAGCATCCCAAAGAGTGGGTTGATTTTATGATGCGCTTTGAGTTGGGGCTGGAGCGCCCCGACAAAAACAGGGCTTTTCAAAGCGCCTTTATCATTGCACTATCGTACATCATCGGGGGACTGATTCCCCTCAGTGCATATTTCTTTCTGCCGACAGCCAGCGAAGGACTTCAATACTCTAGTGCCATTACTATTTTGTGCCTGATTGCATTTGGATTAATCAAAAGTAAATTAACCGGTCAGCCTTTGTTGAAGGGCGCACTGCGTGTAACCATTATCGGTGCGCTGGCAGCAGCAGCAGCTTTCGGTATCGCCAAATTGATCGCCTGAGTTTATGATCATTTCATTGATTGCCGCAGTAGCCCAAAATGGTGTGATCGGAAAGCACAATACCCTGCCGTGGCATTTGCCCGATGACATGAAATATTTTATGCAAACCACCAAGAGCCATCCGGTTATTATGGGGCGAAAGAACTATGAATCTATTCCGGAAAAATTCAGGCCGCTGCCCAACCGAGAGAATATCGTGGTAACAAGAAATCCAAAATTTACTGCTGCAGGCTGCCATGTGGTAAACGATTTTCAGCAGGCCATTGATTGGGCAAGCAAAAGAGCACAAGAAGAAATTTTTGTAATAGGAGGTTCTGAAATTTATGCGCAAGGTCTGCACTTAGCCCATCGGTTATACCTCACAGAAATACAGGCAGAGATTTTGGGCGATACTTTTTTTCCAACATGGAACAAAGAGCAATGGCAGGAAGTGTCGCGCACACATCATCCGAAAGACCACCGCCATGCCTATTCGTTTGACTTTGTAGTATATCAACGAAAATAAATTAACGTGCCGTATCTGCATCATAAAATAATCTGGATCACCGGAGCCTCGAGCGGCATCGGAGAAGCGTTGACCTATCAACTGGCGACCATCAAAGACGTAAAACTGATTTTATCGGCTCGCAGAAAAGAGGAGTTGGAGCGTGTGCGGGCATCGTGCCCGGTAGAGGTACAAACCAACGTAAGAATATTGCCGCTGGATTTGGCTCAACATGAAATGTTGCCGTTGAGTGTCGAGGCTGCCATTCAGCTATTTGGTCACGTTGATGTGCTGATCAACAACGGAGGCATCAGCCAGCGTAGCTTGGCGAAAGACACACACCTGAGCGTTGACCGTCAGTTGATGGAAGTAGATTATTTTGGTACGCTGGCGCTCACTAAATATTTGCTGCCCCATTTTTTAAAAAGAAAATCGGGGCATTTTGTTACCGTATCCAGCGTGATGGGGCTGATCGGCACACCGTATCGCTCGGGGTATGCGGCAGCCAAGCATGCCCTGCACGGTTATTTTGATTCGCTTCGTGCTGAACTTTGGAAAGACAGCCGATCTATTTTTGTTACCATGATCTGTCCGGGCTGGGTGCGAACCAATATTACATTGAATGCCCTAACCGGGGAAGGCAACAAGCTCAATAAAATGGATAAAACTACACAGCACGGATTGACACCCGAAGTGTGCGCCCGCAAAATGATCGCGGCTATCCAAAATAAAAAAGAGGAGGTTTATATTGGCGGAGCCAAGGAAGTAATGGCCGTATATTTAAAACGTTTTTTCCCCCGGTTGTTTTCTAAGATTGTCAGAAAAGCGGCCGTCAGGTAATACATATCGTATCAGCATTAACAATTAATTTTATTTCATTATGCGCAGTTTAATTTTATTTTTTCTCATAGTGATTAGCTTTTCGCTCCACTCGCAAAGCAAAAAAGAATTGCAACAAAAAGTCGCTAACCAAGAGCAACAAATCAAACAGCTTCAGGCTGAGATAGAAGAATTGAAAAAGCCTAAAGAAGTGGATCTGTCTTCCGAAAAGAAAAAGGCCGGCTATGGAATGGGCGTATTGTTTTCTACCAACGTCCGAAGCCAGGGAGGCGACTCGCTCGACCGTGACGCCATCATTGCCGCCATTCAAGATGTGTACAACGGCAAACCTTTAAAGATAGACCAGCAACAATGTATGACTACCGTGCAAACATACATGACGGCAGCTGCCGAGAAAAAAAATGCGAGAGCCAAAGAAGCCGGAAATATCTTTTTGGAAAACAACAAAAAAAATGAAGGCGTAGTAGTGCTGCCCAGCGGCCTGCAGTATAAAATCATAACACAAGGTGCAGGAAAATCTCCAAACTCTACCGCCAATGTTACCGTGCATTATACCGGTACACTGACTGATGGAACAGAGTTTGACAGCTCTCATAAGCGCGGCCAGCCGGCCAACTTCGGTGTGAACCAGGTAATACCGGGCTGGACTGAAGCCTTACAGTTGATGAAGGAAGGCGACAAGTGGATGCTGTATGTTCCTTACAACCTGGCGTATGGCGAACGCGGAGGAGGTGCTATCCCTCCATTTGCCACATTGGTTTTTGAAGTGGAACTGATCAAAGTAAATTAAAAAATCAGGCTAAGTTTTGCGGTGGGTTGTACTCATACTGTTCGACATGCGCTCGCTAACATGTCGAACAGCAAGAAAAGATCTCACCCCGGAAAGTCCATCTGTTAAACGCAGTTTACTGCCACCCTTCTCCAATGGAGAGGGGCATAGATAACTTTCGATAACCGTAAAAAAGATTTTGGGGTGAGGTGGGAAGACATGACGGGCGCTTAAAAATACTCCTTTAGGAGTATTGACTCTCCTTATTCATCCGGCCAACTTTATAGCAGTATTGCAGCAGGTGATGATGAAAAGTACTGAGGTCAGGGTAGGCATTACAAATGCCTTTTTATTTGTCGTTCGACATGCGCTTCACTAACATGTCGAACAGCAAACTTAAAAAATCAGGCTAAGTTTTGTAGTGGGTTGTACTCATGCTGTTCGACATGCGCTTCGCTAACATGTCGAACAGCAAGAATTATTGTTGGTCGCTGACCAACAACCTGAGGCACTTAAAGACCTCACCCCGGAAAGTCCATCTGTTAAACGCAGTTTACTGCCACCCCTCTCCACTGGAGAGGGGTATTGATAACTTTTGATAACTTTTGATAACAGTAAAAAAAAATTGGGGAGAGGTAGAGGAGGAGGGTATCTGTATATTGGCACAAGCGTGATGCTTGCGCCAGATTGAGCTGCGCCTGAGTTGTTAGGGTAGGCATTACAAATGCTATTTTTTTGTCGTTCGATATGCGCTTCGCTAACATGTCGAACAGCACATTAAAAATAGATGCAGTGAATCAGGCCAACCTGATCAGTACAAAAAAAATCGAGCCATCCTTTTAGAGAATGGCTCGATAGAAATAAGTGTAAACGATTTTAAGCGACTGCTTTCACTTTTTCTTTCTCCGTTTCCGGTGATTTCACCCGGTCGAAATCAAGTACGATAGGCGAAGCAATGAAGATGGATGAGTACGTGCCGATGATCATACCCACCACCAAGGCAAACGAGAATCCACGCAATACTTCCCCTCCAAATATCAACAGCACCACCACTACCATCAATACAGTTCCTGAGGTAATCAGCGTGCGGCTCAGCGTATTATTGATAGCATCGTTAAACAATTTCGGATGGTCGTGGTTAGCTCCGAAACTCAGGTATTCCCTGATCCGGTCGAAGATAATCACCGTGTCGTTGATGGAGTAACCGATGATGGTGAGCAAGGCGGCCACAAAAATCTGATCAATTTCAAAAGACAACCCAAAGGCATGGGCAATACCAAATGCGGCCACCACGAAGAGGGCATCGTGTGCTGTAGCGATGATGGCGCCTGTGCTGAACTGCCACTTCTTGAAGCGTATCAAAATCCAGATAAAAATAGCAATGAGCGAATAAATGCTGGCCTTCAGGGCAGAGTGCTTAATATCGTCTGCAATGGTGGGGCTTACTTTCAGCGAACTGGAAACTGTAAAATGCTGGTTGTCTAATTGGGTGTCGTTGGCAGAGTGTTTCAATCCACTGAATTTTTCTACGGCAGCAATCAGAGCCTCGCGCACATGGTCGTCAGCTCCGTCCGATTCATCGTCTATCAGGTAAGAGGTAGTTACACGCATGTGGTCATCGCTTCCATAATTTTTTACTTCCGTGCTGGAGTTTTTAAAGCTTTCATCCAAGGCTATTTTCATGTCGGTAGCTACCACTGGTTTACTGAACGACACTACATACGAGCGGCCTCCCTTGAAGTCCACGCCCATGTTCAATCCCTGAAATGCAATGATGACGAAACCGATGACGATGATAGAACCTGAGAAGGCGTATGCTTTATATCTGTTGCCGATGAAATTAAATTGCCCACGTTTGCGTATCACATTAGCCAAAGGCGACTCGAATGAAAAATTGGCATCATCTCCTTTTCGCACAAACCATTCTACAATGACGCGCGAAATGTACACAGCCGAAAAGAATGAGGTAACAATACCGATCATCAACACGATGGCAAATCCTTTCAACGGCCCTTGTCCGAAAATAAACAAGAACATACCCGTCAAGAATGTAGTTAAGTTCGAGTCGAAGATGGTAGCAAATGCGCGCTCATAACCTTTTTTGATGGCATCGCGCAATCGTCTGCCTGCTTTCAATTCTTCTTTGACACGTTCATAAATCACCACGTTGGCATCCACGGCCATAGCCATGGTGAGTACGATACCGGCCATACCGGGCAGTGTCAGCGCGGCATTGTATTGTGCTAAAATTCCAAGAATAAAAAAGATGTTGAACAGCAACGCTATGTTGGCTACCCAACCGCCTTTAGAGTAGTAGGCGATCATAAAGATGATGATCAATCCCAGACCGCAGGCCATAGAAATTAAACCCTGGTTTTGGGCGATCTTACCTAATGAAGGGCCGACAATGGCTTGCTCTACAATGCGGGTAGGGGCGGGCAGCGAACCGGCTTTTAATACCAGCGCCAAGTCTTTGGCTTCTTCGGGTGTGAACGAACCTGTTATTTGCGAGTTGCCATTGGGGATTTCGCCTTGCACGGTGGGCGCAGTATAAACATAATCGTCAAGTAAAATAGCAATGCGTCCTTGCGGCTGCTTGGAAGAAGCGGCTGCCGTAATCTTCGCCCACTTCTGCGCGCCTGTTACGTTCATGGTCATGCTGACAGACGGCCGGCTGTATTGATCGAAGTCGGAGCGGGCATCTGTAATCACTTCACCTGTCAGCAACGGCTTTGCCCCGCGTCCTAAATTGATGAAGTTCAATTTAATGTCTTCTACTCCGGGTGTTATGTCTGGGTCAGCTTTTACATCCCAACGCCAGCCAACGGTGCGCGGCATCAGGGTGCGTACTTCATTGCGCTTGAAGATGGCATTGATGGTAGCCGTGTCTTTGGTGGCATACATGAACGAACCTTGCTGTGTCATCAGCGCAAAGAGCGGTGAAGAGGTGGCAGACCGCAAGGAGTCAAGCGAGCTCTTAGCCTTGCTGCTGTCTGTGGCAACCTTTGCCAATTGTTTTTCCAACGCAGATTTTGTGGTATCAGTTTTGGCTACTTCTTTTGTTTCGGTTTTCAGTTGTTTGTTGTTAGTCGGTAGTGTTGTAGCGGCCTTCAGAGTTTGTTCTTTTACCAGAAGCTGGTTGATAGCCACTAATGCTTGACTTACCTGCGGATCGTAGGGCTCAACAATTTCCCAAAACTCAAGGCGGGCAACTCCTTGCAATAATTTCCTTACCCGTTGTGGGTTATCGGCACCGGGTATTTCGATTTGAATACGTCCCGAACCGGCCAACCGCTGGATGTTTGGCTGCGAAGTGCCAAACTGGTCAATACGTGTTTTTAAGATAGTGTAAGAACGGTCAATGGAGTTGTTGATTTCTTTGTTCAAGAACTTCAAAACTTTGTCATCGCTATCCGAAAGGTTGATGTCTTTATTGGCCGTAGAGGTAAAGAACGGAGCCAGTGTTTTGCCGGGGTTTGATTCTTTAAAGGCATTGTAAAATAATGTGGTGAAATTGCCATTGCTTTTCTTTTGCAAGTCGCTTGCTTTTTGCAAAGCGGCCACAAAAGCCGGTTCCTGATTGTTTCCGCTCAGACTGCGCACGATATCTACAGGCGAAATTTCTAACACTACGTGCATGCCGCCCTGTAAGTCGAGACCCAAGCTCAGTTCGTTGTCTTTTACTTCTTTGTAGGTGTATTGAGCACCGAATAAATTATATACCGGTTTGTTCCACATCGAATCTAAATAGGACTGTTTCTTATCCAGATCAACTGACCCTTGTTTGTCGGTGGCATGATCGGTTGCCTGCTGTTGAATCTTCCGGCTCACAAGCGTGAACGACAGAAAATATAAACACAAGGCGGTAATGACGATGGTGAGTACAATGACGACTCCTTTGTTGCGCATAAAAATTTAATTTGAAAATGTTACGATTTGAAAATTTGAAAAAGACACAGCCAATCGGTAAGCGACTAACTTTTAACTAAAAACGGATAGAAAATTTACGGTGCGTTGGGCGAGATGATAACCCTGAACAGTGTTTTAAAAAAACGGATCGTATTTTTTTCGATGAAAACGATTATTTCATTCTTGTGTTCATCGCTAACCAATTCTTTTACAACAACGGCATCCTGATCGTTAACAATGCCCGTTTGGCCTTGCGAAGCCACTTCGGTAGGAGCCTGAATAGTTACTTCCGATTTGTCTTTATTTTTTTTAGGCTGTTGGGCTGCCTGATCAGAATTTTGGTAAAGCGAATGCGAAAGCAAAATCACCAACACGGCACACAGCCCGATGGCAAGGAGAAAAACCCGTTGAAGAGATTTTGTTTTCATAAAACCTCGCAAAGCTACTAATAACAGTCGGAAATGCAACTTGATTTTATCAGGCATACTCTTCTATCGGCAAGCAACTGCAAACCAGATTGCGGTCGCCATAGTCAAAGCCTTATTACAAGCCATTTTTTGCACTTCATGGGCAAACTTTTAACTTTGTCAAGTGCCTACTATACTGCTTGTAAAGGGATTCCGTTTTTTCTTCTTTTCAGCCGATGGCAATGAACCTGTGCATATTCATGTGAAGAAAGGTGATGGCGATGGTAAGATTTGGTTGCAACCTGATGTTAGAACGGCCTATATGTTAGACTTTACGGCACAAGAAGAAAGGCAAATCATAGATATTGTAACAGAAAAAAGAGACTTGATTATTTTAAAGTGGAATGAATACTTCAAATCAGAGATGGGACTTTGATCCAATTGATAAAATGATTTTTGAAGATGGCGTGCGTATCATCGCAGTTTATTTTCATAAAGATATGGATGTCATGCTTATCCTATTAAATAATCGTAGAATTATCGAACGCAATATCAGTATGACCCAAGCATTAGCCAATGCTTCTGAAAAGCAACTTCAAAATTATACTCTAAGCCGCACCGGAATCCATTGGCCCGATATTGACGAAGACCTCAGTCTCAGAGGTTTTCTGAAAGAAGAAATGATAAATGCTATCAGCGCTCCTCGCGTTTCATAGTTGGGGCAAATTCAATCAGGCATACTCTTCTATCGGCAAGCAACTGCAAACTAAATTTCTATCGCCATAGGCATTGTCAACGCGGCTTACACTGGGCCAGAATTTAGCTTCTTTTACAAAAGCAAGCGGGTAAGCGGCTTTCTGTCTTGTGTAGGGGCGTGCCCACTCGTCTGCTGTGATGATGGCTGCCGTGTGCGGAGCATTTTTTAAAACATTATTTTCTTTGTCTGCTTTGCCTTCTTCCACTTCGCGTATTTCATTTCTGATTTCTGTTAAAGCTTCTACAAAGCGATCTAATTCTTGCTTCGGTTCGCTTTCGGTGGGCTCGATCATCAGCGTGCCGGCAACCGGAAAAGAAACTGTGGGCGCATGGAATCCATAGTCCATCAACCGCTTGGCGATATCTTCTACTTCGATGCCTGCTTTTTTAAATTCGCGGCAGTCCACAATCATTTCGTGTGCGCAGCGGCCGTTCGTTCCGGTGTATAATATTTTATAGTGTGCCTGTAATTTTTCTTTGATGTAGTTGGCGTTTAAGATGGCCAACTGGGTGGCATTTGTTAATCCTTCTCCGCCCATCATGGCGATGTAGGCATAAGAGATGGCGAGGATGCCGGCACTACCATACGGTGCTGCCGATACGGCATGGATTGCTTTTTCGCCTCCGGTTTTCACTACAGCATGCCCGGGCAGAAAAGGTTTCAATTTATCGTTTACACAGATGGGCCCCATACCGGGGCCACCGCCACCATGCGGTATGCAAAAAGTTTTGTGCAAGTTAAGATGGCACACATCGGCACCGATATTGGCGGGCGAGGTCAAGCCTACTTGTGCATTCATGTTGGCGCCATCCATATAAACCAAGCCGCCATTCCGGTGGATGGTTTCGCAGATATCCACAATAGATTCTTCAAACACGCCATGTGTAGAAGGGTAGGTAACCATCAGGCAGGCGAGATCATTTTTATGCTGTTCTGCTTTGGCCTTTAAATCGGCCACATCTATTTTCCCTTCTTCATCCGATTTTATAACCAGCACGTTCATGCCTGCCATGACTGCGCTGGCCGGATTGGTGCCGTGAGCAGATGCCGGGATCAAGGCCACGTTTCGATGGTTGTCGCCACGGCTTTCGTGGTAGGCGCGAATAGTGAGCAAGCCGGCATATTCGCCTTGTGCTCCGCTGTTGGGTTGTAGGGATACACCTGTGAAGCCGGTAATCTCTTTCAGCCAGTTTTCAAGGTTGGTAATCAGTTGCTGATAACCTTGAGCCTGATCAGTCGGTGCAAAAGGATGCATGTGCCCCATCTCTGGCCAGGTAACGGGAATCATTTCGGTAGTGGCATTCAGTTTCATCGTGCACGACCCCAACGAGATCATGGAATGAACCATAGAAAGATCTTTGTTTTCTAAACGCTTGATGTAGCGCAGCATTTCGTGTTCGGAATGATACGTGTTGAAAACCGGGTGGGTGAGGTACTGCGATGTTCTAACCAGCGATGATGGCCAGTTGATTTTTAATTTCTCTTGTGCGAGGTTTAGTCCTGGAGATTTTTTTGCGACAGACTCAGCCACAACGGAAAGGATATTTTCTACATCTGCTACTGAGGTGGTTTCATCTAAAGAGATGCCCACGGTGCCATCGGCAAAGTAGCGGAAGTTTATCTCCTGCTTCTCAGCAACCGATTTTAATTTTTTAGGATCGGCAACAATCTTTAAAGTGTCGAAATAATTTTCGTTCTGCTGATTGATCTCTATTTTTTTCAAGCCTGCTTCGAGGAGTTGGGCAAGGCCATGAATCCTTCCGGCAATTTTCTTCAAACCTTCCGGCCCGTGATAGACGGCATACATGCTGGCCATGACAGACAACAAAACCTGAGCCGTGCAAATATTGGAAGTAGCCTTTTCCCTGCGTATGTGTTGCTCGCGGGTTTGCAGCGCCATGCGGTAAGCCGCGTTGCCCTGCGCATCTTGCGAAATGCCGATAATGCGCCCCGGCATCTGGCGTTTAAACTCATCTTTGGTAGCAAAGAAAGCTGCGTGCGGGCCGCCATAGCCCATGGGCACGCCCAATCGTTGCGATGAGCCTACCACCACGTCTGCACCCATTTCACCGGGCGATTTCATCAGCGTCAGTGCCATCAAATCTGTACCGACTACCACAAAAACATTTTTTTCGTGTGCCGAGGCAATGAAGGCTGTGTGATCTTTGATGGCTCCATTGTTGTCGGGTGTTTGAATGTAAACACCAAACAGGTTAGGGTTGGTAACATCTAATTGAGCGACCGAGCCAATCACCAACTCAACTCCGATAGGGGCTGAGCGCGTCTTTAATAAGTCAATGACTTGCGGAAAAACATTTTCGTCAACAAAAAATTGATGAGCGTTTTTCTTTTCAGCCTTGCGCGAAGCATATAATAAATGGAGAGCTTCGGCTGCGGCTGTAGCTTCATCCAACAGCGAGGCGTTTGCAATCTCCATTCCGGTAAGATCCATCACCATCGTTTGGAAGTTGATGAGTGCTTCCATGCGACCTTGTGCAATTTCTGCTTGGTATGGCGTGTAGGCGGTGTACCATCCGGGGTTTTCCAGAATGTTCCTTAAAATAACCGGTGGGGTAATACACTGATAATAGCCTGTGCCGATGTACGATTTGAAGATTTTGTTTTTCGACATCATCTTCTTGAAATCGTTCAGAAATTCATACTCCGATTGTGCCGGTGGCAAATTCAAAGGCTTCTTCAATCGGATGGCGGCCGGCACGGTTTGCCCGATCAGGTCATCAATTGACTGCGCACGAACTGCTTTCAGCATTTCGCTTATCTGCGATGGGCTGGGTGCATTGTGCCTGCTTTCAAATTTCTCGGAGTAGGAGGGATGTATCATAGCGCTGCTTAGGAAGTGTTTATCTTAACTAAAAAAAATAGTTACTAGTTCCCTATTGCAAGTTGACTGTTGTAACAGAAACTTGTAACCGAAAATCAATTTAGAATCTTTCGAATTGAGAGAAGAAAAAGTTTCCTTCTATCTCCGCGTTGGCATCTGAGTCGGATCCGTGGATGGCATTGGCATCAATGGACTTGGCAAACAAGGCGCGGATGGTGCCGGGGGCAGCCTTCTTTGGGTCGGTGGCGCCAATCAGTTTTCTGAAATCTTCTACGGCATTTTCTTTCTCTAAAATCATGGGCACAATGGCTCCTGACGACATATATTTACAAAGCTCGCCATAGAAGGGACGCTCTTTGTGTATCTCATAAAATTGTCCGGCCAGTTCTGCGCTGAGTTTTGTTTTTTTCATGGCCACGATACGGAAGCCTGCCTCTTCAATCAGTTTGGAAATTGCACCCGTGTTGCCTGCGGCCACCGCATCGGGTTTGATCATAGTAAAAGTTCTGTTTGTTGCCATTGTAGATTGTTAAAATATTTGGGCGCAAAAGTAACTTTTTCGGCCATAGCAAAACAACGCATCGGCAATAGATTTTTTATGTTAGGCACTTCCAATAAAAAATATCATTTTTGCCCTCTTTCATGGAAAAATTGGTCGAACTGAAAGCATTGTTGGCGTCTCCCCAAAAGGTGACGATTGTCACCCATTTTAAACCCGATGCCGATGCGCTCGGCTCTTCATTGGGGCTGGCCGGATTTTTAAAAAATACAGGCCACCGGGTAAGTGTAGTAACGCCCAGCGATTTCCCCGACTTTTTAGCTTGGCTTCCCGGCTCGCACGAAGTGATAGCCCTATCTAAACACACAAGCGAGCCATTGCAAAAAGCTACTCTTGCTTTCCAGACAGCCGACATTATTTTTTGTCTTGATTTTTCTAACCTGAGCCGCATCAACGACTTGGCCGACATCGTGCGGAAGGCTCCGGGAAAAAAGGTGATGGTTGACCATCATTTAGAGCCTGAACCATTTTCAGATTTTCAGAAGTGGAGTGTGCAGGCGGCTTCCACCGCGCAATTGGTTTTTGAATTGATCAATGAATTGGGTGGAAAGGCTCATCTGGATGCAGCTATTGCCACGTGTTTATATGCCGGGCTGATGACAGACACAGGCAGCTTTAGGCACAACAACACTACGGCTCGCGAAATGGCCGTGGCCAGCGAATTAATTTCGCTGGGAGCTAACCCCAGCGAAGTGGCGCGTTTGATTTATGATGTCAACTCACTCTCGCGGCTAAAACTGATTGGGTATGCGTTGTATAAAAACCTGGTGGTTTACCCAGAGTACCATACGGCCTGCATCACCCTGTCGCAAGAGGAACTGAAGATGCTCAATGTCCAAACCGGAGATACGGAAGGCTTAGTTAACTACGGTTTGTCGTTGAAGGACGTGCGGCTGGCTGTATTGATGTATGATAGAGGTGAAGAAATTAAAATTTCTTTTCGATCTTTGGGCGATTTTTCGGTAAACGACTTGGCACGGAAACATTTTGAAGGCGGAGGCCACAAAAATGCGGCAGGCGGTTCATCGAAACTGACATTGGAGCAAACAATGAAAAAATTTCTGGATTTGCTGCCACAGTATAAAACAAGTTTATCCTAATAAATTAATCCATACGTAAAATGAAAAACTCAATTCTTGGTGTAGCCTTACTTTCGTTGCTGATCAGTGCCTGCTCTAACGAGCGCGAAACAGCTTCAGGGCAAAAATTTCAGATCATTAAAAAAGGTGATGGCAAAGAGGTATTGGCCAACGGATTTTTGATTATGAATTTTATGTTTAAAGACGGAAAGGATTCTGCCTGGAACGACACACGCAAAAGCCCTTATCCTTTAATCATGCAAAAAAAGCAGATGAACAAGCCGGGCGACAAGGTGATGGAAGTCTTTAACATGCTTACCATTGGCGATAGCGCAATTTTTAAAGTATCTGCCAAAGAGTTGTTTAAAAATTCTTTCCATCAACCCTTGCCTGCTAAAATTGATTCTACATCAAATTTCACTTTTTATGTGGGGCTTAAGGAAGTGAAAGACAGCGCCCAGTTTATGAAGTTTCGCGAAGAACTAGTAGCCAAGCAAAATCAAAAAGCTTTGGAAGAGCAAAAAGAACAACTCGGCAAAGACACCGTGGCCATAGACAGCTACCTGAAAGAAAAAAATATTGCCGCCAAGCGCACCGCTTCGGGGTTGCGCTACGTTGTAGTTAAGCCGGGCAAAGGCGAGAATGTCAAGACTTCTCAGACCGCGCAAGTTGATTATGCCGGCCATGTGCTGAACGGCAAATATTTTGACACGAGTATCGAAACTGTTGCAAAAAAAGAAGGCTTGTATCAGGAAGGAAGATCTTACAAGCCTTATGGCGTGATGGTAGGGCAGGGTACGGTGATCAGAGGATGGGATGAGATGCTGCAACTGATGAACAAAGGCATGAAAGTTACCGTGTATATCCCCTCTACGCTGGGTTATGGTAAACAAGCACGCGGCCCCATCATCACGGCCGATGCTATTTTGGTTTTTGATATGGAAGTGACTGACATAAAATAAGAGCGAGAGAAAAAAAATAAATAATGAATAGAATAAAGATTGTTTTTGCTTTTGCCGGATTGGCTGCCTTGTTGGGTGCCTGCTCGCTGACATCCCCACAGTTGAACCAGACGATCACCCAATACACGCAAGACACAGCAGCCATCCATTCGTACCTGAAGCAAAACAGCATCCGAGCAACGATGGTGAATGCAGGGATTTGGTTTGTGGTAGATTCGGCTGCATCAGGTATCCGGGCTGTATTCAATGATTCTATCAAGATAGCATACACCACCACACTCCTCTCCAGCGGCAGTGTGATTGAGCAATCGAGCGTGCCGTTGGCAACGCAGGCTAACAGTTTGGTGCTGGGGGCGCAGTATGCGTTTCCGCAATTTCAGGCCGGCAGCAAAGGCCGCATTTTTATTCCTGGGTATTATGTCAATAACGGAATCGGAAGCAAGAGCATCACCAATGCTGCTCCCATCATTTTTTCATTTAAACTATTGTCTGTAAAAGATAATCAGCTCAAAGTTGATACAGCTACGATCAATACATACATAAAAAATAATTCAATTGCCGCCATGACTGATGTAAGCGGCATACGCTACACATTGAGCGGGGCAGGCTCGGGTTCGGTCCCCTCGCTTACCAGTAACGTTACCATTGACTACACCGCCAAAATACTAAGTACCGGCAATGTGGTAGATCAAGGAAATTCGGTTAACCTGAATGTTTCTAATTTGATTATCGGAATGCAGATAGCCCTGCTGAAAATGAACGAAGGCACAACCTGCAATTTGTATGTGCCTTCTAGTTTGGCTTATGGCCCGTACCAGCAAGGATCTATAGCGGGCAATTCTAATATGTTTTTTACGATTAAACTATCCAAAATCAATTCTCATTGATCGTAGGGAATGAATTGAAAAAATGTGTCGGTTGGGGAATCTTCTTTTCCTTTGTTTGTGTTTCTTGTCTGAACGACAACACAATTTCGGCAAAGGTTCAGTTTAAAACAGACACGCTTTCCATCAGCGCCTATCTTTTGCAGAAAAATATCAAAGCCCAAAAACTACCGGCCGGTGTTTGGTATGTGTTGGATTCGGTTGGCTTAGGTGTGCTGCCCATGCTGACGGACTCAATTAATATTTCGTACACCGCCCAGTCCATTCCGTCTGAAATGACCATGGATCAAAATGCAGGAACAACCGTACTCCTTTCCACCATTATTGCCGGGTTGCAATATTCTCTTCCGATCTTTCCTGCCGGCAGCAAAGGGCGTGTTTATATCCCATCGGGTTTGGCATTTGGAACCAACGCGCACAACCAAATACCACCCAATTCTAATTTGGCTTATGCGGTTACCATGAATTTTGTGAAAAGCAACCGCCTGCCCACCGACTTAGCTGCAATTGCAGCATACCTGACTAGGATAGGAGATTCACTGAAGGCTGCCAACAAAATTATTCAAACACAAACAGGCACTAACCTGCCTTACTATGTTGATACATTGGGCACAGGCATATCTCCTCTGCTGAAAGATTCCATTCTTGTAACATATAAAGGAAGGATACTTAATGCCGACACGCTACTGGTAAAAGTGACTACACCGGTAAAACTGAGTTTGAAGTCGCAGATGAATGGCTGGCGCAATATCATTCCGCTTTTAAAAGAAGGATCGTATGCCACCCTGCTGATACCTTCGGGCTATGGCTATGGCAGCAATGTGCTACCGGGCATACCGGCCAATTCTAATCTGATGTATCAGATCAAACTCGTGAAGGTGATACACCACTGAGTATGGAAATTTGTTTCGCCACCAACAACAAAAATAAACTCCATGAAGTAAAAGCCTTGCTGGGCAATGAGTTTCATATCCTTAGCCTGGCGGAAATAGGTTGCCATGAAGAACTGCCCGAAACCACCGGAACTATTGCCGGAAACTCGCGGCAGAAAGCGGAGTATGTATTTTCGCGTTATGGCATCACTTGTTTTGCTGATGATTCCGGCTTGCAGGTGAATGCCCTGCAAGGCGCACCGGGTGTTGACTCTGCATTTTATGCAGGCCCTCAAAAAAATGATCAGGATAATGTAGCGCTGCTGTTGCGAAATATGCAACACGTAGCTGACCGATCGGCCAACTTCATCACTATCATTACACTGGTAAAAGGAACGAACGATGTTTCTCAGTTTGAAGGTATTTTGAATGGCGAAATAACAAGGCAGACTTGTGGCACGAATGGCTTTGGGTACGATCCGGTGTTTCGGCCAGCGGGGCTCTCTATCAACTTAGCAGAAATGAGCCGAGAAGAAAAAAACAAAATCAGCCATCGGGCAAAAGCTGTTGAAAAACTGGTCAGGTTCCTTATAGGCCACCAAACAAATCAGTAATTTGCAATCTGTAATCTGTAATTGAGATATGCTCACCATCGGCATCACAGGCGGAAGCGGGTCAGGGAAAACTTTTTTTCTGCAAGGGCTGTCGGCACGCTTTACCAAAGAGCAACTTTGCCTGATTTCGCAAGACAATTATTACAAGCCACGCGACCAGCAACCTATTGATGAGAACGGAGTGAAAAACTTTGACCTGCCCGTTTCCATTGACCGGGAAACTTTTGTGCAAGATTTATTAAAATTAAAATCTGGGCAGGATGTGGTAAAAAAAGAATACACCTTCAACAATCCTGCGGCTCTACCGAAACAATTAATTTTTAAAGCGGCTCCCATTATTGTAGTAGAAGGATTATTTGTGCAGTATTTTGAGGAGATCGCCAAACTGCTCGATCTTAAAATCTTTATCGAAGCAAAAGATCATGTAAAGTTAGGCAGAAGGATCAAACGCGATCAGATTGAGCGCGGCTACGACCTTGACGATGTGCTGTACCGGTATCAATACCATGTGATGCCCGTCTATGAGTCGCTGATTGAGCCATTGAAACATTACGCGGATATCGTGATTCCCAACAACAGCAATTTTGATCGGTCGCTGGATGTGCTCACCACTTTTCTCAGGTCGAAGCTTGGTTGACCATGTCTAAAAAAGTATTGATCATCACCTACTATTGGCCACCGGCCGGAGGCATTGCCGTGCAGCGATGGGTGAAACTCAGCAAGTACTTGGTGCGCGAAGGATGGCAGCCCGTTATCTACACAGTCAGCAATGGTAACTACCCGCATACTGACCAGTCCATGGCAAAAGATATTTCGCCTGAAATCACTGTTATCAAAAGACCGATTTGGGAACCACACCGTCTGTACCAACTGATTTCTCCTAAAAAAAATAAAGGAGATACCCACGAAATCAGCCAGCATAAAAAATCTTTGATCGGCAAAATCTCTACGTGGGTCAGAAGTAATTTTTTTATTCCTGATGCCCGCATGTTTTGGATTAAGCCATCTGTAAATTTTTTATGCGGCTACTTACAAAAACATCCGGTTGACGCAGTGCTGTCCACCGGCCCGCCCCACTCGGCACACTTGATTGCCATGAAGGTGAAGAAAAAAATGAATTTGCCGTGGCTGGCAGATTTTCGCGACCCGTGGACGACTATGGACTATTACCATGATCTGCTTTTAACAAAACGGGCAGACCGCAAACATCATCAATTAGAATTAGAAGTGTTGTGCCAGGCAGATGCTGTTACGGTGGTGGGGGAGCGCATGAAAGAAGAATTTGAACAAAAGCGCGAAGGAGAAGTGGTGGTAATTACCAACGGATTTGACGAAGAAGATTTTTCGGGCAGCGTACAACCAGACCAGAATTTTTCAATAGTGTATGTCGGTTCTTTTTTTGATCGCATCAATCCGGTTAATTTTTGGAGAGTGCTGGGCGAACTAAAGAAACAAAAACACCCGCTTGCACATCGATTGAAGATCAGGATCATCGGGCAGGTGGCGCAAGGTGTATTGGCATCCATTGATGAAAATAATTTGCAGCCCGAGTTGCAGATCGTGCCGTTCCAGCCTCATGAAGTGGCCATTCAGGAAATAAAAAAAGCTGCCGTGTTGCTGATGGGCGTAGATGTGCGCACTAAGTTTGTACTGACAGGAAAACTTTTTGAATATTTAGGTGCACACCGGCCGATATTGGCTTTTGGTCCACCCGATGGCGATGCGGCTGCTATTTTAACGGAAACCCGGGCAGGCAAAATGTTTTCTTTTGAAGAAGAAGAGAGCATGAGAAACTATGTAGTTCAGCTTTTTCAGGAGTGGGAACAAGGACAATATGCTACTTCAGGCCGAGTGCAGACATACGCCCACCACGTGTTGGCTGCCCGCGTCAGTTCTGTGTTAAACCGTATAACCACTAAACCTGCAGTTGCGTGATCTCGAAGAGATTTTTAAAAAACTCATTGATCTACACGGTAGCCGGCTCCTTAAATCTGGCCAGCGCAGTCATCCTGCTTCCATTTTATATCAGCTATCTCTCGCCCTCTACATTGGGTGTGTTGTCTATCTACACCACATTTGCATTGCTGATACAGATTTTTGTAACCTATAGTTTCGATACGGCCGTTTACACCTACTATCACGAATTTAAAAAAGATACGCATCAACTAAACCGGTATCTCAGTTCGTCCTTCACGTTTGTGTTGTGTGCCGGACTGATCGTTGGAACAGTGCTCGCTCTGACAGGCGAATTGATTTTTGCAAATGTATTTTCCGGAAAATCAATTTCATTTTACCCTTACGGAATTTTGTCTGTGTTGTCGGGTATTTTTCAGGCAGTGGTGAAAGTGAACAGCAGCCGGCTGCAGACACAAGAGAAGGCGGTTTCATTTTTGTGGATTAATCTGGTTTCTTTTTCTCTGACGGCTATCCTTACCATTGTAGGACTGCATGTTTTTCCCGACAGTTTGTTCGGGCCGATTGGTGGCAAGTTGGTGGCCATGGCTGTTACAGGCTTGTGGGTGTTGGCAATTGTTTACAAACAGCATGGCTTCCATTTCGATTTTCCTTTGATACGCTCCACACTTGGGTTCAATCATCCTTCACTGCTGTATCAGGTGATGGTGTGGTTTAACGGATTTTATGATCGGATGCTGATGGCCGTGTATTTACCGCTAAGCCAGGTGGGTATTTACGATTTTGTGGCCAAGTGCTTATCGGTTATCGAGTTTGCCTTGAGCGGGTTTTACAATTCTTTTTTTCCGAAGGTACTGGGCATTTTAGCATTACAAAAAGAAAAGAAAAGCACGATTGAAATTAACCGGTATTACAATGGGCTGACGGCCGTTACGTTGATTTTAGTTTCTGTTTGTATTTTTAGCTTCCCGGTGATTTTAAAAGTGGCGGTTGAGTATTTAGGGAAAACAAAATATTTAGAAGCGATACAATGGGTACCTTTTTTAGCGATTACCTATTTATTCCGCTCCATGCGGTTTTATGTAGTGATGCCCTACTCAGCCTTGCAATATTTTAAACCCTTGCCGGTATTCTATCTCTTTATTGTGGCGGCTAAAATTTCTTCGATGGTGATACTTATTCCGCATTACGGAATTATGGGATTGGTGATCGCCACATGGATTGGCTATGTAGTAGAGATCAGCGTGCTGTATGCCGGCATCAGAAAACGATTTGTAATGAATTTCAATTCTTGGAAACTGGTAGTAATTCCTTTGGTGATGACGGTTGCCATTTTATCTCTGGAGCCGATTGGGGGCAACTCTTTTCCTCTCCTCATTCATGCATTCTATATTTTCTTGACAACAGTGATGCTGGCATGGGTGTATCGCCCTGAGTTAAAGAAACTGAAGATAGGAGAGATATTAAAATAGAAGAGGATAGAATTACCTCAACTTTCCGATAGCCACGATAGACGAGGCATACTGAAATCCATATTTGGGTTGCCCGCCAAAAATTTTTATGATCTTCTGTTTTATCAGACTATGGATGGGAAGTTTAATACGGTTAGCAAAAAGTAATTCATCCAACTCAATGCCGGCATGGTGCATCACCTTGGCGATGGTGTAGGGAGTAAACCAATAGCGGTGGTCAGTGTTGATGACTTCTGTAGAGTTTGCAGCAAAACCCATAATACGCAGGCTCATCACATTTGGTACGGTGATAACGATTTTGTGAATAGATGAGCTGTATTTTTTTTTGATTTCGCTCAGGTAATGTACAGGGTTATTAATGTGTTCCAGCAATTCACCGAGCACAGCATAGTCCCACGACTCAGCAGTTATTTCAGGAATCGGCTCGCCCGTCATATCGCGCAAGATCACGTTAGTTACACCATATTTTTCTTGCACATAAGCCAATGTTTCTCTTTCAATATCTATGCCTAAACATTTTTTTGAATGTTTGGTTATTTCCTGATGAAGCCACTTCCCGGCTTTTACTTTTTGTTCGATTAGCGGAAGATGATCCAAGCAACCCAAGTGAATGACCTTTTTGTCTTTGGCAATTTCGGTAATGAGCCGGATACGATCAGGAATAGTTTCGTAGTATGGATAGTGAATGTGCAAGGCATTCGAAAATTTTTCGCCCCGCAGGTATGGAAGAGTTGACTGATCTAATTTCAAAGTATTACAGATTTAAAAGTTTGGCTGAAAATGTAGCGTAATTTTTTGAGCTATTGTAATGATCGTCCCAATTCTGTCGGGCAAGAGAGCGCATTTTTTCTTTTTCGTTTGGAGATAACGTCAGTAAATGAACAATAGCCTCAGCTATTTCGACAGGGTTTCCGACTTGCGAAACAAGCATCCCGACACGATCGGAAATAATTTCTGCGTTTCCGCCTACGTTGGTTGCCACACAGGGTATTCCGAACGACTGTGTCTCCATGATAGATACAGGGATGCCCTCCGAGAAACTGGTATTTAAAAAAAGATCAACGTATTGGTGTTCATAAAAATCATACAATGCCTGATTGGTTACCGCACCCTTCCATTCATATCGGTAGCCGGTTAATTTTTTTTCGGCTAATGCTTGCAGTTGCTCTCGCAAAGGGCCATCGCCAAAATGAATCCAGCGAATGGGTAAACCGGTGAGGGCAATAGACTCAATGATAAGGTGCAGTCTTTTTATTTCTTTCATAGACGAGCAACTGACTACCACTAATTCGTCAACTTGATTTTTAACAGGCAGTCGGTTAGGTGGGCGTGTGCCTAACCTTGTTACTTCAATTTTTGAGTGTAGTGATGTGTCTAAAATTTCCTGAAGAACCTGAGCGCCTAAATTTGATGTGGGATAGATTCTATCCAGCCCCGCTGCAGTCACTTGCCGGAACGATAAATACGAATGAGGGTGGAGGTCTTGGTACAGGTCGCCACCGTGTACGCGTGTCACGCGCTGGATGTTTGTTTTGTTAACCTTCGCCAAAGTGGTAGCCAATGCGGAAGCATTAAACCAGTAGGAGTAGAGCACGACTGTTCCGGTTAGCTGATGCTTTTTAATTTCATCTTCAATATGCTTTGAGGTTAACAAGGCTTTCAATAGATCGTGCAGCATGGTGCTAACCATACCTGACCTGATTGATTTATTTTTGGATCGCAAATAGCTCAGTTCGTTCAGCAAGCAAGAGAAGGAAGTGTTAATCCGAGTAACAAATAGCCAAAGAGAAAATATTTTTTCAGCTAAACTGCTTTTTAAATTGATGTGTGAAATAAAAAAATTAGGTGCGACAAAACGGCTGGCGGTTACAGCAGGTGCTTTGGTGATAACCACCACCTTACTGAACGATTGCACCAGCCAGGGTACTTCACTCTCCAAAAAAGTTTCGCCCGATCCATACGGAAAGTGGTTGGTAAGGATCACTAAGTTTTTGCCGCTCACAAACGATGAATGATTTCGTTAAAAGCTACTTCATTTTTTTCTGCATTAAACTCGCTGGCTGCCGGGCCGCATTTTTTTTTCAAGTCGCTGATCTGATCTGCGCTAAGTTGCTTAATTTTTTCGGCTAATTTTTTTGGATTGAAGTCACCGGAAACAACGCCCATCGAATACTGCTCAATAATTTTTTTCATTTCCGGAATGGGACCAATAGCCTGTGCAATACGCGCCTGAATACATTCAAAAAACTTGTTGGGAAGCGTATTGGCATAATTAAAATTAATGGGAGGAATCAGTGTAATGCCGATGTCGTATTGATTGAGTGTGTTGATCAGTTCGGCATGGGGCACTGGTTTTGCAAACCGGATGTGGTTATTTTTTTTAGCTAACTCCTTTAGCTTTTCTAAATAAATAATATTCGATCGGTGTGCGGGTTTTACCAAATACAAATCAAGCGTGTAGCGGTTGTCCAGATGATCCATCATCTCAAACATCAGCTCCAACTTACGCGATGGGGTGGCAATACCCTGATGTACTAACTTAATGTGGTTGGGGTCTGTTTTTCTTGGCTCGATGTTGTAGTAGGCGCAAGCATTGGTAATAACTGTTGGTTTTACCCCATAATTTTTTTCGTACTCGTCTGCAATGCCTTGCCCGATGGTGATCATGGTATCTACCTTCGGTATAAATTTTCGGCAGAGGTATTCATTGAAACCCTGAAAAAAAATACGCCATACCAGTTTATCTTCAAACTGCCTCGGTGAGTATTCGTGGGCATCGAACATAATTTTGGCTGAGCCTTTGTAGTGAAAGGCCAGCGGAAGTGTTTCTATATCATTCGATAAGATTATATCAAACTGACGGTCAAGATTCAGTTTGTAACCGTACAGATAGCGGTAGGCCAGCAAGTAGAGGCGGGAGAATAGCAACGCACTAGAAATAATTTTTTTTATCAGATTAAGTTTGAGCGGCTTTATCTTAATTAGTTGCACGCCTTCATAGGCTTCGGCATCATGGCAAACTAGTGTGATGTGGTGCCCCGCCTGGCGCAAAAAGTTGACGTGGCGTTTTACCCGGGCATCCATTTTTAAGTTGCTGAAAGAAATAACTAAAATATTCAATGAAGTCATGTTATCGGCCTGATGTGAGTGCAAAGTAAAGTTTGAGCAAGAATGAGTTGGTTTTATAGATTTGAAAATAGGGCATTTGTTTGGCTCCGAATGATCTGCGTACCGGCTCTACCGACTCCAGCATGCTCCCTAAGAAATCAAATGTGCTCAACTGCAATTCGTTTTTTGTAAACTCAATCGCTTTCCAAATCAACAAAATACCCGCGCCACTGTTGCGCAAGGCCGGGTCTTCGCCCACCATGTGCACATAAGCCGACTGATGATCCCAACTCAGATAAAGAGCCGAATGGATTTTATTGTCTTTGTCGGTGGCATAGAATATTTTCCGTTGATTGCGTTGCGCGAGAGCGTTATCAATTTTTTTAAGAAAATCGAATGTTACAGGTGGTTTAATTTTTTGTCGCTCGAAAGTCATGCAGAAGAGTGTGTAAAAATCTTCCAATTCTTTCTTATCAGTAACAGAAACCAACTCCGCGGCCTTCCTGATTTTGCCGCGCACACTGCTTTTCAATTCATCGAATACTGTTTCCAGGTTGTCTAACTCTAACACGTAAGTGTAGCGAGTTGTTTGTTCAAATTTTTTCCAATACAAAGGAAGCCAGTTAGTGACTGAGTAGTGAAAGTTTTGCCGAAAAAATGAAAAGGCAGGAAGCTGTGCCGTTAGTTGTTCGAGCACTTCCATTTCGTAGCTCAGGCGCGAAACATACTTTTGATCGGGCGGATAGTCTATAACAGAGCCTAAAAAACTTGTGAGCTTGGGCATGTTGATTAACCGAAGCCCCATTTTTTTGTCGAGACGATAGGGGAGCGCTGCTGTAATTTCTTCGCCTGAGCTAACTAGCGCTACATCCCAATTTTCGCCACACACCGCATCGAGCCACCAGTCGTTAAGGAACAGGGGTACTTTTTTTGTTTGACAAAATTGGCGATAGCGGCTTTTGTTAGTCGTATCCATTATATCTGTGGCGGCAAAGATTTGACGAAACGAACCCCAAAGAAAACCATTAAATGAATACGTTCAATTTCTATAAAGCCACTTTTTTTTATACTTCGGATGGAAGCAGTATTTTCAAGGCTGGCGCAGATCAGGATTTTTTTAAGGGCAAACTGCCGCCCGATGTGGCTGAGTACAGCCGTAAAAATATTTTTTCCTCGGGCCTGCGAGGAGGTTTCACAATAGTGAATAAATATTTCAGTACCTGAAAGTTTTTTATGAAGCAAGGGATGGATGGCAGCCTTAGCCGGTCCTGGAAGTGCCCACGACCGGTGTACACACCGGCCATCGAGATATCCGTAGAACCCGAAGTTTCCCTGTGTCATCAAAGTTTGAAATTGATGTAGCTGAAAATCATTTTGAAAAGTACTGGCATCAAGAACATTTCGGTCTGTTACTGGCTGGATGGATAATCCTACCACTTCTACTGGCGCAGGCTGTTTCATTTCAAACAGCACCACAATTTCGTTAGAAAAAATTCTCTTCCAGATAGCAAAATAAAATTTCCGAACGATTGACTTAAAAAACGACATGACGATGGAATGTACTAATGTTTGTTGTCTGGGTTGATTGTTTTGCAACCGCGCAAAGGTAATTTAATAATAGTTGTGAACAGCCCCTGCTTTTATCCTTACAAAAACTACCGACTGGTTTTGGTAGATTGCTTCGCCCGCAAAGTCATGATCTTCTGCGGGTTTTCTTTTAAAAAGCCTTCCCACGATTTTGTTTTGGAGTGAAGTGTGCCCTGCTGATAATGATGGCATACGGCCACCGCCAAAGCATCTGTGGAGTCGAATAATTTAGGCAACTCTTTAATGGTAAATACCTGCATCAGCATACGGGCTACCTGCTCTTTGCTGGCGTTGCCGTTTCCGGTTACCGATTGCTTTACTTTTTTGGGAGCATATTCCGTAATCGGAATTTCGCGGTGCAGTGCTGCCGACATGGCCACGCCCTGTGCGCGCCCCAATTTTAACATAGACTGTACATTCTTGCCGAAAAAGGGGGCTTCTAAAGCTACCTCATCAGGCTTGTATTCATCTACTAATGCCAGCACCCGCTCAAATATTTTTTTCAACTTTAAAGCATGCTCGCCCTGCTTGCCCAAGTTGATGACTCCAAACTGGTTGAGGGTGATGTGCCCGCCACGCACCGTAATAATACCATAACCCATGATGTTCGTGCCGGGGTCGAGCCCGAGGATCACCTTTTCCTTCACTGTTTTTTTCTCAACTTTGCTCACGGTTCAAACTTACACATTACGCTTCAATGGTTATTTATTTTTTGGTCTTATTAGGATTATATTTTTTGTTGCTGCTGTGGTTGCTTATCGGTTGGAAGAGATCTTTTGAAAACCAAGCTGTGACCGAAAGTAATAAATTGCAATTTATTTCTGTTGTTGTTGCCGTTCGAAACGAGCAACACAACATAAAGCGGCTGGCATCCGGCCTTTTACAACAACGATACGATAGACGATATTTTGAAATTATTTTAGTGGATGATCATTCTGCCGATAAAACGATTGAATCAGCCGGCCATCTTTTGAAAGATTTTTCAAACCTGACTTTCTTGATTTTGTCGTCTAAGGTATCGGGAAAGAAAGCCGCGCTCAGCGCGGGCATAGCGGCAGCCCAAGGCACGATCATAGCAACCACAGATGCCGACTGCCTGTTGCCTGTGGACTGGCTTCAGCAAATCAATTTTACTTTTACTAATGAGCGATGTCGGATGGCTATTGGCCCGGTGTCGTTACAGGCAACAGGTTTTTTTTCACAGATGCAGGCGCAGGAATTTGCCGGTGTGATGGCCGTTACTTTTGGCACGCTCGGCTGGCGAAAGCCCTTGCTTTGCAATGGTGCCAACTTGGCTTATAGAAAGCAGGCTTTCGTAGAAGTAAATGGCTACGAGGGCAATGAACATATTGCCTCTGGCGATGACGAATTTTTGATGCGGAAGATTCAGGAACGCTATCCTGACTCTATTCATTTATTAAATACCTTGGTAAGGACACAACCATCGCCCACAGTAAAAGATTTCTTTAGGCAGCGGATCCGTTGGGCAGGCAAATGGAAGGCAAACTCATCGTGGCCGGCTCGCTTGCTGGCGCTGTTTATTTTTGCTGTGCAGGTTTCATGGATTGTTTTTTTGTTTTGTTATCCGGCTATTTCAATTTATTTATTTGGAAGTGGGATAGTTGTTAAACTTTTTTTGGATGCATGGTATCTTAACACCGTAGCAGCCCGCCTTCAGGTTGCCATGTCTATTTTTCCATTCTTGGTTTTGCAATTTTTTTATCCATTTTACGTTGTAGGAGTCGGTATTTTATCGCTTTGGAAAAAAGCCGAATGGAAGGGACGAACAGTATAGGTACGAATGATTGTATTTCTTATTTTTGATCAATGAAAATTGAAAGCGAAGTTGATTATAAAAAACTCATCGAACGCAAGGAATTAGAGTTGGGCGCCCTGTTGGAGATCACGCAGGCCATCAACAATAATCTTCCGGAAGAATCGCTTTACAAAATCTTCAATTTTACGTTGCGCTCTCAGTTGCAAATTAAAAAACTGGCATTGTTTGTCTTCGATCAGATTTGGTCGTGCAAGGTCAGCTTCGGGGCAACAAAAAATTTAGCCAGAACCAAACTGGACGATCGGATGAAGTTGATCAAGAATATGCACCGCATGGAAGAGTTCTCTAACTGCGAGTTTGATGAATTTGATCTGGTGATTCCGATTTCGCACAAGTCGGAAACACTTGCCTTAATTTTTGTGGGTGGGTTGGATTTCAGCGCCAATCAAAACGAAAGTGCCATCAAATTTATACAGGCACTCAGCAATATTATTGTGGTGGCCATCGAAAATAAAAAACTGGCGAGACAGCAATTAGAACAGGAAGCATTTCGCAAAGAGTTAGAAATTGCCAGCGATGTGCAGCGTTTTTTGTTTCCTGAGAAACTTCCTAACACAGAAAAACTAAAAGTGGAAGCAAGTTATCTGCCGCACGATCGGGTGGGTGGAGATTATTACGATTACATTCCGATCAACGGAAACCAGTTTCTTATCTGCGTGGCCGATGTAAGCGGCAAGGGAATTCCGGCAGCGCTGATGATGAGCAACTTTCAGGCTTCGCTCCACACACTTTTGCGCCAGACGCCTAACCTGACAGAAATTGTAGAAGCATTGAATTATCAAGTGTTGGATAGCGCAAAAGGAGAGAAGTTCATTACTTTTTTTGCGGCCATCTACGACTTGCGTCTCAAGACGATGGTCTATGTCAATGCCGGGCACAACCCACCCATTTTATGCGATGACACAGGCATCCGGCTGCTGGAAGAAGGATCAACTGTATTGGGTGCGCTTCATCCTCTGCCGTTTATACGAGAGGGATTTATTGAAAATATCGAACGTTTTACTTTGTTTACCTACACCGATGGCTTAACGGAAACCATCAACGAAGACAACCATGAGTTTGGGCTGCAAGCACTGGTAGATTATTTTAAAAGCAATGTAAAAAAAGACTTGAAGACAATCCATAACGACATCATCATCAACCTCGATACATTCAAAGGAAGAAACCCGTATCGAGATGACATCACGATGCTTTCGTGCAGAGTTGAATCCTGAATTTTTTAAATTTTGAATTTCTTTCGCACACCATTCTTCCTGCCAAAAATTTTTCCCGCTTTGCTGTGGCGTGTGCCGACAGACCAAAAAAAAATTTTCTTGACTTTCGATGACGGTCCCGTACCCGGCCCAACGGAGTTTGTTTTAAATGAATTAAAAAAATATAACGCCCAAGCCACCTTCTTTTGTATTGGCGATAACATCAGAAAGCATCCAATCATTTTTGAAAAAGTAATTTCGGCAGGGCACGCTATCGGAAACCACACATTCAATCACTTGAAAGGCTGGAATACATCATTAGAAAAATATGTAGAGAATACAGCTCTTTGCGAATCACAAATTAAAAGTCATCAATCACAGGTAGTAAATTTTTTTCGCCCTCCGTATGGAAGGATCACCCCAAAGCAAATCAAAGTATTAAAAGAAAAATATCAAATTGTGATGTGGGATGTGCTGACACACGATTATCTGAAAAATATTTCTCGCAAAGATGTTTTGAAAGGTTCTGTGAAAGCAACACGTCCCGGTTCTATTGTTGTTTTTCACGATAGCCTGAAAGCCGATAGAAATTTGACCTTTGTGCTTCCAAGGTTTCTCGAACATTTCTCCTCGGCAGGTTATCAATTCAAATCACTGGGTACATATCCAAACTTGTAACTTGCAACTTGTAATCTGTATTTTTTCTGAACCATAAATTTTCATCCCCAAAAGTATTAGTTACTCCATTGGATTGGGGCTTAGGCCATGCTACGCGTTGCATCCCGGTAATCAACGAGTTGCTGCGCAACGGATGCGAAGTGCAGATGGCATCCAGCGGGCAGGCATTGACATTGCTCCGCGAAGAGTTTTCGTCTTTAAAATCTTTTAAACTTATACCTTATAGCGCCACGTATTCGTCATGGTTGCCGTTGCGGCTAAAGGTAGCTCTTCAACTTCCTAAGTTTTTATATGCTATTTGGAAAGAACATAGGCAAATCAAAAGAATTGTATCCGATGAAAAAATTGATTTTATCATTTCTGATAACAGGTATGGCTGCTGGTCGGCACAAAAGCCATCTGTATTTATCGGGCATTTACTGAATGTAGAAGTTCCGCTTTTTCAACGAATGTTGAACAGGTATCACTCGTATTTAATCAATCGTTTTTCTATTTGCTGGATTCCCGATACAACCGAAAATTCGTTGAGTGGAAAATTGTCTGCCGCTAAACTGAAGCATGTTAAATACATCGGGCTACTGTCGCGCATGAAGTGGAAAGCTGCTGAAATTCAGTATGAAATCATAGCTGTTATTTCCGGCCCCGAACCGCAGCGAACTATTTTTGAAAAGAAAATCAGAGCACAACTGCTGGCAAGCAAAAAAAAATCTTTGGTAGTAAAAGGTTTGCCGGAAAGCCCACACCGTTCGCAGACTGATAATCTAACAGAAGTCTCGCACCTGCATTCAGCCGAACTCAACGAAGCACTTCTGCAGTCTGCCCTTGTTATCTGCCGGTCGGGCTATAGCTCGGTAATGGACTTAGCCACGCTCGGGAAGAAAGCAATATTTGTTCCGACACCGGGGCAGCCCGAGCAAGAATATCTGGCTGATGAAATGATGAAAAAAGGAATAGCTTACGCGATGCCTCAACATGAATTAGATATAGCAAAGGCCATAGATGAGTCAAAAAAAATTACAGGTTTTGGCATATATCAACATACAAACAATCTGCGTGAGGCTGTACGAGAGTTGATTGATTTACAAGAGAGAAAAGAAAATACCGAGACAAAAAACTAAGATGATAAAGCAATAGCTTTGTAAAATATTTTTTGCCATGACCTGGATAGATACCCATGCCCACATTTACTTACCCGAATTTGATAACGATCGGGAGGGGATGCTGGCGCGCAGCCGCGATGCCGGCCTGACAACTATTTATATGCCTAATATAGATCATACATCCATTGACGCCCTGATGGAGGTAGAATCTAAACATAAAAATTGTGTGGCCATGATGGGGCTCCATCCATGCTCTGTAAAAAAAGATTTTGAAAAAGAACTTTACCAAATAGAAAGCTGGCTGAACAAAAGAACATTTGCAGCTATTGGCGAGATAGGCACAGATTTGTATTGGGATAAAACTTTTTGGCCACAACAACAGGAAGCATTTAATATTCAGGTGCAATGGGCAAAAAAATTAAATTTGCCGTTGGTCATCCATTGCAGGGAGTCAATAGACGAAACCATTGCCTTGCTGCAACCTTATGCAGATGGAAAACTGACGGGCATCTTCCACTGCTTTTCGGGCAACGTAAGCCAGGCAGAAAAAATGATAGCCATGAATTTTTACTTAGGCATTGGCGGAGTGGCTACTTTTAAGAACGGTGGGTTGGATAAGGTATTGCCCGCCATTGACTTGGGTAGGATAGTTTTAGAAACCGACAGCCCTTATCTGGCTCCCGTGCCCCACCGGGGCAAGCGAAACGAACCATCGTATGTGCCACTCATCGCCCAAAAAATTTGTGAATTAAAAAAAATATCTTTGGAAGAATTGAGTACAGCAACAAATGCTACTGTTAAAAGAATTTTTGGAACGAAATAATTTTATTTTTCAATAACGTGAAACGAATCAACATCAATACGGCTAAGCCTGCCAAGCCGCAATCTAAAGTGATGATCATTTATACCGGAGGCACTTTCGGTATGGCGCATGATGCTGCCGGTGTGCTGGTGCCGTTTGATTTCAGCCTGATACTGGAACACTTGCCGGCACTACGGAATTTAGCGCTTGACCTTACCGTTATTTCTTTCGATCAGCCGATAGATTCATCGAACATCAAACTGATCCACTGGCAGCAGATAGCCCAACTTATTTACGACCATCACCACGAGCAAGACGGATTTGTTGTGCTGCACGGCACCGATACCATGTCGTACACCGCTTCAGCACTCAGCTTTATGCTGCAAGGTTTAAAAAAGCCTGTTGTGTTTACAGGAGCCCAGCTTCCTATTAGTGAACTGCGGTCGGACGCGCGCGAAAACTTAATTACCTCACTTGAAATTGCTGCAGCTAAAAAAAATGGAAAAGCCATCGTGCCCGAAGTGTGCATTTATTTTGGCGATGAATTGCTGCGTGCTAACAGGAGCAAGAAAGCAGAGAGCATGCACTTCGATGCCTTTCAATCGGATAACTACCCGCCACTGGCCAAGGCAGGGGTGAAGATCGAATACAATGAAGCAGCCATACTCACCCCGAAGGACGAACTGAAGTTGACAGACAAACTGGAAAACGCCATCGTCATCTTGAAATTATTTCCCGGCATCCCGGATGAGGCAGTCAAAGCTATGACATCCATCAATGGATTAAAGGCTATCGTTATGGAGACCTTTGGTTCTGGCAACGCACCTACCACACCTGCCTTTTTACAGATTTTAAAAGAAGCCATCAACCGGGGAATCATCATTTTAAATGTATCGCAGTGCTCGGGCGGCATGGTGATGCAAGGGCGCTATGAAACGAGCAAAGACCTCTTGCAAATTGGCGTGATCAGCGGCAGCGACATGACTACCGAAGCAGTACTCACTAAGTTGATGGTATTGCTTCCACAGTTTAGCGGAGCTGAGATAAAGGAGCAACTGAGCCGGCCGTTGGCAGGAGAAATGACAGAATAGCTACCCGGCAGATTTTATTTGACGGCAGAGCGAAAGCCCTGTCAAAAATCGCGGAGAGGGCGGGATTCGAACCCGCGATACCCTTGCAGGTATACACACTTTCCAGGCGTGCTCCTTCAACCACTCGGACACCTCTCCGTTTTTTGAGTCCGCAAAAATAATAAAATTTTGATGCGGGTAACTAACTTCTGTTATCTTGCTGATAAATCTCTTGATGGAGAACCTGTTGAATATTCTGAAAGATGAGCTGCTCGGTTTTTTTTCTGTGCAGGGTCTCGTCAATTTAATCGAGTCAGGCAACTATTCTTCTCTTCGAACGTGGCAAGGCGTTACGGCCATCATAGACCCACTCATCCCGCTTATTGTTGTCATCGAGATAGTAATGGCCTTCATCAAGCGCAAGCTCACTTTTGCTGAGTACAGAATTCCTTTTTTTGTGTATGTGTTTAACCGCACGGCAGGCCGTTTCTTGTCGCTGGGGGTAATAGGCTTTTGCATAGGCTACATCAGCCCTTTGGTTTGGGTGCATATTCCCCTAACGTGGTATGGGTTTATAATGGGTTATGTGGTTTGGGAGTTCTCTCATTTTATCTATCATTATTTAGCTCATAAAGTAAGATTGTTGTGGTGCTTGCACGCTACCCATCATGCGCCCGTGCAGATGAACCTGTCGGTAACGTATGCTCATTTTATTTTAGAGGCACCGTATGCCGACTTAATCCGCACCTCCATTTGCCTATTCTTCGGAGTACCCCTGCCGATGTTATTTGCTATCATGTTTATTGATGGCACCTGGGGAGCGTTTATCCATGTGGGAGAAAATTTTTTAAAAAACTCACAATTAGGATTTTTAGAAAAATATATTCTCACCCCCTCTCATCACCGCGTACATCATGCGCGCAACCCGTTGTACATAGATACCAACTTCTGCAACTTATTAAATATTTGGGATCGCATTTTTAAAACCTATCAACCGGAACAGGCGGACATAGAAATAGAATACGGCATCACCCGCAGCATGGATCCCAAAAATTTTTGGGATGTTTATTTTGGCGAATTGTATTATCTGGCATTGGATATTTATAAAGCTCCGGGCTTGGTCAATAAGCTATTGTATTTCATCATGCCACCCGGCTGGAGCCACACAGGCGCACACAAGACTGCCTCCGTTATGCGGAATAATTATTTAAAAAAATCAACGTAAATAATACATGAACAACATTGCTCTCAATAACCCGCGCACCATCCGTGCCTGGTGCATGTATGACTGGGCTAATTCTGTTTACTCGCTGGTGATTACTTCGGCCATCTTTCCGGTGTACTATCAATCAGTAACTACGGCAGCAGACGGAAATGACAAGGTTCATTTTTTAGGGTTTGAGGTCGTTAACTCAGTACTGTATTCCTACGCGCTGTCGTTTTCGTTTTTGGTGATAGCCCCGCTGTTGCCTTTGCTGTCGGGCATGGCCGACTATACAGGGAACAAAAAGATATACATGAAAATTTTCTGTTATACAGGTGCTTTGGCCTGCATGGGCTTTTATTTTTTTACCGCCTCTACTTTGCACTGGGGAATTTTTTGTGTGATCATCGCCAGCATTGGCTTTTCGGGAAGCCTTGTTTTTTACGATGCCTTCTTGCCCGAGATTGTTACGCCCGATTTATATGACAAAACCAGCGCCAAAGGTTTTTCTTACGGCTATTACGGAAGTGTACTGATGATGGTGATAGCTTTGGGTTTTATTTTGTCGCCTGCTACATTCGGTTTCCCCGATGCCGGCACGGCTACCCGCTTTTCATTTCTTTTGGTCGGCTTGTGGTGGATAGGATTTGCCCAAATACCTTTTGCCCGGCTGCCCGACAATCCCTACAACCAACACCCCGGCAAGCAAAAATTGCTGAAAGGATATTATGAACTCAGAAAAGTATGGAATAGCTTAAAAGAAAATCGCGATCTCAAATTTTTCATCGCGGCCTACTTTTTTTACAACATGGGCGTGCAAACGGTGATGTATTTAGCTGCTACTTTTGGTTCAAAAGAACTAAAGCTACCGGACTTTAAACTGATTGCAACGGTATTGCTGATTCAGTTGGTAGCATCGGTGGGAGCTAATTTTTTTGCCCGTTATTCTGAAAGGCACGGAAACCGCAAAGCGTTGATTACCATGATTGGTTGTTGGATCGTTATATGTATCGCAGCCTATTTTATCAGGTATGAATATCAGTTTTATGCGGTGGCATTTGCTGTGGGCTTGGTGATGGGTGGCATTCAGGCGCTGTCGCGTGCTACTTATTCCAAATTAATTCCGCAAGACTCTATTCAGCATGCTTCGTATTTCAGCTTCTTCGATGTTACGTTTAACCTCTCTGTTGTGGCGGGTACGTTCTGCTACGGGTTGGTAGAACAACTAACCGGCAGCATGCGCAACAGCACGCTGGCGCTGGCTTCTTTTTTTGTCATCGGGTTGCTGCTACTACTCAGGGTTCGGTCGGCCAAACTTCTGCCTATCCGCGGTTAATCTGTGAAAGGGATGTCAATAAAATTATTTTGTAAGATACAATCAATACTGCAGGTGTTTCACCGTAATGCCGTTGTTGATGAGTTGCTTCAGCGAATCAATGCCGATTTTCACATGCAAGTCAACAAAGTTGGTAGTTACCTTGTGGTCGCTGGCTTCTGTCTTTACGCCATCGTGTATCATAGGCTGGTCTGATACTAACAGCAGCGCGCCTGCCGGTATTTCATTGTAAAATGCCGTTGAAAAAATTGTGGCCGTTTCCATATCAATGGCCATCGCCCGTATCTTCATCAGGTATTCTTTAAAATGCTCGTCCCATTCCCATACCCTGCGGTTGGTGGTGTACACGGTGCCGGTCCAGTAGTCTTGTTGATAATCGCGAATGGTGGTAGAGATAGCTTTCTGTAAGGCGAAGGCCGGCAGCGAGGGCACTTCGGGCGGAAAATAATCGTTGGAGGTACCCTCTCCGCGGATGGCGGCAATGGGCAGAATGAGGTCACCAATTTCATTTTTCTTTTTGAGCCCGCCACACTTGCCCAAAAACAAACAAGCCTTGGGGGTGATAGCCGTCAGGCAATCCATAATAGTGGCCGCATTCGGGCTGCCCATGCCGAAGTTAATAATCGTGATGCCCTGTGCCGTGGCGCTGAGCATGGCTCTTTCTTCTCCGCTTACGGGCACATTGTGCCACTCGGCAAATTTGCGCACGTAGTTATCGAAGTTGGTAAGCAAAATGTATTGCCCGAAATCTTTCAACGGCACACCCGTGTAGCGGGGCAGCCAGTTTTCTACAATTTCTTTTTTTGTTTTCATAATGTAAATAAAGTTCAAGATTCGAAGTTCGGGGTTTAAAGTTCACCATACAAAGTTTGACTTTGAACTTTAAACTTTGAACTTTGAACTTTCAGCATGTACAAACTCAATCTTCCTGCTTACGAAGTTTCCCTCAAAAAAGAGAATGGAAAAGTATGGATTTTTGATGGCATTCGGAAAAAATTTTTGGTGCTGACGCCCGAAGAGTGGGTGCGTCAACATTTTATTCAATATTTGATTACTGAAATGAAATACCCCAAGTCGCTCTTTCGCATCGAAGGAAGTTTGCTGTATAACAGATTACAAAAACGGTCGGATATTTTAGTCTTCAATAGGAGTGGCAAGCCGTGGATGTTGGTCGAGTGTAAATCCCCGACTATCAAATTGAACCAAAAGGCATTTAATCAAGTAGCTGTTTACAACATGACGCTCGGAGCCAAATACTTAGCTGTTACCAACGGCATGGCACATTTTTGTTTTGAAGCGGCCATACCGGGACATGAACCCAAAACACTTGAACATTTTCCGCAGTTTGAATAATAGTTCAAACGTCAATACCAATTCTCTGCAACCTGAAAAACCTGACATGACTTCGATAGACCAGCTCAAGCACACGTACCAACTTCTTCAGCTCGAGCGTCAGGCCGACCTGGAGCAATACCGCCAGAAGGTATTGATGCGGGCTTTGCACGAGCGCGCCAAAGAAGGGGTAACCTGGTATCCTGTTCGGTTGCTTCGCGATTATATTGGCACGGGCGAACGCGTGATCATTGAAGTTGAAAAAACAAAGTTATTAGACCAGCCTCACTCGTTTCAAAGTGGTAAGGTGGTAAGTGTGTTTACCAACGCTTCCGGCAAACCGGAGAAACAATATGTAACCGGGATCGTGAACTATGTCCGCGAAAGCGTGATGACGATTACGCTGAACGGAGATGATCTGCCCGATTGGATTGACGATGGCATGCTGGGTGTAGATGTGATGTTCGATGAGGTAACTTACCGCGAGATGGAATATGCCCTGCGCAAAACGATGGAAGCAGAAGATAACCGGCTTGCAGAATTAAGAGAAATTTTATTGGGAAAGTTACATAGCTCTGCTTCGCGACCACCGGAAAAAGGTAACAGGCAGTTGGCTGCCGTTTTAAACGAGAGCCAGCAACAAGCTGTAAAAAAAATTATGGAGGCACCCGATGTGGCCTTTATTCACGGCCCTCCGGGCACCGGAAAAACTACTACGCTGGTAGAGGCTATCCGCCTGACGATACTGGAAGAACGACAAGTGCTGGTGTGTACTCCCAGCAATGCAGCCGTAGATTTGCTGGTGGAGAAACTGAGCAACCTGGGGTTGAATACTTTGCGCATTGGCCATCCGGCCAGAGTAACACAGCAGTCGCTGAGCAAGACCCTCGATGTAAAAATTACAGAACACCCACATTTTGGCGAGCTGCGCTCTCTGCGCAGGAAGATGGAAACAGTACGCCAGCAGGCCAATCAATTTAAACGCAACTTTGGCCGTTTTGAACGCGAGCAACGAAATATGTTGCGCGATGAAGCTAAATCACTGAAGGCAGATGCCGACACACTGGAGTTTTATATCATCACCGACTTGATCAATAAAGCAGAAGCTATTTGCTGTACGCTAACAGGCACTGCCCATTCCGTATTGAAAGGAAAAAAATTTAAAACTGTATTTATAGACGAAGCCGGGCAGGCGCTGGAGCCGGCTTGTTGGATACCCTTGCTGAAATCGCAACGGGTTATTTTTGCAGGCGATCATTGCCAACTTCCGCCCACCATCAAATCGCAAGAGGCAGCGCGACAGGGTTTGGCCAAAACACTTTTTGAAAAGGGCATCGAAAAATTTCCACAGCACACATCAATGCTGCAAGTGCAATACCGCATGCATCAGGCAATCATGGAATTTCCTTCTCATTACTTTTATCATGACGCATTGATTGCCCACGAGTCGGTACGACATGAACTGCTCCGACCCAGTGAACAGCCCATTGATTTTATTGATACGGCAGGCTGTGGTTATACGGAAAAGCAAGATCCCGAAACTGGAAGCAGGCAGAATGAAGAAGAGGCGACATTGCTGATCAGGCTGGTGGAGCGGCTGGTAGAATCAGTAGGTGCGGTAGCTTGGCAAGAAGAAAAAATTTCGATGGGCATTATCTCTCCGTATCGGGCACAGGTAGATATTATTCAACATCTGGCCGAGCGTTCGGAGATATTGGAGCCATTACATTCATTTATTTCTATTAACACAGTTGATGCTTTTCAGGGACAGGAGCGGGACGTAGTGGCCATCAGTTTTGTGCGCAGCAACGAGAAGAGCGAAGTAGGCTTTTTGGGCGATATCCGCAGAACCAACGTAGCCATCACCCGTGCCCGCAAAAAACTGATAATGGTTGGCGACAGCGCTACACTGGCAGCACACCCTTTTTATGCTGATTTTATCTCCTACCTTCAGTCGAAGGGATTTTATACCAGTGTATTTTCTTTGTAAATGAGTTATTACTTTTGCTGTCACTAAATCCCAATAATTATGAAATCTGTTTTGCTTACTTTGTTATTTCTGGCCGTTGGCGTGATGAGTACGCCAGCCCAGCTTTTTAATACCTCCCTCACCATTACTGTTCGCGATGAGTTGGGCAATACCGTAGAAGGTGTCTCTGTAAAAATCTTTGAAAAGCAAGAAGACTTTACCAAAGAAGTAAATGCAGTGGAAGAAACAACTACCGATAAAAAAGGAGTGGCTAAATTTAAAAAACTCAAACCCGAATCATATTACATTCTTTGCCGCAAAGGCGACAAAGACAATACGGGTGGCGGTGAAAAAATTGGCCAGCTCAAAAAAGGAGAGTTCAACAAGGCCACGATCGTTATTCAATAAATGTGGAACGCCAGGCGCTGAGTGAATGGCTTCGGTCTTACCAAAGTAAATTTTCCGATGAGCAGCAGTTTGTTGTTCCGTTTGTAGATTTATTGCAACACCCATCTTGCTATCAGCGCACTCATTTGCCGGGTCACATGACGGGCTCCGCTTGGATTGTTAATTCCGATCGAGATAAAACATTGCTGGTACATCATGCCAAACTCAACCGCTGGATGCAGCCCGGTGGCCATGCCGATGGAGATGAAAATATTTTAAACGTGACGCTGAAAGAAGCTCGCGAAGAAACCGGTTTGATAAATTTTCAATTTCTTCCAATTGTTTTTGATATTGATATTCATCCCATTCCTTCCCGTCCGGATTTCCCTGAACACCTGCACTACGATGTCCGTTTTTTGTTGGTAGCAGACGAAGCCGATCAGGTAGAGGTGAGCGAAGAATCGCATGACGTACAATGGATTTTACTTTCCGAGCTAGAGAAATATACCGATCAGCGTTCCGTTCTCCGTATGAAATACAAAACACTCCATGGCTGAAATAGGTAAAGATATTGACAAAGCGCGGACACTGCTCGAGGCAGGAGAGGTAGTAGCTATCCCTACCGAAACCGTTTATGGGCTGGCCGGCAATGCACTAGATGTAGAAGCCGTAACAAAAATTTTTAAAGTAAAAGACCGCCCTTATTTTGATCCACTTATTGTTCATGTGCCGGATGCGAAGGCTGTCTATCAATATGCTGCTAATATTCCACATCAGGCCGTTGCGTTATTTGAAAAATTTTGGCCTGGGCCGCTCACAGTTTTGTTAGAAAAAAAAAATATTATTCCAGATCTGGTTACTTCCGGTCTTGATCGGGTAGGGTTGCGGTGTCCACAGCATCCGTTAACGACAGAGTTGTTGCAACGATTGCCTTTTCCGCTGGCAGCACCCAGCGCTAACCCTTTCGGCTACATCAGTCCCACGAAGCCTGAGCATGTAAACGACCAACTCGGCAATAAAATAAAATACATTTTAGACGGTGGCGAATGTAAGGTGGGAATTGAATCCACTATCGTAGGCTTTGAACAGGGTATGCCAGTTATCTATCGGGTGGGAGGATTGGCCGTTGATCAAATAGAAACTGTTATTGGAAAAGTGCAGGTTAAAGAGAGTAGCTCAAATCCACAGTCGCCCGGCCAGCTGCAAAGTCATTATGCCCCGCGCAAACAGATGGTGGTTGGCGTGATACCGGAGCTGCTGCAAGAATTTTCTCATCAAACATTAGGTGTACTCTCATTCCGGACAATGTATCAGTCAGATGCCATCAAGAAGCAAATAATTTTATCGCCAACCGGAGATGTAGAGGAAGCAGCACAAAAATTTTTTTCTTCGTTGCGGGAGTTAGACCGCTCTCAGGTTGATTTGATTATAGCCGAAGAAGTACCCGCTGCCGGATTAGGCCGTGCTATTAACGACCGGTTAAAACGGGCATCTTCAAAAAAATAAAAAGATTTCATAGAGCGGCCTGTATCTTCTCATTTTCAATTTTGCCCTCTTTTCTTACATTGTGAAAAACAGATTTATGAAAGCAACCCTTATTGTATCATTCATATGCCTTTGTCTTTCATCCTTTGCGCAGCTTAAAAACAAGGGTGAAAAAGACAAGCAATTTATTGTTCAGGAGTTGGACAAGAATTTTCCCTCGTATAGTGCTGTGGCCAAAGAGATTTGGCAACTGGCCGAGATGGGCTATTTGGAAGAAAAAAGTTCAACCTTACTTCGCGAAAAGCTTAGAGGCAACGGTTTTGCTATTCAGGTTGGTGTAGCTGAGATACCGACTGCTTTCGTGGCAACATACGGAAGCGGCAAGCCTGTGGTAGGTATCCTGGCGGAGTTTGATGCACTGCCCGGGCTCTCACAAGACTCTGTTCCTTATAAAAAACCAATACGAGAAGGAGCACCCGGCCATGGCTGCGGTCATAATTTATTTGGCACCGCATCGGTGGCTGCCGGCATCACACTAAAAAACTGGCTCCAAAAAAATAACTTATCAGGAACGGTCAAAGTATTTGGCACACCCGCTGAAGAAGGCGGAGGAGGAAAAACTTATATGGTTCGTGCCGGTTTGTTTGATGGGGTGGACGTAGTCCTGCACTGGCATCCCGGTAATGCTAACCAAGCCAATGCAGAGAGTTCGCTGGCTAATATCAGCGGGCGTTTCCGCTTCCATGGGGTAGCAGCTCATGCGGCCGCTAATCCTGATGCGGGCAAGTCGGCATTGGATGCTGTTGAGTCCATGGATTACATGGTAAACCTTATGCGCGAGCATGTGCCACAAGAGTCGCGTATTCATTACGTAATCACCCATGGTGGGCTAACATCCAATATTGTTCCCGATTTTGCAGAGGTAGAATACACCGTTCGCCACCCGGATGTTGCCACTACTAAAAAAATTTGGACACGGGTAGTCAAGTGTGCCGAAGCAGCGGCTATGGGCACTGAAACCACGATGGATTATGAATTGGAATCTGGATTATATAATTTATTACCAAATGAAACACTTGCTAAAATAACGTACGATAACTTAATGAGAGTAGGTGGGGTAAAGTACACTGCAGCCGAAATAGAATTTGCCAAAAAACTACAAACCACATTTACAGGTATCAGGCCCGAAGTAAGCAATGCCGAAAAGATAGAGCCATATCGTACCGGCATATTTTTTCCTGCTTCTACAGACGTGGGAAATATCAGTTGGGTTGTGCCAACTGTTGGGTTTAGTACGGCTACTTGGGTGCCGGGTACACCGGCACATTCGTGGCAAAGCACATCCACAGGCTGTATGGGTATCGGGCTGAAGGCTATGCAAAACGCGGCCAAGACAATCGCCATGACCGGTGTTGATTTATTCAATAATCCGGCACTGGTAGAATCATCAAAGGCAGAACTAAGCCAAAGGCGTGGAGAAGGTTTTACATACGAGTCGCTGGTTGGAAATCGAAAACCTCCGCTTGACTATCGCAAAGGACAAATCAAATAACACATCACAACCCATGAAAAAAATTTTGATCTTAACCGGAGGTGGCGATTGCCCCGGCTTGAATGCTGTTATCCGTGGAATTGCCAAACGTGCCCGCAAAGAAAAAGGATGGGAAGTGTACGGCAGTATTGAGGCTTTTAACGGTGTGATGAACGAGCCGCAAGAAATCGTGCGGTTAACGTCTAAGCGCACAGCCGGGATTCACGTAAAAGGCGGAACGATCCTTAAAACCACCAACAAATCTAACCCCATTCATTTTCCGGTAGTGCAGGCTGACGGAACTACAAAATTTGTTGACCGCTCGGATGAATTAGTAGCCAAATTAAAGAAACTGGATTTTGATGCCGTCATTAACATCGGAGGCGATGGTTCGCAGAAAATTTCAAAAGTATTGTACGATAAAGGCATTCCCGTTATCGGAGTTCCTAAAACAATAGACAACGATTTGTCTGCTACCGACATGACGTTTGGATTTCAAACTGCCGTGCAGATTGCCACAGAAAGTTTTGATAAGCTGGTAACAACTGCCGAAAGTCATCACCGGGTGATGATCATGGAGGTAATGGGGCGCGATGCCGGATGGATTGCCACCCATACGGCTATTGCAGGCGGTGCAGAAATTTGTTTGATACCAGAGATTCCATACGATGTAAATAAACTATTGAAACGGATTCATCTTCGTTATAAAAAAGGGCGGGGCTTTGTCAATATCGTCATTGCCGAAGGCGCCAAGCCTAAGGAGGGAACCGTTACATCAACAGCAGGCGAAAAAGGATCGGAGCATGTGCGGTTGGGCGGTGTGGCCTACCAGTTGTCGAAGCAACTGAAAGATGCCGGGTGCAAAGCGGAAATCCGCGAGACAGTCCTCGGCCATGTGCAGCGCGGAGGTACGCCCGTAGCGTTTGATCGGCTGCTGGCATCGGTGTTTGGTGTAAAAGCGTTTGAACTGGTGCTGGAGAAAAATTTCGGGAGGATGGTAGCGCTCAAAAATAACCAAATCGTTTCCGTTACATTAGATGAGGCTACGCGCGAACCTAATTTTGTAAACCCCGGCTCGTATATCGTGCAGGCAGCTAAAGGACTGGGCATCAGTTTTGGAGATTGATACAAACGAAAGAGCCATCATTACGATGGCTCTTGAAGATATTCCGTACCTGTTTTCTGTTAGGCATATTGGTTCAGCATCACCGGCATCACCAGCATGAGGATGTCTTCTCCCTTATCTTTTTCTGATGGCAGGATAACACCTGCTTTATTGGAGGCTGACATGTTCAGTTTAATCTGATCTGTATCGAGGTTGTTCAGCATCTCAATCAGGAAACGGGCATTGAACCCGATCTCAATATCTTCTCCTTCATGCTCGCACGAAAGTCTTTCGTTTGCTTCATTAGAGAAGTCGAGGTCTTCGGCAGATACTTGCAGTTCGCTGCCTGTAATTTTCAGGCGAACCTGGTGCGTAGTTTTGTTGGCATAGATGGAAATCCTTCGCAGCGAGCTGAGCAGGTCGGTGCGGCTGATGGTCATCTTGATGGGGTTGGTAGTCGGTATGACGTTATCATAATCCGGAAAGCGCTCATCAATCAGGCGGCAGATCATGCGGATATTTCCAAAACGGAAAAAAGCATTGCTCATGTTGAAGTCTATGCTTACGTCTGTGTTCTCGGCAGGTAAGGTTGCCTTCAGCAAGTTCAGCGCCTTGCGAGGGATGATGATGGTGTTTCCGTTTTCTGATTTAATGTCTGTTCTGCGGTAGCGCACCAGCCGGTGGCCATCGGTGGCTACAAACGTAGTGTTCTTCTCGCCCAGGTTTACATACACACCCGTCATGGCCGGGCGCAGTTCGTCACTGCTGGTGGCGAATATGGTATTGTTGATGGCACGTGCCAAAACCTCGGTAGAAATATTGGCGGAGAAATCGTTAGATACGGCCGGCACTTTAGGGAAGTCGGTGGCATTTTCGCCTGCTAATTTATAGCGGCCGTTGTCCGAACTGATTTCGATGCCATAGCTGGCTTCATCTACGGAAAAAGTAACAGGCTGGTCGGGCAGGTTTTTTAATGTTTCCAATAATATTTTGGCAGGCACGGCAATATTTCCTTTTTCTTTCGATTCAATACCGATTTCGGTGATCATAGAAGTCTGCAGATCAGAAGCGGTAACTGTCAGCTTGCTCTTGTCAATTTCAAACAGAAAATTTTCTAAAATCGGAACCACGGGGTTGGTGGTAATCACGCCATTGATGTGCGAAAGCTGTTTCAACAGGATGCTGGAGTTGACGATAAACTTCATTGAATTCTGATTTGTAGTTGTTAATGGGCGGTAAAGTTAACAAGAAATGACAATCGGAAAAAAATATAAACTATCTTACAAAACGGTTTTTTTTAGATAATTTCAAAGGTAATGACTGTAAATACATTTGAAAAAACCTTATCTTAAATTTAAAAAATAATATATCCATGAAGAATTTATTGACATTGTTCTTGACGGTAGCTGCCTCGTCTCTTTTTGCGCAGGGATTGGAACAGTTTTTTAGCCACCCGTTTGAGTCTGATTTTGCTTCCTCTGCCGATGGTAAACACATAGCCTGGGTGATAAACGACCAAGGCAAGCGGAATGTGATGCTGAAAACCGGCAATGACCTGCCACGGGCTATCACATCTTACGATCAGGATGACGGACAAGAAATAGCTCATTTATTATTTTCCCCAAACGCCACGAAGTTGATTTACGTCCGGGGTGGCTCAGCGAACCAGCGAGGCGAGCGCCCCAACCCGGCAAGCCTCTCGGAAGGAGTGGAGCAGGCTATTTATTTTAAAGACCTCTCATCAAAAAACAATCCTTCCAAAATTACACAAGGGAGTAATCCATTGTTTTATCCCGATGGCTTAAAAATTTTGTTTTCTAAAGGTGGCCAGATTTATGAAACGAATTTGGATATCAATGCAGAACCCAAACTGCTTTTTCATGCACGCGGCACAAACCACAGCCCGAAGTTTTCGCCCAATAATTTGGAAATACTTTTTACCAGCGACCGGGGCGATCATTCCTTTACAGGAATCTTCAGCACGGTAACTAAAAAAATACGTTGGGTGTCGCCCGATGTTTCTTTAGATAATTTCCCGGTGTGGTCTCCGGATGGAAAACAGATTGCCTTCATCCGCTACGATGGAATTAAAATAGATGAACTCAGAAACTATGTGGCCGGATTAAAATTTTCTATTTGGGTAGCTGATGCCGAATCGTTGACAGCCAAAAAAATCTGGTCGTCTCCCGCAGACGATGGTGGGTTTGCACAAGACCGCGAAAAACCATTGACATGGACGAGCACCAACCGCATCCTATTTTATTCCGAGCACACCGGCTGGAACCATGTCTTCTCCATGAACCCTGATGGAACCGACCTGAAAGACATTACCCCGGGCGACAACAGTGAAGTAGAAAATTTTACCCTCGATGCATCAGGACAAAATATTTATTTCGATGGAAACAAAGACGACATAGACCGCAGGCATATTTGGAAATCGAGCGTAACAGCCGGAAATCCCGTGGCCGTTACCTCGGGCGAAGGAATAGAAATGTACCCTGCTTTTGGGGGCACACAACTATATTGTTATCGCACCACCATCAATCAGCCGATGGCGTTAGCAAAAGTGGATGAGTCGAGGAAAATTGTTGTGGCACTGAATGTAACGATAAAAGCACCTGCTTATGTGCCGCAGTTATTTGTTAAACCGGAGCAAGTTATTTTTAAAGCTGCCGATGGCACTGTCATCCACGGCCAACTTTTTATAGACCGCAAAATTTCCGGTAAGCGCCCCGGCTTGGTTTATATGCACGGAGGCCCCGAGCGGCAAATGCTGTTGGGGTTCCATTACATGGATTATTACAGTGGAGATTATTCCTTCAATCAGTTTTTGGCTCATGCCGGTTATGCGGTGGTAGCTGTTAATTATAGGGATGGCATCGGCTACGGCAAAAATTTCAGGCAGGCAAAAAACCAAGGCCCTCGTGGCGCCAGCGAATATCAGGATGTGGTGGCGGCAGCCAAATTTTTGCAAGCCCTTCCGGAAGTGGAAGCATCTAAAATCGGATTGTGGGGAGGCTCGTACGGAGGTTATCTTACGGCTATGGGCCTAGCCCGCAATCCCGAAATTTTTAAAGCCGGTGTAGATCTGCATGGTGTACACGACTGGTCTTTCGATGCACAAGATGCTACCAACGGCTGGGGGCTGGCAAAAAACGAAATGGAGTTGGCGCGCAATTCATCTCCGGTGGCAGACCTATCAAAGTGGGTAGCTCCTGTACTTTTTATTCATGGAGATGACGACCGCAATGTGCAGTTTCAGCAGACAACCGATTTGGCCACTAAGTTGCGCGGAAAGAACGTGCCTGTTGAAGTCATCGTTTTTCCGGATGAAGTTCACGGTTTCCTTCGCTACGAAACCTGGCAAAAAGTTTTTAACGGAGCGAAAGATTTTTTTGATAGGAAATTGAAATAGAAACTATCAAAGGAATTACGATGAGCGTGAGATGAAGCAGTTGGTGGTATTAACGGGTGCCGGCATTTCTGCCGAGAGCGGGCTGGCCACTTTTCGCGATGCGGGCGGATTGTGGGAGGGGTATAAAGTGGAAGATGTGGCCACGCCTGAGGCATGGCAAAGAAATCCTGAATTAGTTTTAGAATTTTACAACCAACGCAGAAAAGCGGCACGCGAAGCAAAGCCCAACCGGGCACATCATATTTTGGCTGAACTGCAAAATGATTTTAATGTAACCGTCATCACCCAAAATGTAGATGACCTGCACGAACGGGCAGGCTCAAAAAATGTAGTTCACCTCCACGGCAGTTTGTTCGAATCGAGAAGCACATCCAATCCGTCATTGATTTATAAAATTGAAGACGATTTAAAACTGGGCGATAAGTGCGCGAAGGGTTCACAGCTACGCCCCAACATTGTGTGGTTTGGTGAAATGGTGCCCATGATGGCCGTGGCTACAGAGATAGCGGCAACAGCAGATATTTTTTTGGTGGTAGGCACATCGCTGGTAGTTTATCCGGCAGCCGGTCTGATTGATTATGTTCCCGATTCTGTACTAAAATTTGTTGTTGATCCAAAAAAGCCCGAAGTCTATCACGTTCCCAATCTTGAATTTATTGTTGAGAAGGCTAGTGTAGGGATGGAGATGGTGAGAAAAACATTGCGCAATTAGTTTTTAAAAATATATGTAAAGACAAGGTTGAAGAAGTATAGCATAGTGTATAAATACCGAAGGCCGCCCGCTGGCAGCCTTCGATGTAAGAATAAATGAATGATGAAAAATTACTTCAGCGACTTCTGCAACTCTTCGTTCATATTAACATAGTCGCGGTTTTTGGCAGCCGCAGCTTTTTCGGAAGATTTTTTGGAAGAGGCCAATGCAGCTGCTTTGTTGCCAAGCGCTTTTTCAATACGTGCACGCTGATACCAAATCCAAAAAGCATCAGGCGAGGCTTCAGAGGCTTTCACAGCCCACTCTTCTGCTTGCTTCAGGTCTTTGCCATTTTCTAAGTAATAAACCGCAGCCTGGTAATAGTTGTTGGGATTTATTTTTGTACTGGCTTCGATAGACTTCATCACTTTCGCATCAAAGTCAACACCGACACTAAATTTTACAGATGTGTTTTCCCAAGCCAGTTGAACTTTGGCAGACTTACTGTCGTCAGCAATATCTCCGATATTGTAGGTAAGTGTTTCTACTTTTTCAGCCAACTTTTCTGATTTTACTTTGAAGTTGATGAGCTCTTGGGCTTTGTCGTAGTGTTCGGTATCTCCGCCCAAGTTGATGTCCTTATACAAGGATACAGTCCACTCGCTGGCGCCCGGCCAAGTGTAGATCAGATATTTTCCGGCAGGCACTTTGTTTCCTTCTACCGTTACATCATCAGAGAAAGAAATAAACGTACCATTGTTGGCACCCGAACGCCAAATGGTTCCGTACGGCAACAGGAAACCGGCTCCTTCGCCAAAAATTTTTCTTCCCTTTACACGAGGGCGCGAGTAATCAATTTTTACATCGGTAAGTCCAACAGTAGTAGATACCGACCCGGCAGGGCTGGGCGAAGGTGTTTTTATTTGGCCGAATGCCATCAAAGAAACACCTGCCAAAAAGAGAGATAAGATTGATTTCATATAGTTTGTTTTTTTGCAAATTTAATGTGGAATAGCAGATGACCAAACACTTTGTAGAAAGCAGTATAGATAACGTTATTTTGCATCTTAATTTTAACAGAACTTTAACATACAGCATGATACTAAGCCAATCATTTTATCTGCGCAAAGATGTAACCGTCATCGCCCGGCAGCTTTTAGGAAAAATTCTTGTTTCAAAAACAAATCGGCAACTGACTAGCGGCATGATTGTAGAGACAGAGGCGTATTCTGAAATAGAAAAAGGAAGCCATGCCCATAGAGGGAAAACAAAACGCAACGAGGTAATGTTTGGGATGGGAGGCGTAGCCTACGTGTACTTGTGCTATGGCGTACACGAAATGTTTAATGTGGTAACGAACACAGAAAATAAAGCTGACGCCATTCTGATACGGGCACTACAACCGGTGGATGGCATAGAGTGGATGATGGAACGGGCAGGCTCAACTTCTTCAAAAAAAATAACTTCGGGGCCGGGCAAACTGACAAAGGCGATGGGCATCGGGCGAAAACAAAATGGCAACTCGCTGGTTGATGGTTCAATCTGGATAGAAGACCGTGGCTTGCGCGTAAGCCGTCAGGAAATTGTAACAACCACACGCATTGGCATAGACTATGCGGGAGAAGACGCACAGTTGCTCTGGCGTTTTTTTGTAAAAGGAAATAAATGGGTGAGCAAATATTAATTGAGTATTTCCTTAATTTGCCGGACAGACATCATAAAAAAATATGACAGTTCGATTGATCGCACTGATAGTACTTATTGGTTGTGGCCATGTTTTGGCTCAGAAGGTTACACCTGCTCCGTTTCGGCTTGTTAATTCGCCTTACGATGAACAAGCGCCTGTTATTTCGCCCGATGGCAAAACCATGTATCTAACCATTGCCAATCACCCACAAAACATAGGAGGGAAGCGCGATGCCGGAGATATTTGGGTTTCGTTGTTTATGGATGGTCAGTGGCAGCCGCCCATACATGCTGGCCAAGCACTCAACAATGCAGGTTACAATGCCGTGGCAGGTTTCAGTGCCGATGGCTCCACACTTTTTTTACTCGGCCATTATGAAAAAAATGGCGAGATAGCCCGAACACAAGGTATTTCTTTTTGCAGAAAAAATGAGTCGGGGTGGACAAGCCCTGAGAATATTTCTATTCCCTATTTTTTAAATCGTTCGGATCATTTTTCGGGCATGATCAGCAAAGATGGCAACACATTTGTTTTTGCGGCCGAATCATACGGCACAAGAGGCGTAGAAGATATTTATGTGAGTTTGAAAAAAGACGGGCGGTGGAGCGATGCTATTAATTTAGGATCGGTGATCAACACACCTTATCAGGAATGGACTCCGGCACTCAGCGATGATGGCCGTACACTTTTCTTTTCGTCTAATGGAAGAAAGGGATTGGGCGGCTTCGATATTTTTATGTCTATCCGTTTGGATGACAGTTGGACAAACTGGTCGGAGCCGGTGAATGTAGGAGAGCCGCGCAACTCAGAGGCACGCGATTTGTATTTTCGATCTGATGCAACTCCGTCAGTTTTTACAACCACCCGCGACAGCGACCGCTATGGAAATATCTTTGCGTGGTATGACTCTGCCCACACTGTGAAAATGGACACCATCAAAATGGTTGAAAAAAAATATCCATCGAAGGGTGCATTTAAAAAGGTAACAATATATGGACTGGTAACAAGTGCTAAAGCAGGCAATAAGCTAAACGCACGATTATATTTTAAAACAGATTCTTTGCAACTGCAAGCAGTCAGTGCCGATGGAAAATTTCAAATCATCATTCCGTCAACGAAAATTTACCATATCGAAATTCAGTCACCGGGTTTTGTAAATCTTTCTGAGAAGTTAGATATCCACACCTACGAACTACAAACGCTGGAGATGAATTTTAAGCTGCAACCTATTGAAGTGGGTACGGTGGTCAACTTAAAAAATATTTTGTTTGTGGTGGGCACAACAACCTTACTGGCTGAATCTTATCCGGAGTTAGACGTAGTGCAAAGTTTTTTGCTAAATAACCCGAATGTGGAAATTATGTTGGAGGGGCATACTGATAATCGAGGAAACGCAGAGGCTAATCTCATTTTGTCAAGGCAGCGGGTAGAGGTGATCAAAAAATACTTAGTATCCAAAGGCATCCCAGCCAAACGCATTAAAGGCAAAGGATATGGCGGCACCAAGCCGGTAACCACCGCAGATAACGAAGAGGCACGGAAACTCAACAGACGGGTGGAGTTTGTGATAGTGAAAGACTGATGCCGGATTTTAATGACTCAATACCCGGCAGCGGTGTCGTCTCCGCGCGTATGGTCGGCACCACCTTCTAATTTTCCATTCTTTAGTACAAGGATAGCATCTACACGGCCGATGGCCTGTCGGTTTACAATCTTATGCCCCATTTTTACCAGCGCAAGGCTGTCGTTGGTGGTCAGCCCTCGTTTCTCTACGGCCACTACATCAGGAAGCCACTGGCTATGGAAACGTTTGGCATCTACGGCTTGCTGCATCCCCATGTCATGCTCGATTACATTGAGGACGGTTTGAAAAACTGAAGTGATGATGGTTGACCCACCGGGCGTGCCGACAACCATAAATAGCTGATGATTTTTTTCTACGATGGTAGGCGTCATGGCGCTCAGCATCCGTTTGTTGGGTTCTATGCTGTTGGCTTTGGCGCCCAAAACCCCAAACATATTGGGCACACCGGGTTTGACGCTGAAGTCGTCCATTTCGTTGTTGAGAAAAAAACCGGAGCCGGCCACCACCACATTAGAACCAAACCAGCCGTTGAGCGTAGTGGTAACAGCCACGGCATTCCCATGAGAATCTACAATAGAAAAATGGGTGGTCTCTTCTGATTCATATCCGGCAATTTTCCCTTCTTTCACTTGGCTGCTCGGTGTAGCCTGCTCGGGATTAAAAGTACTCATCCGCTCATCGTTATACTGGTCGTTTAAAAGTTCTTTGACGGGCACTTTGTAGAAATCGGGGTCGCCCAAATATTTCGTGCGGTCGGCATACACTCTGCGCTCGGCTTCCACCATGAGGTGAACAGTCTTTACATGATTGAAGCCCCATGATTTGATAGGGTAGGGCTCTACACTCTTGAGCAGTTGAATCAGGCAAATGCCCCCGCTTGATGAAGGAGGCATAGAAATAATTTTGTAATCCTTGTAAACGCCCGTAACGGGCTCGCGCCAAACCGATTTATAATTTTTTAAATCTTCCAGCGTGATAATTCCTTTTCCTCTTTGCATCTCAGCCACCAGGTCATCGGCAGTTTTGCCTTCATAAAACCCGGCTCTGCCCTGATCGCGGACGCGCTCTAACGTGTGACCCAAGTCAGTCCATTTTACAATGTCGCCAGCTTTCCAATTATCCTTTAACAAAAAATTCGGTTTTACCGTATTGTATTTAATAAGATCAGGTTGCGATTCATTAAACCATTTAGCTTCGCGTGAAGTGAGCGTAACACCATTCATGGCCAAGTCAATGGCAGGTTGAACTAAATCTTTCCAGGGTAGTGTCCCTAATTTTTTGTGCGCCTCCACCATGCCATCAACAGAACCGGGAACACCCGAAGCCAGATGTCCTATCAAACTCAACCCAGGAATAACATTACCATCTTTGTCGAGGTACATATTTTTAGATGCTTTGGCAGGTGCTTTTTCGCGATAGTCTAATGCATAGAGCGAGCCGTCTTTCTGGCGCACCACCATAAAGCCACCTCCGCCAATATTACCGGCTGCCGGAAAAACAACCGCTAATGCAAACTGAACGGCAATGGCAGCATCTACCGCATTACCACCTTTTTTTAAAATAGCAACACCCACCTGCGAGGCCAACGCATGAGCCGAAACAACCATGGCGGAGTCAGCCACTAAGCCTAAACTTTTTTGGTGCTCTTGCGACTGACAAGCAAAGGCGCCCCATACCAATAAAAGAATGAATAAGCGTTTCATGGAATTTATATCTGGTTTGAACTCTAAAAATATTATTTCCTTATCAAACAATAGTAACTTACGCAAAACATTTTATTACCAATACACATCATGGGATTGCGGAAAGAAAAAGCTGCCCGCCTGAAACTGGCTATATTAGATGCTACACTCAAACTTATCGGAAAAAAATCTTTTGACGACCTGTATGTAGATGAAATTTGTGCGAAAGTAAAAATATCGAAAGTAACATTGTTTAGTTACTTTCCACAAAAAGAAGATATTCTGCTTTATTATTTTAGGCTGTGGTGTTTGAAAAGGGCTGTAGAGTTAGCAGAGAAACCAAAGGAAGGCATTAACGGAATTTATTTTTTGTTCGATAGACTGAGCGAAGACTGCGAAGCAAACCCCGGAATCATTTTAAGTTTATTTGCTTATCTGGCAGACCTGAAGCGGAACCCGAAACCTTTTCCGGTGAAGACAGAAGAAAAAAAATTACTGTATCCGCACATAGAAAATATCCAAGGTATCGAAATTCAGTCGGTAGATCAGATGTTTGAAAAATTTTCGCTGGAAGCAATCTTTAAAAAAGAAATTACCAAAACTTCTTCTACCCGCGATATTGCCCACCTGCTGATTTCTATCTTTTATGGCTCGGTAGTAACAGCACATATCAACCAGATAGCTCCGCTAAAAATATTCTTTAGAAAGAATCTGGATTTTGTACTGAAGGGGTTGCAATAACTAACGCAACGTTTCCATTTTTGTCGTGCGTCTCTTCAAGAGACGAATGTGCCGTGCGCCCACAGGTATATCAATGACATACTTATTTCCTGCCGGCCAGATTTTGTGTGTTTTAGGCCGAAGTACCTGTGTCTTGTTTTTTGAGGAACGGCACGACACGAGGAGGCAAAGAGATAATAGCAATATCAGGGATAAGGCGCGCGCCATGTAGGGTTTTAATTGTTCTAAAAATAGCTTTTTATTTTTTTATACAACAGGTAACTTGGCGAGGTATTAAAATATATCCTGTTAAGTATGAACTTTCAGTTTATCAAATATCATGTAGCCGGAGGCATAGCCACCATTATCCTTAACCGCCCGGAAGTTTACAATGCGCTAAATGATGAAATTACTTTTGAGCTTCAGGATGCACTGAAGGCTGTAGCCAAAGACGAGCAAGTGCGCGTGGTGGTGTTGACAGGCGAAGGAAAAGCATTTTGCTCCGGCCAAGATTTGAAGGCTTCGTCTGGCGCAGGCAAGCGCTCGTTTAAAGAATCGTTGACCAAACGCTACAATCCACTTATTATGGGCATGCGTCATTTGCCGAAGCCCATCATTTGTAAACTGAATGGAGTGGCGGCCGGTGCAGGCTGTTCGATAGCATTAGCTTGCGATATCATTGTGGCTGCGTCAACAGCCACTTTAATAGAAGTATTTATCAACATTGGGTTGGTACCCGATTCAGGATCAAGTTATTTTCTGCCTCGTGCAATTGGTACGGTCAAGGCTTTTGAGCTTTGCAGTATGGGTACGAAAGTAAGTGCGGCTGAGGCGCTGCGATTAGGGCTGATTAATCAAATAGCAGAAGAAGGGAAATTAGAGGAGGCCGTAAAACGTTACACCGATTATTTTGCGCAGGCGCCTACCAAAGCAATCGGGCTGATCAAAAAAATGTTGAGCAAGTCAGCCGTTTCTTCGCTGGAAGAAATGTTGGAGTACGAAGCATACCTTCAGGAGATTGCCGGCACAACAATAGATCACCGGGAAGGTGTGCAAGCATTTTTGGAAAAAAGAAAGCCGGTATTCACCGGCAAATGATTTACAATCCGTTGAGCGAAATACCGATAGTCATTACATTCATGCCCGTTTGCGAGGGACCTGAGTTTCCTGAAAAATAGGGCGATAGATTATATTGATAGAATAAGTTGAAATTGCCGATACCCACACGGGTGTAAAATCCATACCGGAGCTGGTTCAGACCGTGCGTTTGTTTATCTTTATAAACTCCGTTTACCCCATTCATTGAATATTTTATTTTGGTGTGGCTGTCCATCAAAAAGCCTACCCGACCACCAACAGAAAAATTAAACCCGCTAGCGGGGTTTTTGGGGTTAGTGTCGAACCTGAATTCCACCGGCATCAGATCAAAATAATTGGCTACGAGCATACTTTTCTGTACACTTACCGAACCCGATGCGAAGAAAGCCAACTGAGTAATCGGCACCAAGTCGTACGATCCGTCTTGCCCTATTTGCGAACTCAGCGTATAGTTGTTAGTGAATTTAAACCGTTCGAAAGCAAACCCGCCCCCTGGGTTGTAGCTGAATTTGGAATTGCCGATTTGGATCGGGTAATGATAGTACACATTTAATGTGCGCGATCCCCAAAAGCCCTGATTAAAAAAAGCAGGGCGGCTCATGCCATTATTAAACCCGAGGTCAACCAGGAAAAACCCGGGAATGTCGGGGCGGTAGGCTTTTTTCTTTTTCTCTTGGGTATAGGCCATTGAAAAAATACAGAACACTAAAATGGCTGTAACAAAATATTTCTTAGTCATTTTATTTTTTTGAACCGGCAAAAATACATTTTTAACTGACAAATCTCACTTTTATTAAAGAGTGAATTGCAAGTATAAAAGTTTTATGAAGGAAAGACTTCATGTTACCGTACCGATAGATTGACATCGTTTTAAAATAAATCTCGATTTATTAAATCGTTTGGTGAACGGATTTATTCTCTTAAATTTGCCGCTTTGTAATTTTTACCCGGGCCCGTAGCTTAACTGAATAGAGCATCTGACTACGGATCAGAAGGTTGGGGGTTTGACTCCCTCCGGGCCCACTAAAATGATTAGTCGTTAGGTTAGCTGTGGTTTGAGCCTACCTTTTTTAAACTTTTTAAAGCAATAAAGCATCATTACTTCTGTTAAGGTAAAATTGAGAATGCGAGGTAGGTTTATTTTTTTTCTGGCGCTGACGATAACGGCTGTTTTGGGGTGGTCTTGCGAAGACCCCAACACATTAGCTGTGAGCAGGGTATTCAGTAATAATAATCTTCAAACGATTTTTAGTGACACATTCTCTGTGGTTACATCAACTGTTCAGTTAGATACTTTTTTAACCAATGGCACCGGAACAGTACTTTTGGGGCGCTATCACGATGCTCAATTAGGAACCGTTTCTTCTTCTTCCTATTTTCAATTGTCGTACACCAGCCTTTTTCAACCTACTTTTCAGTCATACTTCGACTCGATGGTGCTGGTTATGTTTTACAACAAAACCTTCACCGGAGATACCACCCAAAGCATGAAGATCAACGGCTATCAGGTTACAGACTACTTAATACCTCGGAAAATACCTACCGGCTCTGTAAAGATGTCTATTTTCGGATCTTATCCGGGTTTTTTCAATTCCACAAAATTTGCGCATGCGGCTACTCCGATTATTTCGGGAACAGTAAAATTATTTCCCCACCGAGATACCGTTACCCTTCGGGTGGCCGACAGTTTTGGCGCCAAGTGGTTCAGTTTGGCTCAGTCTGATTCGGGTAACATATTTTCTAATATGTCAGTTTTTAATTCAGCTTTCTTTCGCGGGCTGTATCTCGAACCCGATCCTTCATCTACCGCTTGTGTGGCGGGTTTTAAAGCTGATAAATTAAGGCTTCGTATTTATTACAAACGTCTGATCAACGGAGTGCTAAAAAATATGCATATTGATTTTACAATCAATAATGGCTATCAGTTTAATAATATTCAATACGACAGATCAGGTACTGCGTTAAGCGGGTTGCAACCCTATCAGGCTATCCCTTCTACTGCCACCGGCAATACGTGCTATGTGCAAACAGGCACGGGGCTGGTAACGAGGCTTGATTTTCCCTCAGTAAAATCATTCTTTGCCAATAATCCTAACGTGTTGTTAAACGCTGCTTATCTGATAGCTTACCCTGAACCCGGCAGTTTTCCGGTCAATCTTTTGCCGCCCAGTAAGTTGGAATTATTTACCACCGATGTAACCAACATACCCATTACCACTTTTGGGAATTCTACAGCATCTATTGTGTATGACAATATATTAGGTGTTAATACATTCTATTCATTTTCTATTTACTCTTTTTTCTTCAGTCAAGTGAAGAGCAATACCAATTACATTACACCCTTGTTTATTGCACCGGGAGATAACATGGGGGGCAGTGTTCAACGAGCATTTATCGGAGATCGCTATAAAGGTTACAACAAAATAAAATTACAACTCTACTATACCCATGTACCAAATTAAATCTACCTATATGAAACGAGTTTTAGCCTGTTCGGGCAACGTATTAATTATGTTCGCATTTTTGATAGCCTTGGCATCGTGCAGCAATCCAAGTTCAACTACCTATCCGGGCAGTTGGGATAAATTAGGAAGCTTTGCGGGAATACCCCGACAGGGCGCGGTAGGTTTTGTTATTAATAATGTTGGTTATGTGGGACTTGGCTATAATGGAATGAACAACATCAACACAGCCTTCCTGACTGATTTTTGGAAATATGATCCGGTGGCTGATGCATGGTATCAGATAGCTTCATTTCCGGGGGCCGGAAGGCGCGATGCAGTGGCTTTTGTTATGAATGGCAAAGCGTATGTAGGTACAGGTTACAGCATTCCCAATGGTGTGAATAACCCGATGAGCGATTTTTGGCAATATGACCCTACGGTTGCACCTATTGGCCAGTGGACTCGTGTAGCAGATTTTGGATATTCAAAAGATCAATTGGGTGTAACAGTATCGGCTCGCTACGGTTGTGGCGCATTTACTGTCAACAACCGCGGGTTTGTAGGTTGGGGAAATGATATTAACCTCTATGATTACAAAGACTTGTGGGAATTTTTTCCTGACTCGGTAGCATCGGGTAGTGCGGGCCCCGGCTATTGGAAGCAACGCCCCGGAGCCGGCTCCAAAAGAGCTTTTCCATTTACTTTCGTAATCAACAATGGTGATAATGATATAGCTTATGTAGGAGGAGGATATGACCAGGCAGGTGGCCAGTCTTACCCGGTTGATTTTATCAGGTTTGATGTAAGCAAAATAGGCAGCACCACCACTTCCCCTTGGGCTTACCTGAATGGGCTGACCGGAAAAGACAGAAATGGAAATGCCATAGCTCAACCCCGACCCAGACAACAGGCATCTACTTTTTCAATTGGTGGATATGGTTATGTTACGATGGGTTCTGCCGGTGCTGGCGATACGTGGCAATATACTCCTGCAGTTTTTGATAATAATGGAAATATTACCAATGGAGATGTTTGGATGCAATACTTCTCAATTGTTACTAACGTACCGATAAACGGGGCGCCACGAAGTGATGCTGTCGGGTTGACGGTTAACGTGAACGGAAAAGGATTGGGTATTTTAACAACCGGTGGTAACGGAAACAGCAGCTTTGACGACTGCTGGCAGTTCGACCCCACAGGTATTGAGCCAGATTATAAATAATCAATCATAGACATTCAATTAAAAAATCCGGATCGCATGATTCGGATTTTTTGTTTTAGTTTCCTATTAAAATAAACGGAGCCCAATAATAAGGAGAAGAATAGACGGGTAGTTTCATTAGTTCTAGTTTAGCCTCGCGGATAGAACGGTTAAAATCCGTGTTGGGATTTTTTTGCAGTTGACGATAGAAGTCAATCATTAGTGCAGCGGTAGATTGATCGGCTACTTTCCAAAATGATACAATGATATTTTTGGCACCCGCATAGGTGAGTGCCCGCGACAGCCCGATTACCCCTTCGCCTGTAGAAATTTTGCCTAAGCCTGTTTCGCATGCCGACAACACAATGAGGTCGGCATTAAAATGCAAATTGTATATTTCACCACAATATAAATTGCCATCTTCTGCACCCTCACCATTCAGGTACACTTCCGACTGAGAAGGATCCTGCGAATCAACAACTCCGTGTGTAGCCAGATGTAAAATATTATAGTGGCTGGCTTCTTTAGATTTTAATAATTGCTCGTTGGCTTTTTCGTAAGTATAGATCATTGATCTATCAGGGAATAATCCGGCAATAGTTTTTACTTCTTCTTCTGAATCCGGTAAGTCCGGCAGGTTTTTGTTTTGATTAAACCGGATGGGGGCACAAAGTAATATAGAGGCCTCATATGCAGGTTTTATTTTTTCTTTTTGCAGCATAAGCCCGGCTGCAAATTCGTAACTGATAGCCCATCGGTTAATAAAATATTTTGTGTTACTAAAGCTATTACCCTTTACTTTCTTTAAGGGGAGTGCTTCAAATGGTAATGTACTTAGTCTGGCCGAGGGTAGAATGATTAACTCATTGATGTATTTAGGGACATGGGGCATGAGAGATTTTCGAAGTATTTCGGTTTTTTGGTAAGTAGAATAATCACGATGTAATAGACTGTTGACGAAGCCCAGGCAAAGCCGATCGAAGTTATTGGGTAAGGTAGAACGTGTAACTGTAAACTTTGTTGCGGTAACGGCAAACTGATATATTCTTTTTTCTTTAGTTGCTACAAAATAACTAACCACTGCTTGCTGAGGTTTAATAATACTGCGAATATCATTGAGGGTAGCAGAAAGTGTACGGTACTTCAGGTTGTAATAGGATGGATAATCCTTCTCCATTTTTTTAATCAGCTGTTCGTACGACAGCTTGATTTCAAATAATGCATTTTTAATTTTCTGTTCCTCGTCTTCCCCCGGCTTAGCGGCCAATTTTTCTGAAAGAAAGGTAATGGTAGATTTTTTAATACGCTCTTCTTCCAATAACTCGGCTGAGATGCCGGCAAATGATTTAGCCTGTGCATCTGCGATAGATGCTTGCAGTACGGCAGACTTGCTTTTCTCGGCAAAATAAAAAGCCATTTCACGATAGTGAGCCGGCTGTATGACCAGTTCACTGATAGTGTAGGCAATGCGCACGCCATCTTCATACACTGCGTTGGCAAGCGCACTCAAAGCAATTTTGTCGTTTTCATTGCTGCTGCCTTTGCGGATGAGGTCAATCAGGCTATCACAAGATTGAAGTGTGATTAATGCAAGTTTTAAATTTTTCAGTTTTAGTGTTTTGTTGTGATATAAAGATTCCAGCGTTTGTGCTTTTAGATCAAGCGAATACAATTGTACTTCTGCATTATAAAATTGTTGTACGGGTGGGTTTTTGGTAATCCTTGTTTCATGAAAAACAGGTGAGTTAGCAATGAGGGCTTGCTGCAAATCGCTTAAAGCATCAGCATGCTTTTTTTCGCTGAGTAGCACACTCGCCCGTTGGTTATAGACTGCGGCAATATCTGGATGCTTTAACCCATAATTTTTTTTATAGATCAGTAATGCTTTGTTGAAATATTCTAATGCAGCCAGATTATTTTTTATTTGTACATACGACCGCCCCAAGTTTGCCATAGCCAACGCTTCGTTGGGGTGTCCATCGGGATAGATTTTGTGCCAGATAGAAAGGGCTGTTTCAAAATGGTGTATGGCATCGCCTACTAATTGCAGCTTCAGGTACATCAACCCTATGTTGGTATTGGCGATGGCAATTTTCGGATGGTTGCCACCATAAATTTTTTCATAGATAGCAAGCGCTTTTTCATAGTAGTTTAATCCTTTGTCGGCATCGGTGTTTCCGTAGATCAGTCCCAAATCATTGAGAGAGGCTGCGACCTCCTCGCTTTCAGAACTAAAAATAGATAGCCGGGTTTGTAATGCCTGCAAACCATTTTCTTCTGCCTGATTATTTTTGCCGAGGCTCCAAAAAAGCAAACTCAAGTTAGAAAGGCATTTGGCGGCTTCGGGCGATTTTTCTTTTCCCTGTTTCTTAAAAATATCTCTTGCCTTTTCAAGATAATTTTGTGCCAAATCACTTCTCCCCTTTAAGAGATAAAGATAGCCGGTGTTGTTGTCTGTAATTGCCTTTTCCACACTATCTGTGGGTGAGATATTTTGAAGTAAGACCGAGGCTTCATCCAACCTCCCCAAACTCATCAAGGCAGAGGCTTCTTTGTTTTTTATTAGTATAGAAGGATTGGTTTGATTTCGTATCAGACTTAATACGGCAACGTAGTTAGCTTGAGAAAGTAAAGAATCAATTTTATGTTCTGTTGTTTGGCAATGCAATGTATTTGCAGCAAGCAATATCAATACAGCGAAGAGTGAGATGCTTTTCATCAAAATCGGTACTGGTACGTAAATGATGTTACAAATTCGCGCGAGAGGCCATCCGGATTTTTAGGTCGCTGCACAATGCGGTTGCCTACCAATAATTTTATGGAAGAGTTGGTGTTGAAGTGGTAGCCCAACGTGTAGATGGCAGAAAGCGCCAGCCCGTCACTTCCGATTGAAACTTTGGGTGTAAGTAAATTGCTTGTCAGTGAAGGAACTTGAATGTCATCGGCATTTAGACGGTAGATAGGCAGCAACCCGATACTGGCATTAAATTGTGAAAAACGAAAATTGCGTTCGATGCGGATCATAACATCTTTTCCGCGCTGGAGGTTGTTGGATTGTGCATAACGGAGGATATAAGATGTGTCGGCAGCATCTTCTTTTCTCCATTCGCCCCACCAAAACCCGTTTTGGTTTCTGTCGAGGGCCTGCTGATACCCCACAGCCAACAACCATTTTTTGGTGATGATGGAAGCTCCTACAATTAAATCGTGTGTACCCAAGCTGGTTTGGTAATACATAGGTAAACTTCTTCCTTGAAATTGTTGAAGGTCGCCATTATTAGAGGGAATTTTGGTGCCCACGGTAATATTCAAATCGAAGTTATCTTGACGGATTATATTTCGGGTGATACTGAATGAAATATCGCTCATGCTTTGATACGTGCCCAAGTGGCCACTCGATAGCTGATAAGGTATTTTTACTTGTGCAGTATATTTTTCTCCCAAGCTGATATTTGCCTCCATCGTGGATACCCAAATATGATTATTGAAATGTGTTATCCCGTAATACTGACTGAATTCTATTGAGTAGAGTTTAGCTTTATAGTTTTTGTTAAAAGGTTGGTCGGGCTTCATGGCGCCCATGGTACAAAAGCCTGCATCGCTGCACCCTTGCGAAAACAAACAATGAAACTGAAGCAATGAAATAATTAAAAGCACAAGCCGCATGCTTAAAATTACGAAATCAAAAAATAAGCAATGGTTTTCTTTTATATTTTGATTGATGCCCCACTTTGTTACATGCCCAACGATTGGTTTTCGATGGAAGCCAGTTCAATAATTTTGGCGTACTCTGTCGGGTTCAGGTCATTGAAGAAATAGTGAACAGGATTAACATAAGTCCCGTTGACAAACACTTCGTAATGTAAGTGTGGTGCTGTTGATAAGCCGGTAGTGCCCACATAGCCGATTAAGTCGCCCCGCTTAACATGCTGCCCCTGGCGAACGGCAAATCCATGCATGTGTGCATACCGTGTGCGATAGCCAAAACCATGATCAATTTCCAACACATTTCCATAACCCGTAAAACTGAACTGAAGGTTATCAATTGTTCCGTCTGCGGTGGCATAGATGGGTGTGCCGATACTGGCGGCAAAGTCAACGCCCGTATGCATCTTCATTACTTTATAAACAGGGTGGATGCGAAAACCATAACCGGAAGCTAAGGCAATCAGTTGTTTGTTAGACACAGGTTGAATAGCCGGAATGGCTGCTAACAGCTTTTCTTTGTTTTTGGCGAGTGCTACGATATCATCCTGCGATTTTGATTCGATGTAAACTTTTCGTTTGAGCTGCGCCATGGTTTCCTCCATGGTAACAATGAGGTCTTCGTGTTTAATTTTTTTGCTGCGGATATCTTCAAAACGGTCTGCTCCGCCCACGCCACCTTGCCTGATATTTTTATCAACAGGTTCAGCCCCCAGCACAGCGCGATAGATGTTGTCATCGCGATACTCCATGCCATCCAACTGAGTTTTAAGTTTTTGGAATTCTACATTTAAGTGTTGGTAATAGAATTCCATTTCCTTTACTTCATTTCGTAGCATCAGCTCGCGGGGCGACTCAAAATAATTACCTGCCAAGAAAATCAGCCCCAAGGCCATACCCAGCGTGAGCATCATGATACCCACAATGTTCAGGATCACATCGCCTGTTGTGGTTTTGATGCGCTCGTACTTGCAGGTTTCGGTGTCGTAGTAATATTTAATCCGTGCCATGGATAACTAACGGTTCGTTTATTTTCTGGCGCAGGTTTGCAGCCCGTCCCTTTTTAAATACTTGGCGTCCTTTATTAATACCCCGTCTGATTTCTTTTTGTTGTTCTGAAGGAAGAGTTAAAACATGGCTACACTCATCTGAGCAGCATCCATTATATTTTTTCTGGCATTCATCGCATTGGATGAACAGCAAGTGGCAGCCATCATTTTTGCAATTGGTATGGTGGTCGCACAGTTTGCCGCACTGATGACAATGGCTGATGATGTCGTTTGATATCCGTTCGCCCAGACGTTCGTCAAAAACAAAATTTTTACCGATAAACTTATTTTCCAATCCTTGTTCTTTTACCTGGCGGGCGTATTCTATAATACCTCCATTCAATTGAAAAACATTTTTAAATCCGACATGTTTCATCCAGGCGCTGGCTTTTTCACAGCGAATGCCACCTGTGCAGTACATTAAAATATTTTTATCTTTTTTATCGCGCAGTAGTTGCTCTGCCAGGGGCAACTCTTCCCGAAAGCTGTCGGCATCCGGGCAGATGGCATTTTTAAAATGCCCCACTTCGCTTTCGTAGTGGTTGCGCATGTCAACAATAACCGTGTTAGGATTGTCGGCCAGTTGGTTAAACTCGCTCGCGTTAACATGTTGCCCGCAGTTGGTTACATCAAAGGTATTGTCATGCAGGCCATCGGCCACAATTTTTTTGCGCACCAGAATTTTTAACTTAAAAAACGATTTGCCATCATCTTCGATGGCGTTATTCAGACGAATGTTTTTTAGGAACTCTATTTCAAAAAGCTGGGCTTTAAATTTCTCCAGATTTTCTGCTGGAACACTTATCTGCGCATTGATGCCCTCGTGGGCCACATAAATCCTGCCCAGCACATGCAGGGTATCTAACAGCTTGAATAAATTATCGCGAAAGAGAGCAGGCTCGAAAATGTAATGATATTTATAAAATGAAATCGTTATCCGCTCTTCAGTGGAGCGCTGTAGTTTTTCTTTTAATTCTTTCCCGTTTGTTTTGTTGTGCAACATGATGCCACAAAGATAATGAAACGCCAGAAAGTACCCGATCCCTTAGTCGGAGATCAGTTTCCCTTTTAATAGCTTGTTATACTCATCACAAGTGAGGTAGCCCCGCTTTTCGCAAGCCGGACAGGATTTATACACGTCTCCGAAATAATTTTTCTTGACGATCACACCCGAGCCTTTACACGAAGGGCACACTACTTTGCCGGTAGCTCCGCAATCTATGTAGTAATCGCCAGACAATACTTCGTAAGCGCGCTTAGTCTCCTGAGCTTTTAGTTTCAATAACTCCTGCTCTGATTTCTCCAGCCACTCAATAGCTTGTTCGCTATATTGCCCTTGGGTTCCTTTCAGTTGTATGTATTTATTGAGCCAGTCAATACTTTGTCGGTACTTTCCCAGAAAGAAAGAATTTTTTCCGAAATAATAAGTAAGGTCGGTGGGCACACTGCGGATAGATTTTAGGATCAACCTGAACTGGGCATCGGCTTCTTGGTAATGCCCTTCATCGGAGAGGCGTACGGCCGAATCAATTTTCATGGTCACCCTCCGCGCATGATCCATCTGCCGCATGAGTTCCAGTTCTCTGATCTTATCTTTTTCAGCTTGGCTTTGTGCCATACCCGAAACACTGACTATCAATAATAGAAATCCGACACACCACTTCATTTTTTTTTCTTTTGACTAATAAAATTTTCTTCTTTTAAATCGAGCCACTCCAAAGCCGAACGATAAAATATATCTTCTTTTGTTTTTTTAGAGAGATCCATTTCTTCTATGAATTTTCCTATCTCCAAATCGCCCAACGGGAAAGGATAATCGGAGCCCAGCATGATGCGGTTTGATCCTTGCAGTTTTAATATGTATTCTAAAATCTGGCTGTCGTGGGTAACGCTATCCACCCAAAATTTACCGATGTACTTTCGCGGATCTACGTTGTTGTCAACGGCTACCAGATCGGGGCGGCATGCAAACCCATGTGCTATGCGCCCGATCGTTGGAAAAAATGAACCGCCCGCATGGGCAAACATGACTCTTAGTTTAGGAAGTTTTTCAAACACACCACCGAAGATCATCGAACAAATGGCACGCGAGGTTTCGGCCGGCATGCCCACTAGCCAAGGCAGCCAATAACGCTGCATCTTTTTTTCGCCCATCATGCTCCACGGGTGTACGAGTACAGCAAGGTTTAATTTTTCGCAAGCCTGAAAGATGGGCATGAACCGCTCTTCATTCAGGTTTTCATCATTGATGTTAGAGCCAATTTGTATTCCGCGCATGCCTATTTTTTTTAGACGCTCTAATTCTTTTACGGCCAGCTCGGCATCTTGCATGGGCACCGTGCCAAGGCCTACATAATTTTTAGGGTACTTGGCTACCAGCTTGGCAATATGGTCGTTTAAAAAGTGCGAAAGCGAAAGACAATCCAGCGGCTTGGCCCAATACGAAAACATAACCGGTATGGTGCAAACTACTTGCACTTGTGTGTTGTGTTGTTCGTATTCGTCTATCCGTAAGGTGGCATTCCAACTGTTTTCTTTGATCTCGCGGAAGAACTGGTTGCCACGCATCATTTTAGCAGCTCCTTTTTTGTGATGTTGCAGGTAGATGAAATCTCCATAACCGAACCGCTCGCTCCAGTTGGGCATTTTTTTGGGAAGGATGTGTGTGTGACTGTCTATTTTCAGCATGAGCCGGTTGAACAATTCCGAAATATCGGGAAAAATGATCAGAGTTGAGAAGTCAGGGCGAAGACCTGATCGGTACAATAAATTTATTCGCGGATAAGCCGTGCCGCCAATGTGTGCTTTTTGTTTTTGATTTCATCAATCGTTCCCGAAACGAGATCGCCATTCAATAAATTATTTTCTGATGAATGACGACCCGTCCAGATTTGCGCCAGCACATCGTAGTTTTTGTTTGTGAGTTTGTTGTATATTTTTTTCGACATTTTCAGATTCTCCACTTTAAATTTCCATGGACTAAAAATCTCACGCTGGTACGACTTGATAATATAAGGGCCATGGTCTTCGTTTTTTGCGAGGGTAGTATCGCCCGGCTCACCTGTAAATTGCAGAAACACGATGACCGACTCATGGCTGCTCTCTAAAAGGTCTTTTGCTTTTTCACTCAGGGCAATTTCAATTTCAAATGGCGGTATCCAAACAGAATCCGGTTCTATAGTTGCTTGTTGGTCTGCACTGGAAGCAGACGCTTCCGCTTCCGGTAAATTATTTTCCGACTTTTTTTCTTGTTTACGATTTTCGCACGAAAGCAATAGCAACAAACAAAAGACTACAACTGCCGTTTTCATTTTGGTAGAAATATTTTTTAGACGAAGTTAAAAGCAAAGCTATCGCTTCTCATCCAGTTTTACCTTGTGCGGCACTTCATCTACAAAGTAAAGTTCGTTGAACAATAGTTTGAACGTGCCTTGCGCTTGGGCGCGAAACGTAATTTCCGGACTGAATGAGTACAGTTTTCCTTTGCCCACCGCAGCCTCAAATGCCACCACACCGCCTTTTAAATAATTAGCGCCCCATGCCCAGCCGCTGCGCAGCGGGTTCTCGTCACCAAACCAAGCCAAGGGTTTTATTTTTCCTTGCACGATGGCTTCGGGTGCAAGTTTAAAAACAGGACTGTTATCAAAATACACATCTGTTTTTGCGGCCATGCCCCACGTGGCACTTTGGGTAGAATCCATCTGCACGCGCAGCAAACTTCCGGGCACATAATATTTGTCGCTGGGCAGAGATCGTTCGTTGCCCTGATAAATTTCTGTCAGCGCATCTTTTACGGGAAGGTTCAGATGGTAAGCTAAGTTCGCGCTGGTGCCGATGGTTACAATCTTTCCGCCTGCTTCCAAAAATGTTTTCAACTGGGGAATAGATTTTTCTACAGTAATGTGGCCCAGATGGGAACGGAACTCTGTCGGTATTTCTTCTTCTTTCGGATCTTTTCGCGCAAAACCCCACTCATCGGTTGTTTCTTTGCCCATCTTGGGGATGGCGCGCGTAACAAAAACGATGACATCATATTTCTTTTTCAGCTCGCCTGCATCTATGTCTTTGGCATAAATGATGTCTGCCGTAAAATGATATTGTTCCATCAGCCACTTTACCCAGCCTGCCGGCATAGAGCCACCGTAGGTATCCCACAACGCAATGCGTGGCTTAGAAACTTTAGCGAGCGCATCGCCCGGAGTTTTTGAAACTCCGGTTACGGTCAACCCTAATTCTGTGGCATTTTTTTCTACAATCAATTTGGCTTTAGCCTTGAGCGGCACATAAAAACTTCCGGCAGGCATGTTGTTATTTTTTGCCAAGCCTTCGGGCAGGCGATATACTTCTTGTCCTTCTTTCAACAGATCGTTTACCAACGCAAAGGCATTGTTGGCTTTGGCATTGATGAGGTAGCCGGCCACCGCACCATTTTCAATTTTACCAGTCGGATTTTGCAATTCACCATAAGGAATTAGCTCAAACGGGCCGTCAAAATTTTCTATGTAGCGATCGAATTGTACACCCATTTGAAAGGCGAGCGTCCAACCGGCCGCATCGTACGGACGCACAGGCGGCCCACCGGGATATTGAAAGTCGTTGGGGTGATCTTGCGGCTCAAACATATCGAGTATGTGCGGACGAAAAGCCTGATTGTTTTTTACGATGTATGATCCTGCCGGATATTTTTTCTTGTTCACCATAAAATCTGCTTTTGCTTTTTCTATCCGGATTCCGGTTTTGATTAACGCATTAACAAATTTTACAGCCGTGGGGAAATCGGGTTGGTCGGAAGGGATAATGTAGCCGCGTGCATCGCGCTGTGCCGGTACGCGGAAAAGACTGTCATAATATTTTATCGGTATGCCCGGAGCATTAAATCCAAACATATCGGCAGCGGGTGCATCTTTTTTCTTAGGCCTGTTTTTAAAAGCCGTAGAGATCACTTCTATTTTGCTGGGATAGGGTGTCCAGTAATCTGTGTTGCCCCGCTCGATAGAATTTTTTCCCATGCGGTAAATATTGTAGAGCAACTGGTCGCTGTTGCGCGAGGCATAATCTAGCACGGCATAATTGAGCGAAACAGAATAGTCTATGGATTGCCGGAACTTCCATTTTTGCGGAGGCACCGGAAAAGGTGTGTTGTTGTTGGGAACCAGCCGTGATGGCACCACGGGAATATCGCTGGGCGTAGGGCCGCCCACGATTTCGGTTAGCAGGCCGATCATATTATGAAAGTGTGTGGTGGTGCGCAGTCCTCCGTTGTACCAGGTAGAAAACACCGAACCACCCAAGCGTGTGTAGCCGGGTTTGTTCTCGGCATTCAGCCGGTTTACCATGGCTGCGCCCACGGCATCAATGCCCGTTATCATGAGCGGATCGAACACATAATTGAACGGGTCGCGGTAGGGTGGCCCCGCCAGCACAGAACCCGCGGGCCCGGCCTGATGATGGTTGTACATAATCTGTGGTATCCATTCAACAAACAATTGTCTTCCCATGTTTTGGGTTTCTTTCATATTCATAATGAAAAAATCGCGGTTGTTGTCGTGGCCAATATATTTTTGATAGAGGCGCGGAAGAAATTCCATACTTCTTTTTTCGGGTTTGGGCTCGCGCATATACCAGTTGGAAACCAACTCCTGCCCATCAGGGTTGGCATGGGTAAAGAGGATCACTACTTTATCGAGTATGCGCATGGTTTCGGCATCGTTGCGGCTGACGATCTGATACAGTGTTTCAATCAACTGGTGTGTGCCCACTACTTCGGTGGCGTGCAGCCCTCCGTCAATCCATACTATGGCTTTACCTTCGCTGGCCATGGCGCGGGCTTGCTCTTCGGTGATGCCCTCGGCTCGTGCCAACTTCACAGAGATTTCTTTGTAGCGATCTAATTTTTTGTGGTTCTCTGGCGATGTAACAATCAGTTGGTATTGATGCCGCCCTTCTTCCGTCAGCCCGATGTCTACCAGTTTCACGCGGTCGGATGTGGCCAATTTTTTAAAGTAAGCCTCTGTTTGCGTGTAGGTGGCCAGCATGTAGTCATCGCCTATGTTGAAGCCAAAATGTTCTTTGGGCGTGGGGATGGACTGAGCCGGTAAATGAATGCATATAAATAATGCACAAATGAGAATGGATAGGCGTATCATAACGGTGTATTTATTATTGCAATGATATTGAATGAAGGCTCAGGCAAAAGAGGAATTTGATGAGAGGGGATAAGCATATTTAAGTGCTGGTCTTTTATGGCTTTAGTTCGGCCTTCAAGATGATCACATCTTTTAATTGATCGGTCGGCTTAAGATGATGCCGGGTATCGTACCCGCCCCACTGACTGTTGGCGATGTAGTAAAATGTGTTGCCGGCCATCACTCCTAAAGTAGGTTCACCAAAGTCGGGATGGTGGCGGTCTATTATTTCAAAACCGGTGATAGTATTTTTTTCTTTGTCAAGGAAATATCTTGTTGCCCGTGCCGGCACCACTCCGTTTTGGATGGCAATGAGCGAGTGATGATAAAAATACAAGCCATCAATTCCATGCAGCGAAACAGATTGAGTTGTCGTTACTTCCGTCAATTTTTTTGTTGAGACATCCAACCGGAAGATGCCTTTCACATAATCAGCGATGAACAACTGTCTGGCATCGTCTGAGAAGGTGATGCCTTGCAAACTGAGAAACTCGGTACTGGAATAAAACGGTTCGATATGTCCTGTTTTTTCGTTGATGAGGGTGAGTTCGTTGGTTTCGCTGTCAGACAAGTACACGCGCCCTTTTGGGTCTAGGATCAAATCTCCGTACACACCTTTTTTGGGTGCGATAAATTTCTGTAACAGTTTGCCGCTATGCAGGTCGAATTTAAAAATGATAGACTGCGCCAGCGAATCGTAGTTCTCCATTTCTTGTAAAGGAGAGGTGCCTGCCCAGAGTATATTTTTTTGAGCATCAATCTTTAAGGCCATTACACTGCCCATGCCTTCAGTGCCGGCTTTGCAGAAATCAGAAACAACGCCATCGGCTGTACGCTTGATTATTTTTCGTTGGTGGATGCTGCCTAAATAAAATGAGCCGGAAGAAGCATCAAATGCTATCGGCTCCGGGTGGATGCTGCGGTCTTTCAGGGTGAAGGCAACTGTTGAGTGGACGATGCTGCGCTGCCATTCCTTTTGTAGCGCAATGAGTTCTTTAAACTCGTCAGTGTCTTTAATGGATTTGAAATCGGCAATTCCCTCCAGTTTAAAATTAGCATCAATCAATATAGCCTGTTGGAGAAATTTGATGGCTTCTTCTTTTTTGTCTGTCAATGCCGAGGCAATACCCGCCTGATACATGATGCCCTGGTGAAATGGGTTCAGTTTGTTTGCTTCTTTGATGTGGGTATAGAAGGAGGGGTAGTCTTTTTTTCGGTAGTCGGCCATGGCCTGTGTGTACAGGTGCTGCAACTCTTGAGCGTGCAGAGATGACATAAATGTTATTGCGAAAAAGAAGAGGAGCAAGTTTTTCATTTACAATGATACTTAGCCTGCCAAGTAATATCCGCATACACGGTTCATCACACACTCAATACATTTAGGGTTGGTGGGCCGGCATATTTCTCTCCCTAAAAATGAAATAGCCATACCGGCTTCGCCCCAATCTTTTTTGTCGAGGGTGTCCATCAATTGTTTTTCTATTTTTTTAGGGTCAGTGCCTTGGGCAATGCCAAGGCGGGGTGCTACGCGCACTACGTGCAGATCTACAATGACACCTTCGGCCGGCAGGTTCATCTCGCGCAAGATTACGTTAGCCGACTTGCGGCCGATGCCCGGCAAGGCCGTCAGTGCTTCCAGCGTGGTGGGGATGTTTTTGTTTTCCTTGATTTCGGCTGCCAGCGCCAGCAGCCACTTGGTTTTGTTGGCAAAGTTGCGCACACCGCTGATCAGTTTGTGCAATGATTCGGCATCGGCTTTTGCCAAGGCTGCCATGTTAGGGTAGGAGGCAAAAAATGAGGGAGCCAGTTTGTTGATGTGACGGTCTGAGTCCTGCGCAGATAAAACCACGGCAACGATCAGCTCGTAAAAATTACCATACTCCAGCGGATGTTTTCTGCCTTTGTATTGGTTGATGAGCGGCAGTATTTCTTTTTTCCAGTTAACAGGCATTGCTTTTTGTTTTGGGTATTCAATTTCTTTATCAAGATATAAAATATTTTTTTTGAAGAATCATCAGAGGTGGGGTGATAACTCTATGTTCAGGTCAAATCATTTATAATTATCCTATCACTTTCAGAAGCCACACCTTTATTTTTCCTTTTGCATGATAAAAACTTTTGCTTTCTTCCGAAATAAATTAACCCACCATGAAATATATCGTTGGATTTTTCCTGCTCATCAGCACCCATACTTTTGCGCAGGTGCTCACCGGTTTTTCGGCAGCTTCTTCCGAAAAGCAAAAACAAGCCGAATCTTTTTTCTTAAATCAGCAGGAAAGCGAACGCTACAAAAATCATTTAAAAAATTTGACCAAAGAACCACACATTGCCACCTCAAAAGCCAACGAACGTGTGCGCGATTACATTGCAGAGGTGATGCGCAAGGCTGGCTTGCAGGTAGAAATTTTTCCGTACGATATTTATCTGCCCGTGATGCCCGGCACTGCTTCCGCTGAAATTGTAGAGCCCATACGCATTCCACTTAATAACATAGAATACATTCACAAAGAAGACCCGTTCTCTTCTGACCCGAATTTATATTTCGGCTACAATGCCTACACCGGCTCGGGCGATGTAACGGCCGAAGTAGTGTATGCCAACTTTGGCCGCAAAGAAGATTTTGAAAAACTGCAAGCGATGGGTATTTCAGTGAAAGGTAAAATTGTGATAGCCCGCTATGGCGGCAACTTCCGCGGCTATAAAGCCAAGTATGCCGAAGCAGCCGGTGCGGCAGGGCTTATCATCTTTACCGACCCGGGAGACAGCGGCTATGCCAAAGGGCTGGTGTACCCGGAAGGACCCATGTATAATGAAAGCGATATTCAGCGCGGCTCCTTGCTTACGTTGGATTGGACGGGCGACCCGCTCACACCTTTTGAGCCGGCATTACCACTCGATGGAAAAAAGAAAATCAACAGAAAAAAACCGGAAGAAATTTCGGGTATGCACACCATACCTGTGTTGCCGCTACCGTACGGATCGGCCAAAGAAATTTTTGCACGCATGACGGGCAAACCTGTGCCGCCCCGGTGGCAAGGTGGGCTGCCTTATACTTATCGTATAGAAGGCGGGCCTGATTTAAAAGTACGAATCAACGTGCAGCAAAAAAGAGAAATACAACGTGTGTATGATGTAGTAGGCACATTAACAGGCACAGAATCTCCCAACGAATGGGTGATGGCCGGCTCGCACTATGATGCGTGGGGTTTTGGTGGTACTGATCCCAACAGCGGCACAGCCATGTTGCTGGCATTAAGCGAGTCGCTGGGCAAAGCGGCACAGGCAGGATATAAACCCAAGCGCACCATCAAGATTGCGCATTGGGATGCCGAAGAGCAGGGGGTGCTCGGCTCTACCGAATGGGTAGAACAATTTCGCGATGAACTGGACGCGAAAGGTGTAGCCTACTTTAATGCAGATGGTGCCGTGTCGGGAAAGGTATTTGGCGCTGCCTCAAGCCCCACCTTGAAAGGGTTGCTGATCGAGTCAACCAAAGTTGTTCCTTATCCTGATTCGTCTAAGTCGGTGTACGATCATTGGCTGGGCAAACGTGAGATGAAAGAACCGCCTCTCGGAAATTTAGGCGGTGGCTCCGATCACATTGCATTTTATACACACGTGGGCATCCCTTCGTGGGGTGGGGGTACAGGCGGCCCTTCTATCTATCACTCCAATCACGACAGTTTTTATTTTTATGAACACTTCGCGGATCCTTCATTTAAAATGGGCCCGCTTGTGGAGAGCGTGTTTGGTGTGATGGCCTTACGGCTGGCCAATGCCGAGACGATACCTTACGATATTTCGCGTTATGGCACCGACTTAAGAACACACTTCGAAAGTTTGCAGAAACTGACGAAGGCTTACGACAAATCTGAAAATGCTTTTTCGTTTAATGCACTCATCAAAGCCGCTGATGATTTGAAGAAAACAGGTGAAGAAACGGAAGCGGCATTGAAGACGGCAAAAGATGCCAACAAAAAAGCTATCAATGCCGAACTCATTTCTTTAGAGCGCCAATGGATTGACAAGCAAGGGATGCCTTACGGAAGTTGGTACCGTTCGCTCTATGCCTCGCCCGATCCTTACAGTGGTTATGCTTCGTGGATGCTCCCGGCCTTTCAATACGAAGCCTCCATCAGGTCAACGGCCAATTTAAAAATGTGGGAGCAAAAATATTTGGGTGCCATCGGTAAGTTGAAGGCCAAAATGGAAACGATTACAAAACTGGCTAAGTAAAAAATACGTTGCTCAATAGAAGCATCAGATTCATGGGATGACTATACCCTGTCAGTAAAAATATTTTCATTGAAAATATTGGTGATAAGTTTGAAACGATGCCCGGATGTCGGCAATTATTTTGTCAGCGTTTTCTTTTGTTTCCGTTTTGCTCAGGCTGTCAACTAATTCCAGATGGGGGTGAAGCCATTTGTGTAACTCTTCGTGACTTTTTCCTTTCATGGTACAGCTTTTAATCAGGGCTGCATTTTTCTCTTTCAGTTGAGCGGCCAACGCTTGGTAATCTGATGAATGTGAGGAGATATACGAATTTACGGTTGCCTCGGCTTCGGCCACATAAGGTTTCATCTCATCGTTTACCAGCCACTTGGCCCCGTTGTTGAGTTCGATCAATTCTGTTGTGTTGTCATGGTGTTGTTCATCGGCTTCATCACCAGCCTGTTCAGAGGTAGGATGGCCGCAACGGAAGAAGAGACTGATGGTTATGGCTACAATCAATAATTTTCTTTTCATGATTTTTTAGGTTGATTTTTTTTTATGATGAAGAGCACGGCAATAAACATAACGACTGTAAAAGCAATACGAAAAATCATAGCCACAACAGTTCGGGTTTCATAAATGCCTCCGTTGCCGATGTATGCCTGCAGTCCGAAAAAAGAGATATTCAGCAGCAAGAGAGCCAACCCCAGGCTATAGATGCTATAGATTGGTTTTTTCCAGAGGGCATAAGCAGCATAGAGATAAATCATTCCACACAGCAGGTTGGTGTAAACTATAAATAAGACATAGTTACCTTCTTTCTCGCGAATACCAAACACATCTAAAATAATAGAAGAGGTTAAAAAAACGGATAGTGCCCCGAAGAGTGTCAGCAAAATGGATAGAATAATTTTTGGTGTTTTCATGGAAACTTTGGGTTATGTGGATAGTTGTTTTTTTATTCGCTTGGCTAACTTATAAATTTCAAACCATAATACTGAAACTGCAGCAGTAGTGAGAGCCATGCCCAACTGTGCCATGCTCAGACTGGTAACATGGAAGAACCGGGAAAATGATTCGATATAGAGAATGATAAAAAGAAGTAACAGCACAAGGGCAGAAATGCCGATCAGCAAGGGGTTGCGATTTTTAAAGCTCTCGAACAAACTGTAGTAGAAGGAGCGGTTGGCAAAACTCAATAAGATATTGGCAAATACTAAGGTGCTGAAAACCATGGCTCGGGTTGTTTCTTCATTACCTCCGCGCCCAACAGTATGTCGGTAAACAAACAATACGCCTGCTGTAATGATTAACCCCTGCACGATGCTGATGATCAGTTCGCGCCAGTTCAAAAATGTATCGGTCATGGTGCGCGGTGATTGCAGCATGGTATTTTTTTCCATCGGTTCGTTTTCATAGACAATGGAGCATGTGGGGCCCATGATCAACTCGAGGAAGATAACATGAACGGGCGTAAAAATCTGCGGGTATATCCATCCTAAAAGCAGGGGCAGAGAAACAGTGAGGATAATCGGGATGTGAATGGAGATAATGTATTGAATGGCCTTCTTGATGTTTGTATAAATTCTTCTGCCGGCTGCAATGCCGATGACGAGTTTTTCCAAATCGTCATGGGTAATCACCAATGCGGCTGCAGCCTTGGCTATCTCTGTTCCTTTGTGGCCCATGGCTACGCCAATGTGTGCAGCCTTTAGTGCGGGGCCGTCATTTACGCCATCGCCCAGCATGGCCACCACTTCGCCTTTTTTCTTTAGTGCGTTTACTACGGCCAGCTTAGCTTCGGGAAACATGCGGGTAAACAAGGTAGTGCGAGCCGACAGTTCTATCAATTCTTTTTCTGAACACCCGCTGATTTGATGGCCATCAACTACCGGTGAGTTGTTGATAATACCGGCTTGCCGGGCAATGGCAACTGTGGTGTGGGCATGGTCGCCCGTGATGACCTTCACCTGAATGCCGGCCTGATAAATGCTGTGAAATACACGATTGATATTTTTCTTAGGAGGATCATAAAAGATAACCAGCCCCAGAAATTCAAAAATAAAATTCTGTTGTTTCTTAGGGAACTGATCTCCTTCAAATTTTGATTTGGCTACTCCCAGCACGCGATACCCTTGTTCCCCAAGCGAGGTGATCCGGTTTCTGATTTTTTCCTTTTCAGCTTCTGACAGAACTGACACTTCGAGAATGGCTTCGGGCGCACCCTTGGCGGCTATAATCCGGTTTTTATTTTTGTCTTGAAAGAGATGGGTCATCATGGGTGGCTTCCCTTCCAGCGGATATTCGTGAAATAGCTGAAAGTGCGGCCTCTTGTCGTGAGTTTGTGTTTGGGTATAGACGTGGTGCAAATTTTTTTCCATCGGGTCGAAAGGAACCGGCTCACTGCCCCACATGGCATATTCGATCAGCTCATTCAGGTTTTCTGAATCAAATTCTTTTTCGTCATAAATTTTATCGGAAGAATAATGGTATAGATACTTCAACTGCATAGAGTTTTCGGTAATGGTGCCTGTTTTATCGCTGCAGATTACCGAAGTGCTGCCGAGAGTTTCTACCATGCTGCTTTGTTTGATGAGGATACCTTCGCGCATCAGCTTCCAGGAGCCCAGCGCCATAAAAGTGGTGAAGGCCACGGGTATCTCTTCCGGTAAAACAGACATGGCCAAAGTAAGCCCTTCCAACAGGCTGGTGATGATATTGTGAGTTTGATAAAAACTGAAAAGGCAAACGATCAGAAAGACAACCGCTCCGCCAATAGCCATTGCTTTTACAAATTTCCCGATCTGCGTTTGCAAAGGCGAAGGCTGCTCTTTTATGGCTGCGATAGACTCGCCTATCTTTCCGAGACGTGTTTCTTTCCCTATCCGGCTTACTTTAAAAACAGCCAGCCCCGAAACAACCAGCGTGCCGCTGTAAACATCACTATCGGTAGATTCGTTACTTTTATAAACAGAAAGACTTTCGCCCGTCAGGGCAGCTTCGTTAACAGAAAAATCGTTGCTGTGTACTATTTGCCCATCGGCATTGATCATTTTCCCTTCCTCCGTTACACATAGATCGCCTACGGCAATTTCGTGGGTAGGTAGCTGTTTGATTTTGGAATTGCGGATGACTTTACTTAACGGCTCATTCAATTTTTCTAATTCTTCCAATGCTTTTTTACTGCGGTTGTCCTGATACAAAGAAATTCCTGACACCGCCACAATGGCGGCCAACATAAAAAGCGCCTCACCATAGTTGCCGACTGCCGCATAGATGCAAGCTACCGCAATGAGCAAGATCAGCATGGGCTCTTTTAAAATATCCACCAGCAGGCTCAGCCATGAATTTTTCCCGACCGCATTAATACGGTTAAAACCATAGCGGGCTTGCGAAACTTTTACTTCTTGTTCCGACAGGCCGGTCAGATGTGGGGGTATGTGATAGTCCATAATTTATCGGCTACATAAAAATAAGCAGCGGAGTGGCAGTACACTATGATTTCTTTCTTATCAATGGCAGATTTTAATCAGTTCACATCACGGAAATTTGAAACTTGTAACCTGAGGCTGATTGCGTTATTTTCGCAACAAAAATTCAATCATCACTATTATGAGCAACCGCCCGATTTCCGCTTTTATCGAAAAAAATTACCTGCACTTCAACGCTGCGGCCTTGGTAGATGCTGCCAAAGGTTATAAAACACATCTGGCCGAAGGGGGCAAAATGATGGTAACGCTGGCCGGGGCCATGAGCACGGCCGAGTTGGGGATTTCATTGGCGGAAATGATCCGTCAAGGTAAAATCGACATCATTTCTTGCACAGGTGCAAATCTGGAAGAGGACGTGATGAACCTGGTGGCGCACTCGCACTACAAGCGCGTGCCGAACTATCGCGACCTCACTCCGCAAGACGAATGGAATTTGCTCGAGAATCATTACAATCGTGTTACCGACACTTGTATTCCAGAAGAAGAAGCATTTCGCAAATTGCAAAAGCATTTGGTGAAAGTTTGGAAAGATGCCGAGGCAAAAGGCGAGCGTTATTTTCCGCATGAGTTTTTGTACAAAGTAGTGTTGAGTGGCGATTTGAAACAGTACTATGAAATCGACCCGAAGAATTCGTGGATTTTGGCTGCAGCCGAAAAGAATATTCCAATTGTAGTGCCGGGCTGGGAAGACAGCACGACAGGAAATATTTTCGCTTCTTACGTGATCAAAGGCGAATTGAAAGCAAGCACCGTAAAATCTGGTATTGAATACATGGCTTGGCTAACGGGGTGGTATCGTAAAAACTCAAGTGGAAAAGGTGTTGGCTTCTTCCAAATCGGTGGTGGCATTGCAGGAGATTTTCCGATATGCGTGGTACCGATGATGTACCAGGATTTGGAGTGGCACGATGTTCCGTTCTGGAGTTACTTCTGCCAGATTTCTGATTCCACTACAAGTTACGGCTCGTATTCTGGCGCAGTGCCGAATGAAAAAATCACATGGGGAAAATTGGACATTCACACCCCAAAGTTTATTGTAGAGAGCGATGCTACGATTGTGGCTCCTTTGATGTTTGCATATATTCTTGATATGTAAAATCCTTTGCACTTCTCAATATTTCTCTGCGCCTTTGCGGTTGATTGTTTTTTTTAACCGCAGAGTACGCAGAGGTTCGCGGAGAGGATGAGTAAAATACATATGACAGAAAACGAAATTTCAGATAAGATTATTGGTTGCGCAATCCAGGTCCACCGTGAGCTTGGGCCTGGCCTATTAGAATCCTCCTATGAAGAATGTCTTTATTTTGAATTGATTCAGTCTAATCTTTTAGTCGAAAAGCAAAAACCACTCCCGCTGGTTTATAAAGATGTGAAATTAGAATGTGGATACCGACTGGACTTAATGGTGGAGAAGAAAGTAGTAGTTGAGATAAAAGCAGTAGAGGTGTTGAATGATTTACACATGGCACAAATTCTAACTTATTTAAAGCTTACTAAGTGCAAGCTGGGGTTGCTGATGAATTTCAATGTTCCTTTGATGAAAAGCGGAATTAAAAGAGTAGTAAATAAGCTCTAAACCCTTTGCGCCTTTGCGGTTGAGTGTATTTTTTAACCGCAGAGTACGCGAAGATGCGCAGATGCGCAGAGGGATACAGGAGATAGAGATATAAAATTGAACTCTCAGCGTTTCTCTGCGCCTTTGCGGTTGATTGTTTTTTTAACCGCAGAGTTTGCGAAGGTACGCAGAGGAAATGCTGGATGCTGCTCTGGTTTAAAAAAAAACGATATACCGTATTGACGTATTTTATTATCTTGTCGGATACAACTATAAATGTATGTGGCATAGGCTGATGACTTTGATCTTTACGATTGCACCTCTACTGGCATTTTCTCAAACCCGTGTTGCCGATAGCCTAAAAATTTTACTGGCAAAGAGCAAAGGCGAAGCAAGGCTGTCGATTCTTAATCAACTTGCTTATGAAATGATTGACATTGATAACCGACTGGCTAACCAGTATTGTGATCAGGCCATCCAACTAGGCAAAAGTATTAATAGCGAAAAACTGATGGGTGTTGCCTACACACAAAAAGGCGTAAACGCCTATTTGGCCGGTCATTATTCGGAAGCGCTGCAAAATTTGAAAAGCGGATTGACACTTGCCCTTAAAACGGCCGACCGCAATAATCAAGGCTATACCCTGTTACAGTTGGGGAATTGCTATCTGAACAAAGGCTTTTTCGATTCTACCAAATTATACTATGATAAAGCCTATCACATTCTGAAAGATAGCGCCAACCCGTTAAATCTCTCTAAACTTTACCGCAACCTGAGCGTGATGTATCGGTTTTCTAATAATTATGAGATGCAGAAAAAATATATAGACCGGGCGCTGAAAATTAATTATGCACTGCATAATCAAGAACGGGTTATTGATATTACGATACTGAAGGCCGTATTATTTTCGCAATTGACAAAATTCGATTCAGCGAATATCACCCTTGATTGGGTAGAACAAATGGCTCTGAAATTACCTGATAAAGAAAAATTGATATATGAAGTTAACTATAACCGGTTACTTATTGCCATAGCGCAGGGCAAATACGAAAAAGCTTTTCATTTTATGGACTTGGCTCGCAGCTATCTCGACAAAAATAATTTCCCAAAGAAGAAGACAGTTTTTTTTAAAAATGTAGGACGTGTTTTTGGCTTACGCGGAGATTACGAATTATCACTCCAAAATTTATATGAAGGGCTGGCAATAGCTGATAGTGAAAATTTCATAGATGATAAAATAGATATTATTTGCAATTTGGGATGGTCAACCCACTTTGTAGGAGACTATGAAAAGTCGTTATCTTTTGCAGAAGAAGCATTGAAATACGCTACTCGATATAGCCTGCCAAATTTTATGATGCAGGCTCTTAACCTCAAAGGCACAGTATTAACGGATTTAAAAAGATATGAAGAGGGAAGGACTGTATTGCGTGCTAATATAGATACCTGTAATAAGTACAATAATTATATAAGCTTGATGGCGGCATACTCTGATTGGGGTAATCTGGAAATAATGGCCGGCCGGCCAGCAGATGCTGTTCCTATATTACTCAAGGGAATTATCCTGGCTCAAGATAAAAATGAAAAGCGTGGACAATTATGGATACATCTTTCGCTTGCTAAGGCATACATTGAATTAAAGCTGTTACCTGCGGCTACGCAAGAGCTGACTAATGCTGAAAAACTGGAGAAGTTGCTTCAGGAAAAAGAAGCGCTGATTGAAATATATAATACAAAAAAGTCATTACTTAAGGCACAAGGAAAATTTCAACAGTCATTGTATTATGCTGAATTAGCCATACACCTGAGAGATAGTATTCGTAGTATGGAGGTAACCAACCGCTTTGTAAACTTGCAACACCTGGATGAGATAAGTCAGCGCGAAACAAATATTAAAATTCTTACGCAGCAAAAGGAAATAAGCGAAGCGCAGATAAAACTAAAAGATTCCAGGCTTCAGGTACAGTACATTATTGTTGCTACGGTAATCATAGCAATGGTTGTTTTTCTAGTAGCAGCTCTGCGTTTTCGAAATTTCTACAAACGAATTGTAGTTTTAAACAAAAATATTCAGGAACAAAACGAAGAGATACAGGCACAGTCGGAAGAGTTAACCCAAAGTAATAGTACAATATCTAAGATGAATCAACACCTGGAAGCAGCGGTAGAAGAAAAAACATCCAACCTTAAAACGGCTAACGAAGAACTGATCCGCTCTAATAATAACTTGCAACAGTTTTCGTATGTGGTGTCGCACAACCTGCGTGGCCCTATTGCACGCCTACTGGGGCTTACATCTATTTTAAAAACACTTCCTCCGGGTGATGAGCAGAGCAAGTTTGTAGAACTGACACATAAGTCTAGTACTGATCTGGATAACATTGTTACTGACTTAAGCAAAATTATTAACCTGAAAGGAGGCACCAATTTACTAGAGCCTGTTAACCTTCGTACAGAACTGGAGATATCCATACAGCAAAACGCATTGCCGGAGAGCCATCACAAAGATGTTTTGGTAAAATTTGATGAAGACATAACGGCTCGCTCCGTTAAGGCATTCATTCAAAGCATTTTTTATAACCTTCTCAATAATGCGTACAAGTACCGATCGCCAGACAGGCCACTGAAAATTATGGTTGAGGCGAAGAAAGTAAACGATGTGGTGGAAATTTTGGTGAGCGACAATGGGCTTGGGATTGACCTGACCAAACACCGCGAAGCGGTCTTTAAATTATTCAAAAGATTTCACCTCAATGCTGATGGACGCGGGCTGGGGCTGTACTTGGTAAAAGAACAGATCGAGTCGGTAGGCGGAACTATTGATATTCAATCCGAGCCTGATGTAGGCACAACTTTTATCATACGGCATCCTTTGTAACGACTGGGGTAGGTTAATTTTTACAAATACCTTTTAACTTGCAGCCTCAACAATCATTCATGAATTTAGACTTACAGTTACGTTCCTCTATCCGGTCAGCGGTTTCTGCTTTGTTTCAGGTGCAGTACGATCAGTTGCAGCTACAACCTACCAATGCCGAGTTTGAAGGCTCGCACACATTAGTGTGTTTTCCGATTACTAAGATTTCGAAGAAAAGCCCTGAGCAGACAGCCACCGCCATTGGGGAATATCTGGTTGCCCATTCGGGTATTGTTTCCCGCTTCAATGTGGTGAAAGGCTTTTTGAATTTGGTGATAGCCGATAAAGTATGGGCTGAAGTTTTTCAATCCATCTATGCCGATAAAAACTTTGGAGCACTTCCGTCAAACGGAAGAGAACTGATGGTGGAGTATTCGTCCCCCAACACAAACAAGCCTTTGCACCTCGGACATTTGCGAAATAATTTTTTGGGCTATTCCGTTGCGGAAATTTATGCAGCCTTGGGTTATACAGTGCACAAAGTGCAGATCATTAACGACCGCGGCATCCATATCTGCAAAAGTATGGCCGCCTGGCAACTGTTTGGCAATAACGAAACTCCTGCAAGCAACGGCCTGAAGGGCGACAAACTCGTAGGAAAATACTATGTAGAGTTCGACAAAAACTACAAAGCACAAATAAAAGATTTAGTAGGGAAGGGGATGAGCGAAGGCGAGGCAGAGAAGCAAGCGCCCATCATGAAGATGGCAGTAGATATGCTACAGAAATGGGAAGCGAAAGACGAAGCTACGCTGCAACTCTGGAAGACCATGAACGGCTGGGTGTACGAAGGCTTTAACGAAACGTACAAACGCATGGGTGTTGACTTCGAAAAATTGTATTACGAATCAAATACCTATTTGCTAGGCAAAGAAGAAGTGTTGCGCGGCTTGGAACAAGGCGTATTTTTTAAAAAAGAAGATGGCTCCGTGTGGGTGGATTTAACTTCTGATGGCTTAGACCAAAAAGTGTTGTTGCGGGCAGATGGCACTTCTGTTTACATGACACAAGACATAGGCACGGCTATTTTGCGCTTCCGTGATTTTCCGAAAATAGAAGGACAGGTTTACACCGTGGGCAATGAGCAGGAGTATCACTTCAAAGTGTTGTTCCTGATTTTAAAAAAACTGGGTTACAGTTGGGCTGAGAAATGCTATCATCTTTCGTATGGCATGGTAGATCTGCCCACGGGCAAAATGAAATCGCGCGAAGGGACGGTGGTAGATGCCGATGATTTGATGCAAGAGATGGCCGATGAAGCCGAGAAGCAAACGCGCGAGTTGGGGAAAATTGAAGAAGCTACCGATGCTCAGATTAAAGAACTTTCTGAAATAATTGGGTTGGGTGCACTGAAATTTTTCTTACTAAAAGTAGATCCCAAGAAACGAATGATGTTCGATCCCAATGAATCAATTCAATTACAGGGGCATACCGGCCCGTTCATCCAATACACCCACGCCCGCATCCGCGCCATCATCCGCAAGGCCGAGATAATGGGTGTGCAACCGAGCGAAAAAGAATTGACACAGATTGCCGTGCTGGAGGCGGCTGAACGCGAAGTAATTTTCATGGTTAACAACTACATTAACAAACTGAACGAAGCAGCCCGCGATTACTCGCCTGCCGTAGTTGCCAACTTTGCTTTCGACCTCGCTAAAGGATACAATCATTTTTATCAAACTATTCCCATCTTCAACGAAGACGATCAGATAAAACTGAAATTCAGAATTGCCTTCTCGCAAGTGGTGGCCGATGTATTGAAGAAGTCAATGAAGTTGTTGGGTATAGCTGTACCTGAGAAAATGTAGTGTTAATACGATGTTGGTAGTAATGCCGTTCGACTACAAAAAAATAGAGTTGTCCATTTGGGCTACTTTATTTATTTTTGACATGTGAACAAAAAACGTAACCTCTTATTCTATAAGAACTACTTTCAGGCCTTCTATAACGACCAGGCGACCAGAGTTCAAAAGAAAATCCTTTGGACTTTGAGAATAATTGAGGATATAGACAGGATACCAGAGGTTTATTTTAAACATTTGGAGGGCACGAACGGACTTTATGAAATCCGAGTTCAAAGCGGAAGTGACATCTTTAGAATCTTCTGCTTTTTTGACAACAATAATTTGGTTGTAATTGAACATGGGTTTCAAAAGAAAACTCAAAAAACACCTGACAGAGAAATTGAGAGAGCTGAAAAAATTAAACGAGAGTATTATGAAGAAAAAAAACGTAACAACCCTCAGTGAGTTTATCGACAAAAATGTTGGTAAAAAGGGAACAAGGAAACGAGATAAATTTGAAGTCGACTATGAAGCATTCAAACTTGGAGTCCTTATCCAGCAAGCGAGAAAAGAAAAAGGACTGACTCAAGAAAAAGTTGCTGAGTTATCAGGGACAAACAAGTCTTACATTTCAAAACTTGAGAAAGATTTAAAGGACGTTAGATTTTCGACCCTCCAAAGAATTATTTCTGATGGGCTCGGTGGACACCTTGAGATTTCAATCAAGTTTTGATAATGAAGGCGCTGCATATGCACCAGAGTGCTGTGGGCAGCACATTCGTTTTCTACATATCCGGTATTTCAGGCTCAACTAATTTCTTCAGTTTGTCTAAGGATTCTTGCCAACCTAAATAGCACATCTCTGTCGGTATGGCTGAAGGTATGCCTTCTTGCAGTATATTGATTTCAGTGCCGCAAGAAACCTTAGTCAGTTTTATGGAAGTAATCATTTCTCCGGGCAAATTCGGGTCGTCAAATTTGTCGTTGTATTGAATAAACTCATTCGCAGTAATAGCCAAATAAGTTCCACCAAACGAATGCCCATTCCCGGTAGAAAAATTGGTGAAAGTCATGTGGTAAGTGCCACCCACTTTAAATTCCATTTGATGAACGCTGCATAAATAGCCGTAGGGTGGAAGCCAACTGGCATAAGCGTTAGCTTCTGAGAAAGCACGAAATACTTTTTCGGGAGAAGATTTGAATACACGGTGCAATGTTACGCTGTTACTTTTCATGATAATTTTGTTGGTTAGTAATATTAAACATCCAGCGTATGCCGAATCTGTCTTTGCAGGTACCCCAATAACCCCAAAACTCATCGTGGGGAGCTACGCCATCGCTGCCACCCTGAGAGAGTTCTTGATACAGCCGGTCTGCTTCTGTTTTGGTGTCTGGGTTTAGACTAATCGTTACATTGTTTCCTTCTATCAATTTTTGCCCCATACTTTCCAGTATATCCGTAGCCATAATTTCAGTGCCGCCCAGAATGGGCAAGGCAACATGCATCACTTTCTTTTTGTCAGCTTCAGATAGTGGTGGCATTTGCGGATGGGGCGGAGCATCGCCTAACCGCATGATAGGTGCTGAAAATTCTGTCTTAAAAACTTTTTTGTAATAGTTAAATGCTTCGTCTGCATTGCCTGCGAAGTTTAGATAAATGGATGTGTGAGCCATGTTGTATGGTTTTAATATTAAAGTTAACCTTTTATCTGTGTAGCAGCAGTCAGCACAATATTGGCAAAGAGCCGGTCAGGCTTTTTTTGCCGATTTAATTTTCGATCATTGAAACTATTTGCTGATCGAGGGGCTGAACCGAGGAGTTGAAAAAGGTAACGGTAGTGCCGTCAGCACTGACGAAGTATTTGGCAAAATTCCAGTCAGGCTTGTGGCCGGATTTGGCCTTCAGCCATTTGTACAGTGGGTGCGTATCGCTTCCTCTCACCGAAATTTTCTCGAACATCTGAAATTTCACGCCATAGTTTTGTTCGCAAAACTCAGCGATATCGGCATTGCTGCCCGGCTCTTGCCATAAGAAATTGTTAGCCGGAAAACCGAGCACCGTTACCCGGTCGCCATATTGTTCGTGCAGCTTTTCCAGTCCGGCATACTGCGGAGTTTTGCCGCATTTCGATGCGGTGTTGACGATCAGCAGTTTGTGTCCTTTGTATTTTGAAAAATCAATCTCTTGCCCGCTCAGCGATTTTATTTTAAAATGATAGATAGAGGCGGGCAACAGCGTGATATCGTCAGGCAAAAGCAGATCAGAAAAAAATGAGGTCAATCCCATAATTATTAAAACAGCTAAACTGATTAACCCAAGTTTTTTATAACTCATCCGTGATTTCCTTATCGAGCGGTTTTATTTTAGAGCTAAAGAATTTTACGGTGCCGTCCGGCTTGATCAGGTATTTACAGAAATTCCAGGTTGGCTCTTGACCGGTCTTTTCTTTCAGCCACTTGTAGAGCGCATGCTGGTCTTCGCCCTTCACCGAGATTTTTTCAAACATCTGAAAAGTGACACCATAGTTTTTTTTACAAAACTCACCGATCTCGGCATTGGTGCCCGGCTCTTGATGGCCAAAATTATTAGCCGGAAAACCGAGTATGGTTACTTTACTTCCGTACTGTTCGTGCAGTTTTTGCAGGTCAGCATATTGTGGCGTATTGCCACACTTGGAAGCTGTGTTAACGATCAGCAACGTTTTTCCTTTGTATTGCGAAAAATCAATTAGCTTCCCTTCCAATGAATTGATTTTAAAATCGTAAAGAGAAGGCGATACCGCGATCAGCAAAATCATGACAGCAAGTGTTTTCATAATATTCTTTTTTATGATTGAACAATAAAACAACAATATTGTTCAGCTAATTCAAAATTATTTTAGACGAATGGAATAGAACCTCTTTTATGTGCATTCTGAATTTTGTAGAAGTTGCTTTTGCCGATAGTAAAGCACTTTTTTAATTCACTTTTTAACTGATATTTTTTTGATGGCTGGACAGCCAGCTTGCACCATTATACCTCATCTCGCTTCATTTGGGGTATGCCTCAAAAAAAACAATCAGGTCAGCATCAGGAGGTGTGATCATACACAATCACCCACACACCATTTTTCTTTTTGAAGAGAAGTGTGAATACGCCTGAAGGATTGTCTTTCTCGCGCTTCAAAAAATAATTTCCGGTTACGAGGCAACTGTTGGCTGATGTGAAATCCAGATGCAAAATATCAAATCTCAATTCTCCCATGGCAGCTTGGTCGGGGTAAGATCGCTTGTAGCGGATCAGCGTACTGTCCCAGCCGGCCACAATCTTTCTTCCAACAAAAAGCAGGGAGTCAGATCGCCAGTAGCCTTTCATAAATGCATCTATGTCGCCTTTGTTCCATGCTGCTACCTGATCGGCCAATGTCTGGCGGATGGCGCTTTCGCTGGCAGCACGATCAGGTATGGGCTGGTGCGGGGCAGCACAGCCGGCTGCAAAAAGAGTAATCAGTATAATTTTTTTCATGGTGGTTTTCTGATGGTTGGACGGTGCAGGTTTAAAACCTTTTTACCCGGTAAAGCTGACGGAAGACAATCAAAAAATCAAATTCCTATCGGATAAAATCTTAATATTTGATAAAGTAGCGTTAATTTGGCGACTTATTTTTCAACTGATGATAAAAATCAATTTTACCAAAGATGTATTGCCGCACTTGGTGGCGGTGGGTGTGTTTCTGCTGGTGACTATCATTTTCTTTAGTCCCTTTTTCTTTGAACACAAGTCGCTTGAGCAACACGATATTCAGCAAGGGCAGGGGCAGGGGAAATCGCTGGTGGACTATCGTGCAGCCACGGGCAAAGAAGGACTTTGGTCGCCATCCGCTTTCAGCGGCATGCCGGCTTATCTGGTAAGCCTTCGGTGGAGCGATGCCCCGATGGGTTTCGCTAAAAAAGTAATGGCGCTATTTATCGCTCACCCGGTAGCTAATATTTTTCTGGCCTTCGTTTGTTACTACATTTTATTGTTGTCGTTTCGGGTGCGCCCGTATCTGGCTATTGCCGGAGCATTGGCCTTCGGCCTGTCTTCTTACGTGATTATCGGATTGGGCGCGGGGCACAATTCACGGATCGGAGCCATTGCCTTTATGCCTTTGGTGGTGGCGGGCATACACCTTGTGTTTTCAAAAAAACGTGTACTTGGCTTTGCCGTAACAGCGCTGGGACTGGCGCTTCATTTCCGTGAAAACCACTTACAGATTACGTACTACCTGCTGATGATTGTTTTGGTGTATGGGCTGGTGCAGTTGGTGGGGGCATACAAAGAAAAGAAGATAAAGGACTTTGCAATTAACATGGGGCTGCTGGTTCCGGCTGCTACGCTTGGGCTGGCCACTTACTTCGGACAGTTTTGGGCGATCAATGAGTATTCGCAGTACACCATCCGCGGCAAGTCAGAGTTGGTCAGTCCGAAGATTCCGACCAGCGGCTTATCGCGCAGCTATGCTTTTGATTACAGCAACGGAATTTTGGAACCGATGACATTGCTCGTTCCCAATTTTTATGGAGGAAGCACTTCGCATTATCTGGTGCAAGACCAGCAGGGAGAAACATACAAAGCTTTGGTTAACGCCAGCGACAATCAATTAGCCAATCAGTTGGTAAACTACACCTCAGCCTACTGGGGGCCGCAAAGCCTGACAGCGCCCTACTATGCGGGAGCTATCATCGTATTTTTATTTGTGGTCGGCATATTGCTGGTAGAAAAAAAATGGTTGTGGTGGATTTTGCCCTTGAGTGCATTCTGCCTCATCATGAGTTGGGGCGAAAGTTTTTCATCTTTCAATTATCTTTTGTTCGACTACTTGCCGGGCTACAATAAATTCAGGTCAGTTACTTTTGCTCTTGTCATCATTCTTTTTTTTATGCCTTTGCTGGGTATGATGGGGCTGGAGAAATTTTTGAGCCAGCCGTTGACGAAAGAACTGAAGAAAAAATTATTGATTGCCTTTGGTGTTACAGGTGGGCTGTGCTTGCTGCTGGTAGTGTTTGCGGGGTTGGGCAGCTTTGCCCGGACAGGCGAAGGGCAGTTGCCATCTTGGTTTACCACGGCACTGCAGGCTGACCGAAAGAGTTTATTCCGCAGCGATGCCTTTCGTTCTTTTTCTTTTATTCTGTCTATATTCATTCTTCTCTACTTTAATGTGAACAAGAAAGTTTCTGAAGTTGTCTTTCTGGCCTTTCTGGCTTTCATGGTAACGATGGATTTGGCGATCGTAGATAAGCGCTACTTTGGAAAAGAAAAATTTCAGCGTAAATCTGAAAACACATTCTTCGCCATCAATCCGTCAGACGAAGTGATTTTGAAAGACAAGAGTTACTATCGCGTGTATAATTTACAAGGAGCCTTCAACGATGGACGCACTTCGTACTATCATTATTCTATTGGCGGCTACCATGGTGCCAAGTTGAGGCGCTATCAGGATTTATACGACTCGTGTATGATGCCGCAAACACGCCAGTTTATGACCGATGCCCAGGCAGGTACATTAGATTTTACGAAGTATTCGTCTTTCAATATGCTCAACGTAAAATACCTCATGTTTGGCCAAGAGGCCAATAAAGTCATTTTAAATCCTGCCGCTAACGGGCCAGCGTGGTTTGTGCAGCAAGTGCTAACCGTTTCATCGCCAAACGAAGAATTGAAAAAAACAGGAGAGATAGACACAAAAAAAACGGCTGTGATCCAACAATTAACTACTGACACCAAACCGTTAACAGTGGATAGCACAGCTACCATCACGCTTCTTGAAAACACACCGCCCTACATGAAGTACGAATCCAATTCATCGGCAGATGGTGTAGCGGTCTTCTCAGAAATTTATTATCCGAAAGGGTGGCATGCCCTGATTGACGGAAAGGAAACCGACATACTCCGTGCGGACTATGTGTTGCGGGCACTAAACATCCCGGCAGGCAAACATACCATTGAGTTTAGATTTGAACCCAAACCTTATTTGATTGGCAACAAAGTAACCGCTGCCGCCAACTGGTTAGTGCTGCTGGTAGTGGTGGGCTGCGTAGCATGGAATTTTAAAAAAACCGAAACAACAATAATTACAAACAAGTAACCCCCTTGATCATTATGAGAAAAATTTTTGTCATCGCTTTTGTGTCTGTTTTATTTTCTTGCCAGAAAGAGAAAACAAGTACACTCACCACACTCATTCCGGTTCCTCAATCTGTTGCAGCCGACAAAGGTTCTTTTAAACTAACGGAGTCAACAAAGATCAAGATTGAGACATCTGTAGAAATGGTTCAGTCGGTTGCCAATTATCTGGCTGCTAAGCTGCGGTCTTCCACAGGCTATGCACTGCCGATAGAAAGTGGCGCTGCTTCGCAAGGCGATATTTTAATTCAACTCGATGCAAAAAAAGAACTTGGCAAAGAAGGGTATGAGTTGAAGGTGGATGAAACACAAGTTGTGTTGACGGCCTCTAACCCCGCAGGTTTGTTCAGAGGCGTGCAAACCATCCGGCAACTGCTGCCGGCAGCTATCGAATCGGCATCTGTTCAAGCCAACACAAAGTGGACGATACCGGCCGGCACGATTCATGATTTCCCCAATTACGCTTGGCGCGGATTGATGCTCGATGTAAGCCGCCATTTCTTTTCTGTGGAAGATGTGAAGCGGCTGCTCGACCAGATGGCCTATTACAAACTGAATGTATTTCATTGGCACTTAAGCGATGACCAAGGCTGGCGCATAGAAATCAAATCGTGGCCGAAGCTAACCGAAGTAGGCGGACAAACACAAGTAGGCGGCAAGAAGGGTGGCTTTTACACACAAGAACAATACAAAGCAGTGGTGAAGTATGCCACCGAGCGCTACATCACAGTCATTCCTGAAATAGATATGCCCGGCCATACCAACGCGGCCTTGGCGGCCTACCCGGAACTGAATTGCAGCGAACAGACTTTGCAACTTTCTCCCGGCAATGAAGTGAAACGAAAAGTACCCGGACTGTACACAGGTATCGGGGTTGGGTTTAGCACCCTATGCACGAGCAAAGATGTTACCTACAAATTTGTAGATGATGTAGTGCGCGAGTTGGCAGAAATTACTCCGGGTGAATATTTACACATAGGCGGTGACGAAAGCCACGCCACCAAGAAAGAAGATTATATGCCATTCGTCAGCAAGGTTCAAAAAATTGTAGCCTCGCATGGCAAAAAGGTAGTGGGGTGGGACGAAGTTGCCATTACCACGTTAGAGCCAAACACCTTGGCGCAGGTGTGGGCCAATGCCGAAAACGGAAAGTTGGCGATAGCGCAAGGGGCACAAGTAATTTTATCTCCGGCCAAAAAAATGTACCTCGACATGAGCTATGACTCTACCTCTAAATTAGGCTTGCACTGGGCTGCGTATGTAGAAGTGGACAGCGCCTATGCCTGGGATCCGACTACCTGGAAAAAAGGAATTGCAAGAGAGAATATTTTTGGACTTGAGTCTGCCTTATGGTCGGAGACAATCGAAACGCAACAAGACATAGACTACATGGTGTTCCCTCGCCTGCCCGGCCATGCCGAGATTGGCTGGTCGGCTGCTGCCGATGGCAAGCCGGGTTCGAGAAACTGGGAAGAATATAAAATCCGGTTAGCGCACCACGGCCCTCGCTTAGAAGCTATGGGCATCCATTTTTATCAATCCAAATTAGTTCCGTGGGTGAAGGAGTAAGCCTTTGGTAAACGAGAGAGAAGGAGATTGTAATGCTGCTCTTGAGGTAAAGTGGCAGAGATTGTCAATGCTTCATCGGCCGCTTTTTTATCATGCCGCCTTTGGTGTCTTTCACGCTGTGCATCACCACGAAGGCATGGGGGTCTAATTTTTCAATTTCTACATTGAGTTTATGAACTTCTAAGCGGGTGATGACGGTGTAGAGTATTTCAAGTTGTCGTTTTTCACCGCTCTTGCCATACCCGCCTTTGCCACTATAAACAGTAACGCCCCGGCCCATCTCATTGTAAATCATGTGGCGTATGTCTTCGTTGTGTGGCGAGATGATCGTTACGCCAATATATTCTTCGATCCCTTCCACTAAGAAGTCGAGCGTTTTCGATGCCGACATATAAGTGATCATGGAGTAGAGGGCGATTTCAATTCCCAGAAAATAAGCGGCAGTAGAAAAGATAATCACATTGATGACGATAATGACGTCTCCGATGGTAGTTCCAAATTTTCGACTGAGAAAAATGGCAAGCACTTCGGTGCCATCCAGCACGGCACCACCACGCACGGCCAAGCCGATGCCGGCACCTAAAAAAAATCCGCCAAAGACCGCCACCAGCAAGTTGTCGTTGGTGATGTTGGGAAAAGTAACAGTAGCCAGCACAAACGACAGCCCGGCAATAGCTAATGCCGCTTTGATGGCAAACGAACGGCCCATCACGATATAGCCTAAAATGATGAACGGAATGTTTACACCGATGATGAGCTGATAGAGCGGTATGTGGGTCAAGGCTGCAATCAGCAGCGAGATGCCCGTGGCGCCACCGTCAATGAAGTGATTGGATAACAGAAAACCTTTGAAGCCAAAGGAGGCAGAGAAAACACCGAGGGTGATCAGCACCACATCTTTGATCAACCGCTTGGTAATAATAAAAAGTTCGCGATAGCCTTTGGCCAGCAAGTAGTTGGAGTAGGATTTTCCCTTGGCCAACATTCTGCCTTTGCTGCCCAGCGTAGTGCGTACAATTATTTTTTGCCAGATTCTATTCATGTATTATACACTTCCTCCTTGAAAAATATTTTAACGGATGTTATCAAAAGTAAGCATTACACTCAACTTTTTACTTGCCGCAGACGATGAAATATTTATTTTCGCAGAGACATTAAAAAGATGAGCGCTAACCAGAGCGTGACAATACGACAATATGAATCCAGTTTCCTTAGCCGCATCATTCAAAGACCAATATCATCACACACCCATGATAGTGCGGGCTCCGGGGCGCATCAACCTGATAGGAGAGCATACCGATTACAACAACGGCTTTGTGATGCCCGCTGCGATTGACAAACATTTTCTTTTTGCTGTCGCGGCTAACAACACTAATCAATTTAACATACAGGCAGTTGACCTCCATGAGACAATTTCTTTTTCATTAGATGAACTCAAGGCAGGCCATCATTGGTCTAATTATCTGATGGGAGTGATTGATGGTATGGCGCGCAGAGGGAAAAAGATAGAGGGAGTAGATGTGCTGTTTACAAGCAATATCCCGGCTGGTGCCGGATTGTCTTCATCGGCTGCTTTGTGCAGTGGCTTTGGTTTTGCACTCAACGAATTGTTTCGCTATAACCTGAGCCGGCTTGAGTTGGCATTGATTGCTCAAGAGTCCGAACATCGGTTTGTAGGCGCGCAAGTAGGCATCATGGATATGTATGCAAGCTTGTTTTCGCGCACCGGGTCTGTTATGCTGCTGGATTGCCGTAGTTATACACATGAGTATCTTCCTTTTCAGTTTGGAAATTTTGAACTGCTGCTGGTTGATACGAAGGTGAAGCACTCGCTGGCCTCGTCCGCCTACAACAACCGCAGACAGGCTTGTGAAGAGGGGGTGAAGATTATCAAACAAAATAGACCAGAAGTTCAGTCCTTGCGCGATGTGGATGAAACTGTATTGCAAATTTTTAAGCCATCTATGACCGAAGAGGTCTTCAGGCGTTGTAACTATGTAGTGAAAGAAATAGACCGCACCCGGCAAGCCGCACATCACCTAAAAAAAAATGACCTGACAGCTGTAGGCAAGCTGATGTACGAAACCCATCGTGGGTTGAGTAGTGAATATGAAGTAAGCTGCCCTGAGTCGGATTGGGTTGTAACCACTGCCCGCGAAACCGGTGTAACCGGAGCCAGACAAATGGGCGGAGGCTTTGGTGGTTGTGTGCTTTGTCTGCTGAGCATATCTGTAAAAAATATATTTATCGAAAAAGTTAAAGCGAAATATTTTGCGCAATTCGAAAAAGAACCTGATTTTTATTCAATTGAACTGAGCGAAGGTGTCGCCTTAGTGTAAGTCATAAACCTATAACCGTTAACCTCAACCTTAAATCTCCTTAGCGAATGAAGACCAGCGATTACATTGTATTTGTTATCTACCTCATCACTGTAGGCACATACGGTTACTGGATTTATACCCGAAAGAAGAAAGCATCGGCCGACTCCAAAGATTTTTTCCTGGCAGAAGGCTCGCTTACATGGTGGGCTATCGGTGCTTCGCTCATCGCTTCAAATATTTCGGCCGAACAATTTATTGGCATGTCTGCTTCAGGCTTTGCCATGGGGCTGGCCATTGCTTCGTATGAATGGATGGCAGCCGTTACACTGATTGTAGTGGCCGTATTTTTTCTGCCCATTTATTTAAAAAATAAAATTTACACCATGCCGCAGTTTTTGGCGCAGCGCTATAGCCCGCTGGTGGCCACCATCATGGCTATATTTTGGTTGTTGGTGTATATCTTCGTCAACCTTACCTCCATTTTATATTTGGGTGCGCTGGCAGTAGATACGATTACCGGTCTGGGGTTTACTACTTGTGTGATTGGACTCTCGGTGTTTGCGGTGATTATTACATTGGGCGGTATGAAGGTAATTGGTTTTACGGATGTCATTCAAGTTTTTGTATTGGTGCTGGGCGGTTTGGCTACCACTTATCTGGCACTTGATTTAGTGGCAGCAAAACTGAGCGGTGGCGACATTTGGAATGCTTTGTCGTTTGTTAAAAACAGCGCCAGCGACCACTTCCACATGATCCTCAACAAAGGGCAGGTAATGATGTCGGATGGAAAAGGAGGAACCGAAGATGCGTACCAAAAGTTGCCCGGTTTGGCCGTGCTGATCGGTGCGATGTGGATTGCTAACTTATATTATTGGGGCTGCAACCAATACATTACCCAACGGGCGCTGGGTGCCGATTTGCAAACGGGGCGTGCCGGGATATTATTTGCTTCGTTCCTCAAATTGCTGATGCCTATTATAGTTGTGCTCCCCGGTATTGTGGCCTTCGTACTTTACAAGAACGGATTCTTTCAAACAGAAATGATGACGACCATCCACATAGGAGACGAAGCAAAAGAAGTGCTCCGCTCGGATCGTGCTTACCCGGTGTTGTTAAATTTGCTGCCCACCGGACTGAAAGGTTTATCGTTTGCTGCCCTCACGGCTGCTATCGTAGCTTCCCTTGCCGGAAAAGCCAATAGCATCTCTACCATTTTTACGCTCGATCTGTATCAGAAATTTTTTAAAACCAACGCCTCCGAAAAACATTTAGTGAACGTAGGCAAGGTGGCCATCATCGCATCAATGTTGATTGCTATTGTCATGGCTCCGCAACTCAGCCGCTTTGATCAGGCCTTTCAGTTTATTCAGGATTTTACCGGGTTGATTTCGCCCGGAGTGGTAGCCATTTTTTTGTTAGGTATGTTTTGGAAACGTGCCAATGGCGCAGCAGCCCTTGTGGCTGCGCTGGCTACGCTGCCGCTGGGCTTGGCATTCAATAATTGGATGCCCGATATCCCGTTCTTGCATCGCATGGGTTATGTATTTTTAATTTTGGTTGGACTGATGGTCATCGTTAGTTTGATCTCGCCTCGAAAAGAAAACCAAACCGGTGTAGTCGTAGAAGCCAAAATGTTTTCAGTAGATAAAAAATTTGCCTTGGGTGCACTTTTGGTGATGGGCCTGATCACAGCATTGTATATCGTATTTTGGTAATGTGCTTTTTACTCTGTGTCCGCGTAGGCAGCCATCTCTCGCCCACAGTTCATTAAAATCTGCCTTTCCTGTAAGTAGTTTTGTGGTCATTTTAAAATGATCTACTTTGCTGCACCAGTAATTTATTTTTATGACTCAACGATTTTTAATAGGCCAGATACGATGGTTGCCATTAGTACTGGCATTTATTTCTGTTACCGGCACATTTGCTCAAGATGAAAAGCAGATTGCCCCTGTTGGAAGAATCTATGCGTTAACCAACGTTACGGTGGTGCCATCGCCCGGCAAAAAAATTGAAAAGGCTACGGTAGTGATCAAAGACGGTTTGATTCAGGCAGTAGGTACGGCCGTGTCAATCCCTACCGATGCCATCATTATGAAAGCTGATTCCATGTATGTCTATGCCGGTTTTATAGACGGGCTGTCGCGCACAGGTGTTATTAAACCAAAGGATGAGCCCAATCCACAACGTCCCAAAGATCCGGGCAATCCTCCGGCTGATAAGGCAGGCATCACACCTCAAAACGATGTGCGCAATTCATTGAACCCCACAGATAAATCGGTGGAAGAGCTTCGGAACATCGGCTTCACCTTGGCACAAGTAGTTCCGTACGGACATTTTCTGCCGGGCACTTCTGCTATTGTTCTTTTAGGCGGCAAGTCGGCTGACGAGATGGTGTTGGTAGATCAATCGGGTTTATATTCCGAGTTGTCTGGAGCGCAAAATGTTTATCCCAATACGGTGATGGCAGTCATGGCAAAGTGGCGCGAGTTGTACAGAAACGCATCATTAACAAAATCATATCAGGCATTGTATGCATCCAATCGCAGTGCCTTGACAAGGCCATTGAATGATCGCGTGGAAGAAGCTTTCTATCCGGTAATAGACCGCAAAATTCCGGTTGTTTTTAAAGCAGAAAAAATATTAGAAACGCAACGTGTGCTGACTTTAAAAAACGACCTCGGCTTTTCGCTGACAATCGGTGATCTGAAAGAAGGCTATCCGATGATTGATAAAGTAAAAACTTCAGGCGCAAAAATATTTCTTTCGCTCGATTTGCCTGACGAGGTAAAGAAGAATGAAAAAAAATCTAAAAACAAAAACGACTCACTGAAGACAGCAAAAACAGAAAAACCCAAATCGGCAGCAGAGTTAGAAAAGCAAGGGCTGGAAAAAAGAAAGAATGATGCCATTGTAAAATATACAGGGCAAGCCGCTGACTTCCACAAAGCCGGAATTGTTTTTGGATTCTCTGCCATGAGCGCGAAAACGAAAGACATCCAGTCTAACTTGAGACGGATGATTGCTGCCGGTCTGCCGGAAGAGGTAGCGCTGGCTGCCTTAACCACTAACCCAGCCAAGATGCTGGGCTTAGAAGACAGGCTGGGTACCGTAGAAAACGGCAAGATGGCCAACTTGGTAGTGAGCGACAAACCGTACTTCAACGAGAAAGCAAAAGTGCGATATGTTTTTGTAGATGGAAATTTGTACAAGCTCGACATCAAAGAACCGAAAAAATCTAATGGTAGTGTTGTGGCAAAAGGAAACTGGAGCTACACCACCGAAACACCCAACGGCACCAACAACGGTAAGTTGACGATTAACGATGACAACGGAACTCTTTCAGGCACCATCAGCAATTCCACCTCTGGCAAAGGAACTGAGATGAAAGACGTAGCACTGGATGGCAACACACTATCATTTTCCTTTGAATACAGCATGGGTGGCAACACTATGAAAATAGATGTTTCGGTAAAAATTGATGGCGATGCTTTTGAGGGAGTGATGACTCCGGGTAAATTCGGAAGCTTCCCGATGAAAGGCACACGCGATCCTAAATAAAAAACTGACTTCGATGAAAAATTTAAAATTGATAGCAGCCTGTCTATTCTTATACGGAGTTGCACAAGCACAAGACAAAGGAAACTTGCTGATCAAAAACGGCACCGTACTGACAGTCACCAAAGGCACACTGCCGGAAACTGATGTGCTGGTAAAAGATGGCAAGATCACCCAGATTGCTAAGAACATAACTGCACCGCAGGGTGTAAAGACCATTGATGCTAAAGGGTTGTTCGTTATGCCTGGCATTATTGATGCACACTCGCACATTGCGCTGGATGCCATCAATGAAATGACCAGTCCGGTGACAGCAGAGGTAGCGGAAGCTGATGTAGTCAACCCATTTCAAATCAATATCTACCGCGCCCTAGGTGGCGGAGTAACCACCATCCACTCACTACACGGATCGGCCAACGCCATCGGGGGGCAATGTGTTGTATTAAAATTGCGCTACGGTACATTCGATATGAATGCCATGAAAATGGAAGGCGTTCCGCGCACCATTAAATTTGCCTTGGGCGAAAATCCTACCCGTGTACATGGAGGCGGTAGCAATATTGTGCCACGCACCCGAATGGGCGTGGAGTTTGTCATCCGCAAATCTTTTTCTGATGCCAAAAAATATATGGAAGAATGGGATGCCTACAATAAAAATAAGTTGGTGAAAGGATTTCGCGGTGCGTCACCCGTTTATAATTTACGTTTGGAGACTTTGGCAGAAATTTTAAAAGGCAACATTATTATCCACTGCCACAGCTACCGTGCTGATGAAATTTTTATGCTCCTGAAAGTGTGTAAAGATTTCGGTATCAAAAAAATTACATTCCAGCATGCGAACGAAGGCTATAAAGTTGCGCCCGAGTTGGCTGCCTATGGCGCGATGGCTTCTGTTTTCTCCGACTGGTGGGCGTACAAATTTGAAGTGTACTATTCTACTGCCTACAATGCAGCCATCCTGACAAAAAACGGAGTGGTAACATCCATCAACTCAGATGATGCCGAGATGATGCGCCATCTCTATCACGAAGCGGGCAAGACACAAAAATATGGCGGCCTCTCAGATGAAGAAGCGCTGGCATTGATCACCATTAACCCAGCCAAGCAACTGGGCGTGGAGTCGCGCATCGGTTCTTTGGAAGTAGGCAAAGATGCAGACATAGCCATCTTTAAAAACCATCCGCTTTCTATTTATGGTGTTCCGCAATATACTATTGTAGATGGCATCGTGCGCTTCGACAGGGCAAACGATCCGGCAGACATGCGCCTGATGGTTGACCCCAAACAAAATCTGGAAGAAGCCACGCTTTCAGAAAAAGGAGTTGATCGCTGTATGGAGGGAACAGAATTTTTATTCACCAACGACAAAAATTGATTTATGAAGAAGTTACAATTGGTCTATGGAATGATAACAGCCTTACTGTGTGCGTTGGTGTTTCATTTGGAGGCGCAAATACCCAAAGCAAAAACCGGCACTTTTGCACTCACACATGCTACCATCGAAACCGTAACGAAGGGAACGATTACAGATGGAACGGTAGTCATCAGTCACGGAAAAATTACTGATGTAGGCACGAACGTACAACTGCCGGCAGGTGCTGATGTAATTGATTGCAAAGGTCTCTTCATCTACCCGGGCATGATTGATGGCGGCACTAATTTGGGTATGTCAGAAATCGGGTCGGACCCACGCACACAAGACTTTAATGAAATAGGAGATGTCATTCCTCAGATGAGCGCGCTGACGGCCGTCAACCCCAATGCGGTAGCCATACCCATCACGCGGGTGAGTGGCATCACCACTGTGCTGGCATCACCACAGGGCGATTTGTATTCGGGCACAGCAGCACTCATCAATCTTCATGGCTACACACCCGAGCAAATGTATGCAGGCTTTCAGGGCGTAACACTGAATTTTCCCAACACGGGCAGGCGCGGTTTTTGGGATCGCAGAACTGACGAGGAGATAAAAAAGGCGGCTGATAACGCTATGAAACGAATGAGCGAAGTGTGGGATCGTGCAGTGCAATACCAAAAAATTGACTCGGCCACCAAAGGAAAGGCGGGGTACTACCCCGAGATGCAGGCACTATTGCCGGTAGTGAAAGGGGAGCGGCCTCTGTTAATCGAAGCCAACGCTGCCAAAGACATTCAGTCGGCATTGAAGTGGATAAAAGAAAAGAAAATTAAAAATGTAATTCTCACCGGAGTATCCGAAGGCTGGCGTGTGGCCGATGAAATTGCCAAAGCAAAAATTCCGGTGATTACCGGAGGAGTGCTGGAACTGCCTACCCGCGAATACGACCGCTACGATCAAGCCTACGCCAACGCAGGGCAAATGTTTAAGGCAGGAGTGAAGGTGGCAATCCGCTCGGGCGAAACCAACAACCAAAACTACCGCAACCTTCCGTATCATGCGGGCTTTGCCGTGGCTTACGGAATGGATAAGACTGAAGCGTTGAAAGCCATCACCATTGTGCCGGCAGAAATTTTTGGAGTGGCCGATAAAATCGGCTCCATCGAAACAGGCAAAGTGGCCAACTTGTTTGTTTGCGATGGCGACCCGTTTGAAACCAAAACGCAAATCAAACAGGTGTTTATAGATGGCTGGCAGATTCCATTGGTAAGCCGCCAGACCCAACTGTATGATGAGTTTTTAAAACGTGAGCCAGGCGTTAGCAAGAAATAGTTTTTTTATTGGAGTTTTTTTAGCCGCCAGCGATGGCGGCTTTTTTATTTTCACTGTACATTACCTGATTCTAACTTTGCGTACCTTGAAGCATGATCTTGTTTGTGGACATGAACAGCTTTTTTGCCAGCTGCGAGCAGCAGGTAAACTATTGGCTGCGTGGCAGGCCGGTGGGGGTGTGTGCTTACACCGGAAAATATGGATGCATCATCGCGCCTTCCATTGAAGCAAAAAAAAGAGGCGTGAAAACCGGTATGCGCCTGAACGATGCTATCCAGATATGCCCCGACATCGTTCCTCTCGAAACACATCCTAACCGTTATCGCGAATACCACATTAAAATCATGAACGTGCTGCGGCAGTATTCGGAAGACGTAATTCCCAAAAGTATTGATGAAGCCATTGTTGACCTGACCAGCTATCAGTTGATTTATAAAAACCTGAAAGACTTAGAGAAGCTGGCTCATCAGATAAAAAAAGACATCCGCGAAAAAGTAGGCGACTGGCTGAAGTGCTCTATTGGCATAGCACCTAACGCCTTTTTGGCCAAGCTCGGCTCCGACATACAAAAACCTGACGGCCTCACGGTGATCATGCCTGAAAATATTGATGCCATACTTTCTAAACTCACGCTCACCGATTTGCCAGGCATCGGCCGGGGCATGGCCGAGCGCTTGACGAATGCAGGCATCTTCACGCCCCTGCAACTGAGGCACACCAAACCCGATTTCATCCGGGCAGCGTGCAAAAGCATCGTTGGATTTTATTGGTACCAGCGGCTCAATTTTCAAGAAGTGGAAGTTGACGTAAACAGTGACGGCTACAAAAGTATGCAAGCCATGAGGCAGATTTCGGCTGAGAAAAGAAAGTCGGCAGAAAATTTGAACCAGTTGCTGATCTCGCTCTGCATGACGCTGGAAAAAAGAATGGTGCGCAACGGTGTATTTTGCCGCGACCTGGGGTTTTATGCTTCCTACGAAGAGCGAACCTGGAAAGACCATGTGCCGCTGCCCAAGCCCGTGCAAGATGGGATGGAACTGGTCAACATCATCAAGGCACGCATGAAAAAATATGAAGAGAAAAACCATAGCGGCCCCATTATCAACACGGAGATGAAAGCCATGTGCGTGTACGTCAGCTCTTTTGTTTCTGATGATGCCCTGCAATATCACTTGTTTGAAAACAATGTAACCAAAGACAAGCTGCGCAAAATTATTTACGATGTAAAAAATAAATATGGCCTCGATAAAATTATGAAGGCAGCCGAACTGAGCGGCTCGCCCGTGATGCACGATGCCATCGGCTTTGGCTCGGTAAAAGATCTGCATGGCGACAAGTCAGTAGCCGAGCAGATGGAAGAGTTGGGTATGGACTCTTCCAAAATTGATTTGAGCAATTTTTAGCGACCGGTTTCTTGTTGCCTCAAGATAACCAGCGCCCGTTGCAGGTCTTCGGGTGTATCAATACAAATACTTTCTTCCATCTCGGTCTCAACCGTTTTTATCTTAAAACCATTTTCTATCCATCGCAACTGTTCGAGCGATTCTGCTTTTTCGAGAAGGGAGGGAGCGAGCTTGGTAATTTTTTCTAAAATATCTGAGCGGTAAGCATACAGTCCCACATGCCGGTAAAAAGTAGTTTGGTTGAGCCAATCTTTTGGTTCTGCTTTTTGCACGAATGGGATAGGCGAGCGGCTGAAGTAGATGGCATCTCCCTGATGGTTGACTACCACCTTGGCTTCACCAGCCGAATGCAGTTGCTCGCGTGTAGCAATTTTTTGTATTAATGTGGCCAACTCCGTTTGCATTGTTATAGATGCACACAATAAATCAATTTGCGCGGGGTCAATAAAAGGCTCATCACCTTGAATGTTGATGGCAAAATCAAATTTTTCATTTTGTTTTTGCAGGGCTTCAAAACACCGGTCGGTTCCGCTGGGGTGGTCTTCGCGCGTGATGACGGCATTTCCGCCAAACGATACGATGTGGTCGAATATCCGCTGGTCATCGGTAGCCACAACTATTTTGTGCAGGCGTTTCGATTTTTTTACCTGATAGTAAACGCGTTCAATCATGGTTTGCCCAAGCATATCAACCAGTGGCTTGCCCGGAAAACGGGAAGAGGCAAAGCGTGCGGGAATGATGCCGATGATTTTCATGAATTAAGATTAGGTCTAGACTTTATTTAGCACTTGAAATGTAAAAAAAAATAGTTATAGCTTCGCTTTTTCATTTTTTTATATATTTGAATAATCAACCCATCATAAAATATGAAAAAAATAAACACACTGCACATTCTTTCTGCCATAATTCTATTTTGCTGCCATGCATCAGACAACCTCAACAGCCAAATCGATTTAAAAAAATTTTCTGTTGCTTCACAAAGCACTTACTCAACTGCAAACGTCACTCTGAAGGATATGAAAGGTGAGGGAATGGCTGTTATTCTTAATTCAGAAAAGACTGATAAGCCTTATAAGATGTATTATCTTCAAACAAAGGAAGCTATTGAATTTCAACCATATTCTGGAAAAGCAGAATTAGTTGATTTGCAACATGGAGTTTTGGTTAAGCCTATTGGGGAGAATAAACTGTATTTTCTTTGTTTGAGCGGGGGCGCAGGAGAATCGGTTTACGCTAATGTAACGAAATCGTTCCATGGACATCCAATGGATGTTTTAAGAGGGTATGGCATTGGCACTAAAGAAAACGATAATGAAGGTGAGTATACTTATATCGTACCAGAATCGCTTAGAGGGTTAAAGAATTTAGATGAGTTTAAAGCAGCCTTTAAAAAAATGAATGTAGAAAATAAATCAACTCAAAGATTAGCAGAAAATAAGTGTAGTGCGTCTTGTAAAAATGGTTCATGCTCAGCTTCTGGATCCAGTGTAAGTTGCATGTGTTTATCTGATGGAACACCTTCTTGTAGCAGTTACAACTGATATTGTAGAAAGATAATTTATTTTTGAATTGAATTAATAACTTATTTGTAGGCTAAGAATTTAAATGATTACAAATCCACTTAGAAAGAAATGAGGGGCAATAAATCGATTTACGTTCAGCGGAGCTAACGTATATTGTATCTTGTACAAATGGCTCAGGTTCAGGTTCAGGTAATAATATAACTTTTAAGCGCGTTGATGGTGCTCCTCATTATAACTCATGGTAAAATACGACTCAATTAAGTGGTACTTCTAATCCTCCAATTCGCTGGATAAAGATTGTTTATACGGTTGCCCAAATGGTTGACCCATCCGATGGGCACGCTCTGAAATTTCATTAATGTAAAACCTGATTTCTCTGAACCTAAATACAAACTTTCCTTTCGGAGAAAAGCGATGGCCTGATCGTAAGTCAGATCAATAGCCTGAAAATTTTCCTGGTTTAGTTCGTTAGAAAGCGCAAAGGCATGCTCGGGGATAAGTTTATCGTGCTTGATAGTTGCCACGGCTGTTCCTTTTTGAATTGCTTTAAAATTGCTGGCAAGGAAATCAATGTCATCAACACTTTCTTTAGGCAATGCGATAATTAAATCATCGTATAGAACAAATTCAATTGTATCGGGCTGGGTTACCCATGTGGTAAGCCGTTCATTTAGTTTTTTAGGTGCAACCTGAAATTTTTTCTTCGATCGGACAGCAACTTCATCTTCCTTCTCCATTTTTTTTAAAACAGAAATAAAAAAGCCTTCGCCCTTTGCACGATGAGGAAAAAACTGATAACCCCATACGCCTTCATGGAAATTCTCTTGTGCTGACCAATTCTCTTCCGTTTTCAGTTTTATACTTTTTGCTTTTTGAGTTTGTATCAGCGGCTTTAAATTTTCCTCATTCTCTTTTGGATTGTACGTGCAGGTGCTGTAAATCAAAATGCCATTGGTTTTTAGCGTTGGCCAAATATGATTTATAATCCGCTGTTGCCGCAGCGAACACAGGCGTGCGTTCTCATCGCTCCACTCGTTCATGGCCTTGGGGTCTTTGCGAAACAGGCCTTCGCCTGAGCAAGGTGCATCTACCAGCACTACATCAAAAAAGCCTGTTAGCTTAGAAAAATCTTCGGGGTCGTTCTGGGTAACCACCGCATTTACAGTGCCCCATTTACAAATATTTTCTGCAAGGATGGTGGCGCGTGTTTTAATCACTTCGTTGCTCACCAACAACGAACTGTTATTGATTAAACTTAAAAGATGGGTTGATTTTCCGCCCGGAGCCGCACAGGCATCTAATACACGGAGCGATTTAGAAAGATCGGCAGCTTGCTTCAGCGCTTGCTCAAGAAACATTGAACTGGCTTCTTGCACATAGTATGCACCCGCATGTAAGAGTGGATCGAAGGTAAAGGCCGGCCGCTTCTCTAAGTAATAACCTCCTTCGCACCACGGAATGTGTTCTGATTTTTGTACTAACTTTTTAAACGGGTTGAGGCGGATGGAAGTAGGCGAGGGGCGGAGGTGAGCCTCGGCAAAGGCAGGCCACGCCTCACCTAACAGGCTCTTCATCCGCAGGCTAAAGTCAAGGGGAAATCCGACAGTATCCATTGCCCAAATCTATGCGATCTGCAAATAATATTTTCTGTTTATTTTCGCCCATAAATTTTTTGTTATGGAGATCAAAGCCAATGACAGCCGATTAAAAAGTTGGGTAGCTGTGCCGCCCCACTCAGACTTCCCGATTCAAAACCTGCCGTTCGGAATTTTTACGACAACCCAGACGAAGCCCCGTGCCGGAGTAGCTATTGGTGGGCATGTGCTGGATTTGGCTTATTTGCATGAACACGGATTTTTAGATGGGCTCGGCATGCCTGCTGGAATTTTCAATCAAAAATACCTGAATGATTTTTTGGCGCTTGGAAGAAAAAAAGGGCGCGAAGTGCGCGAGCGTGTTTCTGAGTTGCTCCGCCATGATAACGACAAGTTAAAATCCCATCAGGTGGCAGCACTTGTCCCGATGGAGAAGGTGCAGATGCTGCTGCCCGTGCGCATACCCAACTACACCGATTTTTACAGCAGCGAAGAACATGCTACCAACGTAGGCACCATGTTTCGCGACCCCAAGAATGCATTGCTCCCCAACTGGAAACACCTGCCCGTGGGCTACCATGGCCGTGCTTCTTCTATCGTAGTGTCGGGCACACCCCTTCATCGGCCTAAAGGACAAACCAAACCAGCTGACGCTGAGTTTCCGGTTTTTAGTCCAACACAAAAATTAGATTTCGAACTGGAGGTGGCGTTTATCACCTGCGCGGAAACTACATTAGGTTCGCACATCACCACCAAAGAAGCAGAAGAAAATATTTTTGGATTGGTACTCTTCAACGATTGGAGCGCACGCGATATACAGACGTGGGAGTATGTTCCACTTGGCCCATTCCTCGCTAAAAATTTCGGATCAACCATTTCGCCATGGATAGTTACGCTTGATGCACTTGAACCCTTTCGGGTAAAAGGCCCAGAACAATTTCCGCACGTGTTGCCCTACCTTTCATTTGAAGGAAATAGAAATTTTGATATCGCGCTGGAGGTGTTGATCCAACCTGAGAAAGGAGAAGCTACAACGGTGAGCCGTTCTAATTTTAAATACATGTATTGGAATATGGCGCAACAACTGACGCACCATACCGTGAACGGCTGCAACATACAGGTAGGCGATATGTATGCCAGCGGCACGATCAGCGGCCCATCGCCCGGCTCGTATGGCTCCCTGCTTGAGCTGACCTGGAACGGCCAGCGGCCTTTGCATTTAAGCGATGGCAGCGAACGCAAATTCCTGCTCGACAACGACACGGTCATTATCAAAGGCCACTGCGATAAAGATGGGGTGCGGATTGGATTTGGTGCGTGTGCAGGAAAGGTTTTGCCTGCCCTCTAAAATAATCTTAACTGGCGCAAGCGTCAAGCTTGTGCCAGTTGAGCTTATTGATGAAGCCATTTTCATAATGAACCAAATCCGTTTTAAGGCTTCCGATAAAACCGTGAATGGCAACATCGCTATACACAGGCAGCCGATATCCGTAGGTAGTTTGCATATATTTTAAGAGGACGGGCTTATCAAAAGCTATAGCAGAGAATAAATCAATATCTATGCTCATTCGGTGCCCGATCTGAAGTGAAAGTGCAGTGCCACCCACTAAAATAAATGAAGATAACTTTTTATCGAGCATCAGTTTTTGTAAAACATCCAATGTATTCTTTGAAACTGTGTCGGTATGCAGTTTGCTCATATCCTTATTTTTTGGTTACTGTTTTTGAGCAGCGAAGGGGAGAGCATTAAATTTTTGTACGCCTTCATGTCATTATATGGAATAGAAAAGATATTGCTGATAAACTCTATTTCCCGTTGCGACAGCGAAGGGATTTCTTTGATTTGCGACACAACTTTATCAATGCCATAGAGATTGAGCATGGCGTAAAAATCTTCACTGGCACCACGCTCAATTACGCGCTGCACAACTAAAGCAGTCTGTGCTGTAAAATCAAAACGCGACTGGTCATACTCCCAAAAAAGAGCGGGATTAAACTGAGCTTCCGAATGAAGTTTGTAGTTGTCGAAAAACATAACTAAGCGAAATGAAACTACTTCAAAGTAACAAACTTTGTTACTAACTCCCAATTTTCTCGTAAAGCCATCGTTGGCTATATTTTCCGATCAGATGTAAGCGTCCTATTCAGGCGCTAGCGTCACGCTTGCGCCAGTTGAGGGCAAGAAGTCTGCCGCAAGAACAAGTTGGTTATTTTTCGACTATAAGTAGGAAATACAAATTTGCTGATAATGACAGGTTATGTTTTGCCCTTTGTCCAATCATTCTTACTTGGCACAAGCGTGACGCTTGCACTAGTTGCCTTGTGCCACAAGGGCATTACAAATGCCTTTTTATTTGTCGTTCGACATACGCTGCGCTAACATGTCGAACAGCAAAATTTTTTTGTTAAGTCCGCAATCAGGCGCAAGCGTCACGCTTGTGCCGCAAGAACAAGTCGGTTAATTTTTTCAACCATGAGCAGGAAGTACAAATTTGCTGATAATGACAGGTCATGTTTTGTGCTTTGTCCTTTATCCAATCAGGTATCAACTGGCACAAGCGTGACGCTTGCGCCAGTTGCCTTGTGCCGCAAGAGTTAAAGTTCTCATTCAGATGTCCCGCTTGTGCCGAAGCAACAAGAAGGTTAACTTTCCATCATGAGCAGGAAGTACAAATTTGCTGATAATGACAGATTATACTTTATCAGTTTTGCTGTGGTTTACTGGATTGATTTGTTTGTCAGGAGAGAATACAAGGACATTGTATTGGAGAGTTGGCGGTACTGCCAACGGGAAAAAGAGTTGGATATCTATGCGTGGTGCATTATGCCCAGCCATGTTCACATGATCATCGGAAGTAAAGGCAGGCCGTTGGATAAAATTGTTGGAGAGATGAAAAGCTATACATCGCGTATGCTCAGGAAAGCCATAGCAGAACACGCAGGAGAAAGCAGAAGGGAATGGATGGTCTGGCTGATGGAAAAGGCCGGGATGGGCAATAGCAATAATAACGAATGGCAATTATGGCAGCAGCATAACAAACCGATAGAATTGCTGAATGAGGAAATGTTTTATCAGAAGATGGAGTATATCCATAGGAATCCGGTAGAAGCAGGTTTTGTGGAGAACGAGGAAGACTATCTACACAGTAGTGCAAGAGATTTTTTTGATAAGAAGGGTTTGGTCGAGTTATCGTATGTTGTGTAGAGAAAGGCACAAGTGGGATGCTTGAGCCAGCCAGAGTAGGGAAGGCACAAGCGGGATGCTTACGCCAGGCAAGGATGCTTGCGCAAGTGAAGGCCAGTAGAGGTTTTATACTTTATCCAATCTGGGGCA
>JAFDYX010000002.1 GCA_018267215.1 Bacteroidota bacterium
AAATATGGAAAACTCCACCACCCACAAAAAGCCAACGCGGAGTTTACCACATTCCAACAGAATGGTGATGATTGTAATTGGGATTCTTTAATTTTGGGTGCTACTAAGTGAGGGGAGCTTTCAGTACCATCTCATTTTAAAAAGATAAGAAAAATACTTAGACTCATTCTTGTTAATAAAACTTCTATTGCTGTGTTCAGCTAATATTAATAATTTTATCGAATGACAAGATGGATGATAGTTTTTTGTGTGATGCATTTTTTTTACCACTCTCTGGCACAATCCACAGCTGTCATTAATGACTCTATAGATCACCGCGATTTCATGCCTTCAGATCTATTGTATTTTGTAGATGCCTCTAATTCCATTTCATTCAGTACGATTTCCTCACCAGAGTTTAGTTCTAATTTTCAAAGAAATAGATCTTATCAGAATACTGATTTCAAGAGAAACGCATCCTACTGGATTAACCTATCCTTCATTTCTAAACACACTGAAAAATTTTGGATTTTAGAATTTTATGATCAAACCATTGACAGTATAATTGCCTATGTTCCTTATCATGGCAAGCATAAAAAGATAGTTTTGGGCGACCATCAAAGATTTACATCCAGGCTTTTCCCTCATAAAAACTTTGAGATCCCTCTTTATCTGCAAAATAATGAACTGAGTACTTATTATTTTAAAGTAAAATCTCATGAGTTTGCCGATATGCGCATTGCGCTTCGCTCAACCAACTACTTCACGTACTATTCACTTAACGAATACTATCTGTATGGCATGTTTTATGGCATGATCCTCATTGTCGCATTATATAATTTCATGGTCTATCTAGCTATCCGGGAGATGAAATTTATCTACTATATATTTTATATTTTAAGTGTAGCATTTTATGCTATGAGTTATGATGGTATTGGTTTTCAGTACCTATGGAAAAATTCTCCAAGATTTAACGATTGGGCAGTTGGAGTATCTCTATACTTAGTAATACTTTGGGCATTAGTTTTTACGCGCAGGTTTTTAAGTACAAGAGCCCATGCACCTCAACTTGATAAAGTGCTCCGAGGCATCATTATCATTCGTTCTGTTTGGTTTATTATCAGTATCACTTTGTTTCCTCAATTGCTTTCATTCCGAACATTAGAAATCATCCCATTGTCTCTAATTTTTCTTACGGCCATCAACGTATGGGTGGGGGGGTATAGCCCAGCTCGTTTTTTTGTTATTGCTTATGGGATTCTGTTTTTGGGGTTTTTCATACGAATTCTGGTTTACTTTAACCTCATCCCTTTCACTATTGTCACTCACTATAGCCTTCATTTTAGCTTCGTTTTCGAAATGCTATTTCTTACTGTTGCGCTCGGTGACCGCATCCGTATATTAAAAGACAACCGAGACCGTGCATTGAAACGAATTATAACCCAGCAACGAAACAATATCAGTTTGAAGGACAAAGTCAACCGAGAATTGGAGCAGAAGGTAGGAGAACGGACTCTTGAGGTTGACCTGAAGAATTTACAATTAGAAGAAAGTAATAAAAAATTAGAAAAGCAGGCAGAAGAGATCAACCAAATCAATTCACTACTTGACCTCGATAATTGGAAGTTAAAAAACCGTGTGAAGCAGGTATTAGAAGAGCGGATGCACGAATCGCAAATGGGCTATGCAGAATTCACAACTCTTTATCCTGATGAGTTAACATGCTATAGATTTCTGGATGAACTGAAACAAGCAAGAGGTTTTGAATGTCAAAAATGTGGTGGTTCGAAGTTCTCTAAAGGTTCTCAAAAATTTTCTAGAAGATGCACGAAATGTGGTTACAACGAATCCATTACAGCCAATACAATATTTCATTCCTTAAAATTTCCTATAACAAAAGCATTTTACCTTGCTTACCTATCAGTAAACGGAAAAAATACAGGCACACTCGAATCTATTTCTGAAAATATTTCCTTAAGGCTAAATACAGTTTGGGCTTTTCGTCAAAAAATAGAAGAGCGTTTAGACACCTTCAATCAGAGAAAATTGACCATCTCCTCTTGGGAGGATATTATTTTTAACCTCCCAAAAAATAAGTCAGTTTCAAATAAGTCCCTTTCAGTCAGCAATTAATGTTTTTTTAGCGTTAAAATATTATATACAAACTCTCAAAACACGCATTAAATCGTTTGAATAAATGTTTTTTTTAAGTAAAAAATATTATTTTTTTTACTGTGTGTTTTTCAAAATTATCAATTGAATTACTTAAAAAAAATTCGATTATATTTTTTTGTGTATTATTTTTAATTATATAAGTATTGGTTATGTTAGGTTGTTATTTAATATAAAATATTGGTAATCAGATTAATATAACAATAAAATACATATCATTTATAGAAACCTATTATTAAAATCAATATTATATTGTCAAACCCTAAATCCTACATTATGCCATGATTAATACACTAATTCTTCTTTGGAAATTGAAATTTCAATTTCATCGTATGCCTACTAATTGATTTCCCCATCTATTTCGGGCTAATCTCCTGAAGACTGGGCAACTCAATGGAATCTGTTAATTCTTATTACCTGTCTAAACCATGTAAATTTTAAAATTCATGAAGAAAAACAAATTATTACTCCACACTATTAAAAGGAAGGCATCATTCATACTGCCGCTTGTGGCAATCATGATGATAAGTTTTTGTGCCTTCGCTCAGAGCAGTTATACATTAAAAGGAAAAGTATCGGATGAAACTCAAAACGGGTTACCCGGTGCATCTGTAATTGTTAAAGGAACATCCACCGGAACAATGACGGATGAGAGTGGCAATTTTACAATCACGGTATCATCTGATGCCACATTAGTTATTTCGTTTATTGGATACACCACACAGGAAATAGCTGTTGGAGGCAGAACCAGCCTTGAAGTCAGTTTACAGTCAGATGCCAGTAAGTTGGATGAAGTAGTGGTAATTGGTTATGGTGTTGCCAATAAGCGAGACTTAACCGGTTCGATCGTTAAGGTGGACGGTTCTGTGGTAGCTGATAAGCCCAACACAGACCCTATAGCTTCGTTGCAAGGAAAAGTAGCGGGTCTCTCCATTGTAAATAATGGTACGCCTGGTCAACCAGCTGACGTTCGCATTCGGGGAACAGTCTCTATAGGCAATGTGCACCCTTTATATGTAGTAGACGGCATTCTACAGGATAATATAGACTACATCAATCCGAGTGATATTGAGTCAATAGAAGTGCTCAAGGATGCTTCTTCGCTCGCTATTTACGGGGTAAGAGGCGCTACCGGGGTTATTTTGATCACTACAAAAAAAGCTAAAGCAGGAAAAACTGTGGTAAATTTTAATTCAACTGTTGGATTTAAGCAGCTCGTTAACCCTATCAAAATGGTAGATGCCAATGGCTTCAAGACATTGTATGCAGAAGAAAATCAAAACAACGGCACTACTCCATACGATCTGTCTGCTTTGAACGCCAATACAAACTGGATTGATGCGGTAACTCGGGTAGGCATCAGGCATACTGATAACTTAAGCATATCTACGAGCACAGAGAAAAACAAGTTTAATATCGGCCTAGGTTATATTACTGATGATGGGATTATCCTTCATGAGAACTTAAAAAAGATTACCATTTCATTAAGCGATGAAGCACAGCTGAATAAAAATATTAAGGTAGGATTCACATTTAATACCGCCCGCCAGCAAAACCCTTATACGCTGACATCTCCCAATAGCAGCAGGCTTGATGATGCCAGAAAAGTTGTACCCCTGATTTCTCCATCCGCAAAATCATTTTCTCTGCAAGATGCCTATAGTACCAATGTGATAAACCAAAACATTTATTCTGCACTGGATGTAGCTTTGCAAAACTCAGGGGTGATCAATCCTGTTTTAGAAATTGAAAATACATGGAATAAGGTTTCTGATATCACTAATCGCTATGTAGGCAGTTTATATTCAGAAATTAATTTCTTAAAGGATTTCAATTTTCGGGCAACTTGGTATGGAGATATTAATTATGGAAACAAGCGGCAATACGTTCCATTGTATTATGCTTACAATCCATTAGACAACACTCCTTTTTTATACAGTAACAAGACTAGTGTTATTAACAATAACTATAACCAAAGAAAATTTCAGCAAGATTATATTCTAAATTACAAAAAGACTCTTGGCGACCACAACTTAACAGCCACAGTTGGTTTTACTACTTATTATTTTGGTGAGTTTAACTCGCAGATTGCTACCAAACAAGGACCTACCTCATCTGATGCACCCATTCCAAATGACCCTCGCTTTTGGTATCCAAGCATGGGATTTGGTGCAATCGATCCCACCAATACAGGGTCTGATCAGCACGAATACACAACCGCATCAGTATTGGGCAGGTTGCATTACAATTACAAAGGGAAATATTTCCTGAATGCTTCTTGGCGCAATGATGGTACTTCTAGATTAATTGGCAAAAACCACTTTCAGCAATTTTGGGCTTTGGGTGCCGCTTGGGAGCTGACCCAGGAAAGTTTCATGCAAAATTTTAAGCAGATAAATTTCTTAAAAATCAAAGGTTCTTATGGTGTGTTGGGTAACCAAACGGCAAGCTACTTAGATGGAACACCGATCAACTATCCCTCTTACCCACAATTACAAACAGGAATAAGAATTCCATTTGGCGGTGCACTATACAATGCTAATGCACCTTCTTACTTGGTCAACCAAAACCTGAAGTGGGAAACAGTGAATGCTTCTGAAGTGGGCTTCGAGTTAGATGCATTTGATAATAGACTGCATGTTGAAGGAGCTTATTTTGATAGAGAAACCAAAAACCTAATGACTTATGTTAGCCGTGCAAGTATTGGCTTATCTGATGAATTGATCAATGGCGGAAGTCTTAGAAACTGGGGACAAGAACTTGCTGCTGTGTGGAAACAAAGCTTAAACAAAGATTTACGTATTGATGTGGGTGGTAACATTACATTCCTGCAAAATAAAATGACCTCACTTTCTTCAGATTTCCCCAATGGATTTTTATCTCGTTCATTTTATAACAATGGAAGTGCCGAGAGCCGCACGCTTGTAGGTTCACCGATTGGCTCGTTCTATGGTTACAAAGTGGCCGGAATTATGCAATCGTATGCTGATATTTTGAATTCTCCTATTCAAACATCTATCGGGCAAACTCTTCCTGGCGATTTTAAATTCCAGCAGCTTAATGCAACCGATGTTGCAGGAGGAGTTGTTACCCAATCAAGCCGCACTATTATTGGCAATCCAACTCCCAAGTTTACCTATGGATTGTATGTCAACATCAACTACAAGCAATTTAGCTTGTCAACCGATTTTCAGGGTGTGTACGGAAATTCCATATTTCGCACATGGGCATCGCTGGAGTCTCCCTTTCAGCGCGTGAATTACGCACAGTTGATGATGAACCGCTGGCATGGACCGGGCACATCTAATTGGCAACCTATTATTAGCCAAGGTCATCGCATTAACTACAATGGATCAACCTACAATATGGAAGACGGTAGCTATTTCAGATTCCGTAATGTGCAACTGGCATATACCTTTGATCCCAGTATTCTCAGCAGGTTGAAGCTCAATGCGCTCAAGGTGTATGTTAACTGCCAAAACTTGGTTACTTTCAAGAACAATAATGGATATTCTCCTGAATATGGTGGAGATGCCACAGCCTTTGGTTACGATAATGGCGGAGGTGCTATACCCCGAGTTACCACAATTGGTGTAAATGTTACTTTTTAAAATAATTGAATATTTTAAATATGATGATTATGAAAATCAAAATAAAATATAGTTGGGTGCTATCTGTTATAACAGGGCTAACCCTCTTCGGTTGTGCCGATTTCTTAGACAGAAAGCCTCTGCAAGCTACTTTGGCTGATTCACAACAAAGTGTTTTAGAGGGACAAGCATTGGGGCTGTATTACATAGCTTTTAATTATGCCGGTACAAACACACTTCCTTGGATTGACTTCAACAGTATTCGGGGTGATGATGAAAATAAAGGAAGTAGCCTTACCGATGGTGCTGAAGTTATTACGGAGTTTGAAACTTTTCAATACACCAAAGATGATTGGGCAACGGATACCTATTGGAATGACCACTATTATCTAGCTAATCAGGCAAGTCAGTTGATTTCTATTGCCAGGGCCAGTAAAGCAACTGATGAAGCTTCTAAGAAAAATATTGGTGAAGCTTATTTTTGGAGAGCCTATGCATATTATGAATTAGTAAAGGCTTATGGCGAAATACCTGTGTTTAATTATTACTATGCTACAACAGCGGGGGGAATTAAAGCCAAGTCAACGGTAGATCAAGTTTATGCCCAAATCGATAGTGACTTGGATTCTGCAGTACAATTGCTTCCCGTAACTTGGCAAACTGCCACTTCGGGATATCCCGGGCGTGTAACAGTTTATACAGCGCATGCGCTTTGGGCAAAATCTTTTTTGTTTAGACCAACACCTGGCTGGGCTAAGGTTATTGAGCACTGTAATGTGGTGAAGAACTCAGGGGTGTACAGTCTTGTGCCTAACTTTCCTGACATTTGGAAGGATGGAGTGGGTGGCGTTGGCAAAAATAGCAGCGAATCTATACTAGAATTTCAGGCCTACATTGGTTCGGGGGGTACAAACAACTATGGCGTTCCTTGGGGTACCTCCCAAAATATACGTCAGGGAGGTGCATCTGTTGATTGGAATTTAGGCTGGGGATGGAATGTTCCTTCTCAAACCTTAGTGGATGCTTGGAATACTCTTGAGCCTACAGACCCAAGAATGGCGTGTACTATACTCTACTCAGGGCAATCTGATGGTGGACCGGCTACGGGTGGATACGGAGCAACCCTTCCTCCATACAGTTCTACAACACCTGGAGCCAGTGGATTTTTAGATCGGCCTTATTGGAATAAGAAAGTTTACTCAGATCCTCAAATGAGACAATATACCGGTGAAATAGGTTCATCAGGAGGAGCTGACTGGATCAATCACCGAGTAATTCGCTATGCCGATGTTTTATTGATGTTAGCAGAAGCCTCCAACGAAACCGGTGATGCCTCAACAGCGCTGACTATGCTGGAAATGGTTCGGGCAAGAGCACGTAATAGCGGAACAAACCCCAGTGCACTTCCTCCGGTTACTGCCACAGATCAAGCTACCCTTCGGCAAGCAATTAAAAATGAAAGACGCTGGGAGTTTGCCATGGAGGGTCATCGGTTTCATGACTTAGTACGCTGGGGCGATGCAACGAGCTTTTTGGCCGGATTGGGTTATCAGCCGAAGAATCAGTATTATCCTATTCCTCAGCCTGCAATTAATCAATCGGGAGGCATTTTGATTCAAAATCCTAACTATTAAACTCGACACCATGAAAAAGAATGTTGTTTTTATTCTATTGGCAATCACTGTCACCGTGTTTTTCTCTTGTCAAAATATGGAAAGGCCATCGTTAGGTAATTACCCTAAAGATGCCAATCCACCCGGTGGTCCACTTAAGTTTTTTGCAGCCTTTGATGGCACAACAACTAATGCCATGCTCAACGCAGTAGATAGCATCCGTGCAAATTTCCCATCGTCCAACCCGATGACAGCTATTGACGGCATTTCAGGAAAGGCGATCCAAGGAGATGGTACAGCGTATATTACCTATGCCTCACCAAACGATTTTGGAAGTACGGCAAGTAGTTTTACTATTTCGCTTTGGGAAAAACGCAACGGTATCCCTGGTGGCAATGCTTCCTTTCTTTTTACAATACCATCTGCCAATAACCAATGGGGCTCTTATGGATTCTCGATGTTTTTGTTGTTTGATTGGGGCACTTGGACACCCACAACATCTGCCAAAATTAAGTTTTATATGGTAGATGATAATTGCCATTGCGACAATTGGTTTGCTTGGGATGGTGGCGGTGCAACCAGTTTGGTGCCCAATGTGCAAGACAACAACTGGCATCACATTGCGCTTACCTATGATGGCACTACCTCAACGTTGACATTGTATGTAGATGGTGTGGCTAATAGTGTTGCCCTATCATGGGGTACTCATGGCGGCCTCAACATAAATGCCTCTCAAATTCAACAGTTAAATATTGGGGGGAATAAAAACATTCCTGATATGGGTTGGGGCATGAACTGGGATGGAGGAATAGACCAATTTAGAATGTATGCTACTGCACTCTCAGCATCTCAGATCCAGACCCTATATAACGACAAAAAGTAGACAATAGGGTAAGTTTGCATAAATAGGGTAAAAGGGCTGAGGATTTTTCTTCAGCCCTTTTTATTAATATCTTGTTGAACTATCACTTTGATGAATTCTAGATTAATTCTTTTGACGTTATTAGTTTTTGATGGCTTGCTTTTGCGATGTGCCAGGCCAACTGAAAAAGAACAGCAAACAAGTGATGAGTCACTCTATACAGGCTCAATAGCCTGTAAGAATTGCCATGAAAGAGTGTACCAAGATCACTTATCAGCCCCGCATCACCTTACATCACAGCTACCCAACTCTGTCAGTATTAAAGGAAGTTTCGAAGAAGAGAATAATATTTTTTTTTATTCTCCTCAGTTGTATGTAGTCATGAGTAATGCGCACAATATTTTTTCACAATCGCTTTATTCTCACGGCAAAAAAGTAAAGACTAAATCATTTGATTTGGTCTTTGGTTCTGGAGTACGTGGGCAAACATATCTTACTTGGCAAGACAGCAGCCTTCTTCAACTGCCTATTGGGTATTTAACCTCAGTTAACATGTGGGCAAATAGTCCGGGCTTCTCTAATCGTCCAATATTTAATCGGCCTATTACAGGCCGATGCTTAGAATGTCATAGCACATTTTTCAAGAAAGTTTTACCGGAAAAAAGGCCTGAACATTTTTCAAAAAAAAACTTCATGCTCGGTATCGAATGTGAAAAATGTCATGGTGCAGGGAAAAAGCATGTAGATTTTCAACAAGAAAACAGGCAATTGAAAGAGGGTAAGTACATCATAAGTTTTAAAAATTTTTCACAAAAACAGCAGTTAGATTTTTGCCGATCATGCCATGGCGGAAAACTAATAGCTAAGAAACCGCCATTTACCTTTAAAGCCGGAAGTGACCTAAACGAATTTTTTAATACAGATTCAGTCAAGACATTAGCTACTCCGTTAGACAGCCATGGAAACCAATACGGAATGTTAAGCCAGAGCAAGTGTTTTTTACAAAGCAACATGACATGTCTTACCTGCCATCAGGTTCATGAGAATGAAAAGGGCAAGACTGAAGTATTCTCTAAAAGATGTATGAACTGCCATACGTCTGGAACAAAATCATTTTGTAGTTTTAAAAAACTTACAACTACGCAGTTGCAACAAAATTGTATTCAGTGCCATATGCCCGAAAAAAATTCTAACTCCATACGCATGCTCCTTCAAGGTGAAGACGCACCAACACCCGCCCGGATGCATGTTCATCACATCACTACATACCCGGATGAAGTAGTTAAGTATCTCCAATCTATTCCGATGAGCAAAGATTAGTTGGTTATTGATAATACTTTTATGAAAAAAATATTTATAATTTATTTTTCTTGGATTTTTATTACAGTGCTTTTCAGTTGTGGAAAAGCTAAACTGACATCAGGATTTGAAATACTGGATGCCTCAAAAACTCATATTGCTTTTGAAAACAAGCTAGAACCTCGCGAAGGGTTTGGCATATTATACTACCTGTATTACTACAACGGAGGTGGCGTTGCCATAGGCGATATCAATAATGATGGCTTGGCCGATATTTATTTTACCGCTAACAGCAAAGGAAACAATAAACTCTACCTCAACAAGGGCAATTTTGATTTCGAAGATATTACCGATCAAGCGGGAGTTAGAGGAAACTCTGATTGGTGTACAGGAGTAACGATGGCCGATGTAAATGGCGATGGCTTATTGGATATTTATGTGTCGGCTTTCGCTAAAAAATTTGGTCTTAACGGGCATAACGAACTCTTCATCAATAAAGGCAACAATACATTTGTCGAAAGTGCAGCAGAATATGGTTTGGATTTTAGTGGCTATACGGTTCAATCAGGATTTTTTGATTACGATCACGATGGCGACTTAGACTGTTTTATATTAAATGAATCGCTGCAACCAAATGGAAACATTGTGAATGCCGATAAACGAAATTTATTCGATGCTCATGCTGGCGATTACCTTCTTCGCAATGACATGAAAACAAAAGGCATGTTCACTGATGTGTCAAAAGAAGCAGGAATATATCAAAGCTCACTCGGATATGGATTAGGGCTCGGCATTGCAGATTTGAATAATGATGGTTGGGACGATATCTATGTAGGAAATGACTTTCATGAAAATGATTACTACTATGTGAATTTAGGAAATGGCAAGTTTAAAGAAGCAGGAGCTGATCACTTCAGGCATTACAGCCGGTTTAGTATGGGAAACGATGTCGCTGATTATAATAATGATACACAGATTGATGTCATCACGGTAGATATGCTTCCTCCGGATGAGAAAACACTGAAAACTTATGGAAGCGAAGAGAGAAGTGATATCTACAATTTTAAAATAATTAATAATGGCTTCCAGCATCAGGTATCTCGAAACTGTTTACAACGAAATAATGGAAACGGTACTTCCTTTAGTGAAGTAGGTCTTGCCGCTAACGTTGCCTCTACAGATTGGAGTTGGTCTCCCCTATTCGCTGACTTCAACAACGATGGCTGGAAAGATCTTTTTATTACCAATGGTATAGTAAAAAGACCTGTTGATTTAGACTATGTTCGTTTTGTTTCCGATTTACAACGGAAGATAAAAAGAGATGCTTCAACAGAATACGATGCACAAACCTTAGATAAAATGCCAGAGGGCAGTTCTCATCCTTTCGCTTTTCAAAACAATAAGAAAGGTCAATTTGAAGATGTTAGTTCCTCATGGGGTATAGCCGACATGAAAGGTTTTTACAATGGAGCTGCCTATGGCGACTTAGACAATGATGGTGATGTAGATTTGGTAATTAATGCCCTCAATTCTTCTGCTTTAATCTTAAAAAATAATTTACCACGGAAAAATTATATAGCAATAGAACTAAAAGGAAAAGAATTGAATACAAAAGGCATAGGAGCAAAAGCATATATTTTCTATAACAGCAATGTACAACTCTTGCAGATGATGCCTACTCGGGGATTTCAATCATCAGTTGAGTATAGATTGCACTTTGGAATTGACACCTGCCAAACTATTGACAGCTTACTGATAGTATGGCCTAACCAAAAGTATCAAGTGCTGAAAAAATGCGAAATCAATAAAGTAATAACTGCGAATGAGCACGAAGCGTATAGAGACTTTCAATATCATAAGTTTTTTCCAGGCACAAAAGAATTTTTTAGCAATGTCAATATTGAAACTAATCCTGAATGGAAACATATAGAAAATAATTACGAAGACTTTAACGTACAGTACTTAATTCCTCACAAAGAAAGCACCCGAGGCCCCAAAGTAACAGTAGGCGATGTTAACAAAGATGGGCTAGATGATTTTTATGTATGTGGAGCCAAAGGTTCATCTGGCGCGTTGATGATTCAGTTAGCAAACGGAACTTTTATCAAATCTGACTCTATATTATTCAACCGTTATAAAGACAGCGAAGAAGTAGATGCTCATTTTTTTGATGCCAATGGTGATGGCTATATAGATTTATGGGTAGTGGCCGGAGGCAATCAAATGCCCAGTAGCCCGATAGCTAATGCCGATAGATTATTTTTAAATGATACGAAAGGGCATTTTCAACTAGCGACTAATGCTATACCACAGATATATTATACCAAATCTTGTATTACAGTAGCAGACATAGACCAGGATGGAGACCAAGATGTGTTTGTAGGTGTTTTGTTAGATCAGCAAAGATTTGGCACCCCCCAAAACTCTTATCTATATCTAAATAATGGCAAAGGAAAGTTTACACATGCCGAAATGAGTCGAATCAACCTAACTCAAATTGGCATGGTAACAACTGCAGTATTTGAAGATTTGAATCAAGACGGATGGCCTGATTTAGTTGTGGCAGGAGAGTTTATGCCTGTAACTATTTACTGGAATAGAAAAGGAAATTTTGAAAAGAAACTGTTACCCGCCTCCAGCGGATTGTGGCAAAGCTTATATATAACCGACCTCAATAAAGATGGAAGATTGGATATTTTGGGCGGAAATTGGGGACTTAATTCAAAACTTGCCAGTGGTAAGAATGGCCCCATTAAGTTATATACTGCAGATTTTGATGGTAACGGAGCCATTGAATCAATCCTTTGTTACACCATCGATGGTGTTGAGTATCCTTTTTTACCAAAAGATTTATTAGAAATTCAGTTGCCGGTTTTGAAAAAGGCGTACTTAACATATAGCGAAGTTGCCGGCAAATCTGTTCAATATATGTTTTATGATTTGTTTAAGGGGTATAGCGAATTGCAAGCCGAAGTATTAGCATCATCTTTTTATATAAATGAAGAAAATGAGAAATTTAAACGTTCAGATTTACCTTTCGATGCTCAATTAGCACCAATATTTTCTTTCAATGAGTTTAAGCAAGGGGAACAAAAATTTATTCTCGCAGGTGGAAATTTTTTCGATGTTATACCTTATGAAGGAAGGTACGATGCACAACCATTAGTTCTATTAAATTGTGAGAACAATCAGATTAAATATGTCCACCAAGCAAATCTTCTCAGCATCAATGGCCAAGTCAGAGATCTGAAATGGGTAAAAGGAACCCAGCAAAGAAATTTAGTGGTAGCTCGAAATAATGATGGCTTAGTATTTCTTCAACCAAAGGCACTTATACCATCTAAATAGCTTCTTGTATCTGCTAGGCTGGTCTATCTCTTTTCATAACCAGAAAATCAATTTGTCAAAAAGTTTTAAACAACTATTCCTTACCACTTACCACATGTAAGTGGCGACAGCGCCAACCGGCAACATTGAGTTCAGGTACATTCCACGGAAAGAGATTGTGAAATTAATATTGGCCGTTCCGTCATTCACCACTACTAACACCTTCTTTCCTTGTGGGGTGAGAAAAGCTACGTTATACAGATCATCAACATAATTAGATCCGATTCGGACAGACCCGGATGGAACAAATTTAGAAGCATGGGCAATGATGTAATAAGAAACATTTCGGGTGATGGACGCGGAGGCACTATTGATAGTCAACGCGCCCTGACAAAGGGTGCAGCCTCCATCAGTATGAGGCGAAAAATTTTCATCTGAGGCCAGATTCCATTCTAACACATTTTTACTCCAATTACGAGAGGCGCCAACAATCAGATTGCGAACGTGCCAGCGAAGGTCACCGCCAAAGTTTCCTTTACCACTCGTCCATTGTTCCGTGAAATAAATATTTTTTTTCGGGAACATACTTTGTACTTGAGATAAAGCACTTATATCGCCCAGATAAAGGTGAAAGGCTGATCCATCTATGTATGGGTAGGCTTCTGAGTCTTGTAAAATTGATATAGGGTATTGCGGATGATCGCAGTTGTGGTCAAACACAACAATCTTGGTTTTTAAATTGGCCTGTTGAAATGCCGGGCCGAGGTAGCTTTTTACAAAAAGTGCTTCTTCCGGTGCGGTCATTAACATGCTGGGTGTGTTGTCTGGGTTTTCCGGTTCATTTTGCAACGTAACGGCTTCTATGTTGATCCCTGCGGCAGCCATTGCCTGAACATACTTCACGAAGTAAGCTGCATAAACTGCATAGTTGCTTGTATTCAAACTGCCGCCACGAGCATTCTGATTCGATTTCATCCAGGCAGGTGCCGACCACGGGCTTGCCATCAGATGTATATCTGGCCGCAGCCGGATAATCTCTTGAAGGACAGGAATCAGGTAAAGTTTATCAACTGAAAGATTAAAATTTGTTAGTCCGGGATCCGTCTGGCTGGCCGGCATGTCATCATACGAAAAAACAGTTTCATCCAGATCAGACGAGCCCATGGAAATACGCAGGTAGCTGATACCTATACCATTATTATCTGTGAGAAATAGTTCGCGAAGCAGGTTGGTGCGTACGTCAGCCGTTAGCTTTTGCATCATCAACTGCGCACTGCCGCCAGTCAAAGCAAAGCCAAATCCGTCCATGGTTTGATAGCGTGTGGCAGAATCTACCGTGATGACAGAAGAAGTATTTTTATTCGGGCTAAAAGACTGCGAATCAACTTTCAAAAGAGCAGACTTATCCGGTAAGGTGGTCCACACTTTAGCCACAATCTTCTGTGTAGAAGAATTAGTTGATGTGAGATTAGGATTGCAGGCTGCTCCGATCAACAACAGCATCGAAGATGAAACAATAGATAGGCTACCAAAACTTATTAGAATATTTTTTTTCATCTTATCGGTATATAGTTAGAGATAAATACACATTTGAATGAGCAATTAAATTCTTTATTAAAATACTTTGCTAAAGTACCGGACAAAATTTCTAATACCAAATTTGTTTTATCATTAGCAAAGTAATTACTTTATTATACTGTAAAAGGATTGAAGCCAATACAATGAAGTCATACCTTCTTAACAAAAAATTGTAAGAACAAATAAAATATACTGAAACACACAGTCATAACCATGAAAAAATCTATCTTTCTCTCTCTTTATTTGTTAGTGGTCATTTCATGCACACAGCAAACTAACCAGCCCATTTCTTTATCTGCATATTCTGACAACGCCTCTTTCTTAGACAGTCTCTCCCACCGTACCTTCAATTTCTTTTGGGATCGTGCAGACCCGGCTACCGGCAACCAACCCGACCGGTGGCCGAGCGAAAGTTTTTCCAGCATTGCAGCTACCGGTTTTGGGCTAACTGCCTATCTCGTGGGTGTGGAACGCGGCTATATTACACGAGAGCAAGCAGCCCAGCGTGTATTAAAAACTCTTCGTTTTTTATTTACAGTTGATAAGGGAGATAAAACTTCAAATGTGGCCGGTTACAAAGGCTTCTTCTACCACTTTCTCGATATGCAAACAGGATTTCGTTTCAAAGAGGTAGAGTTATCCACCATTGATACTACGTTGCTGATGGCCGGCATTTTATCTTGCCAAACTTTCTTTGACCTCGACAATGAAACTGAAAAAGAAATCCGTTCTCTTTCCGATTCACTTTTTCTGGCTGTTGATTGGGCTTGGGCTATGAATGGAAAGGAAACGATGAGCATGGGCTGGCATCCTGAGCGCGGTTTCATTGATGCCTCCTGGCGCGGGTACAATGAAGCAATGATTTTATACATCATGGCGCTGGGCACTACCTCCCACTCCATTCCGCAGTCCAGTTGGAAAGCTTGGACTTCCACCTACCAGTGGGGAAACTATATGGGTTATGAGCACATAAACTTCGGGCCTTTGTTTGGCCACCAGTATTCGCATTGCTGGATTGATTTTCGTGGGATTCAGGATGACTACATCAAAGAAAAAAAGATAGACTACTTTGAAAACTCCCGCAGAGCCACGCTCGCTAACCGTGCTTATTGCATCACCAATAGCGGTGGCTGGAAAGGATACGGAGAAAACAGCTGGGGGCTTACTGCTTGCGATGGACCCGGTAATGAGCGCAAGGCCAATCCGAACATGGCATTTATGGGCTACAGCGCACGGGGGGCGGCACAATGGTACACGCAAGATGACGGCACCATTGCCCCTACCGCAGCCGGTGGTTCGATTCCATTCGCACCCAGCGAGTGTATTGCAGCACTCAAGGAAATAAAACAAAAGCATGGAGAAAAAATTTTTCAACAATATGGATTTAAAGATGCTTTCAACCTGACCATCGCCTACGAAGATGGAACATCAGGATGGTTTGACAACGATTACCTGGGAATTGACCAGGGAACCATCGTGCTGCAAATTGAAAACTATAAAAATAATTTTGTGTGGAATCTGATGAAGAAAAATAAATACATCGTTTCCGGATTAAAGAAAGCAGGCTTTAGCGGAGGTTGGCTCGATCAGGCAGCTCATTAACTCTCCTTGCTACGGCTGCACATCGCCTGCTGTATTGAGGAAAATATAAATCCCCACCAAAATCATAATGACGGGCAGCACGCGGCTGCTGTGTTCTGAAATCAATCTGAAAATTTTAAGCTTGCTGATATACATGCCGAAAATTCCTAACAGAAAAAAGCAAAAAATAAAAGCACCGGCCACCACGCGGTCGCTGTGTTTGTTAGAGTCGGCAAACAACGGAACGAAAACTGAAATAGTATCGAAGCTGTCCATCAGCATCGTTACCCCGAGTATCCACCCGACATGCCGCGAAGCGATTTGTTTATGTGTTTCATATTTTTCCTTAGAAAAAAAACTTTTGATGAACAAAAATGCTCCGCCTCCACACAAAAGTAAACCGATGTATTTAATGTAGTCCACCGGTATGTACGAGAGTGTATGCGATAGTCCGTAAATGATAACCAACAACACAGACATAGACACATAGTAAGACAACAGCAGCCCCAACTTGTTGCCCGGTTTGGCCGTAAGGAAGCCGGTATAAATAATCAGATTGTCGGTGTTGGTGCTAGCAAAAGAAAGGCATGCAACGATGGCTATCTGGAAGAATACGGTTGAATACATCATTAATAAATCAATCAATGTTTTGGTTTACCATCATTTCTTTGGCGTTTTCTATATTGATGGCGCTGGGGCGTTCGCCTCCGATCATCTTGGCCAACTCCACTACGCGGTCGTGGATGCTTAGCTGTTTGATCTGGCTTTCGGTTTTGCCCGATGAAGAATCTTTGAACACGAAATAATGGGCATCTGCCTTAGCCGCAATCTGCGGAAGATGACTGATGGCAATTACCTGATGGCGTAGTGCCATTTCCTTCATCCGGTTGCCCAACCGGATGGCCACCTCACCCGAAACACCGGTATCGATTTCGTCAAGAAGTAAAGTGGGCAGCGATGTTTTTTCTGCCATCACATATTTGATGGCAAACATCAACCGTGAAAACTCTCCACCGGAGGCTACTTGTGCCAATGGCTTAGGTTGTATTCCTTTGTTGGCGCTGAACAGAATTTCAATTTTGTCAATACCGTGTGCGGTTGGTTCGGTGGCAGCGCGGTTTACTTCTAATTGCGCGTCAGGCATACCCAACTCTTTGAGCAGCTTCACTAATTGTTTACATAAACCTGAAAAAATATTGGTGCGGGAAGCAGACAGTTTTTCGGCCAACAAATTTACTTCATCGCCCGCCACTGTCTGGTTATGGTGTGCTGCTGCCAACGCCTCATCGAGGTTGGTTATTTTTTCTGCTTTGTCTTGCAAGGATTGCTGAATAGAAAGCAACTCTGCAATACTTTTTGCCCGGTGCTTTTGCTGCAACCTGTATATTTCACTCAGTCGGTCATTAACTTGTTGTGCTCGTCCGGGGTCAAACTCTGTCTTTTCATTTACCCGTTCCGCTTCTTCCAGAATATCGGCCAACTCAATCCTAGTACTTTCTATTCGGGAAAATATATTTTTTAATTCCTCAGAATACGAAGCCAGCGACTGAAATTCATTTTTTACTTGCGCCAGTGTATGAGCAACAGAAAATTCCGAATGTCCCAGTTGTTGCAGCGCCTGCGCTAACTTAGATTTAATTTCTTCCGCATGCTCCAATATCCGCAGTTCTGTTTCGAGTGTCTCTTGTTCGTGTTCGCGCAATGCAGCACGCGTCAGTTCATCTAATTGAAACCTGACAAAGTCCGCCTCTTCTTTCAACTTGGCAGATTCTATAACCAGCTCACTATATTTTTTTTGAGCATCAAGAAAAATACTCCATGCCTGTTGATAGGCCGATTTAGTTTTTCCGTTGGCAGCAAAAGAGTCAATCAGTTCTAACTGAAACCGGTGTTTGCTCAACTCCAATGTTTCGTGTTGCGAGTGGATGTCCATCAGGCGAGCTCCGATTTTTTTCAACACATCTAAAGTAACCGGTGTGTCGTTTACAAATGCCCTGCTTTTTCCCTGCGGATTGATTTCTCTTCGCAGCATAGTTTGGTTTTCGAAGTCTAAGTTTTCTTCTTCAAAAACAGGTTGCAGGTTATATTCTGATATTTTGAATGTGCCTTCAACAATACATTTTTCATTTTCACTCCACAATGTTTTGGCATCTGCCCGGTTGCCGAGCAGCAAACCGATAGCTCCGAGCAAAATGGATTTTCCAGCTCCAGTTTCTCCGGTGATCACGTTCAGGTGAGGCGATAAACTCAGCTCCAGTTCGCGAAGCAGGGCATAGTTTTTTATGGAGAGGGTAACGAGCATAAGACTACAACTTGGGCAAGATAAGGCACAACAACTTTACTTCAAAAAGAAAGAGCAGTTGCTGCCGTCAGTTGGATATCATTTTTTGATAGATACTCCGTTTGGGATCGAGTTGGCTCACAATATCATAGGCTTCGCGCCTCACGTTCAGGTTGCCATCGGAGAAAATATTGCTCAACTCAGTGGACTTGGTGTCAAAAAAAGCGACAATCAACACAGCCGTAGGAAAAGTGTTCCATACTTTTTTAACGGTTCGCAACACATCGAGAATTTGTTCTCGTCCCTGATCAGGATTTTTATCGAAAGAGTCGAGTGCAAGCCGGTGGTATTTATAAGAAGCTTTGCGCAAATCAGCCATCTGCGGGTTGTTCATATTGTCCATCAGGGCATACCTGCTTCGGTTGTTGCTGAGCGCAATCCACCCGGGATGAATGCTGCTCTGCGCATTGTTCACTACCTGAAGCATTTTTTGCACAAAAGGGGTGCCGCCCATTTCGCTGAATGAATCATAATCAACTGCCAGCATAGCATAAGCATAAAATGCCAGCATGGAAGTGAGGTTATTGATGTAGGCATTGTCGTTATATTCCATGGGCTGCGATTCGATGTACTCAAACTCAAATTCGCGGTCGGCAAAGTTGAGCAGCACCGATTCGTAGTTGGTATTATAAACCGGACGAGCCGCCACAATCTGGGCGTTGGCGGTAAAGACACCAATAGACGGCATTTGGCTGATGTTGATAAAAAGCGTGCAGTTGATGCGTTCGTAATTTTTAAACACATCGTTTGTCCATTTCCGCGAATTGAGGAAAGCGGCAAAAGAACGTTCCATGTCTTTAAAGACAGAGCGGTCGGAAGTCTGGATCTGGTCTGCATTGATGGTTACTTTGCAGTTCAGCTCTTGTGCCTGCCCCACCGTTGCGCAACTGATGGCAATCCAAAAGAAAAGCTTACGCATGGATATCTTCAATAATAATTTTAACGAGCTCGGCAGCTATTTCTTTCTTTCCGCGCAAAGAAATTTTTTTAGGCTCGTGTTTTCGGCTGATCAGCGTTACCTGATTGGTGTCATGCCCAAAGCCGGCACCGGGGTCGTTGAGCGAGTTGAGGACGATGAGGTCAAAATTTTTCGATAGTAGTTTTTTTTCTGCATTGGCCTGTTCGTTTTCTGTCTCCAGCGCAAACCCAACGTTATATTGTCCATCTTTTTTTATTTTGCCCAGGTCGGCCGCTATGTCGGGGTTTTTTACCAACTGGATGGTTAACCCGGTATCTGTTTTTTTTATTTTTTGTGTTGCCATGGTAGCCGGTTTAAAATCGGCCACGGCTGCCGAGAGAACCGCAATGTCAGTCTCTGGAAAATACCGCATCGCAAGCCGGTGCATTTCGTCTGCCGACTTCACACGGCTGATCTTCACATTGGGTATATGGAGGTCGAGTTGTGTCGGGCCGGAGATCAGATGTACTTCCGCGCCTTGTCTAGCAAATTCTTCCGCAATAGCAAAACCCATTTTTCCGGAAGAATTATTTCCGATGAAGCGAACGGGGTCAATGGCTTCGTATGTAGGGCCGGCCGTAACCAGCGCTTTTTTTCCGGCCAGCCGATTAGCGGCAGAAAAAAAAGAATGAAGACGCGATACAATTTGTTCGGGCTCGGCCATCCTTCCATTGCCGGTCAGTCCGCTTGCCAGTTCACCATATTCGGGACTGACCATTTCGTTGCCATAAGAAATTAACTTATTGATATTGGCTTGTGTAGATCCATGCTGCCACATATCGAGATCCATGGCCGGAGCAAAAAAAACTTTACAGCGGGCACTGAGGTAAGTTGCCAGCAATAAATTATCGCAGAGACCATTAGCCATTTTGGCCAGTGTATTGGCCGAAGCCGGGGCAATGACCAAAGCATCAGCCCACAGTCCTAATTCAACATGATTATTCCATTGGCCAGAGTTGCCGTTTGTAAAACCAGACAACACCGGATTTTTTGATAATGTCGCTAATGTGAGCGGAGTGATGAAATCACCGGCAGCAGGTGTCATTACTACTTTTACTTCTGCCTGTGCTTTCACCAATAAACGAACTAACACAGCGGCCTTATAGGCAGCTATGCTTCCGGTAACTCCCAGCAAAATCCGTTTGCCGGCCAGCATGGTATTTATTCTGCTTTCGCTTCTTCAGCCGGAACAGCCTCGCGCATACGGAAGTTCAGTTTGCCTTCCAAAAACTCTTCGGTAGCCGATGAGGTGGGCTTAGGCATGCGCTCATAGAATTTTGATATCTCGATCTGCTCGCGGTTTTCAAAAACCTCTTCCAGGTTATCAACCGTAGTAGCAAATTCTGCCAGTTTGTTGTTCAGTTCTTCTTTCAGGTTAACGGCAATCTGCTTTGCGCGTTTTGAAATCACCACAACTGATTTGTACAGGTTTCCGGTAGGTGCCGAAATTTTTTCTACATCGCGGGTAATGATCGAAGGTTGAGTTGCCATAAACATTAATTTAAAGTTTTAGTATTAGTCTTTGCTTTCAGTAAGTTAATTTGATTGAGACTGGCCGTATAAAACTGCTGGGCATCTTTCAGATAAGAACTGTTAGGAAAGCTATCTAACATTTCCTGATAAAAATCCAAAGTAGATCGGTACCGCTCCATCTGTTTGGATGAGATACTTTGTTGTGCCAGTTTAAATTGCGCTTCTATTTTCAGATAAGCCATCTGCTCTAAAAATTTAGAATCAGGAAAAGTTTTCCTGAAATTAGAAATACAAATAATGGCTGCCTGGAAATATCTCATGCGCAAATAAAGCATGGCATTGTCAAATTCTTTTTTCTCCAGTTTTTCCTGGCTTTTAGTAATCACCTCGGCAGCTTTATCAGAAAACTGGCTGCCCGGAAACTGGTTTAAGAAATTTTGCATGGCACCCATGGCCTCTATGCTGCTTTTTTGATCGAGTTGTGCATCGGGCGAAGCGATGTACAACGAATAGGCATACATAAAATAAGCTTCTTCTGCCAACTGGCTACGCCCATACGTTTCATAAAATACTTTAAACTGGTTGGAAGCCAGTAAATACGTTTTCTGATAATACTGGCAGTAGGCCAGATAAAATTCTACCTTCTCGCCTTCGGGCAAACCGCGTACAATGGGCAGTATCTGTTCAAACAAGATAGAAGTGTGATAGTAGTCTTTCTTCTTAAAATAATTCTGGCCGGCCTCATATTTCAGGCGCCAGTCTTCACTGCGCTCAATTCTCCTGAATTTGCTGCACGACAGCGCTATGGCTGACAAAACAAGTAAAAAGGTAAGATTTCGCACAGATGATGAAGCCTTTAAAGCCATTAACAACAGTTTATAACCAAAATAAGCCTGCAAATATACAACGGGCGGCTCAATTCGCAATTTTTTCTGTCGGGCAACTGCAAGATGGTATGCCTTTGAAAATGGTTGAATAGGTAAAAGAAAAAGATGAGGTAGGTGGCAGTTATTCCGCCTTTCTTTTCTGTTTCGTTATAGACTGTTTTACTACGTCTTCTCTTTTGGGGCGTAGTTTAATGCGCCAGTTAAAGCCCTTCAGGCGCGTATCTTTTGCCTTTATCTCGTGCGGTGGAAAAAACGAAGCATCGGGCTTCACGTAAAATTTTATTTCGCTCACTTTACCGGCTTTAAAATTGATGCGCATATTGCTGCATATAATTTTGTTCATACCTACCAAGGCTGTAATTTTTACGATGAGGCTGTCTTTCTTGATTTCCTTTTCTTCGAGGGCATGGTAAATGCTTTCGCCATTGCCCTGCACAATAACATGATGAATTTGCTTGCCTTTAAAATAGGAAGTCATGCGCCTGCCCTTGATCTGGTTGTAATTGCGAAGTGAGTCGGTGGACACCACAAACGAATTGCCGATCATATAAATACGGTCTATTTTTTTGTTTTTGATCAGCATGTTGATCGAGTCGGCCGTCATCTGGTTTTCGCCATTCCATAAAATCGGATCGTGATAAAAATACAAGGTAGAGTCGGCACTGACGTAAGCCAGCGAATCGGCCACCCCCTGCATATCGCCTCTATAAATTTTTACATGATGGTAAGCCAGCAACCTTTTCTTCTTGGGATTGATGTGCTCTACCGACACCAAAGTATCGGCCGACAGAAAAAGTGTGTCACCTTCCTCGGTAACCTTGGCGGCATAGGCGTTGTTCCACACTTTGGAAATGCCATTCAGTTTATCATAAAAACCTTCATCACCATACACGGTCATGTTTTCGTTTTTTGAGGTCATCACCACATGGCCGATGGCTTTATAAAACTTCCGTTTGCCGTCTATGTGGTAAGCTTCGGCTTTAATTTTGTACGAAGGCGACTCCATCTCGCCATGGTGTAATAGCGAGTTTTTATTGCGCGTATCGTATTCGCCACTTTGGTAATAGGCTGCCTTTCCTTCCTGATCTTTGAGTGTGGTGAAATCGCGGAAGTAAACAATTTTTGTTTTTGAGTTGTATTGCAGCGTGTCGGAAGTGAGCGTGTAATCAGGATTTACACCTACCACGTTTTTTTTAAAAGAAGCTAAATTTGTTCTTACATCGTAGTATCCCTTCACGCTGGTCAGTGTATTGGTGGTGTCCACTAACTTGCCATTGTTAAAGTAACGGGCTTCGTTTTTGATTCGGTAATAATCCAAAAAGTCGGTATAGAGTTTGGCTATTTTAATTTTTTCGAATACCACATTTTGCCGGAGGTTGGCTATTTTGGTGGTGCCGTCATAAAGCAGGCGGAGCGCGGTAATATCCACCGAGTCGTCAGTAATGTGCACATGGCCAAAGGCTTCCAGTTTATTTTCGGAACGAAAAAAATGAGCCGAGTCGCAATAAATATGCGTGGTGTTTTGAATGAACGCCACGTTGCCGATCAGGCGGTCGAACCGCTTTCCGTCTTTGATGCTTCCCTTCAGGCTATCGGCATGCGTCAGTTTTATCCGCTTTTGCGAAAACGAAGGCAGCGCATTCAATAATATAAGTAGCAGAAAAAAGTTTCGCAGCATTGCCGTTCAGCAGCAAGGTCTGTACCAAAAAATTAAAATGTTACACTAAGTGATATTTCTTCACCCTGGCGTTTCACTTTCACCGGAACAGTCTGACCTTTTTGAAATTTCCCCAGCGCCTCCATGTATGCTTGTATGTCTTTAATGTGGATATCGCCCATCTGCACGATAACATCGCCCGCCTTGATACCGGCAAGTTGAGCCGGTTTGCCATCGGTAACACCATCTACTGTCAGCCCCTCTCCCGATGAAGTGTAACTTGGCATAACGCCCATCGTTACCTTAAACGAGCGCGATGAACTGAGTGATTTATTTTTAGTCGTTAAAAACGATAGCCTGGGTGCGGCATCGAGGTCTTCTACCAATTTAATAATGAGTTCGAGCACTTGTTTCTCCCCTTCATAATTAATCTTTTGCCAATCGTCAGATGGTTTGTGATAATCGCTGTGTGCTCCGGTAAAAAAATGAAGGACGGGAATATTTTTGAGATAAAACGAAGTGTGGTCGGAAGGGCCGATGCCGGCCGAATCTGTTTTAATTTTAATATCGCCCGCTAATTTTTTTAATTCTGTTTCCCACTCTTTACTGGTGCCCGTTCCGCTGATGGCCAGCCCATGGGTAGCGGCATCCAAGCGGCCTACCATATCGAGGTTGATCATATAATTCACCTGCGAGAGGTCAATGGTAGGATGGTCTGTAAAATATTTTGAGCCAAACAGCCCGAGCTCTTCTCCGCTGAAGGAGATGAATAGAAAATTATATTTTTCTTTTTTCTTATTCTTTTGAAAATATCTGGCCAACTCGATGATACCTGCTGTGCCCGAGGCGTTATCATCGGCACCATTGTGAATTTTGCCATGCGGGTTGGCATCCAGCGAGCCTCCATTTTCGCCTAAGCCCAGATGGTCGTAGTGCGCCCCGATAATCACTGTTTGGGCAGCTCCGTTATCAATGAACCCAACGATGTTATGTCCCACTCCTTCTGTGCCTGTGCCGTGCATGCCACCTTTAAAAGGAAATGCCTGCAGGTAGCCTTGCGCATCTCCTTTGGGTTGGAGTTTAATTTTTTTAAACTCTTTGATGATATAGGCAGATGCCATTTTCTCGCCTTCGCTTCCCGTGCCGCGTCCATTCAATGAATCGGCCGCCAATGTTTTTATATGGTGCCGCAGTTTCAATACTTCTATCTGGCCAAAAGCACAAACTGAAACCAGAACCATCCAGATAATTGTAATAATATTCTTCATAGCTAACATTTTTGACAAAAGTACACTAAAAAATCAGCGAGTGTTCGAACGTTTCTTGTAAATCGTAAATCGGTAAAACGTAAAACCAATAATTATCAAACAGCAGAGGAGTACAAACAGTTTTTCTGCGTCCCACCAGTCTATCGGGCGATCCTCCAGCTTGGGGTCAGTCCAAACGCTGTGAATGATGAGGGGCACGGCAGCGAAGTATGAAATGTAGTGCAGGGTGCGCCAGAGGCTGAGTTTGATTTTGCTCTTTACATACGAGCTGATCACCACTACGGCCGTGAGGTAGAGCGCCAGCGCGCCAAAGGCATTGGCATAAGGCTGATGTTTCGTCCAGAGCGGTAACAACAAATCGCTCCACGAAAATTCAGATTTCGGGTCGAGTGGAATCAATATGATATGAACAAGAATAGTAATAGCGGCCGAGTAGCCGGTGAGTTTATGAAGGCCGAGAAAGGTTAGGCCGTACGGTAATTTTATTTTGGTATTGCTCCAGATAAAAAAACCTACGATAAAATTGGCTGCCAGACAAGCGATGGCCACCATGCCGATGATTCCTGATAATTCGATTGTTTCCATTATGCCTCAAGTATAAAGGTTAGATTCAAATATTTATGGTAATTTTATACAAAATATTATGGTAACGTCAGTAAAAAAAATTAAGAAAGGTCATACCAAGAACTCGCCTAAACGAATTTCCCCAAAGTCCAAGAAGAATCCATCCTTATTTTTTGGCAAACTAAAGGACGACTTAGACGGATTGACCTACCAAAAGAAGGTTCGTAATGAGTGGAGCTAATTTTTTAGTTGACACCAACTTTCTGATTTATTTACTCAACGGTAAGCATTTTGTAAAGCCGTACCTAAACAATAATTTTTTTGTCTCTGAAATTACTGAAATGGAATTATTGGGAGTAAGAGGTATTCCGCTATCAATACTTAAGACTAGGTCAGCCTTGATTGAAAATTGTTTCATCGTTAATTTTAATTCCGACATCAAGAAAATTGCCATTCAAATAAAGCAACAGATATCCATCAAATTACCCGATGCCATTATCGCAGCAACAGCCATGTACATGGGAATGCCATTAGTTACCGCAGACCGAGGTTACATTAGCGTAACAGGCTTAGAGGTTAATTTCTTGAAATTATAGATTGCTGTTTTACCAACTTGCTTTCTCAGCAACCTAAATAGTATCTGGAGAATCCGGAAGTTTCCATTTTCATTTCAAGTTTATAGAAATTTGAAAACTCATAACCTCTCATATAACAGTCATTTGTCTACTAAAACTCCGCATTGCCGGGAAACCTTGGGAAAGGGATCACATCTCGGATATTGGTCATACCGGTAACAAATTGCACCAGCCGCTCGAAGCCGAGCCCAAAGCCGCTGTGCGGAGCGGAGCCAAATTTTCGCAAATCCAAATACCACCACAACTCTTTTTCGGGCAAGCCCATCTCGCGCACGCGCGCCAGCAAGTTTTCGTAGCGCTCTTCGCGCTGCGAGCCACCAATGATTTCACCGATGCCGGGAAACAACACATCCATGGCAGCCACAGTTTTGCCGTCTTCATTCTGGCGCATATAAAACGCTTTGATGCCCTTGGGGTAGTTGTACAAAATCACCGGTTTCTTAAAATGCTTTTCTACCAAATACCTTTCGTGCTCACTTTGCAGATCTACACCCCATTCTTCGATCAGGTACTGAAATTTCTTTTTCTTGTTGGGGTTAGAGTTTTTCAAAATGTCAATGGCCTCGGTATAGCTCAGTTTCTGAAAATCATTTTCCACCACAAACTTCAGTCTGTCTATCAGCCCGAGTTCGCTCCGTTGCTCCTGTGGTTTGGCTGCCTCTTCTTCTTGCGCCCGTTTATTTAAAAATTCGAGGTCATCGGCACAATGATCTAACGCATACTTCGCCAAGTATTGAAGCATGTCGGTAGCCAGTTGCATGTTATCGTGGATGTCGTAAAAAGCCATCTCGGGTTCTATCATCCAAAACTCGGCCAGGTGGCGGGTGGTGTTGGAGTTTTCGGCACGGAAGGTAGGGCCGAAAGTATAAATTTCGCCCAGTGCCAACGCATACGTCTCTCCTTCCAACTGACCGGAAACGGTAAGGTTGGTTTCCTTTCCAAAAAAATCTTGCTTATGGTCTATGTGTCCCTGCTCATCGCGCGGTGGTTTGTTTATATCCAGCGTGGTAACTTTAAACATTGCCCCGGCACCTTCGGCATCTGAGCCTGTGATCACAGGCGTGTGCACATAGACAAAACCTTTATCGTTAAAAAACTTATGGATGCCGTAAGCCATCGCGTGACGCACGCGCATCACTGCCCCAAACGTGTTGGTGCGGGCGCGCAGGTGGGCAATCTCGCGCAAAAATTCGAGCGAATGTTTTTTAGGTTGAAGCGGAAATTTTTCTGCCTCGCTGTCGCCCAGTATTTCTACAGATTTTACCTTCACCTCCACGGCCTGGCCTTTGGCCGGAGAAGGGATCAATGTACCCTCTACCGACACACACGCGCCTGTGGTGATACGTTTCAGTGTGGCTTCATCCACACTGTTTAGTTCGGCCACTGCCTGAATGTTGTGAATGGTTGAGCCATCGTTGATGGCGATAAACTGGTTGTTTCTAAACGTGCGCACCCAGCCCTGCACCTTTACGGCCTGGCCTGCCGGTTGGGTTTTGAGCAAATCGTTGATCTTGGTTCTTTTCATAAAATTTTTCGAGGCACAAATCTAAATTCTAATTTCTGAATTCTAAATTTTAACTTTGCAGTCTTAATTTCCATGCAAAAGCTAAGTCTCACCCAATCTTTACAGCAAAAGCTGTCGCCCCAGCAGATACAGTTTATCAAACTGCTGCAAGTGCCCACAGCCGAACTGGAAAGCCGCATTGAAGAAGAACTGGAGATAAACCCGGTGCTGGAAGAAGGCAATGACGAGGAGCCCGAGCCGGCACAAGAATCTGAGCCTGCCGATGAAAATGAGAGCGAAGGTGCAGATGCCAACGATGAAATCGACATCCAGGATTACCTGCGCGATGATGACTACAACAGCTACAAAACCTACAACGACCCGGGCGATGAGGAAGAGGAACGCGAAATGCCGCTGGCCACCACTACTTCGCTGCACGAAACATTAATGACACAACTGGGCTTTCTGGGGCTCAATGACCGCCAGTTGGCAATTGGGCGCCAACTGATCGGCAGCATAGAAGGTGACGGCTACATCCGCAGGGAGTTGGAATCTATCGTGAACGACCTGGCCTTTGCCCAAGGTATTGATACCACCCTCGATGAGGTAGAAAGTATCTTAAAGAAAATCCAGGCCTTCGACCCGGCCGGCATTGCTGCCCGCAACCTGCAAGAATGTTTGTTGCTTCAGCTCGACCGGATGGATGACGGGCAAGATGTAGATGTGATTGTAGGAAAACGCATCATCAGCGAATGCTACGAGGAGTTTACCAAAAAACATTATCCTAAAATTTTAAAGAAACTTGACCTGGATGACGAAGACTATATTAAAGACGCCATCGAACTGATTGTGCGGCTCAACCCCAAGCCGGGCGGAGAGGTGATGAGCGGTATGGTGAAAAACCAATATGTGATACCGGATTTCTTATTAACCAATAACAACGGCAAAATAGATGTGGCGCTCAACTCGCGCAATGCGCCCGAGCTTCGCGTAAGCCGGAGCTACAACGATATGTTTCAGGCTTACGAAAAAAGTGATAAGAAAGACAAAAAACTAAAGGAAGCCGTTTCATTTGTCAAGCAAAAACTTGATGCTGCCCGTTGGTTTATTGATGCCATCAAGCAGCGGCAGCAAACCCTGCTCCGCACCATGCGTGCTATTGTAGAGTTTCAGTACGACTATTTCTTAGATGGAGATGAAACCAAACTGAAGCCGATGATATTAAAAGATATTGCCGGCATGATTGGTATGGACATTTCCACCGTTAGCCGCGTGGCCAGCAGCAAAACTGTGCAAACCGATTTTGGCACTTTTCCGCTGAAATATTTTTTCTCGGAAGGAATCAGCACCGACTCGGGCGAAGAAGCCAGCAGCCGCGAAGTAAAACAGATCATCCGCGACTTCATCAGTCAGGAAGATAAAAGCAAGCCTCATTCGGATGATAAACTGGAAGAGCTGCTCAACGCCAAAGGATATAATATTGCCAGACGCACCGTAGCCAAATACCGCGAGCAACTGAACATACCCGTGGCGCGGTTGCGAAAAGAAATGTGAGCAGGAAATAAAAATTATAAACACATGAAAGCAGCAGCTCAGGTTATCTCGTTTGTATTTCATCCGTTGCTGATTGCCACCTACCTGGTGCTGACACTCGGCCTCATTTTTCCTGCCATGCTGATGATCCGGCCTGAGCATCTTGTCTTGGTTACCGTATTTGTTTTTGGTTTTACCTTTGTGATGCCTCTGCTCAACCTGTGGCTTTTTAAAATATGGGGAACCATTCGGTCTTTTCAACTTCCTACGCAAAAAGAACGTATCCTCCCCTTCGTCTTCATCTGCGGTATCTACACGATGGTGAGCCTTTTGTTTTACTACCGCCTCCCTTTTCATAGCCACTTAAATAAGGTGATGATCATTATTACCTTGCTGGTGATCACGGCAACGGCACTTAATTTTTTTATCAAAGTAAGTGTGCACAGCCTGGCCATGGGTGGATGGATTGGCATCTTGCTGCCTCTGATTCAGTTTTCACCCGATCTGCTTATTCCGACTGCCGGAGTGATTGTGCTAACCGGAGTGGTGGCTTCATCGCGTTTAGCATTGCAGGCACACACGCTGCGCGAAATCAGTATGGGCTTAGTGGCGGGCTTGCTAACTTCTTATGGTGGAATGGTGCTGTTATTTTAGTATTGCCCTTCATCATTTATTTTAGTAAATTCGAAGTGAGTTTGTAATACCATTCAGTCATTTTAATTGTTTTTGTATGAATATTTTTGTCGCTCGTTTGAATTTTAAAACAAGACGCGAGGATTTGGAAGCTGCATTTGCCAAATTCGGACAGGTTACCTCTGCCAAGATTGTAAAAGACAGAGACACCGGGCGCTCTAAAGGATTCGGTTTTGTGGAAATGCCCAATGATGAGGAAGGTCTAAAAGCCATTGCCGGCCTCAATGAAACAGAATTAGATGGCCGTGTCATAATCGTAAAGCCGGCTAACCCTAAAGCCCCGGGCGAGCCCAAGCCGCAGGAAGGCGCTCAATAAAATCATTTATTACCTGCCTGCTAAACTTCTGCTTACGGCACGTACGCAGACGGGCGAACACCGGTGATTTTTTTAAATATCCGGTTGAAGTTGGAAACATTGCTGAACCCAGCCTGATAACACACATCTCTCACTGTAATGTCTTTATTGATAAGCAAGCGGCAGGCATTGCTGACACGCACCTCGTTTAAAAATGAAGAATAAGTTTTTTGGGTGTGCTGCTTAAAGTAGCGGCAAAATGCTTCTACTGTGAGGCTGGCTACGGCAGCCACTTCATGCAAATAAATATTGCGGTGGCTTTCGCGGAAGGTAAACTGTAAAATGGCATTCATCCGCTTTCCTTCTTCTTTTTTAAATTCGCCCGGCACAATGGATAATACTTTTACATTGCGCGCGCTGTTCAGTTTTTTCAAAATCGAAAAAAATAAAATCAACTTATCCGCTCCGGAGGCATTCTTTAATTGAAGGATTAAGTCTGTCGCTTCTGTTTTTGTTTTACCCAAAATCTTCAGACCACGTGCTGATCTCGAAAAAATTTTCTTCAAACCTTTCATCTCTTCCAACTGCCAGAACGAATCGCCCAGATAGTGTTCATTAAAATAGATGGAAATAGCTTTTGCTGTGCGTAGCAGACGTGGAGAAGCACTATCAGGGATATCGCTTCGGAACACATGCGCCTGGTTGCTACCAATAACATACAAATCGTGGGCTGTAAAACGTCCTACATAATCACCGGCTATCAATGTACCTTCACCACTTTGCACCAACATGATTTGAATTTCGGGATGGTGATGTAACTGATCGTAAAAAATGCGCCCCTGATCAAGCTGAAGCCTGAACGCCTCTTTCTTTACCTGCGGCACATTGAATGCAACAACTTTCATGCACCGAAGGTACGCGAACGGAGCATGTTAAAATAGTATCACTACCAGATATTTTCAGTTCGTCAGCAACAGCCAGCACACATTATCTTTGTCGTATCAAAATTAAAAAAAACATGACCATCGAATGGAAAGGGGTTTTCCCGGCACTCACCACCAAGTTTACATCTGACGATCGCCTTGATCTTCCGTTGTTCGAAAAAAATGTAAAAGCTCAACTCGATGCGGGTGTCCAGGGCATCATCATCGGAGGCTCGCTGGGCGAAGCCAGCACGTTAGATCACCACGAAAAAATTGACCTGGTAAAATTTGCCAATGAAAAAGTAGCTGGCCGCGTGCCGGTCATTATGACCATAGCCGAAGGAAGTACCCGTATGGCTGTGTCGCTCGCCAGCGATGCAGCCCAAGCTGGCGCCAGCGGGCTGATGGTATTGCCGCCCATGCGATACAAATCCGATCACCGCGAAACGGTAACCTTTTATAAAGCAATAGCAGACTCTTCTCCCCTGCCTATCATGGTGTACAACAATCCGGTGGATTACAAAATAGAAGTAACGCTGGATATGTTTGCTGAGTTGGCCGAGAAACCAACCATTCAGTCTGTAAAAGAATCCACGCGCGATGTCAGCAACGTTACCCGTATGATCAACCGGTTTGGCCATCGCTTTAAAATATTGTGCGGTGTAGATACCATTGCCATGGAAGAGTTGATGCTGGGTGCTGATGGATGGGTAGCCGGATTAGTATGTGCTTTCCCCAAAGAAACAGTTGCCATCTACCAACTGACAAAAGCCGGAAAAATTGAAGAGGCACTGAAAATTTATCGGTGGTTCTTACCTATTCTGGAATTAGACATCCACCCGAAATTAGTTCAGTACATTAAATTGGCCGAGCAAGAAGTGGGACTGGGCTCAGAGTTTGTGCGCGCTCCGCGCCTGCCGTTAATGGGCGAAGAACGCGAGCGTGTACTGAAGGTAATCCGCGATGGAATAAAGAATAGACCGATTTAGTCAAACGGATTTTAAGATTTCAGATTTCAGATTACAAGTTGCATATTTAGCGACTGTAACCTGAAATCAACAACCTGTAATTTGTACTAAAATGAATTTCATTGACGCCACAACACAAGAAGTAGATGCAGCCGTTCGCGAAGCACATCTGGCTTATCTCTCGTACAAAAACCTGAGCGGAAAAAAGAAAGGCGAATTTCTCCGCGCCATCGCAGACGAAATAGAAGCCTTGGGCGACACGCTGGTGCAAACCACCATGCGCGAAACTAACTTACCGGAAGCCCGTGTCATTTCCGAGCGAGGCCGAACCACCGGCCACTGCCGCATGTTCGCACAACTGGTGGAAGAGGGTTCGTGGGTAGAAGCTCGTCTTGATTCTGCCCAACCGCAACGCGCTCCGCTTCCACGGCCCGACATCAGAAAAATGCTGGTGCCCATCGGCCCGGTAATTGTTTTCGGGGCTGCCAATTTTCCGTTGGCCTATTCTACTGCCGGTGGCGATACGGCATCTGCTCTGGCCGCAGGCTGCAGCGTCATCGTAAAAGCTCATCCCGCGCATGCGGAAACTTCTGAGTTGGTGGCCGGAGCCATTAAAAAGGCAGGCACTAAAACCGGTATGCCTCCCGGAGTGTTTCAGCATCTGCATGGAATGAGTTTTGAAGTTGGCCAAGCGCTGGTCAACCACCCGCTCATTAAAGCCGTTGGCTTTACAGGCTCACTCGTTGGAGGCAAAGCACTTTTCGATTTAGCCAACAAAAGGCCGGAGCCTATCCCTGTGTTTGCTGAGATGAGCAGCATCAACCCTGTTTACCTGTTGCCCGAGTCGTTAGCAAAAAATTTTGAAAAGACTGCCGTCATGTTGGCTAATTCCATCACGCAAGGAGTGGGGCAATTTTGCACCAATCCGGGGTTAGTGATTGCCGTTGATAACGATGGATTAAAAAAATATATCAAGCGGCTGAGCGAAGAAATTGTAAAAGCACCTGCCGGCACGATGTTGCACCAAGGCATTGCCAACAATTACCACAAGCGCGTGGCCGAAACATTGGCACAGAAAGGCATAACCATAGAGGCTCAGGGCGCTGAAGGCAGTGCGCTGCAAGGACGGGCAACTATCGTTTCTGTGGCAGCTAAAGATTTTTTAAAAAACCCGATGCTGGCAGAAGAAGTCTTTGGCCCGCTTTCGCTGATCGTGAAATGTGCCGACATCAATGAGTTGAATGCCGTGGTAGCACGCCAACACGGACAACTCACTTCAAGTATTATCGGAGAAGAAGCCGAAATAGAAAAACATCAAAACCTGCTCAACCTGTTAAAAGAAAAAGCAGGGCGGCTTATTATTAACGGAGTGCCCACCGGAGTAGAAGTAGCTCCGTCACAAAACCACGGTGGCCCCTACCCTGCCACGACCGATTCGCGGTTTACAGCCGTAGGCACAGATGCCGTAAAAAGATTTGTGAGACCTGTTGCGTTTCAGAATTTTCCGGAATCAGTTCTCCCGCCTGAATTAAAAACAGGCAACCCACTTAATATCTGGAGAATGACAGATGGAAACTGGAGTAAATAAAACCATAGTTGCGGTATGAGGCCTCTACTCTTTGTTCTTTTTTTATTTGTCTCCTGCTCCGTAGCAGCCCAAGCAACTATTTCATTTCATAATGATTCTCTGAAAATTGTTTTTCAGGGTCAAACAGTTTTTAAAGGATTTATAAAAAATACATCAGGAAAGAAACTTAGTATTCAAAACAATAAATCCACATCAAATGGTGCGGTGCAACAAGTATTCAGTATCTCTTCAGGTATATCACGATGGGTTGATCTAAGCGGTGAAATAACCGGAGGTAGCCAGTCCATTGCGTGCGAAAGTGAGCCGCGCGATAATTACAGCAAAGTGGTACGTCATTCGGTGGGACCAAGTGTCAGTCTGTTAAACCATGCCGTTTACGATCGTGAAGCAGATTGGCTTTTAAGTTTTGACGTAGGCAACCCTAAAGTAACTATCCAGCAGGCAAAAGCGGCTGGTTCTAAGTGGATATACCCGGTAAGTGTATATGCTTGGGAAATTGTCATCAGGTTTAGACCGGATTATTTCAAGAACCATCGAGGCCTGAAATATTTTAATCCCAGAGAATACCGGGTGTGGAGCAAGCCGCTGGTAGGCTGGTGCAGTTGGTTTGCTTACTTCGATGAGGTGAATGAAAAAAATATATCTGACGTTGTAGCTATCGCAGAAGAAAAATTAAAACCCTATGGATTAGAATACATTCAAATTGACGATGGGTATCAGATAGAGCCCAAGGGCACACCTGCCGCTTGGCTTAAGGGAAATAAAAAATTTCCTCAAGGATTAAAAGTGCTTGCCGATGAAATAAAACAACATGGCTTCAAGCCGGGCATCTGGACTAACGTACAAGTTGCCGATTCAGCCGAAGCCTACCAAAACAAAAATCTCTTCGTTCGCGACAGCAATGGAAATCCGGCCAGAGGAAACTGGATAGATTATATTTTAGATGGAAGTAATCCACAAACAATCCGTACTTACGTTTCTCCTCTCTATGATGGGTTAAAGTTACAAGGCTGGCAGTATGTTAAACTAGATGCCCTCCGCCACTTGCGATACGAAGGCTACAATGCACACGCATCTTATTTTCAAAATAAAAAAATAGATCGCCAGGAAGCTTTCCGGAATATTGTGAAATCAGTTCGAAAATCTCTCGGGCAAGAAATTCCTTTGCTGGCATGTTGGGGCATTCGCCCGGAATTAATTGGAGTAGTTGACGCTTGCCGTATCGGAAACGATGGTTATAGTTACGCGGGCTTGGCACAATTTAATTCATTTAATAATCTCATTTGGCGTAATGACCCCGACCACATTGTACTGAGCGACAAAGAAGCCTACCGGTCATGCACAGCTACTTCACTTACCGGCTCACTTTTCATGCTTACAGACAAAGCTGAAAAATATAACTCAGGTTTGGTAGAAGCTGCCAGACGCACTATGCCGGTTTTGTTTACCATGCCGGGACAAGTATATGATGTAGATCCTTCCCGTTCATCGCAACTCAACTGGGTCGATGCGGAAATCAGCGGCTCTGGCCCGAGGCCTTTTGATGCCAGTTCTGTTACCACCACCGGGTTGTTTCTGCAGGAAATAAGCCGGCCTTATGAAAACTGGTCAGTACTTGGAAGAATGGATCAGCGTAATTCAACCATCCCGCTGGCCGATCTGGGATTAAATTCAAAAAAAGAATATATCGTATTCGAATTCTGGACAAAGCAATTTAAAGGAACCATCGTTAATCAATTCGAGCCAGAGCCGATTGATCCCCGATACAATTGTCAGGTCTTTTGTTTTCGTGAACTTCAAAACCATCCGCAACTGCTCGCTACCAACAGGCATATTTCCTGTGGAGGGGTTGAATTAGAGAAATTGCAGTGGGCTGATAATGCTCTGAGTGGAACATCTACCGTATTGGCTGTAGAAAATTATATTATCTATTTGCATGAGCCCGGTACCGTGCAGCCTCAAATAACTGCAGACAACGCTGCCGTATTTCATACATGGAAGGAAGGCGCTATGCGCACGGTCGAGTTTAAACCCGAAAAGGGTGCTACAAAAATTTCCTGGAAAATTCAGTATTAGAATTTATGCGTAAAACTTTTTTTTGCATTGATGCCCACACCTGCGGTAACCCGGTGCGGTTGGTGGCCGGAGGCGGCCCCCCGCTGATCGGTAACAATATGAGCGAGAAGCGCCAGCATTTTTTGCGCGAGTACGATTGGATCCGTCAGGGCTTGATGTTCGAACCCCGCGGCCACGACATGATGAGCGGAAGTATTTTATACCCACCGACTGATCCTGCCAACGACATGGGCGTATTGTTTATTGAAACCAGCGGATGCCTGCCGATGTGCGGGCACGGAACAATCGGCACGGTAACCATTGCGCTGGAAGAAGGGTTGATCCTACCGAAAACACCGGGCATCTTAAACTTGGAAGTGCCGGCCGGGTTGGTGCGCATTGAATACAGGCAGGAAGGAAAAAAAATAAAGTCTGTAAAAATAAAAAACGTAAAAGCCTATCTCGCGGCAGAAAACATAAAAGCTACATGCCCCGACTTGGGCGAACTGACATTGGATGTTGCCTATGGAGGAAATTTTTACGCTATTGTTGACCTACAAAATAATTTTTCAGGAATAGAAAACTATACAGCCGATCAATTAATAAGCTGGAGCCGCGAGTTGCGAAAAGAAATCAACCGGCATTACACTTTTGTTCATCCGGAAAATCCGACCATCAACTCCTGCAGTCATATTTTATGGACAGGAAAAGTGATAGACCCCACCTCTACGGCACGCAATGCCGTATTCTATGGAGACAAAGCCATTGACCGTTCGCCTTGCGGCACCGGCACATCAGCCCGCATGGCACAGTGGTTTGCCAAAGGGAAACTGAAACCGGGCGAAGACTTCATTCACGAGAGCATCATCGGCTCGAAGTTTACCGGTCGAATTGAAGAGGTAACCGAACTCAACGGGAAGCCGGCCATCATCCCCAGCGTAGAAGGCTGGGCAAAGGTGTATGGCTACAATACTATCACCATTGATCCGGACGATGATCCGTATGCACATGGCTTTCAGGTGATTTAGGAATTTGATAAATTTGATTTATGATAACAACTTATAAACTCAATGCCAATCAGCTTTCAGAAGAAATCATCAAATCAATCAAAGAAGCTTTTGGAAACAAGGACATAGAAATAACTGTTTCAGATGAAATGGATGCAACAGAATATCTTCTCTCTTCTGAAGCCAACAAAAAGCATCTTTATAAATCCATTGAACAGTTTAAAAATGGTGAAGTCATTTCTATGACCGTAGCTGAATTGCAGGCAAAATATTTAAAATGAGAAAAGTGCTATTCAGTCCTGAGTCGCTCAGGCAAATGGACGAATGGAAAAAAATAGACCCCAAGACTACTGCACGTATTGTTCTCCCTATCACAGCAATTTCAGAATCACCATTTACGGGTATAGGTAAGCCAGAACCATTGAAACATTCACTCAAAGGAAAATGGTCGAGGCGCATTACAAAAGAACATCGCTTGGTTTACGAAGTAACCGATCAGGAAATAAAAATAGTTTCTTGTAAGTTCCATTATTGATGACTATGAAAATCGGAATCATAGGAGGCGGAATTATTGGATTGAGTTCTGCTTACTACTTAACACAATCGGGGCATGAGGTAACCATCATTGACCCAAGCGATTTAAGCGATGGTTGCTCGCACGGCAATGCCGGCATGATTGTGCCCAGTCACTTTATCCCGCTGGCAGCACCGGGCATGGTAACAAAAGGAATCCGCTGGATGTTCAACTCCTCCAGTCCGTTTTTTGTAAGGCCACGAATGAGTTTGGATCTGATCAGATGGGGATTGCTCTTTCTTAAAAAAGCAAATGCCAAACACGTAGCCGAATCGGCTCCTGCCCTGAAGGAACTGAGCCTGCTCAGTAAATTTTATTATCAGCAGTTGGCAAGCGAACTGCCTTATGATTTTGGCTATCGCGAAAAAGGACTGATGATGCTTTATCAGACGAAGGAAGCAGAACACGAAGAAACAGGCACCGTGAAGATGGCGAATGACATTGGCATCGAAGCGAAAGTCCTGTCGCACGAAGAAGTGCAGCAACTAGAACCACACGTAAAAGTAAATTGCCGTGGAGGGATATATTTTCCGGGCGATGCACACCTCACTCCCCAGCAGCTCTTCAGCGGTTTGAAAGATTATTTAAAAAGCCGGGGCGTAACTTTTCTAACAGGCACAAGTGCAACCGGGTTTCACATCAGCGAAGGAAAAATTTTATCTGTTCAAACAGATGCAGGAGTTTTTTCTTACGATCAGATAGTGTTGGCAGCCGGCTCGTGGAGCGGCTTGGTGGCAGAAAAATTAAAATTGAATTTGCCCATGCAAGCCGGCAAGGGCTACAGTTTCACGCTTGAAAATATTGATAAGAACGTACAGATACCTTCTATTTTTTTAGAAGCACGCGTGGCGGTAACACCCATGGGCAACTCGCTGCGCTTCGGTGGCACGATGGAGATCACAGGCATTGATCACGCTGTAAACAGGAAGAGAGTAAAAGGAATCGTAGATTCCATTCCTACCTATTATCCTGACATGAAAGTAGAAATGCCATCCGTTGAAAAAGTATGGCACGGACTGCGCCCATGTTCGCCTGACGGACTGCCGTACATAGGCCGAAGCGAAAACTTAAAAAACTTAGTGATAGCTACCGGACACTCGATGATGGGCCTCAGCCTCGCTCCTGCCACCGGAAAATTGGTTTCCGAAATAATTGATGAGCGGAATACAAGTATGCCGCTCGCTGCATTTGCCCCGCAACGGTATCAGCGGTAGCAAATTTCTCGGTACAGGCAATACTCACAGGTTTTGGTATTAGTTGTTTGTGTGAATTTTTTTGTCGGATCAAAAATTTCATTTAGCAGGTTTTTCAGGTTCTCCGTTATTTCTGCCAGCAGTGGCGTAACATCGGTGAGTGCTTGCCCGGATGCCACTAATCCGAACTGAAAGTCTTCATCAAACAGGTTATTGCGATTTAGTAAGCCGGGCATTATTTTTTGATGTGTGTTCGGATGGTTTTCGCGATATAGCAGCGCATACAATAATATCTGAAAGGCAGCCTTATTGCGATCTTTACTTTCACTTGAAAAAAGAGAAGCTATGTCTTTAAAAGACAACTTATCTTTTCCAGTCTTGTAATCTATAATCCGCACCACATCGTCTTTCCTATCAATGCGGTCAATGGTTCCGCCCAGCACAGCTTCGCCCGGGCGATGATCTATGGCTACCCGGCAAGTCCATTTATTTTGTTCGAGTCCTACAATGGTAAACGGAGCCTGCTTTTTATCCCACGTAAGAATTTGAAGCGCCAACCTATGTACCACTTCGTGCACCACCACCCGCTGGCCTTCATAAATAACTTCTTCCGCTGCGCTGAGGTGGTATTCCTCCCTAAACGCTTCATCTATCAACCGGCTTATCCGTTCATTCAATTTTTCAAAATCGGTGGCCTCGATTATTTTAGAAGTTTGGCCGTCCATCCGTTGGCGATAAAATTGTTCCAACACACGATGGAGCAAGTGCCCCAACAGGCGCGGATCAATTTCTTCCTGCACGGCTCCCATTTCGCGAATGTGGGCTACATACTGGAAATAAAATTTTAACGAACATTCCAGATAAGTGTTCAGCGCAGAGGGTGAAAATCCTTTCGACCGTTGGCTTCCTGTATTTATTTTTTCCAGTGCTTGGATTACACTTTCATTTTTTTCGATTACAATCGGTTCGTTTTCTTGTGACTGTACCGGATTGTGCAACACTTGTTGCTCGATAGTCCATCTGCCTTCGTACATCATCTGCTGCACATAACGGCTCAACTCACCCTGCCCCAGCACGTTGGGTTCTGTATTATAAAATAGAAAGATGTGATGAGCCCGTTGCAGCATCCTGTAGAAAAGGTAGGCATAGATGGCGCCCGTATGCTCGTCTGTCGGCAATCCGTATGCCTTGCGGATGTTGTATGGAACGTATGATGCATTTCTGCTTAGCGAAGGAAACACGCCTTCATTGAGCGACAGGATAAACACATTTTTAAAATCAAGATTACGGCTCTCCAGCGTGCCCATAATGGGCAAACCTTTGAGGGGCTCGCCTGCAAACGGAATTTTTTCTGTGCGGGCATAGTGGCGGAACAATCGCAAAAAAGATTTCAAGCGGTTGGCTGGCGAAGAATCTTGTGGCTGAACCTCTGTCCATACGGCATCTAACCGATTGAGCAACCGTTCGCCCTTTAATAAAAATTCTTTGTCCAATTCATCAAGCGAAGATTGTTCTTTCAGTTTATAAAAAACCTCCAGCAAGTAGGTTGTAATTTTCTGCTCTGTTCTAAAAATGATAGGATGCAGCACTCCTTCGGTTGTTAAAAAATATATTGGCACTGAAACCCAGTTGTTTTGTCTGATGACATTTAATTTTTTTTGTGCCAGTGCCGTATCCACGGTCATCAGGTAAGGGTGGAGCAGCACATTCTGAACGGCACGGAAATTAAAATGATGTTCACCTGCATGGATCTGCAACTCAACCAAAACTTCAATCAGGTTATAAACAGGCGAACTGCCCCAGGGAAAACCTATTGATATATTAAGTTTGTCAACAATGGGCGAAAGGCTGTGCATTACAGGAAGCAGCATTTTCTCATCCGGCAGAATAACGACCGTATCTTCGGGGCTCATCCCATTTTTTAAGTGCTTGGCCAGTTCATTTGCTAATAATTTTACCTGACCTATGGGCTGGGCTGCTCCGAGCAATTCAATTTTTTTAGAAGCCCGGAGGTGATCGGGTACATTCGATGAAAATGTTTTTCCGAGAATGGGGTGTTGGCGATATGCATTCAGAAACTTACCGGCTTCTTGTCTTTCATCATTTACATAGTATTGATCGTCATCCCATCTGACAACCGTGTTGGTTTCTTCGAGGCAAGCAGCAATAATTTTTTCTTCTGCCTTGGTCAGCGCATTGAATCCGGCAAACCATAATTTCCTTCCGGTGTCTAATTTAGTCTTATCGCGTTCCAATGTATCGGCCACCAAGCGATGCACCTTTCCTTCATAAGCCAGCCCCTCTGCCTCCAGCCTTTCGTTAAATAATTGGTACAGCGGGTACAGCTTGGTCCACACATTTATAAACTTATTTTTGTTGTGCGACTGTCGTTCTTCAAATCCTTGCCAGAATTTTTTTAGAAACTCTTTTTGTTCTTCCGACAGGTAATCAAGGCCGGTGTCCAGTTCTTTCAGATGGCGCAAGTCGGCAAATAGTAAACGGGCATCTATCAGATAGCGGTCGGCTTCATCAAAATCGCGCAGCAGCATTTCTCCCCACATAAAAAACTGATCGAATGTTTCGGCTTCAGTTTTTATCAACTCTTGATAGCAGCGGTGCAGCCGATGTACCAGTTCAAGTTTATCGGGAATTTTCAAGGAAGAGAATCCGGCTATAAAATCTTCCAGCGTAATAAGTTGAGGAGAGAAGACAGGCTTTTTGATGATATCTGCCAGAGATTCTTTAAAATACAGCACAGCCCTTCTATTGGGAAAAATAACGGTAACCCGCGAAAGGTCGGGTTCATCGCGATAAATCTCTTCGGCTAACTCTTGCAGAAATGTTTTCATCTTGCTTAACCAACACGGCCCAGCAAGGTCTGCATTTTTACAATGCTTTGAAATTTTTTTCTTTATTTATCTGAACACAGCACGAATGAAACCCAGGAGGAAATTTATTTTCACTCAGCCAGCACCGGGCGCGCTTCGATGGACTTGGCGGATGCTTCCAGAATTTCGAAAGCACTTTCGGCCATTCGGTTTTCTGTATCGAGCGTAGGGTTTACCTCTACAATTTCGTAGGCGCAAACTTTAGCGTCCTTGCAAAGTTCGGCATTGAGTAATTTAGCTTCTTCCACCGTCAGCCCGTTGGGCACGGGCGTGCCGGTGCCGGTAGAAAAGCGGCTGTCAATGCTGTCCACATCAAATGAAATGTAAATCAAATCGCAATGATCCAGCATAGCCAACGCACGGTGGGCAGCTTCTACGGGGCCTTTCTTTTTTACCTCTTCTACTTCAATGAAGTTAATGTTGTATTTGTTGATAAAATAGTTTTCGGCTTTTTCCAGATCGCGCACGGCTATGTAAACCAAATCTTCCGGGTTGATTTTGGGGCCGGGTATCCCTACGTTTTTAATTTGCTCCCAGTAGTCGAGCGTAGCGCCACGCGGGTCATTCACTTTGCTTTCCAGATTGTCTGCTCCAAAAGCCATGGCCAGCGGCATGCCGTGCATGTTGCCGGAGGGTGTGGTGAAGGGCGTGTGCAGGTCTGCGTGCGCATCAATCCAGATAACGCCCAAACGTTTTTTAGGGTATGCCTTTTTTATTCCCGCTATGGTGCCATAAGCTGTTGAATGATCGCCTGCCATAATCAGCGGAAAGTAATCATCGAAGAGTTGCTCATATACTTCCAGGCAAACGCGCTCTTCCATAACCAGCACCCCATCTATAAATTTGGCATAAGCATGTTCGGCTCCGTCAAACAATAATTCGTTTACGTTTTCAACTTCTACCGAGTCATATTTTTTAAACAAATCAGACTTTAAATCGAGGCTGGCAATCTTCATGGCTTCCACGCCCAAGCTGGCTCCGCGCGTGCCGGCACCGATTTCGGATTTTACTTCAATGATTTTGATCTCTTTCACAAGCTGATGGATTTAAAATAGTATGACTAATTGAAAAAATGTACGTACCGCCTTCTTAACTTAGAAGTCGGGCAGCGCATGTGCCACTGAAAAAAAATGGAATGAACAGTGAAATGCCATAACAGATAATCCGTTGCAAAGATGGCAATTTTATCGGAATATTGCTGCCTATTTTTTCTGATGGGCGGCAGAGCCGTTCTCAAAAAGAATAGATTTATATTAGAATGTAAAACAATTAAGTCCAGATGAAAAGTTATCGTGAGCTGATAGAGCAGACCTTTGAATTTCCGCAGCGCGAATTTAAGGTGCGCGATCATGAGCTATTATTCAATGATGTGCCGCTGATGGATATCATCAAACAATATGGCACTCCGTTGCGCTTCACTTACTTGCCGCGCATCAGCGAAAATATACGCTTTGCCCAATCCGCCTTTACCAACGCTATGGAGCGATTTAAGTACAATGGTAACTACACCTACTGCTATTGCACGAAATCTTCACACTATGATTTTATTTTGGAAGAAGCCCTGAAAAACGATATCCATATTGAAACTTCTTCAGCCTTTGATATACCCATTGTGCGCACGCTTTTCGAGCGGGGCAAAATTTCCAAAAACACGTACATCTTATGCAATGGTTTTAAAATGCCCAAGTACAAAGAGTACATCACCGAACTGATTAACGAAGGCTTCACCTGCGTGCCCATTTTGGATAACCTGAATGAAATTGACCACTACGAAGCCAATGCCATCAAGCCCTACCAGGTGGGCATCCGCGTGGCGGCCGATGAAGAACCCAAGTTTGAGTTCTACACATCGCGGCTCGGCATCCGCTATGGCGACATCAACACTTTGTACAAAGAAAAAATACAAACCAGCACCAAAGCATCGCTGAAAATACTTCACTTCTTCATCAACACAGGCATTAAAGACACAGCCTACTACTGGAGCGAACTGAGCCGCTTTATTTTTAAATACTGCGAACTGAAAAAGATATGCCCTACGCTCGATTCGGTTGACATCGGTGGCGGCTTTCCGGTAAAACAATCGCTTACCTTTCACTACGATTACAAGTACATGATCGAGCAGGTAGTAGAAAACATCAAATGGATTTGTGAAAAAAATAACGTGCCTGTTCCCAATATTTTTACTGAGTTTGGAAGTTTTACCGTGGCCGAAAGCGGAGGTATTTTGTATTCTGTGGTAGATCAGAAATTGCAAAACGACAAAGAGCTTTGGTACATGATTGATGGCTCTTTCATTACGCACCTGCCCGATGTGTGGGGGCTGAACCAAAAATATATTTTGCTCTCTGTTAACAAATGGGATGACCCCTACCACAAAGTAAACGTTGGCGGACTGACGTGCGATAGCCACGATTATTACAACAGCGAAGCCCATACGGGTGAAGTTTTTCTTCCGATGATCAATGACGAAGAAAAGTTATATATCGGTTTCTTTCACACCGGTGCTTACCAGGAATCGCTGGGCGGCTATGGCGGCATCCAGCACTGCCTGATACCCGCCCCCAAACACGTACTCATTGACCGGAATGATGATGGCGAAATTTCTACAGAGTTATTTGCCCCCGAGCAAACCGCTGACGGCATGATGAAAATTTTGGGTTACTATGAAGAGAAGCCGATCGGCAAAGGGCACCGGAAACACAAGAAACCGATCGGCAGCGTAAAATGATAATCAAATGTTACGTACACTGAATGGCATTCAAAAAAATGCACACAATATTTTTTTCTCTCTCTTTAGCCATCAGGTTTATTAGTATATGGTTGAATCCGTTATTTTTCACATCAATAAAAAAATAGTGAGCAGACTAAATCGAATTGTCTTGTTGGTTGTATTGACTTGGGTTATTGCCAACCCGGGCACGGCACAATCCAGCACATCCATTTCTAAACTGCATTTCATTGGCGAATATGTTGTTGATTTCAATCACCCTTTTAAAGATGCCCCAATTGGCGGGCTATCGGGTATTGATTACGATAAGAGCACAGACACTTATTATCTGATATGCGATGCAGGCGAAGCACACTATTATAAAGCGAAAATTTATTTTACACTCAAAGGTATAGATAGTATCCGGTTTACAGACGTATCTTATTTTCTGAACAGCAACGGCAAGCGGCTTCAGGCAGCGAAGAAGTCGGGTAGCGAAGTAGATCCGGAATCTATCCGCTTCAATCCTTTAACACAAACTGTTTTTTGGAGCAGCGAGGGAGAGCGCTCCGTGAAAGAGCAGGCTTTTATTGACCCCGCTATTTATCAATCAAAAAATAATGGTGAGATGATTGGCACACTCCCCATTCCCGAAAACTTGAAAATGAGCAAAGAAGAAAAAGGGCCGAGAAGGAACGGAACCTTTGAGGGAATGACGTTTGCCGACAATTATAAAACCTTGTATGTGTCATTGGAAGAACCGCTGTACCAAGACGGGCCGCGTGCCTCGCTGACGCCCACCAACAGTTGGGTCAGGTTTTACCAGTACCGCATGGCCGACATGAAAAACGTAGCGCAGTATGCCTACAAACTCGACCCAATAGCGTTGCCACCTATTCCTGCAGCTTCTTTTAGCGTAAATGGTATATCAGAAATACTCTCTACCGGAAACAAAACTATGTTGGTGATGGAGCGCTCCTACTCTACCGGCCATTTAGGTTGCGTAATAAAAGTATTTCATGCCAACCTTGCCGGTGCAACGGATATAAAAAACGTTTTATCTCTTTCGGCTAATCCACCAGCTAAAGAAATTGAAAAGAAATTGTTGTTGAATTTTAACGACCTGAATATTTACATTGATAATGTTGAAGGCCTTACATTCGGTCCCGATTTCCCGAATGGGCACAAGAGCCTGATTTTTGTTGCTGACAACAACTTCAATCCGCTGGAAAAAACTCAATTTTTACTGTTTGAGGTTATTCCTTAATCAAAGGTTTGCTATTTTTTAAAACCGGTATTCAAAATTTTATCCCACAACACTGAGCTCACGCCAAAACCTTTGTTGGGTTCGGTATAATGATGCCGCATGTGGTGCTGTCTTAATTTTTTTAAAAATGGATTTTGAATATTGACATGATGGAAAGCGTAATGCGCCATATCATAAGCCAAGTACCCCAAAAGAAAGGCTGCAAAAAAAGAAGGGAGCCAAAGAGCCGGCAAAATACTTTTGAATAAAAAATAAAAGCCTGTTGCCAGCGGGATGCTCACCGAGGGGGGCAACACCAGCCGCAGTCTGTCGTTGGGGAAATCGTGGTGCACACCATGAAAAATAAAATGAAGCCGTCTGCCCCAGGCCGACTGGGGAACGAAATGAAATACAAACCGGTGCATAACATATTCAGTTGCCGTCCACACAAGTAAGCCACAGCTAAAACTTGTAATAAATACAGGTATGTTGAGTTCCTGAAACGATTTTATCAGAAAAAAAATGATGACAGGAACATAAATAATCAGCGGCACGCTGTAATGAACTTTCGAAAGCGCCTCCATCCACCCTTGCTTAAACATACGGGTAGATTCCTGCGAATCGGATACAAACAATTTATTCATGCACAAATGTAAGCTGAATCTGCGTTGTACGCCATTTTTATTTTTCTGGTTTTGTTGCACCCCAACTCAATGAGGTTACCCTGCCATGACTAAAGTCATTGATGGGCAACATTTTTTTAAAAATCTCACACAATTAAAAATTCATTTTCCGGTTCATAACCTGATTGGATGATCTCCTTAACTTTGTGTATGTCGTTAGTGGTACCTTATCAAAAAATGCGAATCTTATTTCTCGCCCTCCTCTGCGAAACATTTTATATTTCGGTCACGGCTCAGGTGTACACACATGCCGATGCCACTATACCCGTTGTGGTCAACGGAAAAAAAATACCGATGCCGTGGGCTGGTGGGCTTAACGCTGCACAAATCAACACAATTGACTTAAATGGCGATGGCCGGCCTGACTTGGCCGTGTTTGACCGTACCGCCAATAAAGTTTTTACCTATCTGGCTGCCGGAAATCAATATACCTACACACCCGACTATGAAACATTTTTCCCTTCCGGGATTTCAAACTGGATGTTGTTGCGCGACATCAACTGCGATGGCAAAAAAGATTTGTTAACTTCTAACCTCAGTGGGATTTCGGCATTCATCAACACCACCCAAACAGGCAAGCCACTGTCGTGGCGGCCATTCAACCGGGGCAATCCGCTGCTGACGGTCGGGCTAAGCGGCACCATCAATTTACAAATGAATGCTTCCGATATTCCCGCCATTGATGATGTGGACGGAGATGGCGACCTCGATATTATTGTTTCGCGTTTCAGTGGAGAAGGCTCCTTTGCTTTTCATCGAAACATGAGCATAGAAAATACAGGACGGTGCGATTCTCTGCAACTGAAATTAATGACCAACGTATGGGGAAATATGTATGAGTGCGAATGTGGATCGTATGCATTCAATGGCAGAACCTGCCCGCCACACGGAGCACGCATCCAGCATGACGAAGGCAAATCGCTGCTTACGTTAGACCTGACGAATGATGGTCTGCACGACTTGCTTTTCTCGGAAGAAGAATGCAATTCATTGTATTCTTTTCCTAATCAGGGTACACCCGACAGCGCATTGTTCAACAGTTTCAGCATCTTCCCTTCCACGCACCCCAGCACGGTGTTGTTTCCGGCAGCCTACTTTGAAGATGTAGATTTTGATGGCTTCAAAGACTTAATGGTTTCCACCAACATCAGCAATCGGGTGGCTACCGCGTTCGACCTCTCTAACTCAGTTTGGTTTTACAAAAACACCGGCACCAATTCGTTGCCTCAATTCAGTTTTCAAAAATCTAATTTTTTGCAAGAACAGATGATTGATGTCGGCAGCTATTCTTCTCCGGCATTTGCCGATTACGATGGCGATGGCGATCTGGATATGTTTATCAGTTACTGGGCTACGGCCGACACCGTGGCTTCTATTTACCAATTTCAAAATACCGGAAATTATTTTGAACCTTCTTACCAACTTATCACATCCGATTTTTTAAATTTTTCATCGCGCGGGTTATACAATATCAAAATCCAGTTTCTCGACATCAATGGAGATGGCAAAACAGATTTGGTCTTTACCGCCACCGATAAAACCACCTTCACCACACAGCTCTATTATATGGCCAATCAGTCAACAACGGGTATTGATCTTACGAACAGTTCGCCCGTGCAGGTGGGCTTTTCAGTGGGGCAATATGAAAACCTCTACCTGTATGATATTGACAGCGATGGCAATGTTGACATATTATGGGGAAAAGCTGACGGATCGCTTCAATATTACCGCAACCTGGGCTCGTTTGTTTTTGTATTAAATAATGCCAGTTACTTAGGGGTGGGTGCCAGCACAAACAGGTATTGTGTTTCACCGGTTGTAGCCGATTTTCAAAACGATGGCAAACCCGATCTGATTTTAGGTAGTAAAGGGTCTATAGTGATGTTTCGCGATTTCAAATCGGCCACAGCAAGCGATACATTACTAATACACAATTCCTTAAAAAATGAGTATGAATCTAAACGTATTTCAGCCTACCTCTCGTTGACAGCCGCAGATCTGCACGCCAATAAATATCCATTGATCATTGCCGGTACTATCACTGGCGGGTTAGTGGTGCTAAAACAAGACAGCACAGCTTTATCGCAGGCAGAAAACATTGTAACGATGTACCCCAACCCCGTAGCACAAGGGCAGGCCATTAGTTTTCGCGGAACGATGGATTTCAATGCACAGTTTTTTAACATCATGGGGCAAAAAATATCCGAACCGATAGCCGTTCATTCGAACCAGATCGAAACAATAGAACAAAGCCTGAGTGCCGGCATGTATTTCGTTCGCTGCCAATGGAACGGGGGGACGAAAACCTTGAAATTGATTGTCAAATAAAAAATCTCGCCTTTCTTAACACTTTTTAATCATTAAGCACATCCTTTTTGGGGAGTTTTGCGTTTGCTTCACATATTTGCGCCCCCATGGCAGAGAAAAGCAGCATTTTTGATATGATTGGCCCGGTAATGATCGGTCCCTCCAGTTCGCACACAGCCGGTGTGGTACGCATTGCCAAAGCTGCCGTCAATGTATTGGGCGGCATTCCGGATGAAGCCGACATCACCTTTTATAATTCTTTTGCCCGCACCTACGAAGGCCACGGCAGCGACCGCGCCATTTTAGCCGGATTGATGGATTTTAATACCGATGATAAACGTATTAAAGAAGCCATAAAAATTGCCGGCCAACAAGGGCTGAAATATCATTTTAAGTCCATCGGAAATGCCTCTACCCTACACCCTAACTCTATCCGCTTAAAATTGAAGAAGGGCAGCCACGAAGTAGAAATATTGGGCGAAAGCAAAGGCGGGGGAATCATAAACATTGCCGAAGTGGATGGATTTAAGGCTGACTTTTCTACCAGCCTGCATACAACCATTATTTTTGCCGATGATGTAAAAGGGAGCATTGCCTTTATTGCCAATGTGCTGGCACATGATGATTGCAACATTGCCACCATGTCGGTATCGCGCAAAGGAAAAAATGATTTGGCCTGTTTAGTAATTGAGATGGATTCGGGCATTAAACCTGTAACATTTGAATACCTGAAAAGTCTAAGTTGGATAAAAGAAGTGATTTATATTCCTCAAATTAATTAGTGTATGAAGAAACTGGTACTTGTCTTTTTTATGATCGGAAGTTGGGCGCTGGCTGGCGCGCAAGAAAAATTAACGATGCAAGAGTGTATTCAAATTGCGTTAGGCAACAACCTGACCGTAAAACGTAGTGTGTACAATGTAGAAACTAACCGTATCAGTCTGTTAACCTCCAAAGGAAATTTTCTGCCCAGTTTAAATCTCAATACATCAGGTAGCCAAAACTACGGCCGGAACTTGAACCCGGTAACCTACCAATACTATGAGGGTGTTACTAAAACAATCAATCCGGCTGTGATGGGGCAGATCACTTTGTTCAACGGGCTTCGCAATCAATATACATTCCGGCAAAGCAAGAAAAATATTGAAGCGGCTGACTTGGATCTGCAGAAAGCAAAAAATGATGTAATCATCAGCGTGGTAACCAACTACACCAATGTCATCCTGAACAAGGAACTGCTGGAGAACGCAAAGTTTCAACTAAACTCCGGCCAGCAAACATTAGATAAAATAACCAAACAAGTAGAGGCCGGTGCGTTATCGCTCAGCAACCAGTTAAGCCAGGAGGCTGTAGTGGCCACCAACGAAAGCAACTTAGTAACACAGGAAAACGCCTACAACCTCTCGCTGCTTACTTTAAAACAGTCTATGCAGGTACCCGCCTCCAATCAATTTGAGATTGTCGTGCCGGATATTACCATCGAAGATATGTCCATTCCGCAAACACCCGAAGAAGTTTACAAAACCTCTACGGAGAATTTGCCTCAGGTAAAAAGTGCTTTACTGAAAGTGGAGAGTGCTGAACTGGCTCTGAAAGCTGCCCGTGCCAATTACCTTCCGAAACTGTCGGGAAGTTTTGCGGCCATCTCTAACTACAACAGCGCGTCAGACGGGCCACGCTATAATATGGGGGGCATGGCACCTGTTACAATCGGGTATGTCAACGGAAATACGTCTGTGCCTGTTACTACACTCATGCCTCAACAAATACAGTTCTCTGACCACTATCGCCCCGGAGAACAGTTGGCTGATAATATGTACAAAAACCTTGGGCTCTCTCTTTCTATTCCGATCTTAAGCGGATTTCAAACGCGCACTGGTGTCCAGCAGGCCATCATCAATCGCGAGCTTGCCAATATTACCGTGAAAGAAACTGAAAACACACTCAGGCAAGCCATAGAAACTGCTTATAACAATGCCATAGCCGCTGCCAAAACGTATGCGGCTGCCGTCAAACAAGTTAAATCTAACCAAGAAGCATTTCGCATGACACAGCAGCGTTACGAAAATGGAGCTGCCACCTATATCGAATATCAGGTTTCCTCTAACGACCTTTTCTCTGCCAAGTCATCGCTGGCAAGGGCAAAGTATAATTTTCTGTTAACCAAAAAAGTGCTCGAGTTCTATCAGGGTAAAACCATTGAGTACTGAATTTGATTATTTTTTATCCGACTATCTAACCTCTAATCATAAACTTCTAACTTCTAATTTTCATGGCTAAGCAAAAGAAAAAATCAAACCGGCTGATGTACTGGGGAATCGGCATTCTGGTAGGTATTATTCTGATCCTCATCGTGGGCAAATCGCAGGGTTGGATCGGTGCATCGAATGAATTAGAGGTAGAGTTAGGCAAGACTAAAAGAGTTTCCATTACAGAAAAAGTGAGCGCCTCGGGTACAGTGCAGCCTGTCATCGAAGTAAAAATCGCTCCGGAAGTTTCGGGCGAAATTATAGACCTGAATGTAGAAGACGGTGACTCGGTGAGCTTAGGAAAAGTTTTGGTTAAAATCAGACCCGATATTTTGTTGAGCCAGTTAGAAAGAAATGAAGCCATGCTCAGCCAGCAGCGAGCTAATGTAGAAGCCAGCAAAGCAGCTATCTCAGTGGCAGAAGCCAACTTTGCCAAGGCTGAACTTGACTACAAGCGTCAGGAAAAACTGCACAGCGAAAAGGTAATCTCCGATGCCGACTGGCAAACAGCGGAGCAAGCATACCGGGTTGCCAAGAACAACTTGGCTTCGGCACACCGAAATTATGATGCCACTAAATTTGTGGTAAGCAGCACAGAAGCATCTGTAAAAGAGGCACGTGAAAATGTACGCAAAACCACTGTGGTGGCGCCCATGAAAGGTACAGTTTCCAAACTGAGTGTAAAGAAAGGCGAGCGTGTGGTGGGTACCGCCACCATGACGGGAACAGAAATGCTGCGCATTGCCGACCTCAACGTAATGGAAGTGCGTGTCAATGTGAATGAAAACGACATCGTGCGCGTTCACCTGCGCGATACGGTTATCATAGATGTAGATGCGTACTCTGCCACCGGCAAGCAATTTAAAGGTGTGGTAACCAATATTGCCAACACGGCCAAAGACAAAACCTCTACCGATGCCATTACCGAGTTTGAGGTACGCATTTTAATCTTGCGCTCTTCTTATCAGGATCTTATCAAGAAAGGGAATAAATACCCCTTTCGTCCCGGCATGACGGCCAGTGTGGAGATCATCACCCAAAAGAAAGACAATGTTTTATCGGTGCCGCTGGCTGCCGTAACAACACGTACCGCAGAAGGAATGAAACTGGAGAAGAAGCCAAGCGGCCCCGAGAATGATTACGAAGACGACAATAGCGAACGCAAAGTAACTACCGGCAAAGAAAAAGAAAAGAAAGAAGACCGCATTGTTGTGTTCATCAGCGACAAAGGCATCGCAAAAATGAAAGAAGTAAAAACAGGTATCAGCGATTATGATAACATAGAAATTACGTCTGGTTTACCCGACAGTGCTACAGTTATTACCGGACCATTTTTGGTAGTTTCTAAGCGTCTGAAAGACGGAGACAAAATTAAGTTAGCTCCAAAAGGAGACAAAAAAGAAGAGCCTAAAAAATAACTTACTACAACTTTCGGTTAGCGAAAGTAAAACCCTCTCAACGAGTTGAATGTTGGGAGGGTTTATTTTTTTATCTTCGCAAGATGATCAACCATCCCTGGCACGAAGTACCGGTAGGCAGCAACCCGCCCGAACACATCAACGGCATTGTGGAAATCGCCACTGGCATGCGCACCAAGTACGAAGTGGACAAAGAAACCGGGCTGCTGAAGCTCGACCGGATACTCTACTCAGCCGTTTATTATCCGGCTAATTATGGATTTATTCCACAAACATTAGGTGATGACCACGACCCGTTGGACATCATGATTTTGTGCCGCGAGCCCATCCAGCCATTGTGTTTAGTACCTGCCCGTGTCATCGGTGTGATGCGCATGATTGACCAAGGGTTGGGCGATGAAAAAATCCTGGCCGTAGCCGAAAATGATGCCAGCACCCGACACCTGAAAGACATCAGCGAACTGGAAGATCATTTTAAGTTGGAACTGAAAGAGTTTTTTGAGAGCTACAAAAAACTGGAGAATAAAATCGTGATCGTTCCCGATTTTCAGGGTAAAGAAACTGCCATGAAAATTATTGAAAAAGCAGTAGCCCAATACCAAGAGAAATATACCCGGTGATTGCGCGCCCTCCTTCCTTCCTCATCATACAAACAGCTTTTATTGGCGATGTCATTCTGGCTACTGCACTGATCGAAAAAATTCACTACCACTATCCCGATTCGCCCATTGATTTTTTGGTGCGAAAAGGGAATGAAGAACTGCTGCAAGGCCATCCGTACCTGCGCACCGTTTTGGTCTGGAATAAAAAGCAATCCAAGATCAAAAACCTGTTTCGGATGATTTTTCAGATCAGGAAAAACAAATATCACTACATAGTCAACGTTCATCGGTTTGCCAGTTCGGGCATCATCACGGCATTTTCCGGTGCTCCGGTTAAATTAGGCTTTGCCAAAAACCCACTCTCTTTTCTATTCACCAAAAAATTTATCCACCCGATTGGGAGCACGCATGAAGTAATCCGAAACCAAACCCTCATTGAAGAACTGACCGATCGCGAATTAACCAAACCTCGCTTATACCCGTCTGCTCAACATTACGAAAGCGTGAGCCAATATAAAAAAGGAAGTTACATCTGCCTGGCGCCCACATCGGTATGGTTTACTAAACAACTGCCTTCAGAAAAATGGATTGACTTGCTGGTTTCATTAAAGGGTCGTTTTAAAAACTATTATTTACTGGGCGCACCAAATGATCAGGCCACGTGTGAGTCTATCCGGCAGGCTACAGCTGACGAGCACGTCATCAACTTATCCGGGAAGCTTTCGTTCTTGGAATCGGCCGCTTTGATGAAAGATGCAGAAATGAATTTTGTCAATGACTCGGCTCCGCTGCATATCGCTTCGGCCATGAATGCGCCCGTTACATCTGTCTTTTGTTCTACCGTGCCCGCATTTGGGTTTACGCCCCTCTCCGACCGCTCATACATTATTGAAACAAACGAGAAATTAGATTGCCGACCTTGCGGGCTGCACGGATTCCGGCAATGTCCGAAAGGCCATTTTAAATGTGCCTACACCATTGAGAATACACAACTACTTCAACCGCTTCCATAAAAAAGGCAGCCTGTTACGGCTGCCTCCTCTCTAACCAAATAAAAATGTTAACGCATGCCTCCAAACATGCCCTGTGTTTCTTTGTAATCGCTTGGGACGGTAAACAGCGATGCGTTCAACGACTCGCGTTTAATATCTGTTACTTCCATCACCATATTACCTTGCTTGGTAGCTGTTTCTATGCGCAGAGGTACACCGTCCACACCTTCGTATGTTAACGACTGCCCTTTGCCCACGCGCTGTTGAGAAAACGCTTTAAGGTCTATGTCTTTAAAATCGGTGGTAGTCCATAAGCTAACCTTTACCTCCATATTATGTTCTGAGGATGTTACAATGTATTTGGTGCAGGTATGCCCCAAAATAGATTTAGTTTCCGAAGTTTTCGTTACGGTGGGTTTTGTATCTTCGTTGTGTTGGCCGTTTCCTGATGGCAATAAGGAGTAGGTTTTATTTTCGCGGTCTATGCGCACGCTTTTGTCGGGCGTGTGCAGCATATCTCCGGCCATCATTCCTCCCTCCATCGTAGTAAGCGTGTTAGCTCCTTTAATACGGACAATCATCTGCTTCGGCATCATACTGCCCATCATATCGCCACCAGAGGCACCCTGCATGGCTTTTTCCATCATGGCTTTCATCTGCGGGTTTTGTTCCATCATGGCTTTAAATTGCGGATCTTTCATTTTTTCCTGCATCTCTTTCATCTTAGCTTGGGTGGCCGGGTCATTCATCTGCTTCTGTCCTTCCGCCATTTTAGCTTTCATGGCCGGGTCGGTAATATCCATTTTCATAGACCATTTAATGGTGCCTTCAAACGATTGGGCGTTTAAAGACAGCGTGGCTAGGGCAAAGGCTGCGATAATTATATTTTTCATAGGTTTGTTAATTATGAAACGAAGATAAAAAGTATTTAAGAAAAAAAATCACCGATTTAGGGGAGGCAAAAATCCAGCCAATTACAATCCGACAATTATCTTACACCATGCATTTCAAAATTACCAGCCTACAAAACCCTAAGATAAAAAGCCTGCTGGCGCTGGAGAAGCCACGCGAGCGCAGGAAACAGCAACTTTTTTTAATTGAAGGTAAACGCGAGATAGAATGGGCCGTGGAAGCCGGTTATAAAATCGGGAATCTATTTTTTTGCGATGAAATAATTGCCGCAGATGAAATTCCGGAGAAACTGAAAAACGAGAAACTTCTGATCCCGGTATCTAAAGAAGTGTTCGAAAAAATTGCCGTACGCGAAGGATCGGGCGGATTGGTGGCCGTAGCCGAACAAAAGACCCATTTGCTTTCCGGCATTTCATTAAAAAAAAATCCATTGGTGCTGGTGTTAGAGTCCGTAGAAAAACCGGGCAACCTCGGGGCTGTATTGCGCACGGCCGATGCCGCGACCATAGATGCGGTGATTATTTGCGACCCGCAAACAGATTTTTATAACCCCAACGTCATCCGCTCGAGTGTAGGTTGTGTGTTTACCAACCAGTTGGCAGCCGCCTCTTCCGAAGATACCATCGTCTGGTTGAAGAAAAACAAGATCAATATTTATTGCACTTCGCTGCAAGCTGCGAAGCCCTATCACGAAATTGATTACACACAGCCATGCGCCATCGTGATGGGCACGGAAGCCACGGGCTTATCAGAACTGTGGACGAAAAACTCCGATGCCAATATTATCATACCCATGCGCGGTAAAATTGATAGTATGAATGTATCCAATGCTGCGGCTGTGGTTACTTTTGAAGCCTTGCGACAACGACAAGTAAAAATTCAGCAGCGGTAAAATCTGACCTTTCTACCTATCCTATTTTTTTACTTCAAAGAACTTGACTTCAACTTTAGTTTCATTTTGGCAAATTTTTCTATTGCCTCCTCCACTGCCGGAATATCCTTCGACACTATCTTCGAGCCCAGCACATGGCCTCCCGCACGGGGGATGGCTACCATTTGCTTCAGCGAGTCGGGTGTGCCTAATTGTTGGTTCATTTCAATCATGGCGCCCACTTTCACTACAGGGTCTTGCTCTTTTTCATCTTTAAAATAATACAACGTCAGGTTGGGGCATTTTACACGATGGAATGTGATCTCATTCATTTTATCTTCCAGCAATTCTTCTAACTGTACTACGGCTTCCAGCCGATATGGATTGTTCCAGTATCTGTCTTTCAAAGAATCTTTTGGAAAGCTGCGCTCCTTTCCTCCTATCACCAGACGGGCAATGGACAAGCCCCATGGGTTGTTGAGCAGCCACGCATTCGGGTCGTTGATGGCAATGTTGGGCGACATGTTGATCAAAGCAAAAACATCTTGTGGGTATTCGGCTGCCAGCATCAGCGCCATGGTGCCGCCCGTAGAGGTGCTCATCACAATCACCTTCTCGCCAATAGCTTTTCCAATGGCCAGCGCTTCTTGGCTGCTGCGCCACCACCGGTCGGGTGTAAAATACAAGAGCTGATCTACTGTGTCTATGCCATGATCGGCCAAACGGGCGAGGTATAAATTGCAATGAAATTTTTTAGCAAAATCTCTGTGAACCGGATTGCCTTCTTCCTGACTGGCCGAAAAGCCATGCAGATAAACCACGCTGTATTCCGTCTTCTTTTTTGTGCTGTCGGCCCAAACAATACGTGCTTCATTGTCGGGTTTTAGTTTGTGTTGGGCTTCTTGTAAGGCTACATATTTTTCTAATGCTGCCGGAGTTTGCGGAACAACGGGCATAGCAGAATCAAACTTTGGGCGCACTGGTGTTGAGCCTAAGAAGTAAAGACACATCAACGCAAGAATAAGAAAAGCGAAAAATGTGATTTTGTGCTTCATGTGTTTGAGATTACAAGTTGCAGGTTTGCCAGAGTAATTTATTTCCGTTTGGTAAAAGGGTCAATAAATAATATGTCGAAAGCAAAATGCACGAAGTCGTCTTGCAACACTCCTTTGGTGAAATTGAGTTGCTGCATTACGCCAATATCAAATGTAATTTTTTCTTTTTCAAACTCATGCCTGAAATAAACACAGATACGATCTTCTGACAAGGCGAAAGGAGTCCATGCTAAACTTCCGTTGGGCTGCCGTTTTTGTTTTTCTACAAACAACAATTCGTTCATAAAAATGAGTGAATTAGTTTTTTCTACATTCAACGGAATGCTTACCTGGGCTTTCGCTCGATAACGCAAGCCTTTGGGCTGCGTATAATAATTACTCCAATCGGGTGAGTAAAAATTGCGCCACTCCGGCCGCAGCGAATAGGCAAAAGACAACTTGCCTACTTGGTGGCGATAGTATAACCTCATATAATATCTGATCTCCCTCCGAAGAGAAGGGATCTCGCTATCGTAAGGTGGATCTTCGGAATACATATTTTGCCCCCGCAAGCTGATACAAAAGCCCAGTTGCCAGTGTTTGTTAAATGTTCGATAGGTTTGCTGCTCTATTACATAGATTGCCTGCTTTTTTAGCAGCGACATATTGTTGGGGTCGCTAAAACGAGAGCCTCCCGCATAGGTTCTGCTGAACCATTTCTTTCCAAAATTCTGATCAATGCCTACGCTGCCCCACAGCACCGTATTGGTATTATCCAATCCGGGTGGTGATATTTGTGCATGGGCTATTGGATGAATCAACAGAACAAAAATCAGGAAGGAGCTATAAAAAAACAGACTTCGAAAACTAAAAGCCATTGATCTTAAAATTGTGTGTCTCTGTTAAAAAAAATTAATCTGCATATTAGAACAATCTTTTTAAATTAAACCATATTCTTAGTTTTTTTCATGAACACAGCAACACTTTTCAGCGGGCTTTTAAAAGAGGAAGTACAATCTTTCGGGCAAATCAAAACATTTGCGGCCGGCACCAAAATCCTGCAAGAGCAAAGCTACATACAAATGATCCCCATTGTGCTGAAAGGAAGCCTCCGTGTGGTGCGTACCGAAAAAGACGGGCGCGAAATATTGTTGTACTACATCACTCCGGGCGAAAGCTGCATCATGTCTTTCTTAGGCGGCATCCACCACGAGCCCAGCCAGGTGATGGCCATAGCTGAAGAAGACACCGAATTGTTGCTGATACCGGTGGCCAAAGCAGGCGAATGGGTAAAAAAATTTCCCGAATGGACCGATTATATTTTTAAGTCGTACCACAAACGTTTTGAAGAACTGCTGGCCGTAGTCAATGCCATTGCTTTTCAAAAACTGGACGACAGGCTCCTTCATCTTTTAAATCAAAAATCACAGTTATTTCATTCCAAGGAAATAAAAATAACACACCAGCAACTGGCGCAGGAACTGGGCACCACACGCGAGGTAATATCGCGTATCGTCAAGCAAATGGAGCATGATGGCCTGATCCGGCTGGCGCGAAATAAAGTTGTGCTTGTGTGACAAAGGTCACATATTATCATAGACAGCACAGGTATCTTTACATAAAAAATAAACGCTATGAAAAAGAACATGGGCTCGGCCGACAAAATGATACGGATTATTGCTGCGGCCATCATTGTGGTACTTTATTTTACGCAAGTCATTAGTGGCACTGCGGCTATTATACTATTAACGCTGGCAGCCGTTTTTTTACTGACCAGCTTTGTCAGCTTTTGTCCGCTGTACCTGCCGTTTGGGTTAAGCACCTTACATAAAAAAGAAAACAAATGATTAAGAGGTTTGCGTTGGAGATAACGGGTGTATTGATTGGCAGCGCATCGGGTTGGATGTACTGGAAATACATCGGCTGTACTTCCGGCAGTTGTCCCATTACTTCTAATCCGGTTCACTCTACATTGTACGGTGCTGTGATGGGCGTATTATTATTCAGCATGTTTAAAAAAGAAAACAAATAACTATATGATTGAAACAATTAAAAAAGCATTGGGGATCAGTCCAGCGGCTGACTACGCCCAATTAGTAAAAGAAGGCGCCATCATCTTAGATGTACGCTCTAAAGGAGAATATGCCGGTGGCCATATTAAAAACTCGATCAACATATCGGTTGACCAGTTGCCATCTAGTCTGCATCGTTTGTCCAACAAAGATAAAACAATCATCACCTGCTGTGCTTCGGGCATGCGGAGCGCCTCAGCAAAAAGAATTTTAGAATCGAACGGCTACACCCACGTACACAACGGTGGAAGCTGGGCCAGCTTGCAACATAAAATTTAATAATATGAACCCTCATTTTTATAATGTAAACATTGCCTGGAGCCAAGACCGCAAAGGTGTGATGTGCTCTCCGGAATTAAATGCCGCCAGTGCCGGCAACGGATGTATTGAAGTGGCCACACCGCCCGAGTTCCCTAAGGGGATTCCCGGCATCTGGTCGCCCGAGCATTTATTCACTGCGGCCGTCAGCAGTTGCCTGATGACAACTTTTTTGGCGGTAGCCGAAAATTCTAAATTAGATTTTGTTTCCTTTCAGTGTGGGTCGGAAGGAAAGCTGGAGCAAGTGGATGGAAAATTTCTGATGACCGAAGTGCTGCTCAAGCCGGTGGTGTTGGTAAAATCTGAAAAAGACATTGACCGCGCCCTGCGTGTGTTGCAAAAATCAGAAGCCAACTGCCTGATTTCAAATTCCGTCAAGGCTAAAGTTATCATGGAGGCAGATGTGCAAGTAGCTCTGGAAAGCCAAACTGCTTAACGGTGGCGAAAGCAACATTTTCAGACCTCATTGGCGGAGACATCCCCACGCTGGTTGATTTCTCAGCCGAGTGGTGCGGCCCCTGCAAAATGATGGCTCCTATTCTGCAAGAGCTGAAAACAAAAACCGATGACCGGGTGCGTATCATCAAAATTGATGTTGATCGCAACCCGGCCATTGCTTCGGCCTATCAGGTGCAGGCTGTGCCTACGTTGATTATTTTTAAAAATGGTCGACCGGTGTGGCGGCAGTCAGGTGTGGTAACTACTGATGTTCTCTTAACAGCCTTAACGCCCTATCTACCCGTTCCCTGACAAAACCTCAACGGTCTTATTTCGTTAAAGGGGAGATGCTCACCTTCTCGCGTCTAAAGAAAGAATATAATAGCCAACCGGTTTTATCAGTAGAACATCTGGAAATAGGCGATGGCCTGCACTGGCTGCAGGGCGCCAACGGATCGGGGAAATCTACCTTCCTGAAAATAGCGAGCGGCCTGATACCGTTTGAAGGCGATGTGGTACTGAACGGAATCAGCTTAAAAAAAAATAGGGTGAGCTACAAACGGCTGATCAGTTATGCAGAAGCTGAGCCTGTTTATCCTGATTTTTTAACCGGTGAAGATTTAGTCCGTTTTTATAATTCCGTTCGCCAATCAGATAAAAAATGGTCTGATAAATTGATCGAGCGGTTTGCAATTGGCTCCTACTGGCGCCATACCATCGGCACCTACTCCAGCGGTATGGCAAAAAAAATATCATTGGTGTTGGCCTTCCTAGGCAGCACAGAATTTATCCTGTTGGACGAACCCTTCGTTACTCTGGATGTAGCCACGGTAAATACATTGATCAATACGATTAACGAATATCATCGCCAGGGAAAGAATTTCATTTTCACTTCTCATCAGTCGGCAGAGATGGTTCACTTACCCATTACCTCGCACCTGCTGGCCGACCATCAAACAGTATGCAGGCTGTCTTAAAAATCATCCATCGGGTATGCGTTCTAAAATTTTACGAACGTCACGCTGCTTTGCTGGCATTTGTTTTTTATGTGATGTTCGGCTTGGTGCAATCTAATGAGTTGATTGATTTTCATCAGGGGTTAATTTTTGCTTCTTTGACTTCACCACTATTTTATGCAGCCGTTTTGGGTGTCTGGACTTTATACCTGATTAAAATTATTTTGTTTTATGAGGAATGTTTCTCCCTGCCACAAAATTCGATTTTAAAAAATTTCGGATTACTCGCTCCAAGAAGTCAGTGGATGATTTTTTCCTATGCCATTATTCTCGCCTATCTGCCGGTGTTAATTTATTCTTTGTTCATGATCCGGTTAGCTTTCCAACATCAATTAATTGGTTATGGTTTGGGTATCATTGTATTTCATAGCAGCGCAATTGGTTTAGGCTCCTGGCGGTTGATGCATGTGATCAACTCCACTTCTTCGTTTGCTTTGAAAATGCCGCGATTGTGGTGGGGGTTCCGGAAACCATTGCCGCTGATTTACCTGGGGCTGCTCGCTAACCGGCTTAAGCTAACATTTCTCCTGACAAAATTATCTTCGGTGGTATGTATTTTATGTCTGTGGTATTTGCCGGTAGATCATTACGAACCGCGTTTGGCCTGGCTGGGTTTGGCTTTTGGTCTCGCAGGTCATGGCGTAATATTATTTGAGTGGCGGAAATTTGAAGATCGTGAATTTTTCTTTTCGCGTGCGCTGCCACTTGCCACCAGCTACCGGTTTGCTATGATCGGAGTGGCCTTTCTGCTTTTACTTATTCCGGAAAGTATCGTGATGTTCGCACAAGGTTTGCAGATTGTAGATGTATCCATCGGCTTAGTGATAGGCACAGCTTTCTTGCTCTTCATTTATTGTACCTCATACCGGCACCCGCTCAATAACGAGCAACACCTGCAACGGATGCTCTGGCTTTTTCTGATCTCATTCCTGATGATCCTCTCAAAATTTTCTATCCCGTTTTCAATACTTCTCTTGGCCGTGGCCTGGTGGCAATTCAAAAAACATTTTGATGCGTACCAGCCTGTTGCTGATTAAACGGAAGCGAAAATCAATCTATTCATACCTCAGCGAATCAACGGGGTTGGCTCTTGCTGCCTTCACCGATTGATACCCCACCGTTACCCAGGCGATGGCCACTGCCACTAACCCCGCTACCACAAACAAAACCGGATTGATTTCTGTTCGATAAGCAAATCCGTTCAGCCATTGCGATGACACCCACCACCCCAATGTGGCGGCCGGTATAAATGCTATGATCACCAGCAGGATAAATTCTTTGGCCAGCACCAGCGACAGCGATGCCACCGATGCGCCCATCACTTTGCGGATGCCTATTTCTTTGGTGCGCTGCTCGGCTGTAAATGCCGCTAACGCAAACAGGCCGAGGCATGCAATAAAAATAGCAAGCCCCGAAAAGATGCTGAATATCTGCCCCATCCGTTGCTCTGACCGGAAAAGTTTATCAAAATTTTCATCGAGGAAAGTATATTCTATCGGCTCGCTGTTGGCATATTGCTTCCAGAGTTTGGTTGCGTTTTCCACTACCGTTTGCGCGTTGCCTTCATAGCGCACTAACAAGTTTCCGGAAGTGCGTGTTAAAAAAACTGCCAGCGGCCTGACTTTATCACGATATGTTTCAAAATTAAAATCCTTCACGATGCCGATTACGCGGTAGTGGTGAAATACCGAATCGCCATTGTTATACAGCACCTCTTCACCCGCTGCCTTATCAAATCCAAATTCTTTGGCTGCCGCTTCATTGATAACAACGGCTGTAGAATCGGACGGGAATTCTTTGGAAAAATAACGACCATCTTTCATTTCAAATTTAAGTACGCTTTGCTGATCGAAGTCGGCATAGTAAACACCTGCAATGTGGTCTTGCTCAGACCGGGCCGAGCGCACCACCGTAGTATTATTGACACCGGGAAAATAATTGTTGGTGAAACTCATCTTCCCAATTCCGCTTTGTGCGGCCAGCGCATTTTTAAATGCTTCTTTGTTAGTGCCCAGCAGTCCCATGTTGTTTAAAATCAATACATTTTTTTTGTCCATGCCCATCCGCTGCTGTTGCATAAAATGGATTTGATTATACACCACCGTAGTAAAAATGATCAGGAAGATGGAGATGGCAAATTGAAACACAACCAAGCCACTGCGGATGCCCTTGCTTTTAAAACCAGCTCTGATTTTTCCTTTCAATACTTCCACCGCGCTAAACGATGTCAGATAAAAGGCCGGGTAGCTGCCGGCCAATACACCTACTAACAGCAGCAGCGCAAAAATCCCTCCGATGAAAAGCGGATTGAGTAAGTCGCGGAATACTAATTCTTTTCCGGCCAATGTATTAAATGAGGGCAACAGCAAATAACAAAGTCCAATAGACAGAATGATGGCCAGCAAACTGTATAGCATGGACTCCGAAAGAAACTGCAACACCATCTGGCTGCGCAGCGACCCCAGTGTTTTGCGTAATCCCACTTCTTTGGCACGCCCGGCCGACTGTGCTGTGGACATATTCATAAAGTTGATGCAGGCAATGATGATAATGAAAAGGCCAATGCCTCCAAAAAAATAAATATACATCATACTCCCACCCGGCTCTAAGTCGCCTTGCGAGGTAGAGTGCAGGTGGATGTCGGTTATCTTTGTCGTGTAATATCCGTATGCCCCTCCTGCTTTGCGAAAGTCTTCCAGGCTGGTGCCCATAAAACGTTGCACTTCCGGGCCTACATACTTCACTACCAGCCCTTCAAATTTTTTCTCCACATCGGTTATGTTAGCGTGTGGCCGCAGTGTGAAATAGGTGTAAAGACTATTGCTTAACCATTCTTGCGACTTCTTCAGGTAAGGCGATGAAGAGGCAGAAATCAGCGCATTGAAAATAAAGTGTGAGTTGCCCGGGCAGTCGGCAGCCACCCCGGTAACTTTAAACGCTTTCTTGTCATTTCCTATGGATAAAATTTTTTCGAGTGGATTTTCATTTCCAAAGTATTTCTTGGCCAGTTTTTCTGTCAGTACAATAGAGTTGGGATCTTTTAAAGCTGTGGAGGGATTGCCCGACAAAAGTTTAAATGAAAAGAAGCTAAAGAAGTTGCTATCTACATGGAAGACTTTGTCTTCCAAAAAAATCAGGTTTCCATTCCTAAAAGTAGGACGGCTGAGTTCGTCTATCCGCAAAGATGACTCAACTTCGGGTATATCTGTTACTAGGGCTGCCGCCATAGGCGGGCAGGTAGTTGTGGTGTGGATGTCTTGTCCTCCTACCTTACCATGCAAGTCCATCTGATAAATTCGGTCGGCATGAGCATGAAACTGATCGTAACTGAACTCGTGGATGATATACAATGAAATGAGCAGGCAGGTGGTAATGCCAATGGTCATTCCCAGTATATTAATACCGGCAAAAAATTTTCGTTTAAGAATGTTGCGGATGGCAATGTTAAAATAATTTTTCAGCATGGGGTTTGATTTTATGCTTGTTCCACGTACTTAACAACAATGACGATAGGATGCACCATTTGTTACAATAGTTGCATGCCTTTTCAAAGATTATGCCTGATGCATATAGTGAAGAATCCAATCAAAAAAAGAAGATAGAAAACAATCTGAGCGCAAGTTCTGTTCATAAACGAACAGAGGTGTGTTCGTAAACGGGTTATCATGACAAACAATTTCAACATATCAATGGAGTGATGGAGAGAGAAAAGACAGAAGCCATCACCATCAAAAAAAGCCCTGAACACGCAGGGCTTTTTTACTTTTAACTAAACCTATGAGAAACCTTTATCAGATGTGAAAATGTTCTTTGATGTTTTCGGTTACAACTTTTCCGTCAAAGAGGTTAACGATGCGGTGCGCATAGTTGGCATCGTAAGGTGAGTGGGTCACCATCAAAACCGTAGTGCCTTCTTCATTCAGTTGCGAAAGTAGTTTCATCACCTCTTCGCCATTGGCAGAATCGAGGTTACCGGTGGGTTCGTCAGCCAGGATTACTTTGGGTTTTGCTACGATGGCACGCGAGATGGCCACGCGTTGCTGCTGCCCGCCCGAAAGTTGCTGGGGGAAATGGTTTCTGCGGTGCATAATGTTCATGCGCTCCAGCACTTCCTCCACTCTCTTTTTGCGTTCTTCAGAAGGTACTTTCATATACAGCAGCGGCAATTCTACATTTTCAAATACCGTCAGTTCATCTATCAGGTTAAAGCTTTGGAAGACAAAGCCTATCGAGCCTTTGCGCAACTGCGCACGCTGCCGCTCCGAATACTTCGATACTTCGTGGTCGCCAAAATAATATTCGCCACCGCTCGGGTTGTCCAGCAAGCCGAGGATATTCAACAGCGTAGATTTTCCACAGCCCGAAGGCCCCATGATGGCCACAAACTCGCCATCTTTAATTTCCATGTTGATGCTGTTCAGTGCCGTTGTTTCCACTTCTTCGGTAGTGTAAACTTTTTCGAGATTTTTTAAGCGTATCATAGTTGGGTGGGTTTCAATTTTTGAAAGTTTCTATTCGTATGTTTTTGTGAGTGCTTGCTTTTTAAAGTAGTTATGTTTCAAATATGTCTTATGACGCTCCAGCGTTTCATTTTGTTGCATCACTGTCAAAAATATTCTTAATTCTATATTCTATATTCTCATGTATCACTATTAATTCAATATCAACACATCGTTGTTACCAAAATTTTCGTACGAGGAGGTGATCACCAGATCGCCCGGCTTCAGTCCTTCTAATACTTCAAAATATTCTGACCCCATCTTGCGGCCTAATTTTATATTGCGCTTCACCGCGTGGTCGCTGCCTTCCATAATAAATACCCAGTTGCCGCCCGTGTCTTTGTAAAATCCGCCCATCGGCAACAGTAGCTCTTGCGAAGGTTGCCCCAACTCAATTTTCATACGAAGCGATTGCCCTCTGCGGATTCCCTGTGGTATCTCTCCCACAAAATCCATATCCACTTCAAACCGGCCGTTAACAATATTGGGATAAATGTATTTGATCTCCAGTTGATAGTTCTTTTGGTCGAACTCGGTGGTGGCAGGTAAGCCAACAGCTATTCTTGGCAAATACAATTCATCTATGGGCACGCGCACTTTATAGCTGCCTACAATATCCACCTGCCCTACGCGCTGGGCGGTATTGACGGCTTGGCCTATTTCCCAGTGGGCTGTGGTCGTAAGCTGCCCGTCAATCGGTGATTTGATAGACAGGTTATCTAAAATTTTTCCGAGGCCATCCAAGTTAAGCATCATGCGCTGGAGCGAAATATTCAAATCTTTGATTTGCTCGATACGGTTGATGGAGTCGTTGCGATATACTTCGTAAGTAATTTTTCTGCGCTGCACATTATATTTATAATCGGCATCTGTCCTTTCGAAATCCTGGCGGGCAATTAATTTTTTTTCGTACAGTTTTTTCTGGCGTTCGTATTGCGGGCCGAGGATGGCCAGTTGGTTATCAATCAGCGCTAACTGCTGTCGCTGGTCCAAATCATTTTTGGTGATATTCAACCGTGTGTCGCGTGCGCGGTTGATGCTTTCGTTCAGAGTAGCCTCCTGGCTCAACACAGAAAGCTCGCGGTTCAGATTAGAGAGATCCATGATGACGTCTCCCTTCTTCAGCAGCGTGCCGCTCTCTTTATAAATTTTTTTGATATTCCCTCCTTCTATGGCATCGAGGTAAACGGTGCGCGCAGGTTCTACCGTGCCGGTTTGGGGAATGTACTCTTTGAAGAGCCCCATCTTCACTTCGGAAATCGTGAGCTTGTCTTTGTCTGTTTTTAGTTTAGACCTGCGGTCGGCAAAAATAAATTGATAGGCTATGAACACCACCAACGCAGTGGCTCCCGTGTAGGTCAAAATTTTTTTGACGGTAAATCTCTTTTTCTCAATCTTCTTGTCCATGAATGGGCGTTCTTTTTTTATTGTTGATGTATGCCTATAGCCAAGTTATGTGCCAACAAAATTATGGGCAAAACAAGCTGTTATCGCGGTTTAGCCTGCTTCAGTCAGTTCAAATATGAACGAATATGTCCGCATACGGACATATTTTTTAATTTTGAAAACTGGAAAACAACGAATTTGAAACAAAAACAAAGCCGCCCGGTTGCGGTATCAATATTGTGATCTGGTTATAGAAAACTTTTGCTTTTCATTTATGACTGAAACCAAACACGGAAAAATCCTGATCGTTGACGACAACGAAGATTTGCTGAAAGCTGCCAAGATATTTTTGAAAAGACATTTTGCCCAAGTAGATGTTGAGAAAAACCCCGACAGCCTACCCACCTTAATGGCTCACGAAGATTATGACGTGATTTTGCTCGACATGAATTTTACCAAAGACGTAAGCAGCGGCAGCGAAGGGTACTACTGGCTTCAGAAAATTCTCGACATAGACCCATCGGCCGTAGTCGTTCTAATTACTGCCTATGGCGATGTGCAGATGGCCGTTAAAGCCATCAAAGCAGGTGCTACGGATTTTGTGCTAAAACCATGGGAAAATGAAAAATTGTTGGCCACACTTTTTTCTTCTATGCGGCTGCGCGAAACACGCGATGAAGTAGAAACACTGAAAATAAAAAATCAGGAGATCAACCAGGCGCTCAACGAAAAGTTTAGCGACATCATCGGCCAAAGCCAGACCATGCAAAAGATTTTTCAAACGGTAGAGCGTGTAGCTCAAACCGATGCCAACGTGTTGATATTAGGAGAGAATGGAACCGGCAAGGAGATGATTGCCCGCGCCATCCACCGCAACTCGCCCAGAAAAAATGAGTCGTTTGTTTCTGTTGATCTGGGTTCTGTAACCGAAACACTCTTCGAAAGCGAACTGTTCGGCCACAAGAAAGGCGCGTTTACCGATGCCAAGGAAGACCGCATGGGACGTTTTGAGTTGGCCAACAGCGGCACACTTTTCTTAGATGAAATCGGAAATTTATCCATGCCGTTGCAAGCAAAATTGCTTACTGTTTTGCAAAACAGGAAAGTGAGCCGCGTGGGTGCCAACAAGGAAGTGCCGGTCAATATCCGGTTGATCTGTGCTACCAACTTGCCGCTTTATGAAATGGTAAAAGAAAATAAATTCAGGCAAGACTTGCTGTACCGGGTCAACACCATCGAGATCGAAATCCCGCCCTTGCGCGAGCGCCCCGAAGACATTCCCCTGCTGGCCCATCATTTTTTGAAAGCCTACAATGCCAAGTACGGCAAAAACATTTCGCGCCTCAGCGATGGAGCGCTGGCAAGAATGAACAAACACACTTGGCCGGGGAACATACGCGAACTGCAACATGCCTTGGAGCGGGCTGTCATCATGAGCGGTTCGTCTGTGCTGCAGCCCGAAGATTTTAATCTGAACGCAGCCAATTCAAAAGAAAGTGAAACCGGTTTAAGCCTCGATGCGTTCAATCTGGAAGAAGTGGAAAAATTATTGATCCGCAAGGTGCTTAAAAAATATAATGGCAACATTACACAAGCCGCCACAGAGTTAGGGCTAACGCGATCTTCACTTTACAGACGATTAGAAAAACATGGACTATAATTTAATTGTCAACAGACTACTGTCCACTGTCGACAGCAAGGAAAAACAGTGGACTGTCAACTGTGGACTGTCAACCAAATTATGAAAGATTTTCGTATACGTGTTCTGATCCGGGTAGCGCTGCTGGGTTTATCCATGGCTCTATTTGTGTTCATGCTCTCGCATCCTTACATGTTCTTCGCTGCCGGCCTGAATCTGGTGGTAATTGTTTTGCAGTTATTGGAACTGTACCGATTTGTATCTCTCACCAACCGCAAACTCACCCGTTTTCTGGAGTCGGTACGGTATTCTGATTTTATTTCGGGTTTCACTGCCGACAATAAACTCGGTAAAAGTTTTAAAAACCTCAACACTGCCTTCAATGAAGTGTTCGAAGCTTTTAGAAAAGCACGATCAGAAAAGGAAGAGCACTGGCAATACCTTAACACCATCGTGCAGCAGGTGCGTACCGGCATTATCTCCTTCGATGCCGAAGGAAACGTGCAACTGATGAATGCCAACGCCAAACGTTTTGCAAACGAAGCAAACCTGAAGAACATCCACGACCTGGCTGCAAAAAATAAAAAACTGTATTTAGCTTTGATGGAAGTACAAAGCGGAAAAAGCACGCTCTACAAAACAAATGATTTTCTGTTGACACTTCAGGCTACCGAGTTACGCATGCACGGCAGCCTGATCAAAATCATTACCCTGCAAAACATTCAAACCGAACTGCAGCGGCAGGAGTTGGAGGCCTGGCAAAACCTCACCCGTGTGTTGCGGCATGAAATCATGAACTCCATTACGCCCATTTCATCGCTTACCTCCACCTTGCGCGAAATACTCAGCCATGAGTTGATCAAAAAAGACGATAGCTTTCAGATAAATGCCGACACAGCCGATGATCTGAAAGAAGGATTGGCCACCATCGAAGGCCGGAGCAAAGGCTTGATTAAATTTATTGATGCTTACCGCGAATACACTTCTCTGCCTCAGCCTAAATTTAAAACCATCTTGCTCAAAGAATTGATTGAGCACACCGCCCAACTGATGCGACAAGAGTTGAAGAAAACAACCATTCAGTTTACCGCCCTCTGCGAATCGGAATACCTGACCATTCAGGCCGATGCAGAAATGATCGAGCAGGTGCTGATCAACTTAGTAAAAAATGCCATGGAAGCGCTGGCCGATAAGGAATATGGAAAAATAGAGCTAACCGGAAAATACACAGGCACGCATGTAGTCGTAGAAGTGGCCGACAACGGGCCGGGCATCATCCCCGAAGCTATCCATCGAATTTTCGTTCCTTTTTTTACGACTAAAAAATCCGGCTCGGGCATTGGTCTGGCGCTGTCAAGACAGATTATGCAAATGCACAATGGCTCACTAACGGTGGAGTCAACACCAGATGTAAAAACGGTGTTTACGCTTAGGTTCTGAGAAAAATGGTTAGCTCAGTGTGAAATCTTCCTGCTCCCGATCAGCCGCTTGTCAAGCCAGTTTAAAAAGAGAATGAATACAATAGCAAAACTAATCAGCGGAGCATGGCTTGCCAGAAATGAAAACTTGCCAAACGAAATTTTAAATCCTGTAATGGCAACGACATAACCCAATACAAAAACAAAAATGCCCAAGCCCCCAAAGAGAATCAGTTTATCCCAATCAAAAGTTTTTTTAGAGGTCAAGGCAATGGATGAAACGCGTACTACAAAATCATCAGGGAGTTTTAAGCTAGGCTCTTTTCTAACTGCACTAAAAACCACTCGGTAAGCCTCGGCATCAGTTCCTTCAGGTATACAGCCCGATTCAATTTGGTTTTGTATCAACTCGTCTTTGTTCATACTTCTTTAGCAAGATAGGTTTTTACTTTTTCTTTTAATAAGTGCCGCGCCCGAAACAGATAGTTTTTTACCGTGCCTTCGGGCATGCCGGTAGCCTGGCCAATCTCTGCGTAGTTCATGTCTTCCAAATGATAAAGTGTCAGCACGATTTTATATTGAGGCGGAAGTTGGTCTATCATCTTCATAGTCAGTTCCTCCATTTCAATATCGTGAAGAGTTTCATGCGGGTTGCTGTCTGAAATAAACTGTTCGGCAAAATTTTTGTCTTCGGGTAAATCGGCTATCATTATTTTCTTTTTCCGCAAATGGTTGATGGCATGGCGGTAGGCAATCGTGGCAATCCATGTACTCAGTTTAGACTGAAAATTAAATTCTGAAATTTTATCGTACACCTTCAAAAAAACATCTTGGCAGATTTCTTCTAAATCTTCAGGGTTGTTTACCAATCTACCTACCATGTGTGCTACCAGCCGCTGATGCTTGCGTATGAGCAGCTCAAAAGCGGGTTGGTTGCCTTGGGCCACCTGCGAGGCCAGCGCCTGATCGTCATTCATTTCGGAGTGAGACGCAGGCACTGGTTAAAATGTTGCAGCCTCTCTAAAAAAAATCAATAAATTAAGGTAGGTTTTCTGATCACACAGAAAACTGAATCTCTTTGCAACATTTCAATGTACAGTGGTGTCTCACGCAGTGAAATCGGATTTATAAACTTAAAAACTAATAGTATGGATCACAATTTAAGGGAAGTGTTAATGCCTATTGCCATCTTGGGTAGCATTAGTGCAGGTGTGTATTTTTTCGCTTCAGTAATGACAAACTACATCCTAAAAAAGAAAATGATTGAAAAGGGATTTGTCAATGAAGACACGCAGGCTATCTTCAAACAACACGTATCTGAAAACAAATATGCGTCTTTGAAGTGGGGCCTGCTTGCATTTTTTGTAGGTGTTTCGCTAATTATTATGGAGTACATACCCGTGCAACCACAGTCGCCCCTACCCTACGGAGTGCTATTTGTAGCTGTATCACTTGGCTTTTTAATCTACTTTTTCATCGTAAAAAAGTCAAACCAGAAATAAGCTCGAGTCTTTTTTAGAGGCCGCTCTCTGCGGCCTTCATTTTAACCCAAACAATTATGTTCAGAAATTATTTCAAGACTGCCGTGCGCAGTCTGCTCAGGCATCGCTTTTTCTCTGCCATCAATATATTTGGCTTGGCGGTAGCCATGGCCCTCTCGATGGTTATCATTATGCTGGTGGCTGACCAGATGATGTACGACCGCTACAACACCAAGCGCGATCGTATCTATCGCGTAAACTCCATTCCCGTTGCTAACAACGGTGCGATGTTGAATGAGACCGCAACCACTACACTTCCGCTGAAAGAAGAGTTGCTTGAAAACTATACAGGTATTGAGAAAGCTACCCGTATCGTTCGCGGCTTTGGCAACATGTGGATGGAACTGGACAACAATAATGTAAACATTCCTATTGCCGGCTACTACGTTGACCCTGAGTTTTTGGAAATTTTTGAACATGAACTGGAATACGGAAATCCAAAGACGGCATTAGCTGAACCTTTTTCAGTAGTACTTTCAAAAAAAGCTGCCAAAAAACTTTTCAAACAAGACAACCCGGTGGGCGAAACCTTCAAAGTAGGTGACGAGGGTCCTTACAAAGTTACCGGCATTTTAAAGGAGACGAAAAACAAGACACACATTGCGTTTGATGCGCTCGCCAGTCTGTCATCCATCAAAAGCCTGGAGGCAATAGGCAAGCATAACAAAGAGCTCGACAACTGGTACAATGCATGGCAAGGTTGGGTGTATGTGCTTTTAGAGAAAGGGAAAACAATTCAGGACATCCAACATGATCTTGAAAAGATTGAAAAAAAATATTTCTCCACGTTACCCAAACCTGATACGCAACAAAAAATAAAATATTCTTTACAGCCCTTAATGAGCATTACACCCGGTGCGTTCATCAACAATCCGATTGGGCCGTTCTTGCCATGGATATTTATTTATTTTTTTATCGGGCTTGCGGCAGTAGTCATGCTCACCTCTTGTTTTAATTTCACCAACTTATCTATTGCCCGTTCGCTCACACGTGCGCGCGAGATAGGTGTGCGCAAAGTAACAGGTGCCCTGCGTTGGCAGGTGTTGTTGCAATTTCTTTCCGAATCGGTAATAATTGCCTTGCTTTCGCTACTGGGTGCTACGGTACTGTTGGTATTGGCCAAGCCGCTGTTGCAGCAGCTCAGCTTCGCGCGGTTAATGCGGTGGGATATGGAAGTCAATTATTTTGTGCTGGGGATTTTCATCGTATTTGCTTTAGTAGTAGGGATTCTCGCAGGCTTTTTTCCCGCAGTTGTCTTGAGTGGGTTTCAGCCGGTAAAAGTTTTGAAAGGAATGAACACGATGAAGCTGTTTTCAGGTATAAAATTGAGGAAAGCGCTTTTGATAACTCAATTTACTTTTTCATTGATTTTTATCATCTCAATGGTTGTTGTATTCAACCAATTGCAGCTTTTCCTTCGTGCAGATCATGGTTTCAGCATGGAGAAAAAGATAGTAGTCGGTTTAAACAATACAAACTACGCCACCTTAAAAAATGAATTACTGAAAAATAAAAATATTGAAGACGTATCGGCCGTGTCGCATGTATTAGCTGCCGGAAACAGTTATGGGGCAGATTACAAAAGGTCATTGGAAGACAAAGACTGGATTGATTTACTTTATTATTCTACGGATGAGGATTATCTGAAGAATCTGGAAATACCATTAGTAGCCGGAAAATATTTCTCAATAGAAAATGGAAATTCAAATAAAAATTTTGTGGTACTCAACGAAAAAGCTGTTGAGGTCTTCCACTTCAAATCAGCGGCAGAAGCGGTGAGGGAAGAAATCATCTTACATTCAGATTCATCGCGCAAGCAAATAATTGGGGTTGTTAAAAACTACAACCATCAAATGTTAATAGAAAAGATGAAACCGCTCGCTTTAATCTGCAATCCGGTTGAATATAAACTGCTGCAAGTGAAATATTCTGGTAGCTATGATGAAGCAGGTAAAGCAATAGAAGAAGCATGGATGAAAGTAAACCCAAACTTAAAAGTAGATTACAAAGACTTTTACACGGAAGTTCATAAACTCTACGACATCTTCTTTGGCGATCTGGTAAGCATTATTGGTTTGATAGCCTTTCTTGCGGTTGTAATCTCCTGCCTTGGTCTTTTGGGCATGGCAACCTATACAACAGAAACCCGCATCAAAGAAATTTCTATACGCAAATTGCTGGGCAGCAGCGATGGGGCATTAATTTATTTGCTGTCTAAAGGGTTTTTGGTGGTGCTGCTCATTGCCATTTTAATTGCTGTGCCTGCTGCTTATTTCATCAACAACTTGTGGCTGGAACAGGTGGCCTACCATGTGTCGGTAGATTTTTCTACTATCGCTCTTGGCACTGCCATCCTCATTTTATTTGGTGTGCTGACGGTGGGGTCTCAAACCTATCGCGCAGTATGGATAAAACCGGTTGATAATTTGAAAAACGAGTGACGGATGACCAACTGAAATAAGTTTCTTTTGATAGCAACACCCAGCCACGGTTTGTGCCTCCTCACAAACCGTGGCATTTTCATTTTCGCATATTTGATTTATAATCAAGCCTTATGTATTTTTTTATCTGATTATCAATGTGTTACATTTTTTTATTGAATATTTTTCAAAAGTACTTGGCTATACATAGTACTTTCACGTATAAACAATCAGATAGCTAAAAATGTGCTTATGAACCTTGAAAACACACAAGTGCAGATGCGAAAGGGAATTTTAGAATACTGTATTTTGCACATCATCGCACGGGGCGAAACGTATGCTTCCGATATGTTGGACGAACTAACCTCTGCCAAAATGATTGTCGTAGAAGGTACCCTCTACCCACTGCTCACCCGCCTGAAAAACTCGGGGCTGCTGGAATACAAATGGGTAGAATCTAAATCCGGGCCGCCCAGAAAATATTACAAGCTAACCCCAACAGGTGAAAATTTTCTGCATGGGCTGACCGAAACCTGGAACGACCTGGTGCACTCCACCGAAATGATCCGTACAAAAACTGTTACTATTTAACCTCACTTCTTTTTCTGTTATGAAAAAAACACTCAGCATCAACATCAGCGGCATCATCTTCCATATCGAAGAAGATGGATACGAATCGCTGCGCAAATACCTCGACTCCATCAACAAATATTTCGGTTCGTTTGACGACAGCAGCGAAATATTGGCAGACATTGAAAGCCGGATAGCCGAAATCTTTTTGGCTAAATTAAATGAAGGCAAGCAGGTGATCACAGCAGAAGATGTGCAGTACCTGATGGCTACCATGGGCAATGTAAATGATTTTAAGGCGGCAGAGGAAAATGATTTTGCGGGTACATCCGCTCAAGAAAAAAGGCAACCAAGCGGAACTGCTCAACCAGCCAACAAAAAGTTAGTGCGCGATCAGCGCAGAAAAATATTGGGCGGTGTATGTGCCGGGCTTGCCCACTATTTCAGTATTGATCCGGTTTGGGTAAGAGTGGTTTTTGGCGTGCTCTTCTTCTTTTACGGAAGTGGCATATTAGTGTACCTCATCCTGTGGATTGTGCTGCCGGGTGAAAACAATTTGGAAGAGGAACCCAGCCTGAAAAAAATGTACCGCAACCCCGACAAAAAAGTGTTGGGCGGAGTGGCCGGTGGTGTAGCCGCTTATTTTGGTGGCGATGTGGTGCTGGTCAGAATCCTATTCCTCCTCCTGTTATTTGCCGGTGGCTTTGGCTTGTTGCTGTACATCATCTTATGGTTCTCGCTTCCCGAAGCGAAAACCATTACCGAAAAAATGGAAATGCAGGGCGAGCCTGTTACGCTGAGCAACATCGAATCTACCGTCAAGAAAAATTTGAATGAAAAGGATCAAGACGAAAGTACGTTAGCCAAAATAATCCTCTTTCCATTTCGCGCGATAGCCGAAATCATGCGCTTCTTTGCGAAGATTATCGGCCCGATTGTAAAAGGATCTCTGGAGGTCGTGCGTATCTTCATCGGCATAATCATTCTGATGACAGGCATCGCATTGGTCATCTCTGTGCTGCTGGCATTCGGACTGCTGTTTGGGTTGATTTCCTCCGCCTCGCTGCCCGACTCCTGGGGGTTAGCCCAACTGGGCGGAACTAATTTTCCGATAGATGCCATCAAAGCTACATTCCCGATGTGGATGTTAGTTGCCGCTTTTTTTGTAGCCTTCATCCCATCGCTGTTCATCCAAATGTTAGGCAGTTCCATCATTGCCAAACGCATGGTGGTGCGCCCTTTGGTAGGGTGGACAATGTTTGTCATCTTCTTTATCAGCGTGTTGTTGGTGGCCATATCATTACCTCGCCTCATCCTTTCGTTCAAAGAAGAGGGCGAATACAGAACTGAACATCTGTATGACCTGCATGGCAAAACTGCAGTCTTTAAAATCAATGAAACCGGCTTAGACGATTATCATGTAATAGACCTGCACCTGAAAGGGTACGATGGCACACAACTGAAACTGACTGAAACATTTAAGGCGCAAGGGCGAAGCCGTAAACAGGCCAACGAAAATGCCAAGACTGTAACCTATCAGATACAACAAGCTGACAGTATATTAACATTCGATTCCAATATTATTTTCCCGGCAGGCACAACGTTTCATGCCCAGCGGCTGGAGATGGAATTGCTCATTCCGTATAACCAACATTTTGTAATAGATGGCGACATGTGGCGGCTGATAGACAACTCGTATGGGCGATGGAATTATGCCGAAACAGAAAAAAACCAGACATGGATCATGACGGCTAAAGGATTAGAGTGTTTAACGTGCCCGCCTCCATCTAAAAGCGAGCAAGGGCTGGGCGAGCAAGATCAATTCGGCTTAAAAGATTTTAATGAATTGGATATTAAAGGCGTGTTCAATCTTACACTTCATCGGGGCGATGCTTATTCCATAGAAATATTGGGCGACAGCAAGGAACGAGAAAAATACAAAATTGAAAAAACAGATAACTTGTTGGAAATTGATTATCGGTCAGGTAAAAAGCCATTTTGGTCGAACGATGTGGATGGCACCGACTTAACAAAAGTACAAATTACACTGCCGCACCTGAGTAAACTAAAAATAAAAGGAGCCGGAAAAATAAAATTAGAAGGATTTGATGAAGACGATTTAAGTATCGCCTTGTTTGGTGCCATGGCCTGCGAGGCAAGCCTCTCTTCGCACAACCTGCAACTCGACCTTTCGGGGCCGGTAGTTTTTGAATTAGACGGCCATGGCGATTTTCTGGAAGCTGAGGTCAGCAAAGTAGCCCAACTGAAAGCAAGCAGCTACGAAGTGCGCCATGCCGTAGTCAGCGCCAAAGAACTGGGCCGCGCCCGCGTAAATGCCACAGAGCGTGTGGAAATAGAAACCGATGTAACCGGATCAGTAAAATATCAAGGTAATCCGGAAGTGATCAGAAAAGATTAGCACCTAAAAGTCAAGTTTTTTATGTTGGTGGATTTAAAATATTTTTGTTTGTAAGTAGAAGTTTGATGCAACGGTTGTTGCCGCAAACATATTAACAAACATATCGTGAGCACCAATCGCCTTCTCTCGCTCGATGCCTTTCGTGGCCTCACAGTAGCTGCCATGATATTGGTCAATAATCCCGGGAGTTGGGGCGCTATCTATCCACCGTTAGAGCATGCCAAATGGAATGGATGCACGCCCACCGATTTAATCTTTCCATTCTTTCTTTTTATTGTGGGTATGTCCATACACTTTGCCTATCACAATAAACTGCGCGATGGCCTGACCAAAAAAATATTTCTTAAAATATTCAGGCGCACGCTAATCATTTTTGGATTGGGAGTTTTGTTGGCGTGGTTTCCCGTCTTTTCGCTCGAGCGGTTGTTGCACCTGCGTGTTCCGGGAGTTTTGCAGCGTATCAGTTTAGTATTTTTTTGTTGTTCACTCCTTTATTTCAAAACAAATTGGCTCGCACAAATACGGATTGCGTTGGTTCTTTTGTTCGGATATTTTTTATTGATGACACTCGTGCCCGTTCCCGGCTTTGGCCCTGCTAATCTTGAACCGGAAACCAACCTCGCAGCGTGGCTCGACAGGCTGTTGCTCAGCGGTCACTTGTGGTCGCAAAGCAAAACGTGGGATCCCGAAGGGTTACTAAGTACCTTGCCAGCCGTGGCTACCGGAATCATCGGCTTACTAACAGGACAAATGTTTTCAAGAATTGAGAAGAGCGAAACAAGAACGGTTTGGTTGTTTTTTGTCGGTGCTGTGTTGATTGCAACCGGACTGCTTTGGGGTTTGGTTTTTCCTGTCAACAAATCGCTTTGGACGAGCAGCTTTGTATTATACACCGCAGGCATAGGCATGCAGGTATTTGCTTTTTGTTATTGGGTCATAGATGTACACGGATTAAAAAAATGGGCAATGCCTTTCGTTTACTTTGGTATGAATGCAATTTTTGTGTTTGTTGCCTCGGGAGCCATTGCCAAGTTGATGACAAGAATCAAAATTGGAGAAGAACAAATTTCGTTGTGGGGCTTGATCTACAGAGATTATTATCATTCTTGGCTTGCCGCAAAAGATGCCTCGCTTTTATTGGCTATCACTTTTGTATTAATCTTTCTTGCGGTGCTATGGTGGATGTATAAGAAGAAGATTTTTATCAAAGTTTAGCAGTTTCAAAAAAAGGTTCGAGCCCATGCAACCTTAGCACTTACCTTTGCATCTACCCTGCCGAGAGGCTCAAATGGGTTTACATATTTACCGCACTACAGAAACGGAAATGATTGAAGGCTGCCTGCGGCAAGACAGGCAAGCACAGCAACTGCTTTACCGGCAATTTGCCGGCAAAATGTATGCGGTATGCTGCCGCTATGTAAAAGACCGTATGCAGGCCGAAGATGTGTTGGTCATGGCTTTTACTAAAATATTTGAGCGCCTGAGCCAGTACAAAGGCGATGGCAGTTTTGAGGGGTGGATCAGACGTGTGATGGTGAACGAATCGCTTACCTATCTGCGAAAGCATAAAAACATGTACCTCGAAACAGACATAGAGGCTGCCGCCTTTGAGCCTGATTATCAAAAAATGGAAAACGTTTTAGAGGCAGATGATATGATGAAAATGATTGAAGCCATGCCCACAGGCTACCGAACCGTATTTAATATGTACGCCATTGATGGCTACAGCCATGAAGAAATTGCACAACAGCTTGGCATCAGCGAAAACACCTCAAAGTCGCAATTGAGCCGAGCCCGTGTTTATTTACAAAAGAAATTAACCGAAATGGATCATGAAACCATCCGAAAAACAAACTGACAAGATTGATCAGCTTTTTAAAAATAAATTGGAGGAACACAGCCTTCCTCCATCCGAGCATGCCTGGAATGGCATAGAAGCCGCCTTATTAAAAAAAAATAAAGCGTGGGTGTGGCGGCTGGCTGCCGGAGTAGTGCTGGCAGGCCTGCTGTTGGCACTCCTGTATCAACGTGAAAACAAAGAGCCTGTTCTCGCAAAATCACAAATGAAGAATCCAGTCGCCAATACTCAGCCGCAACAAAAATCAGCTGAGCAGTCTGGAGCAAAAAATCAGACATCTATCCTCAATCAAAAAAAGTCTGAGGGTAATTACAGCATCGTTTCTTCGACACAACATAAAACAAAACCGACTAACACCTCTGTCTCTCAAAAAATAAATATTATTGACACCGTGTCCTCTGGCAATCAAACCAAAACCAATCTGGCTTATCATCCGGAGGAAGAAAAAATAAAACCTGAAGCAACGCCCGTGGCATCTGTTGCGTCTTCCACGCGAAAGCCAATAAAACTGGAATTTACGCTGGATGACTTTTCGACTGCCCCAACTGTGGCCACAGCGGTGGGCGAAAAAAAATCAGGCATCAAGAAATTTCTGGAGTTGGCCCGTGATGTAAAAAAAGGTGAGGCACCCCTAACAGGCTTAAAAGAAATAAAAGATGAAATTCTTGCCCGTGGCTTTTTCACCAAACAAAAAAACAATTAAAGAACTAAACGAATTGTAATCCATGAAAAATTTTCTTTTACTCCTCATATTCACCGGCACAACGACATTGGCACAACAAGTTGCCGACACCATTACCATTAAAGTTGGTGATGGAAGCAAGGTGATATTTGCCATTCAAGACAAAAAAGATTTGGAAACGATGAAAAAATATAATTTCCAGAAACTGATGGACGACCTGATCTATAAACTGGAAGTGCGCGACTCGTCTCGGTTGGCCAAACCTGCCAGCGATTTTCTAAAAAAAGATTCGGTAATAAAAGAAGTGGCAGACGAGCCTGTTGCTTCCCCTGCTGATCCCATTGTAAACACAAACAGGCATAGAAAATATACCGGGCGAAAAACGTATAACTCTTTGATTTTTGACATCGGCACGAACAACTACATCAGCAACGGAAGTTTTCCGAGCCAAAACAATAGTCAGTACACGGTGCGCCCCTGGGGTTCGTGGTATGTGGGCATCAGTTCTATCTATCGCACGCGTGTGGCACAAAAGTTTTTTCTGGAGTGGGGCTATGGCGTGAGTTGGTATAATTTCAAGTTCCAAAACAGTCAGACTCAAATTACCAAAGACAACACAGGTGTGCAGTTTGTAGCCGATGCACGTGGGTATAATTACGAAAAAAGTAAACTCACGGCTTCGTTTGTCAATATCTCACTTGTGCCGGTAATTGACTTTGGCGCCAACCGACACAAGCCCAGTTTTATGGACAGACGACATACTAAGGGCTTCCGGTTTGGTGCGGGGCCTTATGCCGGCTACCTGATAGACAGCTACTCTAAACAAGTTTATAAAACTGCCGCTGACGAAAAAAAGGAACGCCACCACGACAATTTTTACTTGAACAATTTGCGGTACGGCTTGCGTATGCAGATAGGTTTTAACGATGTGGACTTCTTTTTCAATTATGACATGAACCCATTGTTTATAGATGGAAAAGGCCCTCAACTGAATGCCTTTAGTTTTGGTGTGAGTTTCTGATCGTTGAGATGATTGGTGAGTGCTCGCCACGGCTGATGTAACAAGAAGCCACGGTGGGCACTTGCTGTTAGAACCTAAAAGCTTCGCCTTTCGACAAAACCATTTCGCGTTCGTCTCCACGTAGTTTCAGTTGGCGGCAAACTTTTCGTGGCAATGGCCATTGCATCCAATACCAAATAATCACCACACCAAAACAAGCACTGAAGCCCTGATCGGCTGTACAAAAAAAACCTGTCAGCAACAGAAAAGCTGCCCACACATACGAATTGGTTTTGGCACGCACTACCGAGTAATACTCTTCCAACTTCAGTCCCAACCCCACCCGCGAGGATATCTTATTTAAAGTTCTGACGGACTGCCAATGAACAATCGTTAGCATGATAAAAATCAAAAATGCGAAAAACTTCCAGAGCCAACTATTCATCTCTTCGTTATCAATTAGTGCAAACCATTGCTTTGTCAGAAACAGATAATAAACAGCTAAGAAACCAATCATCGGAATGAGCATCCTGGTCAATCCGTAATTGTATAATCTATAAAAATATTCTTTGAGCGAACTGAAATTCATCAGGATTAGTAGCATCAAAGCTAATTATAAAATATCTTTGTTGCATAGTATGATTGCATCCAACGAAAATCTTTCGCGCAAAGAACAGGTTATCCGCAGTGCTGCCGAGTTATTTCGCGAAAAAGGCTACGCAGCCGCCAGCATGCGCGACCTGGCTCAGAAATTAGGCATCGAGGCCGCCAGTTTGTATTCGCACATCAAATCCAAAGAAGAGATTTTGCAAAACCTGTGCTTCGATATGGCTGCCGAATTTCGCAAGTCGTTGGACGCGGTTGAGCACCAAAAAATATCGGCCAGCGAAAAACTGAAAAACGGCATCATCGGCCACATTCAGGTGATGGCCAAAGACCTGACCGCCTCAGCCGTCTTCATGAACGAACACAGGCATTTAAGCCAACCTTATCTTCGCGATTTTTTGCTGTTGCGCATCAATTATATCAATCGCTTTAAAGACATCATCGAAGAAGGCGTACGCAAAGGCGAGTTCAAAGACAATATAGACCGCAAGCTGGCTGTGATGACACTCTTCTCGTCATTGAATTGGATGCCCATGTGGTATGACCCCAACAGCAACATCAATTCGCTTTCGTTAGGACAGCAGTTGGCCGATATGTTAGTAAACGGCCTGAAAAAAAATCATTGAGTTTACGTCTCAATGTGAGGTCTGTTTTGTGCTATCTCTTGCGTGTTCTTTGCCTTTGGTTTCAGCCCAAATAAAAATCGCATCGCATTAAACGGCCTGATCACCAACAGGTAAAATGCCACACAACTGATTAGCGTAAGAAAGCTGATCGTCCAATATTTAGCCGCAATACTCCATGGCAGTTGCACAATGTAATAACCAATGGCAATGATCACAGTTTGGTGCAAAATATAAAATGGGTAGAGTCCTTCGTTAAAATGCTTCAACCACGGGTGCGGCCTGTTCAGATAATATTGACCGAAGGAAATAATGGTGATCACGGTAAACCAACTCAAAAAAATGGCGCTTACATCAAAAGCATAGCCAATGGAATCTTCGCGCCAGGGCAACTGAATCAATTCACGAAAGTGAAAATAGCATCCGTAAAACGGGATGAGTGCAACCAGTGTGGCAATCAACAAGGCTTTTCTGTTTTCTCCGATGATAGTCCACAGCTTTTGATTGGAGTAACTCAAAATTCCCATGATAAAAAAGGAAAAATAGAAAGTGAAGTAAGCCCAGTCTTTCAGTAAGTCGTGTGTCTCTTCCGGAAAAAACGGTCGCAAAATAATCTGGCTCAGCAACATTATTCCGGCCGGAATAAATAACAACCCGGCCGGAGAAGAAAACATATCCATTACCCGTTTCTTAAACCTTTCCGAACGGGGCGACCTGAGATATACCAGCAATGGCAAGGCCAATAAAGAATAAATAAACAGATAAAGGATGAACCAAAGGTGGTGCCAGCTCAAACTACCTTTGGGATAGGGCACAAAATTGAAAACGGTTTTATAAAAATCCCAGTAGCCTGCATACTCCTTGATGTGCTCATAATAAATTTGTGGTGGCACAATCACCAACATACCGAAAATGAGAGGTATAAATAATTTACGGAAACGTTCTTTCCGAAACTGTGCGGTTGTGCGCTTGCCCAGCGCCATGTAGGTGCCGGCACCGGAAATGAAAAGAAGCAAGGGCATCCGGAAATAATGCGACCATACCATCCAATATTGAAAGGAATAACTCAACTCGTTGTTCTTTACATGCCAGCCCCAGTGGTTGAACCACATACCTGTATGAAAGAAAAGTAAAATGATGATGGCAATCAGGCGGAGCCAATCCAGATCGTGCCTGCGTTCGGTTTGTGTTAGTTCAGATTCCATAGTTTTAAAAATTTAAACAAACTAACGAAGCAAATAGAGCAACAGAAGACTGTTTTTATAAGCCGGAAGGCCTATTTTATAAAATCGAACGGACTGAGTTAACCTGAAAATAATACCAAGCCAGTTTTACCCTGAAGTTACCAATCAATTTCCTTCAATCCTTTCGAACGCAGATAGTCGTTGGTCTTGCTGAAGTGTTTGTTGCCGAAGAAACCTCTGTCGGCCGAAAAAGGCGATGGGTGTGCACTCATCAACACCAAGTGCTTGGAGCGGTTAATCACTTCGCCTTTCTTCTGCGCATACGCACCCCAAAGTAAAAAAACCAGGTCTTCTTTTTCGTCAGAAAGCATTTTTATTACCGCATCCGTAAACGTTTCCCATCCTTTGTTTTGGTGCGACCCCGGTGTTGATGCACGTACCGTCAGGGTGGCATTCAGCAATAACACACCCTGCTGAGCCCAGCGGTCGAGGTCTCCGGAAGGCGGGATTGGTTTGCCTGTGTCGCGCAACAGTTCTTTGAAAATATTTACCAGCGAAGGAGGTTGCCTCACACCGTCTCGCACAGAAAAACAAAGACCATTGGCCTGCCCCGGCCCGTGGTAAGGGTCTTGCCCGATGATCACAACTCTCACCTCTTCGAAAGGACAACTATCGAAAGCATGAAAAATTTCTCTTCCGGGTGGATAAACCGTTTGTGTTTGATACTCATTCTTCACAAAATCAGTCAAATGCCTGAAATAGTCTTTTTCAAATTCAAGTTGTAGCCGTTGCCGCCAGGAGGTGGAAATTTTTACATCCATAATCAGCCTATAAAATTAACGGAGGAAAATTATAAAAATTTAATATTTTTGAACTGATGATTGCCGAAGTAACACAAGGAATAAAAGTAACAGTAGAGACGGAATATCAGCCTTCGTATTCCAACCCTACACAATATCATCATGTTTTCACCTATCGTATTACAATCGAAAATAAAAGTGAGTTTACTATTCAGTTGCTGCGCAGGCATTGGCTGATCAGCGATGCGGGGTTCGAATCGCGCGAGGTGGAAGGCGAAGGTGTGGTAGGGCAACAGCCGGTGCTGGAGCCGGGGCAATCGCACCAATATGTTTCGGGGTGCAACTTAAAATCAGGCATCGGTAAAATGGGCGGCACGTATTTAATGGAACGAGTGATGGATGGCACCCAATTTTTCGTGGTCATTCCGGAGTTCTCCATGACTGACCCACACCGGCTGAACTGATTTGTTTTTCTTAACAAGACGCACCTACACATTTATCTGTGTCAAAATTTTTTCAGGCTAAATCATTTCTCGCACATTGGCTCGATGCCGTTGACGATCACTCCATCCATTCGCCATTTTTTTTTGATTTCTACAACCGTGCCATCAAAGGACAAGTGGAGGAAGTACCTTTTGCCGCAATCGAAAATACACGCGAACGTCTGCTGGCTAATCAATCTATCCTAACCGTTCAAGACCTGGGCGATACCTCGCCTCATTTTAAAAACGAGCAACGAACGATAGCTAAAATTGCCCAAACAAGTTTGAACCCACCCGCCCAATGTCAGTTATACTACCGTATTGCCTCGCTTCTGGAGGCAAAAAAAATAATTGAACTCGGCACTTCCATGGGCATCTGTTCTCTTTACCTGGCCAGTGTAAAAGATAGCCGTGTCATTACTTTTGAAGGTAACCACGACATAGCCAACATCGCACAAACCAATTTTGAATATTTTAATCAGGGCAACATTAAATTAATGGAAGGTAACATAGACCGTACCTTACCTGAATTTCTGCAAACACCGGGCAAGATTGATTTTGTGCTGATGGATGCCAACCACCGGTATGAGCCCACCCTGCGTTATTTCAATTGGTTGACACGAAGAATCTCAGACAAAGGTGTTGTGATCATTGATGATATCTACCGCTCGCAACAGATGGCCAAAGCCTGGAGAGAATTACGGAAACATGATTTGGTTTACGGAAGCATCGACTTATTCAGCTGCGGAATTTTATTTTTTGATCTGAACCTGAACAAACAGCATTTTACCTGCCAATATTAATCTCTTACCTTTGGCTTTTCATTTACGATATGACCGACAATCAGGAAAACACCACCACTAAAAGTTCGAAACCCACACTGATCATCGCCCTGCTGTTGGTGATCATCGCCATACAAAGCGTAAAAATTTATTTAGACTATCAGGAAAAAGTGCAGGTAAAAGAGCAACTGGCCGACCGCGAAGAAGACCTGGCCTCGACTATGCAGAAACTGACTGACATACAAAAAGAGTTAGATCAGAAAATTGCCGAGATCCAAAAATTAGGTGGCGATGTGCAAGAACTACAAAAAGCCAAAACCGAAGTAGAATTAGAACTGAAGCGCAGCACCCGCAGGAGTGCGAAGGCATTACAGGAGCTGAAAGACAAGGTAGAGGGTTATGAAGAGTTACTGAAACTGAAAGATGAGGAGATGGAAAAACTTAAAAACGTAAACACTCAGTTGTTCAGCGAAAACAGGCACTTGAAAACCAAACAGAATAAACTGAGCGACTCCATCACGCGTCTTTCAAAGAATAAAGATGAACTGGCCAGTAAAGTAGCTCTTGCCTCGCAGTTAAAGGCCGAAAATATTATCATCAAAGCTGTCAACAGCAAAGGCAAAGAGCGCAACTCACCTTTTAAAAACAAACAATTGCACAAACTGAAAGTGGAATTTAATCTGGCCGACAACAAGGTAGCTCCGGTTGAAGGAAAGAAAATCATCATCCGGGTAACGGATGAAAACAATCAGATAATTTTTGATGTAGCCAAAGGGTCGGGTACGTTTATGCTGAACGGCAAAGAAGAATTTTATACTGCCGCGCAAGAAATCTTATTCGACAATACACGGCAAAAGCTAACTTTCTTTTATGAGAAAGGCTCTGACTACAACTCGGGCAGCTACACGATGGAAATTTTTGCCGACAACTATAAAATAGGCAACGCCCAGTTTGAAGTGAAGTAGTTTAGGCAACCGCTTTTTGGTTCTTCAGCGGATAATCAAACAGGCCATGTTCTTTAATGGCTTCTTCTACCTTGTGGGGCACATATTTCTCCCAACCCGGTTCGCCTTTCTTAATCATGTTCAGCACGTTATCAGAAATAATATTCAGGTTGCTGATGTTGGCATCTTCAATATCTTGCATTTTGTTGTTTGCCATGAGATAGCGAAAAAGCGGCTTTAGATTTTCGGGCAACTCTTTTTCAAAATCTTTAAGTGTAAACAAAGTATTGTCTTTCCGTAAGGCAGGGTAGATATATAACTTAATATTCGATCCGAACAAGGAAGCAAAACATTCTAAAATACCACCCCGCAAGTTGCTGTATGTTTTCTCATCGAATATCTTTTGTAAGGCATAGATGCCTAAAACTAATCCGGTTTTTTTGCCTTTCGTAATCTTCGACAGATAATCTACCAAGCGGTAATACTCGAAATAGTTGGAGACCAGCACATTTTGTCCGAGCGAACAAACAATATCGGCACGGTACAAAAAGTCTTTCTCATCAATGCTGCCTTCGGTGCTCAGGTCGCTCAGGGTTAGTTCGGTAATGGTTGTCAGCTTGCTTTTATCTACATCAGATTCATTTCTGAAAAGCCTGCGCGATGTCAGCAGCATATCTACGTTAACATGGGTAACCGGGCGAAAGCGTCCTCGCAGCACCAGCACATTTTTTTTGTACAGATATTCTGATGGCTGCACCACGCGGCCATCCGGGCCAAACATAGCTGCCTTCGTCAACCCGTTTTTTACCAGTTTCAATGCCATCAACCGGTTATCTACATGTTTAAAATCGGCTCCTTCTAGGCGAAACATATCAATCTCTACCCTGCGGCCAATTAGTCCATCTACCAGCGAAAGTAAAATCTCTTCCGTGTCTTTAAGGAACATACAGGCGTAGATCAGGTTAACGCCTAAAATACCCAACGCCAACTGTTGTTGTAGTGGGTCGTTGTCGTTCAGCTTTACATGGATGATACAATCGTTGGGAGGCCCCAGTGGTGTAATCTGAAAACGAAGACCCATCCAGCCATGTCCCTGGTTGGTGCGTTCGAAATTTAAAATTTCTACCGTATCGGCAAATGCAAAAAAACGGGTTTCGTTGACACGGTGCGGTAACCGCTCTGGCAATAATTGATACTCATGCTGGATCATACTGATCAGGCGGCCCTCGCTCACATAGCGGTCGCAAACACCGTAAATGGCATCGCTGAATTTCATGTCGTAGGCCGACATGGTTTTGGCAATAGTGCCGCTGGCTCCGCCTACTTTAAAAAAATTAGCAGCGGTTTCCTGCCCTCCTCCCACTTCGGCAAACGATCCGTATATGGCACGGCTCAGGTTGATGCGCAATGCCTTCTCTTGTGTCGTCAGTTTCTTTATTTCCTCCATGCTTCCCTGCTGTTTTTTTAAACCGAAAGTTAATCATTGTTATTCACAAGAACGCATTTGGTAAGCCGGGGTTTCATGAGAGCCAAAAAAGATGACCCGCTTGTGTCGGCTCTGTTGGCTGCACGATCATGAAGAGAAGGTTAATCCTGATTGATGTAAAAGCATACGATACAACAGCACGGCAGGCAGTATAGCAGGTATCTACTTTACAAAGTTTTCTTTTGCTTCTAATTTCAGTTCTTCCCACTCATCGGCCTGAGGGGTGTGGCCTTTTTCAAATACTTCGTGGAGCAGCCACTGTACGATATCTTTTTTTAAACCGAATTTTTTTACCAATGCTTCGCAAAAGGCAATTTCTTTTTTTTCAACCACTCCGTCAGCCCACACCATCAGCATCAGATCGTACAGCACATTCATCTGGTCGTGGAAATTATCGGGCACATTCACAGAAAATTTCTCCGGGCTGTCCATCAGTTCTTTCACCTGCCGGTCTTTCAGGCCATACCTACGGCCTATTTTAAATAACATCTTTTGCTCTTTTTCGTGCACAAAGCCATCGGCCTTGGCTAAGGCCAGCAGGTTTTTGATGTGGTTTTTTTTGTACGACAAATATTGGTGTTCAAAGAATCCGTTCATAAACTTAAAATTATAGGTTCGGTATTATTTCTTGGGAACTTTTATCCATTTCTTATTGGCCGTAGCCGATTTGACTGCCGTTTCCACGAAGATCATGCCATGCACTCCGTGCCGCACATCGGGGAAATCATATTTCTCAGCATTGATTTTTTTGCCGGGTTTATAATCGTGCATGGCGTGGGTAAATGCGCGGTAAATATTGGCGAATGCCTCCAAGTAGCCTTCCGGGTGGCCGGCCGGTGTGCGCACAAATGCCTTGGCTTCGTCTGATAAATATTTCCAACCAGCCCGAAGGATTTCTTTAGGCTTGTCGAGCCATTTCAAAACCAATGTATTAGGTTCTTCCTGCCGCCACTCCAGCCCTCCCTTTTCGCCATACACACGAATGTTCAGATTATTTTCATCGCCTGCTGCCACTTGGGTAGCTATCAACACACCTGTTGCTCCGTTATCAAATTTTACAAGCATCGAGCAGTCGTCATCCAGTATGCGGCCTTCCACCACAGCATTCAGCATACTGCACACTTCGGTAATAGGTGAGCCGGTGATATACTCTGCCAAGTTAGCTGCGTGGGTGCCTATGTCTCCTATCGCTCCGCCCCTGCCCGATTGCTTGGGGTCGGTGCGCCAAGATGCCTGCAGGTTGCCCGTTTTTTCTAATGGCCCCGATAGCCATCCCTGCGGGTATTCTACATACACTTTTCGCACTTTTCCGATCTTCCCCGATTTGATTATTTGTTTCGCTTCCTTCACCATGGGGTAGCCTGTGTAGGTGTGCGTCAGCGCCAGGATAAGTCCTGTTTTATCAACGAGTTTTTCAAGCGATTTGGCTTCTGCCAGCGAAAAGGCAATGGGCTTTTCTACTACTACATGAAACCCCGACTCCAATGCCATTTTAGTCGGGCCGTAGTGTACGTGGTTAGGTGTCACCACACTGACGAAGTCAATGCGCTTGTCGGCCGGCATCTTTTTTTCTTTTTCGAACATCTCGGGATAAGTGGCATACACCCGAAGAGGGTCGAGGTATAGAGATTCGCCTGTTTCTTTAGATTCTTTGGGGTCGATGCTGAAGGCACCGCAAACCAATTCAATCTGACCATCTATAGCCAATGCTTTTCGATGTACCGGGCCGATGAAGGAGGTAAGCCCACCGCCTACCATGCCCATCCTTAGTTTTCTCTTCACGCTTTGTCTTTTTTCTTTTTCTTGTTAGAATCTTTTTTTTGATCCTCTTCGCCCAGCAGTACCAGTTTCGCTTTTTGAAGCTCTTGTTTCTGTGCCTGGCTGACGACCGGATAACTGAGCTCCAATTTATCAAATTGTTGAGAAATAACAGTGGCAATAGCCAACCGGGCAAACCATTTATCATCGGCAGGAATAATAAACCATGGGGCATGGTCTGCAGCGGTGGCCTCAAAAGCCTCTTCGTAGGCGTGTTGGTATCTATCCCAAAATGCTCTCTCCTTCAGGTCAGAGAGTGAAAATTTCCAGTTTTTGCCTGGGTCTTCGATGCGTTCGAGAAACCTCTTCTTTTGTTCTTTTTTGGAAACATTTAAAAAAAACTTCATGATGACCATGCCATTGTCGGCCAGATTTTTTTCGAAACGGCAAATTTGTTTGTATCGTTTTTTCCAAAATTTGTTGTCAATTTTATCTACAGTTTCAACACCGGGGATGTTTTCGTTCAATATCCACTCGGGATGAACCTTGGTGGCCAGTACATTTTCGTAATGCGAGCGGTTGTGGATGGCTATCTCACCGCGGGCGGGCAGCGCCAACTCGTGTCTCCAAAAATAGTCGTGATCTAGTTCGTGGGCATTGGGTGCTTTGAAACTATACACCTTTACACCCAACGGATTAAACCCCGACATAATGTGCTTTACCGCACCATCTTTGCCGGCCGCATCCATGGCTTGTAAAATAATCAATACGCTGTATCGGTTGTGTGCATATAATTTGTCTTGCACATCGGCCAGATATTTACGGCTGGATTGTAACATCAATTCTGATTCCTGCTTGTTCAGCACTTTGCCTTTGTAGCCGGTTTCAAAATCTTTCAGCTTCACTTTTTTTCCGGGGTGCACCATCATTTTTTTTACGGGCACTAAATATTCATCAATTTTCATAGCATGGGGGTTTTGTTGACATCTAATCTCTCTAACCCGCCTCAATCTACTCATGATTTATGTCATGTAATAAATCTGATAAAAAACACCCTCTCATTTTTCAGGTTTTTTTTATATTTAGTTAACCAATCAAAAAAAAACCATGAAGGCACATCTATCAGTATTTGCGGTACTTGTTGCAGCAGCAAGTACCCTCGCATTTGGCCAAAAAGACGAAGTGGCTATTAAAGAAGTGATTGCCCGTGAAACCTATTCTTACTTTACGGTAAACCGCAAGAATTGGGAAGACTGCTGGCTCAAAGTACCTTATGCTTACTGGTCGTACGGGGATTCGACATGGGCCAGCTTTGTTGACGGTTGGGATGCCATCAACAAAAATTTTGATACCTATTTCAAAACTGCCAAGCCATCTAGAATTGAAATCACCAACGAGTGGAGCCATATAAAAATTTATGGCAACAGTGCCTATGTGCGCTTTGTTCAGAAAGTAAAAGACCAAATAGACCATGACGACACCTCGCAGGTACGTGTCCTCGAGAAAAAAGATGGCCAATGGAAAATAGTGTGTGTGGCCGCAGTGGCGATCTACCCGGGAAATAAAAAGTGATCAGAACTGATGGCTTGCCAATAACACCAAGGTGCAGGCTTCAAGCGCCTCGATGTTATTTGCTTCGAGCAGTTTTTCTAATTCAGGATTTTCGGTGCCCGGATTAAAGATGACGCGTTTCGGTTTCAGAGATAAAAAATAATCGTACCACTCAGGCTGATGGGTGGGGTTGATATAGAGTGCAATGGTATGCACCCCTTCTACCAACGGCTTTTGTTTCAGGTTCTGTATCTCCTTGCCCAGCACCATTCCTTTTTTTATTCCTACAGGAACAAACTCCATCCCGTTTTCTGTCAGCCGCTCAGCCGCTAAAAAAGCATATCGGGTTGGGTTAGGGGTAGCTCCGATGATAACTGTCTTTTTCATTTTGTCTGAATATATTTCTTTACAATCGCCTCTGCACATCGCTCTCCATCCATGGCAGCAGAAACAATTCCGCCTGCATAGCCGGCTCCTTCGGCACAGGGAAACATCCGCTTAACCTGAACATGTTCTAATGTTTCTTTGTCGCGCGGTATGCGCACCGGTGATGAAGTTCGGCTTTCGACCCCCACAAGTTGTGCGTCTTGGGTAATATAACCCCGCATCTTAGTGCCAAAGTTCCTGAATCCCTCTATTAAACTTTGGGTGATAAAATCCGGTAAAACAGAACGCATATCTACACTGCTTAACCCCGGCTGATAGGAAGTAAGCGGAAGCGAAGCAGAAACCTTTCCATTCATAAAGTCAGTCAAGCGCTGAGCCGGTGCGGTTTGTTTTCCACCAGCAGTTTCGCAGGCCCGGTTTTCAATGGCTTGCTGAAAATACATGCCGGCCAATGGCCCGTGCTGAGCATAGGCCGCAAAATCATTTTCATTGACAGACACAACAATACCCGAGTTGGCAAAAAGCGAATCTCTTCGCGAGGGGCTCATGCCATTGACCACTACTTCGCCCGGGCTGGTGGCAGCCGGAACAATAAACCCCCCGGGGCACATGCAAAAAGAAAAAACACCGCGCGTTGATTCTGATACCATTGCCTGATGAACCAAAGCATACGAGGATGCCGGCAAAAAAACGCCCCGGTCAACAGCGCAATGATATTGTATTTTGTCAATCAGGTTTTGCGGATGCTCTACCCGCACACCCAATGCAAATGGCTTGGCTTCGATATGGATTTGTTTGTGGTGGAGCAACTCAAATATATCACGGGCAGAGTGCCCCGTGGCCAGTATAACGCTCTCTCCTTCATGCTTGGCGCCATCGGCCGTTACCACTCCTTTCATTTCGTTGCCCTGTAAAATAAAATCGGTTACTTTTTTCTCAAACCAAATCTCGCCTCCGGCACGGAGAATGCTTTCGCGCAACGACTCAATAATCTTAGGCAATTTATTCGTGCCGATATGCGGGTGGGCATCAAACAAAATTTCTTCAGGCGCACCATGTGCCATTAATATTTGTAAGATGCGGTTTACATCTCCGCGCTTGGTAGAGCGCGTATAGAGCTTTCCGTCAGAGTAGGTGCCGGCACCGCCTTCTCCAAAACAATAGTTTGATTCGGGATTTACAATCTGATCTTTATTAATGGCGGCTATATCGCGTCTGCGTGCCCTTACGTCTTTGCCCCGTTCAAAGATGACAGGCTTAACACCTAACTCAATCAACCGGATGGCTGCGAATAAGCCGGCCGGGCCTGCCCCCACAATAATTACTCTTTTCTGTTTGCTTACATCAGGATAATCAACTGAATAGTTTTTTGAAGCCGAGTCCTGCGGTCTAATCTCCACCTGCACCCTGATCACCACATTTTTTCCCCGCGCATCAATAGACCTGCGCAGGGGTGTAACAAAAATTTCGTGTGGATCCAGTTTCAGCTTTTCGTAGAGCGAAGGCCTAAACCTACTTTCATCAAAAGCTTCTTCAGGAGACAGAATGACTTCAACAGTTTTTTGCATGGGAAAGGGAGTTAGCCTCTCAAGTGCACAAAGATAAAATTTCCAGTCTGCCGTCCACGCGGCAGGTGTGCATTTAAGATTTATATTTGCGGTTTATTTCGATCCTTCATGAAGCAAAATTTTGTACAAGAACTCAACTGGCGGGGTATGCTGCACGATGTGATGCCTGGCACAGAAGAACAATTAATGAAAGAACCCACGGCCGGCTACATCGGTTTTGACCCCACGGCAGACTCTCTGCACATCGGCCATCTGGTGCAGATTATGACGCTGGTTCACTTCCAGCATGCCGGACATAAGCCGGTGGCACTGGTAGGCGGGGCTACCGGTATGGTAGGCGACCCTTCGGGCAAATCGGCCGAGCGTAACCTACTCTCGGAAGAAATACTTCGCCACAATGAAGCCTGCGTAAAAAAGCAGTTGGAAAAATTTATTGACTTCTCTGGCGCCAACCGTGCGGAAATGGTTAATAACTACGACTGGTTTAAACAAATGAATTTTCTGGAGTTTATCCGCGATGTAGGAAAACATATCACCGTTAATTACATGATGGCCAAAGACTCGGTTCAAAAAAGATTAGAAACAGGTTTGTCGTTTACTGAGTTTACTTATCAATTAGTGCAAGGGTATGATTTCTACTGGCTTCACCAAAATAAAAACTGCAAACTGCAAATGGGCGGGTCTGACCAATGGGGAAATATTGTAACCGGCACCGAACTGATCCGCAGGAAATCGGGCGGAGAGGCGTTTGCCCTCACCACGCAGTTGATTAAAAAAGCAGATGGCACCAAGTTTGGAAAAACCGAATCGGGCAATGTGTGGCTCGATCCGCAAAAGACTTCTTCCTACAAATTCTATCAATACTGGCTGAATATATCCGATGAAGACGCCACTCATTTTATAAAAATATTCACCCAGAAATCAAAAGCAGAAATAGAAGCGCTGATTGCCGAGCATACCAAAGCGCCACACCAGAGAGGCCTGCAAACCGAGTTGGCAAAAGATATAACCGAGCGCGTGCACTCTAAAGCAGAGCTGAACCAAGCTATTAAAGCTTCCTCTATTTTATTCGGCCAATCTGTAGCAGAAGATTTGGCCTCGTTAGATGAGAAAACATTTTTATCGGTTTTTGAAGGCGTTCCGCAAATCACCCTGACGAAATCTGCTTACCATCATTGCACTACCCATATTGAGTTGCTCTCCGATCTTACACAAGGAAAAATATTTCCATCCAAAGGAGAAGCGCGTAAAATGATTGCCGGTGGCGGAGTGAGCATCAACAAACAGAAAGTAGAAGACGGCAACCTGAAGCCTGATCATCCCTTGTTGCACAACAAATATTTGGTAGCCCAAAAAGGGAAGAAGAATTATTTTCTCATCGAAATCACCGAATAAGTATGTTCGCTTCCTGGAAAGAAGCTTTTCAAAATAAACGCTTCCTAATTTATTTTCTTTTATGTGTGATGGGGCTGATCGCCTTTGCGCTCTACCTTCCTTATTTTTTCAATTATGTCTTGCTCCACAAGCGCGGGCAGCAATTGGACGACCCTATATTAAATTTATTTTCTCCCCGCGATTGGTCTATTGAAATTTTTATCCTCATCTACTCCTGTACTCTCATTTTTTTTATCAGCAATTTATCATCACCAAAAATTATATTACTGACACTGCAAAGCTATGTGCTTGTCAATTTCATGCGGATCGCCTGCTTGTTCCTGTTTACACTAGAAGCCCCCGAAGGGATTATTCCTTTGGCCGATCCATTTCTGGCTGTGTTTGCCTATCAGCAAGAAGTATTCGTCAAAGATTTATTTTTTTCCGGTCATGTCTCTACGCTGATGGTTTTCTTTTTAATTGAACGCAGGCGTTTACTTAAATGGATTATCTTTTTTTCTGCCATACTGGTGGGCATCGGATTGGCCTGGCAACGGGTGCACTATTCCATTGATATGATTGCGGCCGTATTATTTTCTATTATGGTCGTGCATTTATTTCGGTTTATTAACCGCGATTTATAACCAAGACGAGAGGGGACACGTATAAAGTATTTTGCCGGCTGGCATTGCCAATAAAAATTTTATCTAAAATTCTATTAATTTTACGTTCTTTTAAATAAACATGAATCGGGATAAGGGAGTAAAGGATTTGAACGGCAATGGCCACCTCAGCGACAGCCATAGCGGAAACGGCCACGCCAACGGAAGCGATTCGTTTAAAAATAACTATCCGGTTTTTCAACTTGGCGAAAAACTGACAGAAGAACAAAAAACATTTTTTGATAAGAATGGTTTTCTGCACTTCAAAAATTTTATCAATAAAGAAAGAGTTACACAACTACTCAACGCTGCCAAAACGCTTCAAAACGAGTGGATCAGCAAAGGCCTTAAATCAATTAACGGAGTACCCATTAAGTATGGCACAGACATAAATGGCGAGCGGATTGTACAGCGGTTTGCCTTCATCAACCAACACAACGAGCAGTTTGCCGAATTGCTCCGCGATGAACGCTTAAAAGGTCTCTTTGACCTCATTGGTACGCCCGACTGCCGCATTGGAGAAACTGAAAAAGACGGGCTGGTATTAAACCACTATATCAACACCGAAGAAAGCAACTACAGCCAACTCGGCTGGCATACAGATGCCTTGCGCGATATTTTTCAAGGGCAAAAGGTAATGCCTATGCTGAACGTGGGCATCCACTTGGATAACTCTACTACCGACAATGGCGGGTTGCGCATTATCCCCGGAACACATAACAAAGGCTTGGGTACGATGCTGTTTAAAAAAGTATATTTTATCAGCCATAAGCCCGACAAAAAGGAAGTAGGGCTAAATGTAGAAGCCGGAGACCTGACCGTACATGACGGCCGCTTGTGGCACCGAGTAGCCCGTTCTCCTTTTACAGGCGAAAAAAGCCGCAGACGCGTGATGTATGTACCCATCATTACCGGAAAGTTTATACCTCGGGATAAAGACAGCAAACCGTTGTTTTACCAACGTCTGATTTCCATTACCAACAAATAATGGCTTACGCATTGATTACCGGAGCCAGCGGTGGTATTGGCTTGGCCATGGCACAGGAGTTGGCCAAACGGAAAATTGATTTGCTTCTGGTAGCCCGGTCTGTCGAGAGGCTTTCTGAGGCTCAGCAAAAACTTACTGCCACACACGGAATCAAAGTAGAATATTTAAGTACAGATCTTTCTTTGGCAGGCAGCGCCAAAACAGTATTCAACTGGACAGCAGAAAATAATTTCAACGTATCTATTCTCATCAACAATGCCGGCTATGGCACGTGGGGCGAAGTAGCCAATACGCCCGTTGAAACCCTTACTAATATGATGCAACTCAACATGAACACCTTGGTGGAGATGTGTCATTTATTCCTTCCGGAACTAAAAAAACAACCGGCATCTTATATCTTAAATGTAGCCAGCACAGCGGCCTATCAGGCAGTGCCCACACTATCTGTTTATGCCGCCAGCAAAGCTTTTGTAGTACTCTTCACCCGTGGGCTGAAAAGGGAACTTAAAAATACTTCTGTTTCTGTTACGTGTGTTAGCCCCGGGGCTACCTCTACTAATTTTGTGAGTCGGGCGGGTATGGATGCCATGAAAGAACGTGCCGAGAAATTCAGCATGCCGGCTGATGTCGTTGCTAAAATTGCAATCAATGGAATGTTCAAACACAAAACAGAAGTGATTACCGGATTTGCCAACTGGCTGACGGCACAACTCACTTACTTCGTTCCCAAATCAATTACTGAATGGGTGGCCGAAAGCCTTTACAAAACACCTTAAAACGCTTCGGTCAGATAAAAGTAAAACCCGTTGGATTGCTGGCCAAAGCCAACATCAAATCGAAAATTTAATTTCTCTTTGGGGTCAATAGCATAGCGTACACCAGTACCCAGCGAAGGTTTAAGTCCACTAAATGTTAACATATTTGTCGTTTTATTAGCTACTCGGCCGGCAGCAGCAAAAACCACCATACCAAAGCGTTTGTACACAGGGAAACGGTATTCTCCTTGTAATGCTGCCAAATTATTGTCAGTATAACGGCCTTCATAATAGCCACGCATAATGGTGTTGCTGCCAATGTTGGCCATGCTCCGCACGGGTGCTGTTCCTATATTGGCAAGTACATAAAACTGGAAAGCCAAAACCTGGTTGTGGGCAACTGGAAAATATTTTCGCACGTCCAGCGTATGCGATGTATAATCAAACTTACTGCCAAATGAAGGATTGAAATTAGCTACATAGTACGAAAAGTAAAATCCCTTGCTGGGGCTAAAAGTGTTATCGCGATTGTCCCACGAAGCCACTACACCCAGACCTGCCACATAGCTTCCTTTTCGGCCGGGTACGTTTTGTACATCAAACTTGCTGGTACCCGGAGGCAGTCCTGCCCCGTAGTCAAATGAAAACACGTTTTGTATTTCGAGCGAAGGCCCTAAAAAAAGTTTTTTATAAACTCTTCGCAAGAGTTGAGGAAAAATATAGAATTGCCCCACGGTATATTTTTCAAATTCATTGGGAGAATTATCTCCTAATCCCCAAAAACGATCGGGGAAATAGCTGGCGGAGGCTTTTGTCTTTAAAATGTATTTTTCTCTGCGAAAAAAAATGACGCTTTCCATGCCAAACACAGCTTGGTTGCGCAGTGTGTATAACCCCAATGCCTGAATGTACGATGTCCGTACAGTGGTGTCGCGTCCCAACTTAAAGTAAAAATTGCCAGCCCCACCAAGTGCTAGTGTTGTTTCAGGAGAATAAATGAGGGCAGGAAAAGCAAATAATTTGCGCTTTTTGCCTTTTCTAGTGACAGAGTCTTTCTCTAAGTTGATTTGTGCAGACACTGTGCCGATGCAGGCAAAAAATAAAATAAGAGTGAGTAATTTGGGCAGCTTGCTCAACGTGCAGAAAAATTGGGCGCAAAGATGCTCATTTCGTCTTTAATACGAAAACCACCCTCCCTTTAGACTTTTCGGCTACCTTTCCGCTGGAGGTGCGGATTAAAGAATTTTTTCTGATTTCTTCTTTTAGCAATTGTTCGGCTTTGGGGCTTAGCCCGTTCTCCTTTGTGGTAATGCCGATAATATCTCCGTCTTCATCACATTCAATTTCAAATTCAATACGCCCGTCTTGGTTATCAGGCAGGTCAGGTATTTTCGGTTTGGTAGCCCACTCCCATCCCGACATGGATAACCCAAAACCATCCCCTCCACCACCGCCACCGGGTTTGCCGTATAGTGCCTTGGCATCTAATTTTCCTTGTGGGTTGCCCTTGTCGCCTATTTTGCCGGGGTCATCACCCTGGCTCTGGTTGCTCTCTCCTTTTTTTGTTCCCTTGTCGCCAGTATAGAGTGCGTCTTTATTGATTACGGGCTTTTTCTCTTCTACTTTTTTTTCAACCGGTTTATTATCGGCTATTTTTTCTGTCTTCTTTACTTTTGGTTTTACCTCAGTCTTTTTCGCATCCTCGCGCACAACTGTATTGCTCGTTTCATCGGATACGATCCCCGGCTTTTCTTCTACTTTCGCTTCTGCCTCCTGTGTTTCTGTTTTCTCGGGTTCCGTTATATTTTTTTGTTCATCCGATTTTAGGTCTCCGCTTTTGTCATCAGTAGCGGCATTACCCACAGGTGTTTCGGGCTGAATCTCGCCTCCGCCCTGATCATCCACGCCATAATTCAACACCACACCATATTCCGGGGCAGGAGGATAGGGCGCTCGCCACGACACTAAAAAAAAGAAAGTGAGAAAAAGGCAAGTGTGAATACCTGCCGATACTAAAAATGCAATGCGTTTGTTTTTTCTATCGTTCGCTCCCTCCAACATGATGCACTGTACTAATATTTAATTACCCAAAGTCCGTTGCCATACTCCGTCTTGGAGGCATCGGCACTGGATTGGGCGCTGGCATACGTATCAAAATCACCAATGCCGAGACGGTAATATTTCCATTTACCATACGGTGGGATGATCTTACTGTTGATACCTTTTGCGCTTAATTTTTTGGCTTGATCCATGGCCAGATCTCCATCTATCGAGCTCGATACAACGACAAAATAATGACCCGTTCTTTGCGCCAAAGTTTCAATAGTTCCCTCAGCCGGCTTGGCATTTGCTTTTGCCTTTGCCTCGGCTTCTTGCTTCAGCCGCAATTCTTCTGCTTCTTTTGCCTTACGGTCTGCTTTCTGCTCGGCTGCTGCTTTCTCTTTAGCTAACTGTTCTTGCTTGGCTTTCTTGGGTAAGTAAACAAACTTATAAATCATAAACCCGGCAACACCAACTACTAAAGCGATAATAATGCCTATCACCCAAGGAGCTTTGGAGGGTTGCTCCTCTTCAAATTCATGATCTACTTCATGCTCAGGCTCCTCCTGATTTCCGCTCTCGGTTTCTTCTTGGTGGTATTCGTTTTGTGCGAGTGGTGTTTCTTCTGTCGTTCCTTTCTCTTCAAGCTGATCCAACGGCTTGTATTCTATTTCAGGAAGGCCAAAGTTCTCTTCATCCTGGTTATTTTTTGTATCGTCTGATTCGTTTGCCATTGAAGTGAGGTTAGGGGTTACTGATGTTATGACAAAAATAAAGCATTTTCCCTGAAATTATCTATCAACTCCTTCGATTTGTATGCTGCTGATTTCTGAAAATCAGAAGCTCCAACTTGCCCCTCCCAATACCTGAAAGCCCCGTACGGGGTAATTCATATACAACTGATAGTTGCTCGCCAACATATTATTGAAATTCAAAAATATCAGAAATTGATGAGACACGCGATAATCAATCTTAAAATTAAGATCAGCTGCCGGATTCAGTGCGATGATGTTTTTTGTTTTTATATCCAAGGTTTTGATTCCACCCAATGCAATAAAATCTACCTTCAAAATTATCTTATCGTAAATATTAAAAGAGGAATTGAGAGCAACCTTGTAAGTAGGGCGCTGCAGTGCCACATTGCCGTACGTTTGGGCTATCCCATAATAAGCGGCAACCTGATCTGCAATGGATGTAGTATATGAAAAAAAATCTCCACGCAAGCCAAGCGTAGCGCCATCTGTTGCATAATTTAGTTCACCGAAAAAGGAAGTACGCTGGGTGCTCCCTTTATCATAAAACACATTGAATTTGTTTTGTTTGCTTTTAGATGAATCGGCCTGATAGAAGTAGAGGTTCTTCAGGTTAGCAAAAGAAAGCCCGGCTCCGTACGATACTTTTCCTGCCACCTTACCCCGAAGTCCGGCCAAAAATTCTGCCGTGCGGTTTGTATTAAATAATTTGATGTTGGAGTTGATCCAGTTATTCTCCCTTGCTAACACATGCAACGACACGCGGTCCACATCTCCTGTCAGCGCGGCATAAGCCTGCAACGTGCCCGTCAGTGAATAATTAGCGCTGACGTCCGGGTAGAAATGGATTTTATTTTGATGGCCGATCGTATCGTTTTCTACTACTACATTGATTCCTGTCTTGAGAGACAAATTTTCAATCGGTGAAAAATTATACGATGGTCTTACTTTCAAAATATTCCGAATCTTTGACGGAAACAACTGATCTTTCCTATCTCTCAAATAATAATCCACTCCTACATCTATTCTACTTGTTTTATCTATTTTATACTGACTGCCAAAATTGATGATCGCCAGGTTTTCACTGGCCGCATAGTGGTCTGTTAAGTAGCTGTAGCTGCCTTTGAGGCTGTATTTAAAATCGGAGAGTTTAGAGTTTTCTAACTCACCGCCTGCACTGAAGATGTTATAACTCTGGCGGATGGCGCTTTTATCGGGTATGGCAGTAGGTGGATAGCCATAGAAATGGGTGGTGATGTTTTCATAGCCGGCATAGCCGTTTAGTGCCACATAGTTATTCATGCTCTTGCCAAACAACCTGATTTCAGTATTGCCACTCGCTGAGTTTTTGCCATCTACGGGGCCTGTCATAAAACTACGGTGATACAACTGGGCACCGTAGCTCTTGGCTTTATCGCGCTTGTTGGCAAAATATGCCTCGGCATACGGTGACGAATAGTTACCGAAACCAACACTGAGATAATTGCCATATATCTTTGAAATCGGTTCGTCTTTTAATTTCAGCGGGCGGATACCGGGTGAATAATCGGGCGCATTAAACGGAATAGTTTTATATTGATATGTGATGGCCGGTTTGATGGGCTCTGCCGGACGTGGTGGAATTTTTTCGAAGTTACGGGCTGCCTGTGGCAATGTAATTTGTCTGTCTTTGGTGATCTGGATTTCTACCTTCTCTATTTCCCCCTCGTTGCTCCACTTTTCACTTTTTTTATCTTGAGCCTTGACTTGCGCAAAAGACATAGCCAACAGCAGCCAACAGCCTGCAGCAGTTCTCAAAGCAGATGCCGAACGCCCGGTCGTATTATATTTCCTTATTTTAGTTTTTCGTGCTGTCACGTTGTACGTTTTGTTTGTTCTTTAATTGTGCGGCATCAATTTGTTTTAGTTTTTCAGATGCTTGTTTTTTGATTTCATCCACCGGGAAATTATCTACCAGTGAAATCAAGGTGGCCTTGGCCTGATATGTGTTATCGGTTTTTAGATAGCTGTCTGCCAGCAGCAAATAAGATCTACCTACCCATTCGGTATAAGAAGAGAAATCTGTATTGAGCCCAAACAATGTTTCATTGCATTGCGGATAGTCTTTGTTGAGAAAGAAAATTTCAGCTAAATGATATTTAGCCTCTGCCCCATATTCATCTTGTGCGGCATTGATAGTAGTTAAAAATTCATCTTTAGCTGTTTCGTAGTCGCCTTTGCCCATGGCAATCTTTCCTAAAAACAATGCGGCTTTGTTCTGTGCCCCGGCACTGACGCTTCCGCTTTGTAAAATAACCTGTGCGTACTTTTCGCTTGAGTCGTACTTAGCTAACAGATAATACGATTCCATCAAGCCATTCCAAGCTGTGTATTGTTCTTTTTTGTTTGCTGCCTGCTGTGCCAACGTTTGGTAAAAAGGAACTGCCGATTGATAATGCCCTTGCCGAAACTCCAACTCGGCTATGCGGGCTGTTACTTTAGTCGCCATCGCATACGTTTTATCCATGCTGATCTCGTTATAAATAGCTAATGCTTTGGTAAAATCTTTGGTACGGTAATAAGATTCGGCCTGATAATATTTGGCTTCGGTCAGTTTAGTGCTTTGCGGATAAGAGGCAATAAACGCATCTAAGTTTTTAATGGCATTGACATAATCTTGATTGAAATATAAATTTTTGGCTGCCTCAAATTCAACTGACTCCACGCCTTTGGCATCGGGGTTTGCCTTCTTATATTCTGATAAATATTTACTGAACTCGGCAGACCGCCCCGTTAAGTTGAGCGACTCTTGCAATGACAACAACACATCTTTAGTAGCGGGGTGGTTGCCATATTTTTCAATGGCCGTAATGTAGTCGTCAGAAGTTTTGCTGTAATCTTTCAGGTTATAGTTGGCGGCAGCCCTGCGAACGTAGGCATACGGCACAAAACGCGATGAGGGATTGCTCGTTATTAAATTGGTGTAGCCGCTCACGGCCTCGGCATAGTGCCCCTGCCCAAACTCCTGCTGAGCAAGTTGAAAAATTGCCTCATCATTAAAACGCGAGTTAGGATAGTCGCGGATAACACGCCCCAACTCAGTCTTGGCTTCACTGTATTTTTGAAGGATGCCTAAAATAATTCCAGACTGAAAATGAGCATAATCTACATCTGACGAATTAAGGCCTACTGCTTTGCGATAAAAGCTTAATGCATCGTTATATGATTTTGAGATGTAATAACAATCTGCCAAACGAAGTGTTCCATCGGCCAGATTAGGCTGGCCGTTGGGCGACTTGTTGACAAACTCTTTAAAACTGAACAGGGCGCGGTCGTATTGCTGCAGGTTAAAGTAAGCATAACCCAACCCATAGCGCGCTTTCAGTTTCACATTCCCCCCCTCATCTTCTTCAATTGCCTTCAAATAATATTTTACGGCATCTTCATATCTCCTTCCGGCCGAATAAGCTTCTCCGCACCAAAGGCTCGCCTCTGCCACATATTTTTTGTCTTCCGGGTAGGCGAGCGATTTTTCAAAAAACTGAACAGCCAACGGATAATCGTCTTTATTAAAAAGATCCATGCCCTTCAGCATCGTAGCTTTCTGATAAGCCCGCTCCACAGCCGCAGTGCGGCTGGGCAATGCTTCGATATATTCAATAGCGCGGTTAAAATTGTTTGCGTTAACGTATGCCTGCGATAGCAACTCCTTGATTTCGGTGGTATGTTCGCCTGCCGGATAGTTTTTAAGTATGCGTTCAAACTCTGTAATGGCCTGATCTGGTCTGCCTACATCGTACGAAATTTTGGCAAACTGAAAAGCCGCCTCTTCCGCCAATGCCGGATCGCCTTTGTATCTTCTGGCTACATCAAATGAAGTAAGTGCTAATGATTTTTGATTGGTCTTCAGGTATAACATACCTAAATAAAAGGCCGAGTAATAACCCACCGAGTCGGTATCAGAAAAAGAATTTTTTAAATACGATACTGCCTTCGCATTTTGCCCTGAGGCATAAGCGGCATAGCCGGCACGGTACAGTATGTTCTTGCTTGCCTTTTCTTCTTTGCCTTCCAAATATTTGTCGTACCCTGCCAACGCAGATTTGAAATCTGATTTTTTAAAAGATGCTTCCGCAGAAAGCAAGGCTATTTCATCGGCATTGGTTAAATTATTTTTTGTGCTCACCGACTGTGCATAATCAATCAATGCATTGTAGTCTTTTTGTTTGTAATAAACATTGGCAATTAAGTACGGCACAATGCCTGCATACGCCTCCGCCTGCTCAGCTCTCTTTAAGTCAGTCAGCGCATTTGCATAATCTGTCAGGCCATATTCTACAAAGCCAGCATAGTAGCTGGCTGCCGGACCGTAAGCACCGCCTTGGGTTTTTATAAAATTAAATTGATCGAGCGCCTCCTTTAGTTGGCGTTGGCTAAACAGGCTGTAGCCCCAACGGAAGTGAGCCGTATTCTGCCGTCCTAAAGAGAGGGCACTAAAATCAGTTTTCGAAAAATACTGGGCTGCCTTCTTGTAATTCTTTTCGGTGTAAAAAAAATTAGCCAACTCATGGTAAGCCATCAGTGCTTTGGGCGATGACGGGTGGTGGTCAATAAAATCCTGTACTTGTTTCTCGGCATCGCTGTGATACAAGTTCAACGAGCAGACAGCACGGTAGTATTCGGCATCCTGACGCTGGGTGCTGTTGTTGGCAACCAGCGAAAGATATTGATTGAAGTTTTCGCGTGCAGACGCATACTGATTTAGTGTCATTAGCTCTACACCGGTATTATACAGGCGGGCAGTTTTTTGCTGCAGCAGTACATCTTGAGCCGAAAGCAGGTGTGGTACACAAAGAAACAACAGGCCCATGCCTATAATTGATTTGCTGAATAAGCAAAAGAAAATACGGATCACGTTCAGTTTTAGCTTAAAACTTGTAATGAGAGATTTTATTGCAGACGTCAGTTTAAAAAATAAATCCATGCAAAAAATGAAAAGCATGAAGAACATGGCCTCAAAGGTAAGAAAAAACAGACAAGTACCACACCGTTTTCCGGCCAAACCTCTGATACTGACCACCCACTCAGTCTGTGTTCAGGCACTCAGTCTGTAACTACCTAACCCGGGCGCTGTTCTCCCCTATTTCTTCAATTGGATTTTTGAGTTATCAGAATAGATTTTTTCATTGACTTGCCGGAGTTTGTCTATTGGCATTTTGATTATTTTTCTATCGTACGTCATCAGTCCGTTTGTTTCAATCTCTACATCCGTGGTTTGGGTGTAAATGGCCGCGGACAATCCTAAATCAATAAAATTTTTAAGCTGGTCTATAAAAGAGCTGTATTTTTGAAACAACTCGTCAGGGTTTTTAAAGCTTTGGTACCCCCAATTGTTTTTGCTTTGCCAGGTGTGGCCTTCGATCGGCAAACCCAGCCCGCCATATTCTCCTAAGACAATAATTTGTTTAGCTCCGTAAAGCTGCGGATCAGGCATAGCAGGAATGGGGTAGTTATGAAGATCAATGATGTGGCCAGCCGCAGAAAAATTTCCGCCACTGGCACAATTTACCAAACGGCTCGGGTCATAGTCCATTGTCCACCGTGTAATTTCTTCTGTCTTAAATTGCCCCCAGCCTTCGTTGAATGGAACCCAGACAACAATGCATGGCGAATTGTAATTTGCCTGCAAAATGGCTTTCCATTCGTTCTTGTAAATGCTTTCAGATTCTGGCGTGCGGTCGCGATCGGTAGCTCTTCCAATTACACCCGGAGAGGAGTCCCACGCATTGCCCAAGTCGCCACTCGGCATATCTTGCCACACCAGCATCCCCAACCTGTCGCAATGATAATACCAGCGGGCGGGTTCAACTTTTACGTGTTTGCGAATCAGATTAAAGCCCATCTCTTTTGTTTTTTCAATATCAAAACGCAGTGCTTCGTCTGTGGGCGCGGTGTACAAACCATCGGGCCACCAGCCTTGATCTAACGGGCCAAACTGAAAAAGAAATTCATTATTCAGCGCCATCCGCTGCCTCCCATGCTGGTCTTTCTCCATGCTTACCTTGCGCATCGCAAAATAGCTTTCCACTTCGTCCACCACTTTGCCTTTACGCAACAATGTAACTTTTAAATCGTAGAGAAACGGATGTGCGGGCGACCAAAGTTTGGGGTTTTGGATTTTGATTTTTGCAGATGCTGTTTCACTTACTTCTTCCCCTGCTTGAGACATACCATCCAACGCAGTTACCCGAAGTTGATCTCCCGGTTTTTGATTTTGATAAATAGCCGAAACAGATATCGTCTGGGCATCTACATCAGGTGTGATTTTTAACGACTCGATATAAGAGGCCGGCACAGCTTCGAGCCAAACAGTTTGCCAAATACCGGTAACAGGTGTGTACCAAATGGAATGCGGCTCCTTCACTTGCTTGCCCCGGGGCTGAGGGCCTTCATCGCTGGGATCCCACACACCGACAGTCAATGTAAATTGAGAAGCTCTGTTCAAAATGGAAGTAATGTTGATGGTAAACGGATCGTAGCCTCCCTGATGATCGCCCACTTTCTTTTCATTAACATACACATCGCACTGCCAATCTACCGCACCAAAGTGCAGTAGCACATTTTTATTTTTAAATGACGGAGGGAGCGATACCTCTCTATGATACCACAACCGGTTTTCCTTCCCCACACTTTTACCGACACCAGACAGAGAAGACTCGATAGCAAACGGCACTAATATTTTTCCCTCATACGCGGAGGGAGCCTTGCCTGACAAGGGCAGAATGGAGTACGACCAAAGGCCGTTAAGGTTCAACCAGTTTTTGCGTACCATCTGGGGTCGGGGGTACTCGGGCAGCGGAGAAGTGCTGTTTACTTGCTCTGCCCACGGTGTTGAAATTTTTCCTTCGGTTTTTTGCCAGGCTTGCGCAGGGCAGGGTTCTGCAAACAAAAGTAGCAGGGAGCAAAGAAATAGGTATCTAATCATGGTATGAACTTTACATTTTCAATATAGAAAAGAAGATTTCATCGGCCAACATTCTGCGAGCCTAAATCAGTATATGAACTTCAAAAAGAACTTGAGAAGGAAACCTAAAAATTGCTGTGCAAATCCTTGACTCGGATTTTTGAATAAGCTGTAGGTGCTTGATTATCAGAGCGGGAAACGAGGCTCGAACTCGCGACCCTCAGCTTGGGAAGCTGATGCTCTACCAACTGAGCTACTCCCGCTTATGGTCTCAAAATTGAACAATCAAAAATCAAAATCCAAAAAAATGTGTGCACCTTCCGCATCGAACGTTACTGCCTGATCTGCTCTTGGAAACAAAAAAATTTACATATTGAAGTCAAATTGATACCATGAAAACAATCCGATCTATTCTTGCCTTACTGCTGGTCAGTTCATTTTTTTCATGCCTTCATGTTGACAGCAGAAAACTTGTCTGGCATGATGAATTTGATTACACCGGAAAACCAGACTCCACCCGCTGGGGGTATGACCTCGGTGGCAGCGGATGGGGAAACAATGAAGCTCAGTTTTATACTAACCATATCCGAAACGCGCATGTCGAAAACGGCATGCTTACCATAGAAGCTATCAATGAAAAGTTAGAAGGCAAAGAATATACCAGTGCCCGGTTAGTTACCAAAAACAAAGGCGATTGGAAATACGGGCGCATAGAAGTACGAGCCAAGTTACCGCACGGCACGGGCACGTGGCCGGCCATCTGGATGCTTCCCACCGATTGGAAATACGGAGGCTGGCCTGCCAGCGGTGAGATTGATATTATGGAGCACGTAGGGTTCGACCCCGGCAAAATACACGGCACGCTGCACTCGGAAAAATACAATCACATCAAACAAACACAGCAGGAAGGCATCACAATAGTAGCCGACTGTCAGGATGCATTTCATCTATACGCCATCGAATGGACAGAAAACCAGATCAGATTTTTTGTAGACGATAAAAAATATTTTTCTGTAACACGAAATCCACAAGATGATTATACAGGCTGGCCGTTCGATCAGCGCTTTCACTTGATACTGAATATTGCTGTGGGCGGAAACTGGGGAGGCATGAAAGGAATAGACCCCACTATTTGGCCGCAGCAAATGCTGGTAGATTATGTGCGGGTGTATCAATAATATCAGTTACGGATCAGTTAATTATCAGACATGTTGCAGCTAACCAAAAAATTAATCCTTGCTTCAGCCTCGCCCCGCAGGCAATTTTTATTGAAAGAAATAGGATTAGAATTTACGATTGATCCGCCCCACATAGACGAATCATTTCCTGAAAGCATGTTGCCGGCAAATGTTCCCTCCTATCTGGCCGAGAAAAAAGCAAGGGCACTGCTTCCCCAAATCAATGATGAAATTGTGCTGGCATCGGATACGGTGGTAGTCTTACAAAACAAAATATTAAACAAGCCGCAAGACCGAAGCGAAGCCATCTCTATGTTGCGTGCCCTGAGCGGAAATACGCACACCGTCATTACAGCGGTTTGTTTGTTAAACAAAACCAAGTGCGATTGCTTTGACGACCGCACAGAGGTAACTTTCAAAAAATTGAGTGAAAAGGAAATTGAATATTACGTTGACCATTACCAACCCTACGATAAGGCGGGCGCTTACGGTGCGCAAGATTTTATCGGTATGATCGCCATCGAGAAAATTGTGGGCTCGTACTTTACCGTGATGGGACTGCCCGTACATAAAGTTTACGAGAGACTACATCAGTTCTCTTGATCTATCAGTTCACTAACAGAATGAAAAATCACACGGCTATAGGCGCTTTGATGCCAGGATGAGATTGATAGTTTACGATTTCAAAATCCTCGAATTGATAGTCGAACAATGAATCGGGCTTTCTTTTGATTACCAGTTGAGGGAGTGGAAAAGGCTTGCGCTGCAACTGGATACGTGCCTGCTCAAAATGATTGGCATACAAATGCACATCACCGCCAGTCCAAATAAATTCTCCGGATTTTAAATTGCACTGTTGTGCCACCATCTCGGTCAGCAGGGCATAGCTGGCAATATTGAACGGCACGCCTAAAAAATAATCTGCGCTGCGTTGATAAAGCTGGCAAGATAACTTTTCGTCTGCCACGTAAAATTGAAACAGGGCATGGCACGGAGGCAAGGCCATGTTATCTACTTCGGCCGGATTCCAGGCCGATACAATATGCCTGCGCGAGTCCGGTTTAGTTTTTAATTGATGGATAACGTGGGCAATTTGATCTATCTTTCTTCCATCAGGCGCAGGCCAACTGCGCCACTGGCTTCCATACACAGGCCCCAAGTTTCCATTCTTATCAGCCCATTCATCCCAGATGGATACCCCGTTGTCTTTTAAATATTTTATGTTGGTATCGCCACGCAAAAACCAGAGCAGTTCGTAAATGATGGAGCGGAGATGAAGTTTTTTGGTAGTAACCAGCGGAAACCCATCTGATAAGTTGAAACGCAATTGCCTTCCAAAAACAGATTTCGTTCCTGTGCCGGTACGGTCAGTTTTTGTCGAACCGTTTTCCAAGATGTCTTTCATCAAATCAAGGTATGGCTGCATGGGTTGAAATTTGATGCAAATAACTGAACTGCGAGCAAACAAAAAAGCCCTCGCTAATGCGAGGGCTTTACACCTACCTCACCAACCCCTCAATTTTTTTTTTAATTGCCACTTGGGCTAATGGTAATGGTCTTGGTTTTACCATTGAAAGCAATAGTAACCGTATTGGTGCAAGACGTAGAACCGCCATTGCCAAACGTAAACGTATAAGTATTAGCCGTTGAACTACCGGCTGGCGTTACAGCCAAAGTTTTAGAGCCAGACTGCGGAAAATAATAACCAGTTGATGCACACGCTGCAGTGTACATAATGTTGGTAGTAATGTTCATGGCATAACTTGCGCCCTTCCGTGTGGTGCCTGTAGCAGAGCCTCCGGCTTTATGGGCAACCGTATTTTGATTAGGTGAAGCAACTACCCACGTCCATACGGCTGTGTAGTTGGCATTGCGCGTAGCGGTAGTGTTATCAGCAAAAGTAAAAGTCAGTTGCGAAACATGGCTATGGGTAATTACCCATGTGCCGGCTGTGGTGGCGGTATCTACTGATACTACCGTTACGGTAATCCCGCCCGAAATCCCCACGGTGTTACGCACGAAGTTAGAGAAAGTGATTTGGCGGGTTGATCCGGCAACAAAGCGTTTGCCTTGATAGGAAATGATAATTTGTCCGGAGCGGGTAACGCCATCGCCACCTACTGTACCGGTACCGAAGTTAATGGTGATCGTACCCGATATACCATTAGGACCTCTGGTTCCGGTAATGGTAATCGTTGCACCTTTCAGGCGGCCGTCTTTATTACTCAAATCAATAGTCCACTCAGATCTGGCTTGCGCCAACTGAGCATCTGATACATTGTTCATCACGGTATTTCCTAAGTCCGTTGCCTCATTCGCTTGGGAAGAAGCTACTGATTCCGTGCTCACATTTTGTACATCTGTTGCACTCAGTGGGTTGTCATCGCTTTTACTGCACGAAGCCAGCACTAAAATCCCCGCCACCACAGCAACCGAGAGACCTTTGAACATTACATTTTTCATTTTATTTGGAGTTTAAATTAAAGTTTTCGAGTTAAGTATATTATGGTTCGAATCTGAAAGTGAAACAACAGGCAATACACAGTATGTGTGTTGCCCGTTGTTAAGAAAGGTCAGTCACCCGATTCGTTAATAGACAATTGTTTTTCTTTCCCTTTAATAGTAATGGTAATGGTATTGTCGCAAGAACCATTTCCATAATCAATCGTGATCTGCTCATTGCCAAAGGTGATAACTTTTTCTCCCTGCACCGGAGTATAAACACCTTCGAGGCGACAAGAAACCTTCACTACCAAATCTTTGGTAACCTGCATGAAATAACTTTCGCCATTTTTGAAGGTACCGTTTGCCGTACTCAGCGAATGATCTACCGGGTTTTCTGTCAATGTTATCCACTCGTCATTAAGAGGAGAGCCAGCCCGTACCCATTCGCGTGTAATGGTATGCTCTCTGGTTATCGTTTTGCCATTAGGGAATGTTACAGCGCCACTATCTAACACAGATTTAAACATCAGGTACTGAGAAGTATCGGCCTGTTGTGTTGTAATGGTCAAGTTACCTTGAATGTGTGTATCGTTGCGATAATAATTAACCAAACGAACATTGTGCCAAGACCCGGGCATCCAACGGATGCCATCATACGTGATGATAATTTTCCCTCTGCGTCTTACACCGTGAGAATCTTTGCACGTACTGGACAGAGAGTCGAAATTAATAACGATCACTCCATGTGGATGAAGCCTAGTGCCTGTACGCGAAATAGTAATAACCGCACATTGCAGCCGTTCATCAATACGCCATAAATGTAAAGCTCTAAAGCCTGTTTCGCGGGCACCAGCACTAGAGCCGGAATAATCTGAAACAGCCATGCCGCCCACGGCACTGGTAGCAATATCGCCTGCATCATTGGTAACTGATGCTGCCACAGACTCATTGTTTACTTTTTGCGTATCATTTGCACTGAGGATATCGCTGTCTTTCTGACAGGATGCCAACGCCACCCAGAACAGCACCGCTACTGCCGTGATATTCCTTACCTGAAATAACCTGTTCTTTTTCATAGAGGTTTTTAGTTTTTTGTTGCTTTGATATGTTCCTAACTTTAGGGTTTAAGAAGCCGAACAGATTTTTTTAAAAATTGTATTTTTAATGCGTTTACATTTCATTTTAATACCTGCTCTTGTATTCTGTGCTGCTTCCTTGCAAGCACAGCTTAAAATTGGAAAGCTGAAATACAACGGGGGCGGAGATTGGTATGCCAACAAAACGGCACTGCCTAACTTAATCCGGTTTTGCAACAATGAATTAGGCACACGGCTGCAGGATGAGGAGGATGTGGTGGAGGTGGGCAGCCCGTCCATTTTCAGTTATCCTTATTTGTATATGACAGGCCATGGCAACGTAGTCTTCTCTCCGGCAGAAGCGGAGAATCTGAAAAGGTATTTAATGGCCGGAGGTTTTTTACATGTGGACGATAACTACGGTCTCGACAAATTTTTCAGGGTAGAGATAAAAAAAATTTTCCCTGAATCGCCCTTAGTAGAAATCCCGTTCACTCACCCTATCTACCATCAGAAGTTTGAATTCCCTAATGGCCTCCCTAAAATCCATGAACATGATGGCAAGCCGGCACAAGGCTTTGGTATTTTTTATCAAGGCAGGCTGGTACTTTTTTATTCTTACGAATGTGATCTGGGTAATGGGTGGGAAGACCAAAGGATTTATAACGATCCCGAAAGCAAGCGGCAAGAAGCCCTGAAGATGGGTGCTAACCTTATCTCATTTTGTTTTACTTCTCAGTAAAATATTCAATTAATTCCAAAAGCCGGGTTTGTTGTTGAAGGTAGGGCATGGTATCAGCCGGTTGCGTTTCTTCACCCCGCGGTGCAAGGGCTTGGCAGCAAATTCATAGATAATAGACACCTCGTGCGCACCGCCAGCATTGGTGGCCAGCGGAGAAATAGTGAAATCGTAGCTGTACCCAATCGTAAAGTCTTTCAGATAAATCCCCAGCATAAAGACAACGGCATCTTGTTGAACGGTGCCAATGACGCTTTTCTGGAAGGGCTTGCCCCGATACCAAAAACCAACTGAAACCGGATCTACGTGATAGTTTACACCTACATCCATCTGGGTAATTCCCGATTGGCTACGAAATACAAATGAGGGAGTTAAATACGATGGGCGATCGGACGAGCGAAGGCCGTTCATCAGATTAAACCTCGCTCCCCCATGAATAGCCACTTTCATACCCAGACGGTCTTCTTCATTTAAGACTGAAACATTGGGCTGGTTCATGTGGCTAAAGGCTGCACCCAGCCACAAGGTTTTGCTGTACAAAAGAAAGCCAGACCCAAAATCAAAATATTGTTGATTACCCAGCTTTTGCAGAGCCGGATCCAGCGAACCTGCCGAACCATACGTCAACTGATCGCCTAAAATTAATTTCGTGCGATCTAATCCGTTGATACCATAACCAAAATACAGGCCGGGAGAAAATACAATTTTATCATTCAGGCGCACCTTGTAAGAATAAGTCAATCCAAACGTAGTAGTCCGCCATCCGGCCGAGCCCATCTTATCGGTACTCGCTATAATACCAAATCCACTTCTCAATTCATCTACCCATATATCATAACTGGCCATGAAGGTGTTAAACGCTTGCGGAAGATTAGGCCACTGGATACGGTTGTTAACTATCAATCGTTGCTGGGGTGTGATGCCCGTAAAGCCGGGGTTTAAATACAAGGGAGCCTGATAGAACTGGGAGAATTGCGGATCTTGTGCAGACGCCACAACAGAACAAGTACCTATAAAAAATGCAACCCAAATTTTTTTCATCTTCCCAAATATAATAGCTTTTAACGGATCAGGGTAACATCGCCCACTTGTGTTGTTCGCTGCTGATCTGATAATCGGAGGGTGAGTTTATACACATACACACCTGCATGCATCAGCCGCCCGTTCTGATCGTACCCATCCCATCCCACGGTTTGGTTGTTGCTTTCAAAAATCAGATTACCCCACCGATCGTAGATTTGTAAATTAAATTCTTCTACACCTTTTACCTGTGGCAGGAATATGTAGTTGTTGGCATCGTTAGAGCCGCCGGATACGCCCCCGCTGGGGCCGGCTGTACTCGGTGTGAAGGCATTGGGTATCTTCGCTACCCCACCCTGCTTGGCTACTACTTTCTGTGTTGTGGTGTCGCGGCAGATTACACCGCCACCATGATCGTTCGATGCGATCAGGGTAACATTAAATACACCTTCAAATTTATAGGTATTGCTCGGCTCAAAAGATATCGAGGTTTCTCCGTCACCAAAATCCCAATCAAATTCTGTAGCTCCTACGCTGTTGTTGATAAACTTCATCGGGGTATCGGGCACATACACGGTAGGTGGGCTGGCTAAAAATGCAGCGTGCGGTTTATCATAAATAATAAACGGCCCTTGTGTTAACGTATTTTGTTGGCCTGTTTTTGAATAAATAGCCGTAAGCGAAATATAATATTTTCCAGGCTGTGTAATGTTGAATACCGGAAGTGGTGCACTGGATTGGGCAACAATGTTATTGTTGCCGTCTGTTACCTGCCAACTGCTTTGATCTCCACCCGATGTATTTTGTGTAACTATTAAGTTCGAAGGGAAGCAAGATGCAGGTGGTGTAGCTTGGAACGCAGCAATAACCGGTGCCACTAAAATATTGATGGACTGCGTGGTCATCTTCGAGTAACACGAAAGCCCCACCGAATTAGCTGCCAGGTTAGTAACTATCAGTGAAATTATTTTCCGCCCGGGCGATGAATAATTAACAGATAAGTTAGGCCCAACGTTGTTGACAGAATCAGGTGAAGAATCTACACCAAAATTCCATACATAACTGTATTTAGTATTGTCTTGCGGTGTAGATGTGTTGGTAAATACAACAGTCGAGTTTCCACCGGAGAACTGAGGTACTGTGCCTACCGTAAAGGCGGCCGTCAGTTTGGGGAACACATTATAAACCACCTGACTGTTTAAGGCCTGCGGGCAACCCAGGTTGTCGGTCATAGACACCAGTTTGTAAGTGGTGTTGACGGCAGGTGTAATCGCTATGGCTTTAAAGTTGGCAACCTTGGTAAGTGTCTGGTTACTTCCATCATTATACACCAGCGTAAACGGAGCCTGACCGTTCAGCTGCACCTGTAAAAAGTCTTTGGTTCCATCACAGATATTGTTGATGCTGTCGTTGAGGAACTTGGCTTTCATGCGGGCACCTGCCTGAATGCTCACTGTTTTTTGCAACCCCGGACAGAACGTGGGAGCCGGCCCGGTGGGTGTAATGTAGTAAGTGAAATTATCCGATGAGAAACTCAATGTGTCACTCACTGCAGCAACATTAATAGTCGCTGCAGAATTTGCTCCTGCTCCGGAAGCAGAACCCGACAAGGGCACACCCGAATTATTCGGATCCACCGTCCAGGCATAGTTCACACCTGTTACCGGGCTTGTTAAAGGTAGAGCCAATGGCGCACCATAACAAACAGTTTTCGTTAATGGTAAACCCGAAATAGTTGGCGTTGGGTTAACCGTAACATTAATGACCAAAGGCGTATTGGTACAATTTGCTGCCTTGGGTGTAATCGTGTACGTTACAGTGGAAGGAACACTACCGGTATTTCTGAGCGATTGTAAAATCAAATTGCCTGATCCGCTGCCCGCTCCCGTTACCGAGCCCGAAGGCGAAACCGATGTACTCCATGTATTGATCGTGCCCACCACATTAGATGTCAGCGAAATGTTAACCGTGCTGTCGCTGCAAATAGGTGCCTGCGAAGTGGCCGTTAAAACAGGCAGCGGATTTACATTTAATGTAATGCTGGTATTGTTTCCTTGACAACCCAATCCACCACTTACAACGGGTTGCAAGATGTATGTTACTGTTTGCTGGTTGACGGTCGTATTGCTCCAGGTGTCAACAATGGATGCATGATTAGCGTAAGTAGCAACCGGAACTGCCGGGGAGCTGAGTGTGATACCTCCGGTAGGTGTGGCACTGATCACATTAAACTGTACCGTTCCGGCAGAAGGAGTTGTAGGTGAGTTTAAAGTAATATTACTGGCCACCTGCGAACAGACCGTGGAAATCAGCGGTGAGGCAATTAATTTTGGCAATGGATCAACAGTCACTACAAACGAAACAGGTGCACTGGAACATCCCGCACCTCCACCGGCACCATTAGCCATCGCAGTAATTTTATAAGTAACATTGCCGGCTCCGTTAGATACATTGACCAGATTATCCTGAATAGAGCCGGGAGGCAAATTGCTCATAGCGGGCGAAAAACCTGATAACGATCCTCCGATATTTGATGTGGCTGTATAGTTGAACGACACAGAAGCGGCACCGGTAGATGGGATACTCGGTGAACTGAGTGCAATATTTGTTGTAGCATTACTACAGATGCTCTGTGCCAAAGACGCGGGGGTTACGGTAGCTTGAATAGTGGGCTCGACAGTCAATGCCACCGTACCCACAGGGCCGATACAACCGAGTGTAGAAACCGGGGCAATAGAATAAGTAACCGTTAATGTTCCATTAGTAGAATTTGTAAACTTATCACCCGATATTTCTGCGTTCGTCACTCCATTCCGTGGTGAGCCCGTATTGCCGGCTGTTTGTGTCAACCCTCCTTGAATAAGGATATTAGTGATGTTATATCCATTCGGACTTGCCGCAGGTACGCTGGTAGGGGTAGTTGTCAGCGTAATACCGGTCGGACTGGTTGAACAAACTGTCTTGTTTAAGTTAGCCAATGCCGGAGCCGGATTGACAGTAAGTGTTACCGTCTGCGGCTGGCCATGGCAAGTACTGGCTGTGGAGGGTACTATTGTATAGACAACATTCTGAGGCGAATTGGTTGTATTGGTAAATACATCATTGGCTAAAAAATTATTGGTAGCATACGTGCCTAATCCAGCATTGGTGCCTGATGGCGTTACCCCACTCGATGCCAAAATCTGATTTAGATTGTATTGAGAAATAGCCGCAGAGCCACCGGCTGCCCCCAGTACAATCCCTGAAACAACACCGCTGCAAACACTTACAGCTCCCGGCACCATAATAGGCTCAGGGTTTATAATTGCCGTTACATTTTGAGCCAAGCCACGGCAACCTGATGCACTAATGCCCAGTATGCTATAAGTAACAGTTACAGCCCCACTGGTGGTATTGGTGTATGAATCATTTTTGATTAACGGAATTCCTCCTGTTGTGCTAACCACCGTATTAGATGGGTTGGCCGTGATCGTTCCGGGGACAGTAACCGCCATCAGTTGATAGGATGCTGCCCCAATAGATGTACCGTTAGTGGTAAGCAGAATGCTGGTAACATCGCGGCTGCAAACCGTATTGCTCAATGCTGCCACCACCGGCTCAGGGTTAACCGTTACCGAAATATTGAATGGTGCGCCTGTACAACCTGCTGCCGATTTCGGGATAACCTGATATACCACTTTCAGTGAAACAGGGCCTACATTATTGTATGCATCATTTTTTATCGCATTAGCACCCAAGGAAGCACCTGTAGTGGGCGAACCGGTTAGACCCGCATCTTGACTGACCAAAGACACATCATAAGTAGCTGCTGCCACAGATGTGCCATTGGTATTCAATACTATGTTTGTTGGATTAGTCGATGTAATATTATTACTACAGATCGTTTTAGGTGAGAGTGTAGGATCCATCACCGGTTCGGGATTGATCGGCAGGATAATGGTAAATGTAGTTCCTACACAAGGTGCTGCCGAAGGAGTAACTGTGTATGTTGCATTCAATGCCCCACCGGTAGGATTAGTCAACGTACCTGTAATATTTCCCGTACCCGAGCCTGTGCCTCCGGTCAGTCCGGGGTCGTACACAGCCGTCCATGAAAATGTAGAAATGACTCCGTTAGAAATTTGAGTTTGCGGGTTGACAGTAAATGCATTGTGCGAGCAAACCGCAGCAAGTGTGGTATTGGCCCCTACCGGAGTAGAACTGATAATTGCAATATAGTTGAATGTCTGCCCTTGGCAATTGTTACCAGAACTAAAAGGGGTAATAGTATAAGTGATGGTGGCAGGTAATCCTGTATTGTTGGTGTAGGTATCGGTAATATTGGAAGCTGAGGCAATCGTTCTGTTTGCTGCAGCCGGCACACCCGGGTTATTGGAAGATACTGTATAAGTAAATACGGACGAAACACCATTGGTAATTTGAGACACGATACTATGGTTCAGTGTAGTAGCACATTGCGGATCGGTAAAGTTATTGCCTACCGGTTCAGGGTTAATAGTCAGTATAATGGTTTTGTTTTGCCCCATACAGGTAGCAGCGCTCACCGGTGCTGCCACATACGTAACAGTCTGCGAAAAATTAGCTGTGTTTTTGAAAACATCTGCAGCCAAATAATTTGCAGCCACACCGGTAGCAGGCACTACGGCATTCCCTCCGGCCGCCACCAGCGACCCTCCGACTGTAACTGATATAATATTGTATCCTGAAGCAGAAACAGATGTTCCATTTGTGGTGAGCGTCAATCCGGTGGCTACACTACTGCATACCGAGGTATCCAGCGTGGGGATAACCGGCTCCGGGTTAATGGTAATAGTGATTATCTGCGGCTGCCCCAAACAATTGGCAGCACTGACAGGGACAACCGTGTAAGTTACCAACAGGGCAGCATTGCCAGTGTTAGTGTATTTATCAGAAGCCAAGAAATTGGCCGCTACCCCAGTGGCCGGTACGATGGCATTAGTCGGTGCCGGAGTCAGGCCGGCAGCAATAGTTCTTGCTGTAATATTGTAGGTAGCTGCTGATACAGAAGAGCCATTGGTATTCAGCGTTAGCGCGATATTAGTTCCGCTGCACTTCGTAGTATTTAATAAGGTTGAAACCACAGGCTCCGGGTTGATGGTCATGGTAATCACTTGCGGATTCCCCATACAAGTAGCTGCGCTCACCCCTATCACTGTGTAGGATACTGTCAACGCTGAATTAGTAGTATTTGTATAAACATCGTTTTGCAAGTAAGTGGCAACAACCCCCGATGCCGGCACAACAGCATTTGTACCACTCGCCACCAAGCCAGCCGTAATACTGATAGCTGTAATATTGTAGTTGGCTGCACCTACAGACGTGCCGTTAGTGGCAAGCGTTAAGTTGATGGGCAACCGGCTGCACAAGGTATTGTTCAGCGTAGTGGCTACAACAGGTTCGGGCTGGATGGTTACATTCACAGACATAGATTGTCCGGCACAGCCTGATGCGCTCACCGGCACTACTGTATATACAACCGTTAAGTTTCCTGCCCCGGTATTGGTAAACTGATCGCCTGCCAAATATCCGGCATTAACACCGGAAGCGGGCACTGTTGCATTGGTTCCCGCAGCCGTTAAGCCGGGCGGTATTGTCATGGCTGTTATATTATAATTCTGAGCCGACACCGAAGAAATACTGGTGGCCAATGTTAGCCCGATAGCCACGCCACTGCATTGTGTAACAGGTGATACTGCCATAACGGGTTTTGGGTTAATTGTCATGGTGATCACCTTAGGTGCGCCAGCGCAATTTGCTCCGCTCACCGGTACTACGGTGTAGGTTACATTAAGTGGCCCAGTCGTGATGTTAGTAAATTTATCGGCCGCCAAGTAGGAAGCGGCTATCCCTGTAGCCGGCACTACTGCATTAGTCCCGGCAGCAGTTAGCCCCGGAGCAATCGTTATAACTGTAATATTATAATTTAGTGCAGCTACTGAAGTACCGTTTGTGTTGAGTGTTAACCCGGTAGCTACATCACTACATACCGTATTGTTAAGTAAAGAAGACACTACCGGCTCCGGGTTGATCGTCATCACAACATTAACGGGTGCTCCGGCACAACCGGCACCACTTACTGGCACGATAGTATATGTAGCGGTAAGGGCACCTCCGGTAGTATTAGTAAACTTATCATTAGCGAGGTAGCTGTTAGATACTCCGCTGGATGGAATCACTGCGTTGGCTCCATTCGGGGTTAATCCGGCTGCCAGCGATATATTGGTAATATTATAACTCGCTGCCGCTACAGAAGTACCATTGGTGGCCAATGTTAAATTGGTAGCTGTTTCGCTGCAAAGAGTAGCGTTCAAACTACTTGACAAAACCGGTTCAGGATTAATGACCATCGTTATCGTCACCGGTTGTCCCGCACAGCCTGCCCCGCTAACAGGAACTACTGTATAAGTTACATTAAGTGGCAAGGTAGATATGTTGGTAAAAATATCACCGGCTAAGTAATTAGCTGCAACCGCGGAAGCCGGCACGATGGCATTAGTGCCTTTCGGGGTAAGCCCCCCGGCAATGGTTCGTCCGGTAATATTATAACTGGTGGCTACTACCGATGATCCATTGGTGTTCAATGTTAGCCCGGTGGCTGTACTGCTGCATACTGTATTTCCTAATGACCCCGACAAAACAGGCTCAGGATTGATGATGATGGTGATGGTTTTTGAAGGTCCCGGACAGCCTAAAGCACTAACGCCTACTACAGTATAAACCACAGACAAAGATGTATTTCCTGTATTGGTGTACTTATCGTTCAGTAAATAAGTAGAAACTACATTGCTGGCAGGAACTACAGCATTAGTACCACCGGCCGTCAGCCCCGGATCAATCGACACCGAACTGATATTATAATTTGCTGCTGCGACTGAAGTGCCATTCGTATTGAGCGTTAGACCAATGGCAGCTTTGCTGCAGACTGTTGCGTTCAAACTGTTAGAAATAACAGGCCCCGGATTTACAACCAAGGTAATGTTAAGCGGATTGCCTAAGCAACCTGCCCCACTTATCGGAACAACAGTATAAACTACATTCAAAGGTGTGTTCCCCGAGTTTGTATAAACATCGCCCGAAAGATAACCGGCAGCCACATTGCTGGCCGGCACTACCGCATTGCTCCCGGGAGTCAGTCCTCCAGCTACGGTAATAGCCGTAACATTGTACGTGGTGGCAGCCACAGAAGACCCATTGGTATTCAGTACCAAGCCAATCGGCACAGTACTACATACCGACCCCCCCAATGAGGGAGACATCACCGGCTCCGGGTTGATGGTAACGGTAATAACCTGAGGAACTCCTAAGCAACCACCAATTGCCCCAACAGGAACGACCGTATAGGTTACCGTGAGCGGCACTGCCCCAGTATTGGTATAAACATCTGCTGCCAAGTAATTACTGGGCACAGCCGATGCCGGCACTGCCGCGTTGCCCACATTGGGCGTAAGCCCGGCCGAGATAGACCGCGCGGTAATATTATAATTGGCTGCGCCAACTGAAGTGCCGTTGGTGTTAAGCGTGAGACCGATAGCGCCCCGACTGCAAACAGTAGAACCAACTGCCGGTGACATAACCGGCTCAGGGTTTATGGTAATGGTAATAACTTTAGGCTGTCCCGTGCAAGGCGAGGCACTGACCGGAACGACCGTGTAGGTTACCGTCAATGCAGCGTTGGTCGTGTTGGTAAATACATCTCCTGCCAGATACCCGGCCGGTACACCTGTAGCAGGAACTGCCGCATTGGCTCCGCCTACAACAAGCCCCGGTGCAATTGTTTGGGCGGTAATATTATAATTGGCCGCAGCAACTGAGGTGCCGTTAGTGTTCAATGTCAAGCCTGTAGCGCTTCGGCTGCAAACAGATGCATTTAATCCGTTGGCTACCACAGGCTCTGGCTTAATGGTTATCGTAATAGATTTGGGTGGGTTGCCATTGCAACCTAATGTACTCACCGGCACCACTTGGTAAACCACATTCAACGGCACACTTCCGGTATTGGTAAATTGGTCAGCCGACAAATAGCCGGCTGCCACACCCGAAGCAGGAACAATGGCATTGCTGCCACCAGCCACCAAACCCGGGGCAATGGTAATGCCCACCACATTATACCCCGCTGCCGGCACTGACCCGGGTGCAATGCCCAGCGTGAGGCCTGTTGCCACTTCGCTGCACACCGTATTGTCTAAACTACCCGAAAGCGAAGGCTGAGGATTGACCGTAACGTTAATAGTGGTCGGATTTCCTAAACATCCCGAACTTGTCGTGGGGACTACCACGTATTGAACAGTGAGTGCGCCCAGTGTAGTATTGAGATATGAATCATTTGAAATATACGAGGCGCTTACCCCGGTAGCCGGAATAACCGCATTGCTGCCCGCGGCTACCAGCCCACCCGGCACCGTAACAGATGTAATATTATAATTGTTGATGACCGGAGACCCTGCCGTTTTGGTAAACGAAACCCCGATGGCACTGCCGCTACAAACTGAAGGACTTACTACATTGATGGCCGGTTGTGGATGTACCGTTACCACTACGTTTTGTGTAGCGCCAATACAGCCCAACCCGCTCTGCGGAGTAACAACATAGGTGGCTGTAATGTCAGCGGAAGAGGTGTTGGTCAGCACATCGCTAATTGGCACATTCATATTCGTTATTGCCGAGCCTTGCGTACTCGCGTCTGACATGGTGGGCAACGGCCAACTGAAAACTGTGCCTGCCGGCAAGTTAAGTGGGCTCAGTAAGATGGTGTAGTTTACGGCCGAGCCGCTACAGATGGAAGTAGTTTGAGGTGTAACCAATACCGGCTCGGGATTTACCGTGAGCACCACACTTTGGGTGGTGCCGGCACAATTCGGAGCTGCTGTTGCTGTTGGGGTAACATTAAATGTAATCGACCCTACCGCACCCGATTGATTGCGCAACACACCGGCCGTAAAAGTGCTCGACAGATTTCCTGAACCAGATTGTCCGTTCACTACACCGGTGATACTGCCCGTGATGTTGGTTACTGTCCAGGCATAGGTGCTGGCAATATTGGAGGTAAATACCAATGCCGGAACCTGCCCGCTACACATGGTAGAGTTGGATGCAGATGTCATAGCAGGGCGTGGATTTACTGTAACCCCTACAGTGGCCGGAGAACCCACACAACCTGAAGATGCCGTTTCCGTTACCGAAATAGAAATCGGACTGAGCATGCCAAAGTTTACATTGATAGCGCTTCCGTTTACTGTAACAGGTCCGGCATCCGATGCATCCGGAGTAACCGTCCATGTGTAGGTTGACGTGGCATTGGGCGAAGCAACAGCATACGGCACAGAAGTTTGATTGGTACAAACCTGTGTTACTCCGGTAATGCTGTTGGCACTAGGCGCAGCATTTACCGTAATATTCATCGTGCTCGTATTGCCCGTACAACCGTTAAGTGTTTCATACACGTTGACCGCCACCGTACCTGTAGCCGAAGGAAATTTCAGTAGCACAAAAAAGTTAGAAGTATTGGTGCCTCCACCGCCAAATACTGTTACGGCCGCGGGTGGTGTGCCCACCACGCTCCATGTGTAATTTGATCCCGGATTTTGTGTGGGATCCATTTGATACAACAAAATACTGCTGCCGGTACAGACAGAAGCATTTCCGGACAGGGCATTATCAATAGGCCTCGGAAGAATCGTTAGGTTGATATTAGCAGAGTTGGTGCAACTGGTTAGGGTATTGGTAACTTTGGCGTAAAGCGTGGTAGAAGTAGCGGGCAGCACCGGTGCCAGCGTATAGTTTGTGGGCGTGGGTACTAACACAGTAAGTGCTGCATCCGAATACCAAGCCACACTCCGGTTTGCCAGCGAGCCTCCGGCAACAGCCAAGTTAAAACCGGTCAGGTCAATACCTGCGTGGGAGTTGCTGTGAGGAGGTATAGGTGTAGCGCCACTGTGATCCTCGCAATACGATTGATTTTGGGTAACTGCTTGGGGCAATGGATTGACCGTAAATGTTATCTGCCCGTTGCTGATACAACCTGCCCCCGAAGTGGCCACGAAATAATAAATTTTTCCATTGGTAACCGTTACGTTCGTGGGCGTTCCTACAGGGCTGATGTGCCCCGGATCGTTATACCATGCCACTGTGGGGGCATTGGTTACGGCAGCATTGTAGCCTGTTAAATCAACTCCCGCATGCGAGCCTCCGAGATAAACGTCTTCACATAGTGCCGGTGCCGGGTCTGTCGTGGTGGGCAAAGGATTAACCGTGAGTGTCGCTGCATTAGAGTTGGTAGGACATGAAACCCCATTCGTCAGCGTAGTAACCACCGCCCGGTACTGGTTGTTGTTCATGGCGTTGGTTACCCCGGTGATGTTCATAGTCGTGGTGGTAACAGTGCTGTATGGCGCAACATTGGTCAGGTTAGTCCATGTAGTACCGCCATCCGTGCTTACTTGCCACTGGTAAGAAAGTCCGGGTCCCGTGGCCGTTACCGAAAAAGACGAATTTTTAGTAGCGCATTTGATATCATTGGCCGGTTGTGCCGTAATATTCGCCAATGGATTGATGGGCAATGTGAAAGTAAAGTTCGAGCCCACGCAACTGCCAGTAACAGCCGTGGGGGTTACTGTAAACACGGCATTGATAGAAGCGCCTGTTGTGTTGGTAAGGGTCATTCCGGTAATGTTGCCCGTGCCGCTGGCAACGCCTCCCGTTAAGGCACCATAGCTTCCTGTCCAGGCAAATGTACTCGCCACGTTATTGCCGCCTCCGGCACTTACACCTTGTGTCTGCGGGTTAATGTTGATGGTAGCCGGAGAACACAGTGCCGTAAGCGTAGGACTGGTTGAAACCGGCTCAGGGTTGACGGATTGCGTAACTGTAAACGTGGCGCCCGGGCAACTGCCGGTAACCGAAGTAGGTGTAACAGTAAAGGTGGCTGTCTGGGCAGCAGAAGATTTATTGACTACCACTCCCGTAATATTTCCTGAGCCGCTGGCCGGGCCGGTCATACCTCCTGTGTAAACTGCTGTCCAAGTGAACGTGCTGGCCACGCCATTCGTAATATTAGATTGTGGATTGATGTTGAGGTTAGTTTGCGAACATACTGCTGCCGGTGTAGTGTTGCTGCCTATGGGCAGCGGGTTAACTACAACAGTTTGCGGGTTGCCAGAAATGCTCGCCAATGGCAGGGGTGCACCGCAGGCATCGGTAATGACCGTAGCTGTGTAATTAGTTGTACCAACACTGGAGGTTGGTACGGCAATATTTGCGTTGTTGATGTAGGCAAAAGCAACACCACCGTTAATGCCGGGTATCGTAACCTGATAAGGTGAAACACCTCCTGTAATATTCAGCTTAAGGTTCAATGTTCCGTTTAAACAAACTGACCCGCCACCTGAAAATATGGCCGAGGCCGGAGCACTCCCCACTGTAATAGCCACGCTGCCGGTATTGGGGCTGGTAGTACAGCCCGAGGGGTCTGTAATACTGGTGATCGTAAAAGTGCGAGTAGATGCAATGTTTGTTAACGTAACATTGCTGCCGCTAACATACCCCGCACCCGTAGTGTATAAATTACCTAAGTTATCTTGATAATTGACCGTATAGGTTGTCAGCGCATTTCCATTACTATCTGTAATCGTAAAGGCGATAGTAGTAGAGTTGCCCGGCACCGGAGCAGGGCAAAGCGAAGTAGCTCCTGTAGAGGTAATAACTGCCGATAAATTGCGCACCGTTACAGTGGGTGTGCCGCTTACGCTGGCAGAAGTACACCCATTGGTATCTGTAACTGATACCAACGAGTAAGTAGTGTTGGCTGCCGGACTCACCGGAATATTATTCCCTGATGAATAGCCTGCTACCGACACACCGCCCGGGTTGTAAACAACAGTAAAAGGGCCGACACCCCCGGTAATAGCTACCGAAAGATTGGTTGTTGCCCCACTGCAAATAGTTGCTGTTCCTGAAAGTACTGAGTTGGAAGGCCTCGGGTTAACGATGATGGTAGCCGTAGGGCTATTGACTGCCGCACAGACAGATCCATTTTGAATGACAGCATAAAATTGATAAGTAGTTTGGACACCACCCACTATTGGAATAGTGGCAGCCGTGATGTTGGCTGTAGTACCTGTCCCTAAAGCTGCATTGGGTGAAAACCCTCCTCCATTTACTTGCATCTGCCAACTTTTAACCGTCCCACGTATTCCGGAAACACTCACGGCAGCAGGTACAGCCCCCTCGCAGATCGTCTGGCTCGGAACACTGATGGCCCCCCCATTACTAACTCCCCACACATTAACTGAAACATTGGTCGTATTATTAGGGCAATTGGTAAGTGGGATAATATTGTAAGGTGCAGGAAGTGCCGGTGGGGGCGCTGGCGATACTACCGGGCTATTGATTGCAACCGTGGGGCTGCCGGTGTATTGTAATTTTACGCTGATGTTATTATTTGTAAAAGTGACCGGCTGAGGCGATAAACTAAATGTAGCATTCGTGGTCGTTCCTTGCGAGGCAGAAAGTGTTACCTGCGGCCCAAACGCCTGACTCCAAAAATCGTTCGTCACAAAATTGATCGCCCCGTTTTCCGGGGCAATGCCGGTATTGGTGAACGTATTGACCGGTAGTGTTTTAGGCGTAGTCGGTGCGGATGAGGTATAAGTCTGTGTCGTGTTGTTACACACATCCGTTGGCCCACTTGTAATACTTGGTGTATTACCCTGAATATCAGGTTGCTGGAAAATGACTACCTCTACCGGGGTACTCTCGCACGTTGAGGTGCCCGAAGCTGCCGTTTGTGTAGCCCATAGTGAATAATACGCGCCATTGGTATTATTAGTGGCAAAAGTACCTATCCCACCCCGAGCCGTGTACACATTAGCAGGAAAATTCAAGCTGTTATTTCCGTTGGGGTTAGTCATGGGCGTCAGCACGGAAGCCTGAGGATTGGATTTATACCAGTTAACCCCCGTGCGCGACCCACCAATAGAGCTGGTTGCCGTAAAATTGATGCCCCCGATGGCGTTGGCACCATCATAACACCGTGCAAGTCCCACAGAAGCCAATGGCGGAGGGGCTGTAACGATCTGCACATACTGACCTGTAACCGTGCCTGTAAACTCTACCGGGTTATAACCGAGGTTATAAGGGTTACAGGCATTCCAATATTGAATGGTAACATAAAATTTTTGCCCCGTAACCTGCCCCAAGGCAGACGAGGTGGTAATCAACAGGCTGGTCAGCCCCGAGGCAGTAGCTGTTAAAGGGACATTTAAAGCAATTACACCATTGGCATCGGGCACACCAAGGCCACCGGCACCGGATGGCACATAGCCATTTACCGTAGCGGGCACACCCGGGGTGCCGGGCGGAGGTGATGCATTGTAAGCTGCCGATATCAACGGATTGCCAACCAGCGAAGCATTCAGCGCACCGCCTGCTCCGGTTACGGCAAAACCATTGACCACGATATTGGGTATGTTATTGGCAGGCACACTGGAGTTTTGTCCTCCATAAATAAAACGCACCCACCGCTGGGCACTATTGACCGGACCATTGTAAGCGCCTTGCCCGGGTACGGGCAATGTAGTGCCATTGCCCATACAGTTAAATACCGATAAATCTGTAAAGCTTACACCGACATTAGACCCCAAACACACTTGGTCGGAGGTGGGTGTAGCCGGAGGGGTGGTAGCTTGTAAGTTTAAAACACCGGGGTTTTGGTTATCCCAGTCGAAAGAAATGAACTCCTGGCTTTTTAAATTCGCTCCAAAGTTACAGCCATAATAAGCAGCGTTAAATGGATAGGTAACAGCATTGAAGTTACACAAGCCCGATCCTTTGGGGTAGATAAAAGCATTAGTACCATCCAGTACGCCCAAACCAGCGTTGAAACTGGAACGATAGGTGAGAAACATTTCAGGATAGGGCGTGGCAGGAGGAGAATAGATTGTTGATGTGGTTGTACCGGAATTGGCTACTGTAATACCCGAATACCAAGTGGTGCCTCCCGCATCTGAAAACCACCCTTGTAAGCCAGTAGTTGTGTTGCCCGGGTCGTTCCATTTAGTAACCAGAGTTTCGTTAGCAATAGCAAACTTAGAACTGTTGAGCCACCGCACAGAGTACCGATAAGTCCAGCGCCAAAATGAGGTGTTGACCGGAGCACACTGGATGGGTGAACTCGCATTACCATAGCTCAGAAAATTAACATCCGCACAGGTAGCGCTATAGTTGTTTTTACAGGTAAAGTTTGAAAAATTGGCGGCCGGGTTTCCGCTGCCCCCGGTAGTCAGCGTGTTTCCGGTATTAGTAAAACTAACCTTTACCACTTCACCCTTCAATACCCACTTTGGGTGGCCTGGTATGACGGAAGCATCAAATGCCACACGTACGGTAGCAGCAGCTCCATTTACTATGGGGTAGGTAGTTACTCCCGTAAAGGGAATAGTTGCCACAATGGTAACCGGATTTCCATTGACAGTAATCGCCCATTGCCCTATCGAGGAAGTGCCCGTTAGTGTTACCGCCCCGCCCGATCCATTGTCAAAATAAACATCTACAGATTGCTGATCAAGGGTCTCATATCTGGGCCAGTTGGGGCCACTATAGCCGGTGGCTGTTTGTCCATACAAGTGCGTACTGCCGAAGAGAAACAGGCAGGCAAAAACAAAAAACAAGACAGGTCGGTGCAGTAGGTTGGAAGAGGTCATTCAGGTTTGGGTTCTAACCGTTTATATTCCGGCATCCGGCACGGTGTAACCGATTGGGTGCCTACAATCCTTCAAACTTATTTATTATTTTCTCAAAAAGGAAATTTTTGGTTACGATCGGCAGTCTTCGCCTATGGCTGTGTCCTCATTTTTGAGGTGCTTAATAATTGCCTGGTTAAAATAATTTTATCCCTTCGGTCGTCAACTGGCCAAATCCACTACCTTTGCGCGCGGATTTTTTAAGCCATGTCATCCGCCAAATATATATTCGTTACCGGAGGTGTTACCTCCTCGCTCGGCAAGGGCATCATCTCGGCCTCGCTGGGCAACTTGCTGCAAGCCCGTGGGTTTTCGGTTACCATCCAAAAATTTGATCCCTACATCAACATAGATCCGGGCACGCTCAACCCCTACGAACATGGCGAGTGCTACGTTACCGATGACGGGGCCGAAACCGACCTCGACTTGGGGCATTACGAGCGTTTTTTAAACGTGCGCACCAGCCAGGCCAACAATGTTACCACCGGGCGCATCTATAATAATGTCATCACCAAAGAGCGCAAGGGCGAATACCTCGGCAAGACCGTGCAGGTAATTCCCCACATAACCGATGAAATCAAGCGCAATATTTTTTTGCTGGGCGAAACGGGGCAATACGATTTTATCATCACCGAAATAGGTGGCTCAGTGGGCGACATCGAGTCGCTTCCTTTTGTAGAGGCCGTGCGCCAAGTGCGCTGGGAGCTAGGCGCCAACAACAGCATGGTAATCCACCTCACGCTCATCCCCTACCTGAAAGCCGCCAAAGAACTGAAAACAAAACCCACGCAGCACTCTGTGAAGGAGTTGCTTTCTTACGGGATACAGCCCGATATTTTAGTTTGCCGCACGGAGCTATCCCTGTCTCTGGAAATCCGCAAGAAGCTGGCACTCTTTTGCAATGTCAACATCAATTCGGTGATCGAGGCCATTGATGCCGACACCATTTATGATGTACCCTTGCTGATGCGCAAAGAAAAATTAGACGAGCGTGTGCTGGCCAAACTGAAAATGACTTCCAAGCAGGAGCCTGAACTGGAGCAATGGAAAACATTTTTGGCCAAGTTGAAAAACCCGGTCAATGAAGTTACCATCGGCCTGGTGGGCAAATATGTTTCGTTGCCCGATGCGTATAAATCCATTGCCGAAGCATTTATCCATGCGGGCTCGCAAAACGATTGCAAAGTAAATGTGCGGTGGATATCCTCTGAAGAGATCAACCGGGAAACTTCTGCTGAAGTGCTGGCAGGCTTGGATGCCGTGTTGGTAGCGCCCGGCTTTGGTGAGCGTGGCCTCGAAGGAAAAATTGAAGCCGTACGCTACGTGCGCGAAAACAAAATCCCATTCTTGGGTATCTGCTTGGGCATGCAGATGGCTGTTATCGAGTTTGCCCGCCACGTGTTGAAATTAGATGCCAGCACCACCGAACTGCATGCCAAAACCAAGCATCCGGTGATAGACCTGATGGAAGAACAGAAAAAGATTACCGCCAAAGGCGGCACCATGCGCCTGGGCGCTTACGAATGTAAACTGAAGAAAGGATCGAAAGCACACCACGTGTACAACGAAACGCTCATCCACGAGCGGCACCGGCACCGTTACGAGTTCAATAATAAATATTTGGAGCAGATAGAAGAAGGCGGCATGAAAGCTTCGGGTATCAACCCCGACTCGGGCTTGGTGGAGATAATCGAATTAAAAGATCATCCTTGGTTTATTGGGGTACAATACCACCCCGAGCTGCGCAGCACCGTACTCAACCCGCACCCGCTGTTTGTAAAGTTTGTGGAGGCTGCCATGGAGCACAAAAAATCAATTAACAATTAAACACAAATGATTATTCGCTATGCGTGAATAGCATTTTCAAATTTTATCATCATCAAATTTTCAAATTGAATTAAATGGATCGTAACTCTGTCATCGGCCTCACGCTCATAGCTGTTCTGTTGTTTGTCTATTTTTATTTTTTCAGCCCGGCACCCGTACCCGTTGAGCCCGCCAAACAAGCCCAGCCAACAGCGGCTCTCCCAAAAGATACTGTTCTGAGTAAAGCACTTCCTGAAGTGGATACGCTTTTAGCCAAAAGCCTGGGGAGCCTCGGCACTTTTTTATCGGGGCAGGAGGCGTTTACAACAGTAGAAAACGATGTGCTGAAAGTTGTCTTCAGCAACCACGGCACAGTCAGCCGGGTAGAATTGAAAAAATTTAAAACCTATCATCAGCAGCCGCTACTGCTGGCCAATGGCAAAAACAATCAGTTCTCTCTGTTGGCCTCTTATCAAGGGAAGCCACTTGATCTGTACCAACTGCACTATCAGGCTGAAACCCAAAAGCAAGGCGACTCCACAAAAATTATTTTTTCAGCCGCACTCTCCGAAGGTTCTTACATCAAACACATTTACACACTGCCGGCAAAGGGGTATGAGATTAGCTACGCGGTAGAATCTAAAGGACTTGCGTTGAATGAAAAAGATTTGTCTTTTGCCTGGGTAGATGATGTGCCTTTGCAAGAGAAAGACATACACGACAGCCGCAACCGTACCACCGTTAATTATTACACAGCTCAAAATTCATTTAATGGATTGTCAGAAACTTCGTCTGACACCAAAACCGTGAGCGAGCCGATCAAATGGGCTGCCATCCGGCAGAAATTTTTTGTGAGCGCTATCCTTGCTAAAAGTCAGTTTGTTTCGGGAGCATTTGCCACATTCTCCAATGCTGCCGACACCTCGATGGTAAAAAAAGCCGAAGTCAGTTTATCCATTCCGGCAGCAGCTATTTCTTCTAACCAAGCGCGGTTTACCTATTATTTCGGCCCCAACGATTACGACTTGTTGAAGTCGGTAACCGATGGTTTCTCGCGCAACGTTTACTTGGGCTGGCCTCCGGTTATCTGGGTAAACCAATATTTGGCTAGGCCTATTTTTAAATTCTTGCAGGGCTTCATCAGCAATTACGGATTGAGTATTTTCTTGCTGGTGTTGTTTATGAAGTTGTTGCTTACCCCGCTCACCTACAGTTCTATGTTGGGGCAAGCCAAAATGCGTTTGTTGAAGCCGGAGTTGGATATCATCAAAGAAAAAAATGGCGACAACATGGCGCAGGCGCAGCAAGACCAGATGAAACTCTACCAGCAGGCGGGTGTCAACCCGTTCAGCGGGTGTATCCCCATCTTGCTCCAGTTTCCCATCATCTTGTCAATGTTTTATTTGTTCCCCAATTCCATTGACTTGCGCCAGCAGCGTTTTCTGTGGGCAGACGATTTATCCACCTACGACTCCATCATTCATTTGCCGTTTCAAATTCCCTTTGGCTTTGGCGACCACGTCAGTTTGTTTTTGCTGATGATGACTGCCTCGCAGCTCATCTTCCAATGGCAAAACAACCAACTGCAGGCAGTGCAGGGTCCCATGAAAGCCATGGGCTATGTGATGCCCGTTATTTTTATGTTCGTACTCAATTCATTTTCTGCCGGACTGAACTTTTACTACTTCGTGTCTAACCTGATCACCTTTGCCCAACAGGCCGTTATCAAACGATTTGTGGACGAAGACAAGATCAAAGCCATCATGGACGAAAACCGGAAGAAGGCTGCCGCGGGCGGAGGCAAAAAATCGAAGTTCATGGCCAAGTTAGAAGAAGCGATGAAGGCCAGCGAAGCACAGCGGAAAACTAAAAAATAATTTCCCGTTTCAGATTTCATAATACCGGTTACAAGTTTCTGGTTAAGGGATTTGAAATTGGAAATACCCTGCTTTCAACAATCTATTGTGCATGGTCTGTTGACGATAAGTGGATAACATTGTTTCACGAACGTTCCACGAAGGGTAAATAGCCTTATCTTTGTTCGCTAATTTGAAAATTGATTTGCTTAGCGCATTTCCCAATCTTCAAATTGATAAATTTTCAAATTATTTTTCATGGGCAAAATCATTGCAATTGCAAATCAAAAAGGAGGCGTAGGCAAAACCACGACAGCCATCAATCTGGCTGCAAGCCTGGCGGTGTTGGAATATAAAATCCTGTTGGTAGATGCCGACCCGCAGGCCAACTCTACTTCGGGTTTGGGCATGAACCCCAAAGAAGTTAAAAAAAGTATTTACGAATGTATGGTTGACGGCATCAAGCCATCGGAAGCAATCGTAAAAAATGAATTGAAGTTTTTGGATGTACTTCCTTCGCACATAGACTTAGTGGGGGCCGAAGTGGAGATGGTAAGCATCGAACACCGCGAAGAAAAAATGCGCAATGCGCTGGCCGAAGTAAAAGATCAGTACGATTTTATTTTAATTGACTGCTCGCCTTCACTGGGGCTGATCACCATCAACTCGCTCACCGCTGCCGACTCGGTCATCATTCCGGTGCAGTGCGAATATTTTGCTTTGGAAGGATTGGGCAAATTGCTGAACACGATCAAAATCATACAAACCAGACTAAACCCCCAACTGGAAATTGAGGGCATCTTGCTGACATTATACGACTCGCGCACCTCGCTGGGCAACCAAGTGGTAGAAGAAGTGCGCACACATTTTAAAAACATTGCATTCAAAACCATTATCCCGCGCAATGTTAAGCTGAGCGAGTCGCCCAGTTTTGGCCTGCCTGTCATTGTACACGATGCCGAAAGCAAGGGAGCCATCAGTTACCTGAACCTGGCACGCGAAGTGTTAAACAAAAACGGAATGCACAAATGAGCCTGAAGAAAAAAGCATTGGGCCGTGGGCTGAGTGCACTGCTCAGCGACTCGGACGGAGAGAAGTCGGAAGTAGAAGTGGTGAACCCATCTCTGGCGGTACCCCACAGCAACCTAAACGAAATTGCCATTGGAGAAATTGAAACCAATCCGTTTCAGCCGCGCCAGCATTTTGATCAGGAAGCGTTGAGCGAACTGGCCGAATCCATCAAAGTGCATGGCATCATCCAGCCGATCACGGTGCGGAAATTAGCACCCAGCCAATATCAACTTATTTCGGGCGAGCGAAGATTTCAGGCATCTAAACTGGCGGGGTTAAAAACATTGCCTGCCTACGTGCGCACCGCCAACGACCAGCAAATGCTGGAGATGGCGCTGATAGAAAACATCCAACGCGAAAACCTGAACCCGATAGAAATATCGTTGAGCTACCAGCGGCTCATCTCCGAATGTAACCTGAAGCAAGAAGAACTGGGCGAGCGCGTAGGCAAAAACAGAACTACCGTTACCAACTACCTGCGGCTGCTGAAATTGCCGCCCGACATCCAGATTGCCCTGCGCGACAATAAAATTTCGATGGGGCATGCACGGGCTATCATCAATGTGGAAAACCCCGACACCCAGCTTTTCATCCTCAAAAAAATAATTTCCGAAGACCTTTCGGTGCGAGCTGTAGAATCGCTTGCCCGCGAGTTGGGCTTAGAGAAAAAAGAAGCCTCCGTTCAGCCTGCCTCCAATGCCACCAAAGAAATCCACCAATTGCAAGGCCGCTTGTCTTCGCACTTTGGCACGAAAGTTACTGTAAAGAGTGACGGCAAGAAGGGCGACATCCGCATCCCCTTCCTGTCCGTGGAAGACTTGAACCGGATTTTAGAAATATTAAAAATTTAGCATGCGCTTTGTTCTTTTTTGTTTACTCCTAAGCTGGGGGTGCATCCCCGGCTGGGGGCAAGAGACAAAAAAAGATTCTGTTATTCAATCGCGGGATTCGGTAGTGCGCGCCACCGAGTCCGACTCTGTTTTTATTAAACGTGGTAAAAAAAAGATCAGTGTGGAAGCATACACCAAGCGTTTCGATCCGCGAAAGGCATTGTTTTTTTCTGCTATCCTTCCGGGCGCAGGCCAGGCATACAATAAAAAGTATTGGAAGATTCCATTGGTGTACGGTGGGCTCATCAGCCTGGTGGCCGTTATGAAATATTATAACGATGGGGAGGACAGATACAAGCAGCAACTTTTTTATAACATCAATCACCCCGGCATTACGTACAACCCCATCAGTGGGGCTACCACGGCTAATTTGCGCACGGTAGTAAATTTTGCGCAGCGGCAGCGCGATTATTTCGCTATCCTCACCGGTATGTTTTATATCCTGCAAATTGTAGATGCGCATGTAGATGCCCACCTGAAAGAGTTTGACATCAACCCCAATATGCATGTGCGTATCGAGCCCAGCATGCTGCCCACAGGTACTGCCGGGTTAGGCATTACGCTTCTATTTTAATTTTTATTATTATGAAAATCCTGTTGATCGGTTACGGTAAAATGGGCAAAGCCATAGATGCCATTGCCTCGGGGCGCGGACACGAAATCTCAAAAGCAGATAACGAAAAGGAACTGGCTCAGTACACCGGCCAAGCCGATGTAGCGATCGAATTTTCGCAACCTGATGCTGTCGTTAAAAACCTGCAATATTGCTTCGATAAAAAAATTCCGGTGGTGTGCGGCACTACGGGCTGGCTCGAAAAAAAGCAGGAGGTAGAAGCCTTGTGCCGGCAACAGGGTGCCGCGTTTTTTTATGCCTCGAATTACAGCGTAGGGGTAAATATTTTTTTTAAAGTGAATGAGTTTTTGGCACGGCTGATGGGTACGCAAACCGGCTACGATGTGTCGGTGGACGAAACCCACCACACCCAAAAAAAAGATACCCCCAGCGGTACGGCCATCACCTTGGCCAACGGCATCATCCAACATTATCCGTCTAAAAAAGAATGGGCATTAAACGAAACCCATCACCCTACTTCTCTCGTCATTAAGTCATTTAGAATTGACCCTGCTCCCGGCACCCATACCGTAAAATACACCAGCACGGTGGACGACATTGAAATTACCCACACAGCCCACTCGCGCGAAGGGTTTGCCCTAGGTGCGGTGCTGGTGGCCGAGTGGCTGGCAGGCAAAAAAGGCGTGTACACCATGGACGACTTTTTAAAATTCTGAGTTTGGTATTTTTTGGTTTTCTTTGCACCGCTTAAAAAAATAAAGTTCAGCATCCTGGCACATCCACGATGTTTGAAGTTCGGATAGAAACATTGACCCTGATCGTATGAATTGGAAATTCTGGCAGAAGAAAAAAGAAGAAACTAAAAAACATAAATCGTTGCTTCGCGAGTGGTGGGATGCCATCCTCTTTGCCGTGGTAGCTGCCACCCTCATCCGCTGGCTGATTATGGAGGCTTATACCATCCCCACACCTTCGATGGAAAACTCGTTGCTGGTGGGCGACTTTCTATTTGTCAGCAAGTTTCATTACGGCACACGCACCCCGCGCACGCCACTTCAAATTCCTTTGACTCACCAAAAAATTTGGTTTACCAATATCCCATCTTATGTAGATTGGATCCAACTTCCCTCCTTCCGCCTGCCGGGCTTCACCCATGTAAAGCGCGGAGATGTGGTAGTGTTCAACGTGCCCGACATCGGGCAGAATAATTTAGAAGAACCCGACCGCAGCAAATGGATAAACTACCCGGTAGATTTAAAAACCAACTACATCAAACGTTGTGTGGCCGTGGGCGGTGATGTGGTAGAAGTAAAAGAAGGCGATGTGTACATCAACGGAAGTTTGTTGGAGAAACCCCCCGGCATGAAAATGAGTTACCTTGTTACAGCCAAAGACCAGATCAACCCGCGCAACCTGGAAAAATTAGAATTAGATGGTGACGACTACCATCTCTATGGCCTGCAAGAAAATAATGAAGTAGCTTACAGCATGTTCCTCACTCAGAAAAAGCTGGAAGAAATTAAAGCGTTGCCCTACATCACCTCTGTCACCCCACAGTTGGAAGCTAAAGAAATCGGGCGAGGCGATATTTTCCCACAGTCGAAATACATGAAATGGAATACCGATTTTTTTGGCCCGCTCACCGTACCTAAAGAGGGCTGGACAATTCCCATCAACGACTCTACCTTGTCAGTTTATGGCACCACCATTCGCGACTACGACCACAACAGCAATGTAAAAATTGACAGCGGTAAGTTGGTGATTGATGGAAAAGAGCTGAAGGAATATACCTTCAAGCAAAATTATTATTTCATGATGGGCGACAACCGCCACAACTCGCAAGACTCGCGCTACTGGGGCTTTGTGCCCGAAGACCACGTGGTAGGCAAAGGGTTCTTTATCTGGCTTTCACTCGATAAGTATGGCAACTTCCTGCATAAAATCAGGTGGAGTCGGTTCTTCAACTTAATCAGATAAACGCCTTCGTTGTAGGCCATTTACTAGGACGTTGAGACTTGAAGCAAGTTGTTTTAAACAAGCATGAAAGAACTAATTGACAAATTGGATGCTTTCTCAATCTTCTTAGGCGCTTTCGTCACGGGATTTTTTGCTTGGTCTGTTCACCGATGGGACTTGAGGACAAAGAAGAAAGTGATGAATGAAGAAATGGCCGATAAAGTTGAGGTGATACTCCGGCTTGAAAAGGAAACTCAAGGATTGATCGACAAATTTGAGAAGAGGGATACTAAGGAATACAACGGAGACGCATTTGAAGATTTGTACTTAGACATCTACGAATCGATGACGAAGGACGACTTGTATAAGATCTATAAAAAATCTCTGATTGATTTGGTTAAGGTTTACAAAAAAATTGAATTTCTAAACACAATGTCTCCTCATAAAATCTACTCAGACTATGTGGACAAATGGGAAATACATCGCATGACTTCAGAGCATAAAGAGCATTGGACTGGTGATGGTATTTTTTGTGACTCTCACATTAGTTTTGCTGAGCGCGCAAAATTACAATTACTAAACAACATGGATGTGATTAACCTTTTAAAGCGAGATATAAATAAAGTCCTAACGAAGAAATTTTTCTGGTTGAATCCGTTTAACAACATTTGATCCGAAAACGAAAATTGTCAGGATTTACCATTTCATCAGTTTGCATTGCCAATGTCGTCATAAATACAGAACGTTACGGGCTGCCCTCCACTCACCGGGTGTGTGGCCGGTCAGCTTTTTAAAGGCCGTGTTAAAACTCGATTTAGAATTATAGCCTACCTCTTCGGCAATTTCTTCTATTTTGATATTCGGCTTTTCGCGCAGCAGCCGTTTGGCCTCGTCAATGCGGTATTCGGCTGTCAGTTCAAAAAAAGATTTTCCCACTCCATCGTTGATTACCTGCGAGAGCTGATGCACCGTCAGGTTCATCTGGCCGGCCAGTTCGGGCAACGAAAAATCAGGTCGAAGAAACGGCTTTCTCTCGCCCATCAGGTTGTTTAGTTTTTTCACCAATTGCTGTTGCAGATCGGGTGTGAGCGAAGAGGTCTTATATTTTTCAGGTTCGATGAGTGATGCCTTCCGGAAGAAGCCCGACTCGCGTATCACCTGAAAAGAGATCAGATAAATGGGCACCGTCATGTAGGCGGCAAATAAATGGTCGCCCATGTCATCGCGATTGAGGAGCTTCACTATAAAAATCAAAACGATGACGATGATAGCCTGTACTACTGTGGCTCTGAGCCTGACCAAAGCAGGTAGTTTAGTAAGCCAAAACGACTGCTGCCTGCGGTGAAATATTTTGATGATCAACAGCAGGCCGAGCACCGCATAGATGGCAAGGTGTATCAATACAAAATCGCTGTGATGAGAAGGCTTGAAAAAATGTTCATGTGTTTCCCTGAAGACCAAACCGGGCGTGTGGTACGCACCAATCCACGCGTTGAACTTTACATCTGCGGGCTGAAGAAAAAACGGAATCTGCATCAGCAGCCAGATTGCTGCAACCGCAAAATGCCAGTAAGATTTTGACGATGGCCGCCCCCGCACAAAACTCACCAGCATCAAGTAAAAAGACGGAGCAATTAAGAAAGCAATCCACTCCGAGAAGTCAACCAGCCAAAGGCAATTAATGATGTATCCGGTATAACACAAAAGGATTTCAAAAGTGCAGGCGGCCATGGCAAGCACAACCATTCCTTGATAGATATTGGCAGGAATTTTTCGGTTCGCACCTGAAAAGAAGAAAAATGACAGAAACAAGGCCTGCACTATTCCTAAAAAAATAAAAATTGCAAAGAGATCAATTTTGTATGCCATTTAGTGCCCAAGTTAACGAAAGTGAAAGAAGTAACATTTCACAGGTTGAAACGAAGATCAGTGGCAGCAGTTTCAAAAAATCATCTGACCGCCTTCAGCTAAGACCGAACTGAAACTGCCGTCAATCTGTTTAAGACATTAAACTATACCCAAAAAAATATGATCACCAACGAATTAAAGAAAGCCTTCATCAAAGATTTAACTAAGTTGAAAGAGGAAATTTCTCTGTACACAGACGAAGCCCTCTTGTGGAAAATTGAAAAGGGCATTGCCAACCCGGCCGGTAATTTATGCCTGCATCTGGTAGGCAACCTCAATCATTTCATTGGCGCTACCATGGGTCACACGGGTTTTGTGCGTCAGCGCGATGCAGAGTTTTCGCTAAAAAATGTTCCGCAAAGTCAGTTGCTCGACATGATCGAACAAACTATTTCAGTCATTGAGCAGGTATTGTCGAAAACTACCGATGCACAATTGCTGGAAGATTATCCGTTAGTGGTGTTCAAAGAAAAAATGACAACCGGTTATTTTCTGATTCATTTGGCTTCGCACTTGGGCTATCACCTTGGGCAGATCAACTATCATCGGAGGCTGGTGGCCTTTCAATCGTAATCGGATTACTCTAATTTGCCTAACACTTGCCATTCCAAACACAAAAAAGATGTACACGCCCCGGTATTACAAAAATGAAAATGAAGCAGCACTTCATGAATTTATCCGCAACAACGGCTTTGGCATTTTAGTGAGCCAAGCCGGCAGCAGGCCGTGGGCCACGCACATCCCCATGGTTTTGCGGGCAGATGGAAAAACATTGACAGGCCACATAGCCCGGGGCAATGCGCAGTGGAAAAGCTGGAACGACAGCGAAGTGCTGGCTATTTTTCAAGGGCCGCACACTTATGTTTCGTCTTCGTGGTACGACCACGAAAACGCACCCACCTGGAATTACCTTGCCGTGCACGTATATGGCACCATTGCCATCACGCAGGGAGACGAGCTGCTCAGCGACTTAAAACAATTACTGGATTACTACGAGAAAAATTCTGAGCACCCCGTTACGATCGAAGGGATGTCAGAGAAATTTCTCCGGCAAGAAATTCAGGGAATCGTAGGATTTAAAATTGCCATCACGAAAATAGAATCGGCCTTTAAGCTGTCGCAAAACCGGGATGATAAAAATTTTAATGAAGTCATCCACCGGCTGGAGCAGAGAGCAGACAACAACTCGCACGAGGTAGCCCGCGAAATGCGCAAGTTGCGCCCCGGCCTACCACCGAAATAAACAAGAAGTTTTTTATGCTAAACCAAATAATCAAACAGTCGCAACCCCGATAGCACAACAAAATTTTGAGAAATAATTGACCCTAAAGTATAGCTATCTCTCACTTTAATTTCAGTTATCTTTACTCACAAAAAAATAATTCCCATGATGCTCACAGAATCCATTTCGATTGAACGCGTAAAAAAATCGCGCTTGTCAACTATTGATTTTTCAAACCTGGGTTTTGGCAACCACATCAGCGATCACATGCTGGTAGCCGATTACAAAAACAAAAGCTGGCAAGAACCTAAAATTGTTCCATTCGGAGATATGCCCATGTCGCCCGCCATGCTGTCGCTGCACTACGGGCAAACAATTTTTGAAGGAATGAAAGCCTTTAAAAACACGAAGGGTGAGATCATCATCTTCCGTCCGCAGCGCCATCACCAACGGATGAATAAATCGCTGGCGCGGATGTGTATGCCCGAACTGAGCGAAGAACTTTTTTTGCAAAGTTTAAGTGCTTTAACCGAAGTGGACAGCGACTGGATCCCTACCCAGGAAGGTTCGTCTCTTTATTTACGGCCTTTTGTGTTTGCCTACGAAGCCAAACTGGGAGTGAAGATTGCCGATGAATATAAATTTATCATCATCACCTCTCCGGTGGGGCCCTATTTTGCCAAGCCTGTAAAACTGAAAGTAGAAGAAGAATATGTGCGCGCAGCCGAAGGCGGAACGGGCTTTGCCAAGTGTGCCGGAAACTATGGTGGCGCCTTCTACCCTACTATGCTGGCGCAAAAGCAAGGGTTCGACCAAGTGCTGTGGACAGACGCCAAAGAACATAAATACATTGACGAATCCGGAGCGATGAACATCATGTTTGTATTGAACGGGAAACTGGTAACACCCCAACTGACTACTTCGCTGCTTGATGGCGTAACGCGCGATTCCATCTTAACGCTGAGTTCTTCGCTGGGAATCGAAAAAGAAGAACGCAAGGTGAGCATAGCCGAAATTGAAGAAGGATTTAAAAAAGGAACGCTGACCGAAGCCTTTGGTGTAGGCACGGCCGCTGTGGTCAGCACGGTGGCGTCTATCAGCATACACGGAAAAAATTATGAGCTTCCGCCCGTTAATGAAAAGAGCTTTCAGTTGCGTGCCAAGAAAAAATTGCACGACATCCGCTTGGGCATAGAGCCCGATGTGCACGGATGGAATTATATTGTAAAATAGTTCAAGGTTCAAGGTTTAAGGTTCAGCGTTGTTCAATGATAGTACATTGAACGTTGAACCCCGAACTTTGAACTAACCTTACTTTACCTTGATTGACTTCATCACGGCATGAGCCGTAGCCTGCCAGTCTTCGCGCTGGTTTTTGGAACAATTAAAAGTAAACACCAGAGTGCGGTTTTTCTCTACAAGGTATTGCACATACGAATAACGATAGACGGCCATCCGCTCAGACTCTTTCAGTTTATTGCCGTTTACACGGGATTCAAATTCAAAAAAAATAAATTTCTTTTTATTGATCGTGTGGATACCCGAATTGATCATATCCACGCGGTCGTACAGATTATAAATATTTGATTTAAAAAACTTGGCTGCCATCTCCAGGTTGCCATCGGGCCATTGAGTAGCCGAAATATTAGCTGTAAAGTCTATATCGCGGTCTCGATTGGTATAAGCGCCCAGCGGGGCACGCACCATGGTGGAACGCACCACAATGTCATCGTCTGTCATCTTCACAAACGAATCGGGCAAGGAAACCGTAATTTCATCGGTAATTTTCGTTTTCACTAATTTGGGCGGGGCGAACGCACACAATACAACCACAAGCCCTGCAATTTTCTTCATCATTATTTGATCCGGATTTAACTTATAACGATCTGTTATCCACGATTGGTATTTAACTCTTAAATTCGCGGTTCAAAATTACGAAATACAAATGTTACGGACACACACTTGCGGTGAATTGCGGATTACAGACATTAATAAACAGGTAACGCTGACAGGCTGGGTACAGCGCCTACGCGACAAAGGCGGTTTGCTGTGGATAGACCTGCGCGACCGCTACGGCATCACCCAGTTATTTTTGGAAGAAGGCAAGAGCGAAGCCGCTCTGTTAGCCGCTGCCCGCACACTGGGGCGCGAGTTTGTCATCAAAGTAGAAGGAACGGTGGCTGAACGCTTGTCTAAAAATGATAAAATACCAACCGGAGAAATTGAAATAAAATTATCTGCCCTTGCAATCCTCAATTCGTCTAAAACTCCGCCCTTCACGATTGAAGACAATACAGACGGAGGCGATGACCTGCGGATGAAATACCGCTATCTCGATTTAAGAAGAAACCCCGTACGCGAAAGTTTGCAGCTCCGCCATCAGGTAGCGCAACAAACCCGCGCCTATCTCGACAGCCTGCATTTCATTGAAGTGGAAACACCTGTGCTCATCAAAAGCACGCCCGAAGGGGCACGCGATTTTGTCGTTCCCTCTCGGATGAACCCCGGAGAATTTTATGCGTTGCCCCAATCGCCCCAAACTTTTAAACAACTGCTGATGGTGAGCGGCTTCGATCGCTACTATCAAATTGTAAAATGCTTTCGCGATGAAGACCTGCGGGCCGACCGCCAGCCGGAGTTTACCCAAATAGACTGCGAGATGGCGTTCGTTACACAAGAAGATATCCTCTTTACATTTGAGGGGCTGATCCGTCATCTTTTTAAAACGGTAAAAGGAATTGAACTGAACGAAGTGCCCCACCTAAGCTATGCCGATGCCATGAAATACTACGGCAGCGACAAGCCCGACACGCGCTTTGAGATGAAGTTTGAAGAAGTAAACGATGTGGCCAAAGGCAAAGGTTTTATGGTATTTGACGATGCCCAGTTAGTGGTGGGTATTTGCGCCAAAGGTTGTGCCGGCTATACCCGCAAGCAGATAGACGAACTGACGGAGTTTGTGAAGAAACCGCAGATCGGAGCGAAAGGGTTGGTGTACATCCGATGCGAAAATAATGGCACCTACAAATCGTCTGCCGACAAATTTTTTGATGAGATTGAACTGGCGCGCATAGCACAAAAATTTAATGCCGAAGCAGGCGACCTCATCCTCTTGCTGGCCGGAGAAAAAGATAAAACACGCAAAGCCCTGGGCGAGTTGCGCCTGCACGTGGGCGGCCAACTTGGCCTGCGCGACAAAAATAAATTTGCAGCCCTGTGGGTACGCGACTTTCCGTTGCTGGAGTGGGACGAAGAAACCAAAAAATGGAATGCCATGCACCACCCGTTTACATCGCCCAAGACCGAAGACCTTCCGCTGCTTGCTACCAACCCGGGCGAAGTGCGCGCCAATGCTTACGACATGGTGCTGAACGGCACCGAAATTGGCGGTGGCTCCATCCGCATCCACGACCGGGCTACCCAGCAACTCATGTTTACCCAGTTAGGCTTCACCGAAGAAGAAGCCAAAAAACAATTTGGCTTTTTAATGGAAGCATTTGAATATGGGGCACCTCCGCACGGGGGCATTGCATTTGGTTTCGACAGGCTATGTTCGCTCTTTGGCGGAGCCGACTCCATCCGTGATTTCATTGCTTTCCCAAAAAACAATGCAGGCCGCGATGTGATGATTGACTCGCCCTCCACCATCTCCGAGGCACAGTTGAAAGAATTGGGGATTGAGGTGAAGAAGCCTTAAATATTTTCCGGGAGAATTGACTACGGTTTAGTCTCCATGATCAGTGTGTTTCTGTAATGTATCAAAATACCGAAAACGAATTGCGATAAAGTGTGCGTGCATCACTAAGCTCATGTGGTAGCTCCATCAAAAAAATTCAGACCTAGGGGTTTTAAAACAATTCGTATTTTAGCAATATGCGAAAATTGAATTGGTTTTTGGTTTTGCTGTTTTTGCCGCTAACAGTGGTTGGCCAATCTTCTGAAGGAAAAGAAGTAATCAACCTTTCCTCGCAAGGGGTTTTCTTTTCTATTGACTCTCTCACCACTTCGTTTATAGACAGCACCCATGCTGTTACTTTTTTGGAGATTAACCCGAACCGTTTCAAACCCGGTATGCCCGACTGGCGAGTACCTTTTCCTAAATACATTTCGTTTTCTTTCCGGTCGCCAAAAAAAACAACAGTGTATCTGTATGGCGAAGAGACTGCCAACACCAAAATATATCAAACTACTGCGGCTGGTCGTTTCTTAAAACAGATTAACCCTCAGGATTATACTTCTGCTTCGGCTACTGTTTTCCTGTTAGATGTGTACCAAGATTCCATCAGTCGCTTTGTCATCCATACTCAAATGTCAAACGAAAATAATTATGGAATTCAATTTTGGGTAGTGCAAAAAAATCAACTCGATAATTTTTTTATTTACCATCGCGGTTTGTTGATAGAAGGAACAGAAGAGCTATGGGTAATGGCAGGCATGTTGCTGATGATGTTTCTCTACATCGGCTCAAAATTTATTCAACTAAAGTCGGCAGAATATGGCTACTATGCCGCTTACATTATTTTTTTATTTGCCTACGTCAGCTTTCGGATTGTTTATATCCTCAACCCAAAATTTTCTAATTCTTTTGGCGACTGGTATTTCTATGTTAACAATCAATTGCAGATCGGGGCTTATGCCATGTATTTTCCATTTTTAACTGCTTACCTGAACACCAAAATTAAAAATCTGTTTCTTCACAGGTTTCTCTGTTGGCTGCCGTTGGTTTTGGCCGGTTACATGGTGCTCGATGGATTGTTGATTTACTACGGGCAAACAGAAATTCATTTTGTTGTCTGGAATGTTGTTCGTGCCGGTTTACTGCTGATAGTGCTCTTTATGGCTTACCATGTTTACAAGATGAAAACCCCCTACGGGCTTTATCCGATCATCGGTGCACTGGCCTTGGATTTTTTTGGTTTGATCGCCATGGTATTGACTATCAGCAATCCGCTCGTCAACCTTCTCCCTATTCCTTTTTCATTTCCTATTTTCTATTACTTCGTGGGTATTGTTATCGAGTTGTTGTTCTTTTCGCTGGGCTTAGGTTACAAGAACAAACAAGATGAAATAGAAAAAGTAGAAGCGCAGGAAGCATTAAAATTAGCAGCCGAGCAACAAAAGTTTGAACGCTACAAAACCGTGGTAGAAGTGCAGGAAAACGAGCGGGCGCGCATCGCCAAAGACTTGCACGATGGTGTGGGCGGCACGCTGTCGGGTATCAAAATTTCTTTAACAAATCTGTTGCCGCATTTGAAGATGAGTGAAAACCAACAACTTCAATTCGACCGGTCGGTGGACTTGCTCGACAGCTCCATTCACGAGCTGCGCAAAGTTGCGCACAACATGATGCCACCCTCGTTAATCCAATTTGGGTTGGCCTCTGCCCTGCGCGATTATTGCGATTCGGTAAACGGGATGAAAACTGTTTACATTTCCTTTCAGGTAATGGGCACGGAAGTACGCCAGCCGGTATCGCGCGAAATAGTTATTTACCGCATCGTGCAGGAATTAATCAACAACATTGTAAAACATGCGCAAGCGCGACAGGCACTGGTGGAGGTAGCTTACGAACAACGCCTGTTGTCTGTTACGGTAGAAGATGACGGCAAAGGCTTTGATACTTCGGTGTTATCTCAAACAAAAAGTGCCGGGTGGAAAAATATCCACTCGCGTGTAGATTTCCTGCATGGACGGTTGGATTTACGCTCCTCTTCTTCGGGCACATCCGTTCAGGTTCAAATTCCTATTTCTACGCAGCCGGTCTATCCCTGAAATAGGGGATTTTTGTTTTCGTACTTGCCGGAGAAAATCATTCTCTTCAACTTCGTAACAAATAAGATGAACCCCATTCGTGTATTTATAGTGGATGATCACCCCATGGTGATTGAGGGTATGCAAACCATGCTGAAGTCAGAGCCTGCGTTTGAGATTTCCGGTTATGCCATGTCTGCTTCTTCTTGCAAAGGTTTTTTTATCAGCCATACGGCAGATGTCGTTTTGCTCGACATCAATCTGCCCGATGAAAGCGGCATCCACTTATGTGAGTATTTGAAAAAAATTTCTCCCCCTCCCAAAATATTAGCCATCAGTAATTTGGATGGTGGCACGTTCATCACTGAAATGATGAGTCGGGGAGCTGACGGGTATGTTTTAAAAAACGTAGGCAAAGACGAACTGATGAAGGCCATTACGACCGTGTGTCAAGGTAAACTGTATTTAAGTGCCGATGCCAACGAAAAACTAAAAGCCGAAAAACAAAGGCGCGAGCAAATGCCTATTCTTACCCTGCGCGAAAAAGAAGTGCTGCAGTTAATTGCGCAAGGATTAACCAACACACAAATTGCCGAAAAACTTTTTGTCAGCGTATCTACTATTGACAGCCACCGCAAGCACCTGCTGGCCAAGCTGCACGTAAACAACACAGCCTCACTGTTAAAAACCGCTTCAGAAAATTTTCTTCTGCCTTCCGAAAAATAATTGCTTACCGCTGGCTTAGCTCAAGCGCTTGGGCTATGTCGCGTTGGATGTCGTCCGGATTTTCTAAACCTACCGACAAGCGAATCAAACCGGGTGTAATACCCACTGCCTCGCGCTCAGCTTCCGTTAGTTTAGAGTGTGTGGTAGAAGCCGGGTGAGTAGCGATGCTTCGGGTGTCGCCCAAGTTGGCCGAGTGCGAAAGCAGTTTCAGGCTGTTCAAAAATTTCCTACCGTGATCTACTCCACCTTTTACTTCAAACGTAACTACTCCGCCACCCAACCGCATTTGTTTTTTGGCAAGGGCATGTTGCGGGTGCGAAGGGAGGAACGGGTATTTTACATATACTACTTCTCCGCGTTTTTCAAGCCACTGTGCGGTGGCCAATGCGGTGGCGCAATGTCTCTCCATACGCACGGCTAATGTTTCTAAACTTTTAGAAAGGATCCAGGCGTTAAAAGGAGACATAGACGGCCCGGTGTGCCTGGCAAAAAAACGCACTTCTTTAATCAGTTTTTTAGTTCCCAAAACAGCTCCGCCAATTACACGCCCTTGGCCGTCAATAAATTTAGTAGCGGAGTGAGTAACCAAATGCGCGCCCCAGGCTGCCGGATTTTGCAGATAAGGGGTAGCAAAACAATTATCTACATTCAATATGATGTTGTGCTTAGCGGCCAGTTTGCCAATCCACTCCAAATCAATCAGGTCTAATGCCGGGTTGGAGGGAGTCTCCACAAAAAATAATTTTGTGTTGGGCTGAATTGCCTTTTCCCAAGACGAAGGGTCGTTCAGTTCGGCATAAGAATGAGAGATATTGAAGCGCGGAAAAAGTGTGCTCAGTATCTGATGGGTGGATCCGAAAATAGAACGCGAGGCCACCACATGATCGCCCGCCTTCAGCAATGCGGCCATGCTGATATACATGGCGGCCATGCCCGAGGCCGTGGCAATGCCGTCTTCAGTTCCTTCCAGCAGACAGAGTTTATCAATTAGTTCGGTGCTGTTGGGGTTAGAAAAACGGGAATAAATGTTTCCTTGTATTTCATCGGCAAACAAAGCGCGTGCTTGTTCGGCATCATCAAAAACAAAACTGGAAGTTAAATAAAGCGGGGTAGAGTGTTCTCTAAAACTTGTACGATTGCTTTGGGTGCGCACAGCATCGGTTTCAAAATTTCTTTTCTTTTCTGACATGATATCTATTTTTAAAATTGTTTGGGTTATGCTTTTATACTACTCTAAATTTTAGTTGATGATTTCAAAACTGTGCGTAACACGTGCTGTCTTTTCCAGTGTTTTGGCAACGGAACAATATTTTCCTACTGACAGGTCAATTGCTTTCTTGGCCTTGTCGGGATTAATGTTTCCAAATAATTTGTAGTGCGCATGCACTTCGGTGTAAAGCGAGGGTGTGCTATCTTTTTGACGTTCGCCTGTTACGGTAATTTTTATGTCTTTCAATACCTCACGTTGTTTGCGCAGGATCGTGATCACATCTATGGCGCTGCACGCGCCCATGGCAGCCAGCAAAGTCTGCATGGGCCGCATGCCCAGATCGTGGCCGCCATCGGCAGGCGAGCCATCTAATAAAATTTTTTTACCCGACTCATTAACGGCCTCCATCGCACAACCGTCATTGATCCGGTTTAATTCAATCTTAACCATATTTTTATTTATTTTTTCTGATACAAACTTCCCCAAATCATGGCAACAAAACTAACTAAAGTTGCCGGCAATAAACTAGGCCATCCGGTTTCATACACTTCAAAAATAATCCAGGTTAGCAGGCCGGTAGCCATAGCCAAAAATGCACCGCGGCTGGTGGCCTTCGACCAATACAGACCCAGCACCAGCGGAGCAAACAAAGAAACCAAACTCAGAATAGAAGACTCACCCACTAATTCATAGATGTTTGATCGTAGGCAGGCCATGACAGTGGCCACCATGCTAAAGGCCAAAATGCACAGCCGTGTTACATACAGCAACTGCTTGTCAGACAGCCGGTCTTTGGTTAAAGGCTTGATCAGGTTTTCAGAAAAAATAACAGATGGCGCCAACAAAGCCGAACTGGTAGTGCTCATAATGGCGGAAAGGAGCGAACCGAAAAAAAGTACCTGCACAAAAATATTGGTATGCGCTAAAACCATACGGGGCAGCGCAAGTTGCGTTTCCCCATAAGCAAAGCCAGGATACAAGTGCTTTACACAGATGCTGATAAAAATAGGGAGCATGGCGATGGTTAAATACATGGCGGCAGCGATGAAGCACGAGCGCACGGCCACCTTCACCGAACCTGAAGACATCACGCGCTGAAAAATATCTTGTGACGGAAGAGAGCCAAGCCCCAACACAGACCAAGCGCTGAGGTAAATCATCACTTCTTTAAATTCGGGTTTGGGCAAAAAACGAAATGTACCGGCCGGCATGGTGCCGAGTACGGCCACTACCCCACCCGATTTATTGCCGAGGATAATGGCTAATGTAATCAGCCCGAAAATAATGACCATGCTCTGAAAAAAATCTGTAACAGAAATCGCCCACATGCCGCCAATAAAAGTATAAAAAGTAACGATGCTGGCCGCCAGAATGGCTCCCTGCCACACGGGCATTCCGGTTACTATATTCAATATCAGACCCAGCGCTACTAACTGGGCGGCAATGTAGCCTACGTAAGGTACTGCCAAAAAAAAACTGGCTACCAGTTCGGTGCGTTTGCCATAGCGCGTTTTAAAAAAATCGCCTAAGGTGAGGAGGTTCATTTTATACAACTTGCGTGCAAAAAAAAGTCCGAACAGCAGCAAGCACAACGCCCCACCAAACGGGTCTTCAATGACAGAATACAAGCCGCCTTTTAAAAATTCTGCCGATGCCCCAAATACAGTTTCAGACCCAAACCAAATAGCAAACAAAGCGGCCGAACTCAATGGCAACGGAAGGCTACGTCCGGCCAGCATAAAGTCGCCCGTGTTTTTTACCCTGCGAGAGGCCCAATAACCGATGAAGATGGTGAACGAAAGGTAGCAGATGATAAACGTAAGGAGCAACGCAGGCCGGGGTTTGTCAGGTACGATTCAAACTAACAAAGCAATCGCGTTAATTCCAAAAAAATATTTTTAAAAAAGAACTGATAGATGTTCTTATAAAGACTTGTAGTTAAACTCAACCGTAACCTCTACCTGTTCGGCAATTTTCTGCCACAGAAACTCGGGTACCTTCACGTCATAGTCTTCCAGTTTCACGATGAACTTAGACTTCATCACCTTGTGGTCGTTTTCATTTTTTATCGAGCCGTGGATTTCCACATTCTTTGTTACCCCGTGTATTGTCAACTTCCCGGCAGCCACCACTGTTTGTTCACTCGAAACATCTTTTGCATAGCCTGTTATCTTCCCTTCAAAAATCGCTTTCGGAAATTTTTCTGACTCCATGTATTTCTGATTAAACTCACCTTTCATCAGCGACTCTGCAAATTGAAATTCGCGGATCGGAACAGAAAACACTACCTCTCCGGTTTCTTCATTAAAAATGCTGCTGCCCATCCGGTTTTCGGCTGTAATGTCTTCAATAGCCGCACTCGAAAAGAAACGGATAAAACTTTTGTCTGACGAAAATTTTTGTGCGCGGCTTGGAATGGCAAGAACTAATACCATTAATAAAAGAATGAACTTATTCATGGCGTAAATTTATGAATACAATTTACGGAAGAATATAAAAAAAGAAAATCCCCCAAAGTCCTGGACCCCGGGGGATAATCTTGTCTATAGTTGGCTTTAATCTGATACTAAGGTAAGGGGTCATAAAAAGACCACCATACGCTATCCGACCAAGTGATTATTTTTACTGTTAAGAAGTCGAATTTTACCGTTGAATTGATTGGAGCGAATCTTTTTTTAAGGAATCGCTGCCCAAATGAGGGCTGTTTTGCTCTTTCGATCTGGATTTTGATCCCGGAAAGGTAGTGCGCCTGCTCATGTCGTATCCCACATACATCAGGAAGAGTACAAACGCGATAGAAAAACCCACAAATATTTTTTTTGATTTCTTCATGCCGGTACAAAAATAAACGTTTGAACCACACTCGTTAAAAATGATTTGCCACCGGAAGAAGTTAACTTGCACCTTCTTTTATTACCAATGGCCGATCGTATCATAAAAATAGCCGGAGCTTCCTTAAACCAAACTCCGCTCGACTGGGAAAATAATATAGCCAACATCCTGCAAGCCATGGAGGAGGCCAAAAAGGAGAATGTAAAAATCCTTTGCCTGCCCGAGCTTTGCATAACTGGTTATGGCTGCGAAGATGTTTTTTTAAGTGACTGGCTTGCCGAGAAAGCCTTTCAAAAATTATTGACTATAGCTCAACATAGTACAGCCATTACTGTTTATGTGGGGCTGCCCGTGCGGCTGGATGGCCAAACGTACAACGGAGCCGCACTAATAGACAATGGCAAAATACTGGGCATCACCCTCAAACAAAATCTTCCGCACGATGGAGTTCATTACGAACCACGCTGGTTTGTGCCGTGGCAGGCAGGCAAAAAAAAAGAAATCATTTTGCAAGGCCACAAAATTTGGGTGGGCGACCTGATCTATTCCGCACAGGGAATAAAAATCGGAATTGAAATTTGCGAAGATGGCTGGTCGAAAGAAAAAAGGCCGGGCTACAAACTGAAAGAACAAGGTGTGGATTTAATTTTGAATGGAAGCGCCAGTCATTTCGCGTTTGGAAAAAGTAAGGAGCGCGAAAGCCAAGTGGTGGTAGCGGGTTCATCCTTGTTTCATTGCACTTATGTTTTTGTCAACCTCTTAGGCAACGAAGCCGGTCGGATGGTTTACGATGGCGACATCATCATGGCCCAACAGGGAAAATTGGTAGCCTCCGGCACAAGGCTTTCTTTCAAAAATTATAACCTGCTAACTGCTGAAATTAATTTTGATAACCCCGGTGCAACACCCACTTTGCCTCAGGCTGACGTGTGCCAAAAAAATGAAGAGTTTGGTCAAGCTGCAGCACTGGCACTGTTTGACTACCTCCGTAAGAGCAGAGCCAAAGGTTTTGTGCTTAGCCTGAGTGGAGGTGCCGATTCTTCGTGCTGTGCCGTACTGGTAGCCGAAATGGTGAGGAGAGCAAGCCACGAGTTGGGGTGGGAAGCCTTCAGTAAAAAATTAGAACTCGCAACGGTAGCAAATGAAAAAGAAGCTGTCGGGCTTTTGCTTACCTGTGCTTATCAAGGCACAAAAAATTCTTCCCTTGCTACTCTTCAGGCTGCCCAAACATTAGCCGGATCTATTGGCGCCAATTTTTTTCACTGGACTGTAGATGAAGAAATCAATTCTTATGAAAGTAAAATTGAAAAAGCACTTCAACGAAAATTAACCTGGCAGCAAGACGACATCGCCAAACAAAATATTCAGGCACGGGCACGCTCGCCCATCATCTGGATGTTGGCCAATGTTAAGCAAAGCATATTGCTCACCACCTCTAACCGGAGCGAAGGCGATGTGGGTTATGCCACCATGGATGGCGACACCAGCGGCAGCCTGGCGCCCCTAGCCGGTGTGGACAAGCCTTTCATTTTACAATGGCTGCAGTGGGCAGAAAAAGAATTGGCCTACTCAGGATTGAAACCCGTCAACACTTTACAGCCTACGGCTGAACTCAGGCCACCCGACCGGGCGCAAACAGATGAAAAAGACCTGATGCCTTATCCTGTATTGGTCGAGATTGAAAAACTCGGCATACGCGACCGGAAAAAGCCATCGGAAATTTACGCTGCTCTTTCGGAGAAATATCAGGACACTGCCGACCTAAAAAATTATATCAAAAAATTTTTCAGGCTCTGGTCAATCAATCAATGGAAGCGCGAGCGCTTCGCTCCTTCTTTTCATTTCGATGAGTTGAATGTTGATCCGCGAAGCTGGTGCCGCTTCCCTATTTTAAGTGGTGGCTTTAAAGATGAATTAGAAGAGTTGGATAAACTTTAAGCCTTTGCCGTTGTGCGGCTTCTCGTATCTTTGCCGATTGAAGTTTAAAAAAGATTAAACTTACCACCATCATTTTGAATCTAATCCCTAATCTGTAAGCCTTTATGCTCAATTTTATTATTTGGAATGGCAGCCCCGAAATTATGTCCATCGGGTCATTTGCCCTGCGTTGGTACGGCTTGTTGTTTGCACTCGGTTTCCTCATCTGCCAGCAGGTACTCTATTATATGTACCGGCAGGAGGGCAAGCCCGACCGCGATGTGGATACGCTCACCGTTTACATGATGATTGCCACCATTATTGGCGCGCGCCTGGGGCACGTTATTTTTTACGAGCCTACCATGTTGTGGAAAGAACCGCTCAGCGTTATTCTTCCGTTCGAACTTCATCCGTTTAAGTTTACCGGGCTGCAAGGCTTGGCCAGCCATGGCGCTGCCATTGGTATTCTATTTGGACTGTGGTTATACAGCCGCAAAAAGAAACCTAACCAAAACTACCTGCAAGTACTCGACCGGATCGTGATCTTGGTTTGCCTGACGGGGTGCTTCATCCGGCTCGGAAATTTCTTCAACTCTGAAATCATCGGCAAGCCTTCTAACAATCCGCTGGCCGTAGTCTTCATCAACCGCGTAACGGAATCCATCCAGCAAGACCAAAGCGGAAAAGATATAGTAGAAAAAGTAACGGTAGAGAAAACCAATTTGCCCAATGGCCAAGATGGGCGCGTGCCTATCAATATTTTATTATTATTTAAAACAGGAGTTAGCGAGCAGCAGGCGCGTTCGTTTGTAACGAGCAATGTAAAATACTACTTATCACAATACACTGAATTTGTTGACGAGCCCTCCGGTCATACCCCTCCTTACGATGTCATCAAAGGAAGTGATGGCAATTATTCTGCTTTTGTACAAACTTTTGGCATTGCCCGCCATCCGGCTCAACTCTACGAATCGTTGTCGTGCCTGGCTTTGTTCGGCTTTTTATTTTGGTACTGGTCCAGAAAAAAAATCAACTTGCCGGAAGGCCGGATTTTCGGATTGTTCATGATCATTCTATGGACCTTGCGTTTTGCTTATGAGTTTCTGAAAATCAACCAGGTATCATTTGAAGATACGATGACCTTAAACATGGGGCAGATATTGAGCATTCCGTTAGTGATAGTTGGTGTGCTGATCTTGATCCGGTCGTATCAGAAACCGCAACAACAAATACTTGATAATTAAGCAGTCTATTTATTCATGCTGGCGTTGATCGTAGGGTTATGTGGAATGTTGGGCAGCAACTCAGATACGTTGGCTACTGCCGACTCCTCCCGGGTTCTTACGGTAAACCGGATATTGGTGATCGGCAACAAAACAACCAAAGACCGCATCATCCTGCGCGAGCTTACGCTGAAAGTTGGCGACACTATCAGCATGAAACGCTTGCCGCACGAGTTGCTGTGGGATAAGCGCAAGATCTACAACCTGCGTCTGTTTCATACTGTTCTGGTAAAGGCGCTGGAATTGCCCGCTAACCGGATTGACCTGTTCGTTGAAGTAACCGAGCGGTGGTACACCTTCCCAATTCCGATTTTTGAACTGTCTGATCGTAACTTCAGCGAGTGGTGGAATAATTATAACCATAACATCAACCGGGTCAACTACGGAGTCAGTCTCATCCAATATAATTTTCGGGGACGAAATGAAACCGTGCGACTTACCGCCCAGTTTGGGTTTGCCAAGCGCTATGAACTGACTTATCGCATTCCTTATATTGACCGAAGGCAAAAGCAGGGGCTTTCGTTCAGCTTTGACTATAATGAACCCAAAAACCTGGCTTACTTTACCGATAACCATATCCTTCAATATTTTAAGTACACCCAACCTTTAAAAATTGCAGCAGGCGGTTCGATCACATACTTCTACAGGAAATCCTTTTTTGAAACCCATTCTTTTCAGGCAGGCTACCGAAACAATCAGATTAATTACAAAATTGATTCGCTCAACCCCAATTACTTCGGCCGGCATCAACTCGCGCTGCAGTATGGTTATATTTCTTATAGCTTCAATTCAGAACACCGCGATGTGGTGCAATACCCGTTACATGGGCACCAAATTGCAGGCTACATCCAACAAACGGGTTTAGGGTTTGGCAGCGCAGTGAACATGACAGAGATAGGGCTTTCGTATGCCCGCCATATAGAGCTTTCTAAAAAAATATATTTATCCAATTATATCGGGGGCTATGTGGCCACCCCTACCGTACAACCCTATGCGCTTTATAGCGGAATGGGTTACCGGAAGCAGTATGTGCGTGGATTTGAAAATTACGTGATCGAAACGCCCGCATTTCTGCTGGCTAAAACCACATTAAAAAAGAGAATTTTCTACCACGTGTGGAACCTCCACGGCTTACCGAAAGAGCAACTGCAATATTTTCCTTTATCTGTTTATATGAAAGTATATTCAGACTGGGGCTACGCACAGAATTACGCTTACTACCAGAACTACCGTGATGTACTTACTAATCAATTACAGCCTATCAATACGTCATTTACCAACACGTTGATTGGCAGCGCTGGTTTTGGCTTTGATTTATATACTGTTTATGATTTTGTGATACGAACCGAGTACACCTTCACCAACCAAAACCATCACGGGTTTTTTCTGAGTTTGAATAAAGAATTTTAAGCTGATTAAAATTTAAACCACATAGAACACATCGTAAAATTTTCGTTTGTGTTTTTCTATGCGAAGCCTATGTTCCAATGTGTCTATGTGGTTGATGTTTCACCACTCCAGATACAGATTTTAAAGTCAGTATTTTTTGTAGATACGTTGTTTGCCTTTTCGTATTTCATGCCACGTGCCCACCGGTTTGCCTGTGTGATAACTTCCTACAAACCGCAGTTTGCCATCGTCATCATAAAATTTCCATTCCCCCTCTTCGGTGCCGTTGTGGTATTTTCCTTCCTGCACCAGATACCCGCGCTCGTTATACACAAAAGTATCGCCCTCGGGCTTGCCCTGTTGGTAGCTTACAATCCGCTCTAATTTTTCGTTGTTAAAATAATGCTTCCATATACCTGCATATTGCGAGTGATCGTACCGGCCTTTGCTTTTCAGTTTTCCGTTGGGATGAAAATACCAGGCGGAGTCCTGCATGGCGCCCTCGTGCCATAACTCTTTGCCCTGCACAGTTTCCGTAGGATAAAAGTAAACCACCTCTCCATGCAGTTTTCCTTCCCGGTAATTTTCTAACGAGTTTTTCTTCCCTGACGGATAATAAAATATCCACTCGCCTTCTTTTAGCCCATTCACGATTTTGCCCGAGGCTTTTACACCTCCGTTTTCATAATACTCTTTTACCACCTCTTGTGCTTTGGCCAGGCAACAAAACAAAGTCAAAAATAACAGTACGGTGTATTTCAGCCTAAACGCTGCTATTCGCCACAATCTTAAAATACGGGAAAAATCCCGTTGATTTTGAATAACGGGATGCCGTAAACTTGTACTACCATGCGTTAACCGAAAAAAACTTCTCATGCCCTCAAAAATACAGTTTGTTGTGCTGATTTTTCTCCCTACGCTTCTGCAAAGCCAAAGCACCGCTACGTTAATGGGAGCCCGGGCTGCCGGCATGGGCTACGCTTCTTCCGGCCTGACCGATGAATGGGCCTTCTTTAATAATGTGGGCGGCATAGGGAAGTTAAAAACTACCGGTGCTGCTTTTGCCTACGAACTGAAACCGGCTCTGACAGGCGCCAACCGGATGGCAGCATCGCTTCTCTCGCCTGTAAAATGGGGAACTGCCGGAGTAGGTATCTTTCGATTTGGTGACGACTTGTATAACGAGCACCTGCTTTCGCTGGCTTTTGGAAACACCATCGGCAACACTTCGCTGGGTATTAAAACCAACTACATTCAGTATCGTGCCGAAGGTTTCGGTACGCACTCGGCCATGAGTATAGATTTTGGCGGTATCACGCAACTTACACAGCATCTTTCCATTGGTGCCTACATCACCAACCTCACCCAATCGAAATTAAACAATGGAACTTCTGAGCGGCTTCCAACCAAATTGGTGGCCGGTTTTACCTTCCGGCTGACGGACTATCTGCTACTGGCTACCGAACTGGAGAAAGATTTGATCTACCAGGCCACTTGGCGAAGTGGAGTTGAATATACGCTTTACAAAAAAATCTTCTTCCGCACCGGTTTTAACCTGAATCCTAACGCAGCCTTCTTCGGCATTGGGGCGCAAAAAGAAAACTTCAAACTCGATTATGCCATCCGCTTCAACCAACTGACGGGCACAGCCCATCAGGCTTCGGCTGTTTATATTTTTTCGCGCAAATCGTGAAGTATGAAATCTCACTGCTCGATCATCCTGTTTTTTAATTTCACCATCGCCTGGTGTCAGGATTTTGCCAAGAAAGATTTTGATCCGGTTCATCTGGTAGATGAGATTTTCAGTTCGCAAGACATGAACCTCGACTACCAGGATTTGTACGAAGATTACCTTCAACTCCTTTCCAACCCCATTGACTTGAACGAAGTAACGGGCGAGCAACTCCGGTTGCTTTATATTTTAAAAGAAGATCAGATCAACACATTCTTGACGTATAGAGACGAAGCCGGGCCTTTTCTGTCAGAGTATGAACTTCAACAAATTTTTGATAAAGAGACGTTTGAGAAAATAACTCCGTTTGTTACCGTTCGAGATCAAAGCCAGCTTGCCAAAAATATTTTTAAACGCATCGGTACCGAAGCCAACAGCTACCTGCTCTTGCGCTGGGGGCGCACGCTGGAAAACCAGCAGGGTTATTCATCTCAGGCTACTCCCGCCAACCGTTATCTGGGCTCGCCCGATAATTTCTACATGCGGTTTCGTGCTAGCAGGCCTGCAGATTTCAGCGTAGGGTTTACCGTAAAAAAAGATGCCGGAGAAAGTGTGCTGTGGAATGCATCCACAAAATACTACGGCTTTGATTTTATCAGCTTCCATGTGCAGGCCGCCAACAAGGGACATGTGAAGAATCTGGTACTTGGAGATTATCAGGCACAATTTGGGCAGGGCATTGCGCTGGGGTCTTATTTTGGAATTGGAAAAAATGCCGAAGCCGTGATTACCTTGCGGAGACCCAATCTGGGGTTTCTTCCTTACACATCGCTTTATGAGGCCGGCTATTTTCGCGGGGCCGCGCTCAGCTATTCCTTATCAAACAAAATGGTGCTGCACACACTGTTGTCGCACCGTGGGCGCGATGGCAACCTGCGGCAGGATACCACCTCGTCTGCTGCCGACTACTTATCGTCTATCAGTTATACAGGCTTGCACCGCACCTCGACAGAATTAATTAACCGCAATGCCGTTACCGAATCCAATCTGGCTACAATTTTGCAATGGAAAGATAGATACTTAGACGCAGGCCTTCTTTTTCATTACACACAGTTCAGCATTCCACTCATCCATCCGGCCGCAGCCTACAATCAATACTATTTTAACGGAAACTCTAACGCGAACACCGGTGCCTACCTGAATTACAATTTCAAAAACATATCTTTCTTCAGCGAGTTTACACAAACACTCAACAGCGGAAAAGCGATTGTGGCTGGAGTTTTATCAAGCCTTTCTCCTCAACTGGATGTTTCGCTTTCTTACCGGCAATTCAACAAAAATTTCTACAGTTTTTACAGCAATGCCATCAGCGAAGGTTCTATTCCTCAAAACGAAACCGGGGTTTACTGGGGCTGGAAATATCAGTTCAACAAAAAATATTGGATGTCGGGTTACGTAGATTTATTTTCCTTTCCGTGGCTCCGCTATCGAAATTACTTGCCGGCCACCGAAGGCAGCGAATGGCTGCTGCGCTTCAATTATAAACCCTCGAAAAATGTAATGTTTTTTATTCAGTCTCGGCAAGAAACCAAACCTCGCAACACCGGAGCCAACAACAATCTTTATCTGGCAACAGCCGGGACCAAACAGAATTATTGGATCAACTGCGACTACGCCACAGATGTGCGCCTGAGTTTCAGATCTCGCTTGCAGTTCAGTTCGTATTCGCTTGCCGGCAAGGTAACTTATGGCATGGTGATATTGCAGGATATTACCTACCAGATGCGAAGGCTTTCGCTCTCGGGGCGGTATGCTATTTTTGATACTGACGACTACGACAACCGGCAGTATGTATTCGAGCATGATGCATATCTGACCTTTAATTTTCCGGCTTATTATGGCAAAGGAGCCCGCCTATATTTGCTACTGCAATGTCAGGTCAGTTCAAAAATTGATGTTTGGATTCGTTGGGGGCAAACACATTACCTCAACCAAAGCCGCATCGGTTCCGGGGGCGATACGATCACGGGAGATTCAAAAAATGATGTTAAATTTCAGGCTCGAATAAAATTCTAATGCGCGGAGTAGAGTTAGTGACACCCGGGGTTTTGGCCATGCTTTGCATCGGCCTTGTACTTTTTATGTTAGTTTTCAGGCTAATATTCAGAAAAAAGGAGAAGTAGCCCACCGCTTTAATAAACTTTCTGGCGTAAATCTTGCATTTTTATCGAATGTAAATTTACTTTACAACTATAACCCTGCAATTTTCTGTGAATCAAATGATTATCACATGCGTAAAATAAACCTCATCTTCGTCCTGATCGTAGTATCGTTGTTGCTTTTATCGGCTGCCTCCATTGCCTTTGCTCAGGCTACCAAAAAGACCTTAGAGCTGCCCGAGTTTAAAAGTATCTATGTCAACTCCAATTATACCGTTTACCTCAAACAGACCAATAAACAGGAAGTGAGTGTAGAAGCTGATCCGGATATTTTTGCGTTGACCAAGATCTTTGTTGAAAACGGTGTGTTGATGATTAATGTTGACCGCAAACCCGACAACCCCAACAAAAGCATCTGGTCGAAAATTGATGATATTAAATTAAAAGCTGTAATGAAGGTGATGGTGAGCGTAAAAAACATCAATGAGCTTCAGGTGAACAGTGGCGGAAAGATTGTTTCCGAAAACTCCATCGCAGCAGACTACCTCAGCTTGGCGGTAGCCGGCAGTGGAGGTATGGATCTTGACCTGAAAGGCAACAACATCAAAACTGAAGTGAGCGGCTCAGGCACTATTGCCCTGAAGGGCTATGCCACGGCTAATGAGATTTATATCAGCGGCAGCGGCAGCCTGAATGCCTTTCCGTGCGAGTTGGAGACAGCCAAAGTAAAAGTAAGTGGCTCGGGCAACTGCGAAATATCGGTGGCTAACTCTTTAACGGCAACGGTACTGGGCAGTGGCACCATCAAACACAAAGGCAACACCAAAGAGGTGACCAAGAAAGTGTACGGCTCCGGCTCGATAGACCGGGCATATTGATTGCTTTCAATCGCTGGAGATCACCAGCCTATTCCATAATCTTCTCCGTGGTTGCTGCTTCCTCCCCAAAAGCTGCCATGTTTCCAATCGAAGTAGATGGCATTGATCGGCCCTGAAGTGCGCTCGTCTGTGCTCAATCTATAGCCCATCTTCAACAATTCTTTTTGCACATAAGGCGGTGTGTTGGAGTTGATCAACATATAACCCGGTTTGGGTTTCCGATCTTGGCCATCGCCTCCCGCATCTCCCAGTGATAAATAAAACTGGTAGGTGTTGATGTTGGGCGCTTCTGCAGCTTCTTGCACGGTCATGCCAAACTCTACCATGTCGAGGAAAAACTGCAACAGATTTTGATCTTGTGTGTCGCCACCCTGCACGGCAAAAGATAAAAATGGCTTGCCTTCTTTCAGGGCGAGCGAAGGTGTGAGCGTAACACGCGGCCGTTTGCCGGGAGTTACCACATTAAACGGACTCAGGTGAGGGTCAAGTACAAAACTCTGCATACGCTGGCTCATGCCCACACCGGTTTTGCCGGCAATGCAGGCAGGTATCCACCCTCCGCTGGGCGTAATGGAAACTACCCAACCCTCTTTGTCAGCTGCCTCCACTGAGGTAGTGCCCGCCCATACCTTGCTCAAATAGTTTTCGTCCAGTGGGGTGGGCTCGTTCCAGTTCAATGTCTGGTTCCACTCCTTTAGGTAATTTGCATACGGATTTACTTTTCCTTCAAACGGGTACGGATCGCCCGGGCCGACATGGGCATCATTTCTTTCCCAATTAATTTGCTTCACTCTTTCTTTCGCATACTCTTTCGAGAGCAATCCTTTCATCGGCTGGTCGGAAGAAAATGCCGGGTCGCCATAATAAAAATCGCGGTCGGCAAAACTCAGGTTCATTACCTGGTACAACGTGTGCATATATTTTGCTGAATTAAAACCCATGGCTTTGAGGTCTATGTTTTCGAGCATGTTCAGCGCCTGCAACAGCATTGGCCCTTGCGTCCACTGCTGCATTTTGTACACGTCTATTCCTTTGTAGTTCACAGACAGCGGTTCTTCTATTTTTACTTTCCAGTTGGCGAGGTCTGCTTCGGTGAAGAGCCCGCCTTGCTCATTATTGCCGCGCACAATTTCCTTGGCAATGTCGCCTTTATAAAATCTGTCGTAGGCGGCATAGATAGCTTCTTTTCTGTTTTTGCCTTTCTTCAATGCCTGTTGCTCGGCATCAACCAGTTTGCGCAGTGTTTCCAGTAAATCTGTTTGTTTAAAAATTTCTCCTGCTTCGGGCGCCTCTCTTTTTTCTCCGAGGTGAGGGAGAAATACCGATTTTGAATACGGCCACTTTTTTATCATCTCCTTGCTTCGCTCGATTGAGTTGGCGGTTTGTGCCTCGATGGGGTATCCTTCTGCCAATTGCATGGCCGGGGCGAGTGCTTCTTTTAAGCTCAGTGTTCCGTATTCTGCCAACATGGTGGTCAGTCCGCCTACGGTGCCGGGGGTAGTGGCTGCCAGCGGGCCAAAGTTGGGTGGGAAATGGTAGCCTTTGTTTTTGAAAAACTCAGGTGTAGCACCGGTGGGCGCCACCCCAAGTGCGTTAATGGCAATTACCTTTCCGGTTTTAGGATTGTAAATGAGTGCCTGTGTTTCTCCGCCCCAACTCAACACATCCCACATAGTGCAGGTAGCCGCCAGCATAGCACAGGCTGCATCTACGGCATTACCTCCTTTTTGAAAAGTGATAGCTCCGGCAGTGGCAGCCAGCGGCTTGCCGGTGATGGCCATCCAATTTTTTCCATGCAACGGAGGCTTTTGAGTTCCGCCCGGGCGGGCATTGAACGACTGGGCAACAGACACCAGTGCCACCGAAGTTAATGCGAGAAACAAAAACAGACGTTTCATAGATGTAAATTTTCAATGTCAAAGTAATGAGTTCAAACTGATTTTCAAGTAACGAATGAGGCCAACTGCATTAGCTGATGTTAAAAGGTATTTCTTTGCTCTGCCAAGCCCGATACTTTTTGTATCTTGCCATAAACCCTTGCACTATGGACTTAAGCGCTTTGATGAAAAAATATGCCGAGCAGATAGGTGGGCAATACACCGAATACGACTCGTTGCAATCTATTATTATCGTGCCCGTTTCTGGTGGGCGGTTTCAAACCGTGGTGGGCAACATCGTTAAAAACGATTTGTACAACCGCCAGCTTATCTCGCTGCGATCTAAAGTTTGTCCGGCAAAAAAAGAAATGGATTATAAAATGCTGCTGGAGCAAACAGTATTTTTTAACTATTGCAGGTTTATCATCAAAGATAATTACATACAGATAGAAGCCGTTGCCCCGCTATCCAGCATATCGGAGGAGACCGTCAAAGAGATGCTGCAAGAAGTAGCCAACCTGGCCGACCAGTTTGAGTTGAAACTGACGGGGGCGGATATCTACTAAAAATACACATTTGATAATTAAATTTATTGTCAGGTATTTTAGGTAATCATGCGCCTGCCAATATTTTGCCTATGAGCCCTACCGCTACCCGACATTCAGACAACCGGCACCAAAATTTTTATAAGCAATATGCCACAGTTGTGCAACGAGGCTAATCAGTAAACAATGTTCCCCCTATAAATCAGCGAGCGAACAGACGACATTCTGGAAACTGCTTCTGCCGAGCAACTGGCATCTATCAGTAACATATTGGCATCATCTCCCGGCTGGGGCCATAGGCGTTTGCCTTGATCACTCAGAGGAAGGATACCTCCTGTTGCAAGTTTTAATATCCTCGATAAATCCAATTCTGTAGCCTTTCCGTAGAGTTGTGCGGCAAGGTTGGCTTTATACAGTACGCTTCCTGTGCCAAAAGTACTCCAGTGATCTACAATACTATCGTTTCCAGTCATCACTTTTACACCGTGTTTCCATAATGTAGGAATGGGCATGATCAGGTTTCCAAATGGGATCGTAGAAAGGATTCCTATTTGAGCTGCCGATAATTTTTCTGCGATGGCTTCTTGCCTCGAAGCCTCTAATACACCTAAGATAAAACAATGACTTAGATAAGTTTTACCTTTTAAAGCTGGGTTTTCATTTACTTTATCAATCAGGTACTCTACTGTTTTCAATCCCGAGTCGCCCGTTTCGTGCAAATGTATATCAATACCTTTATTATAGTCCAAAGCCAACTGAACGGTAAAGTCAATCGTTTTCTCGATAGCTCCATCTAAGGTGTAAGGATCTACTCCTCCAATAAAATCAATTCCTGATTGGGCAGCCAGTTTCATCCAAGGTGCGGAGTCTGTATAAAACAAGCCATGCTGTGGAAAAGCTACTAACTCAGCACCAAAACTATTCTTTTTATTTTCCAAAGCTGTCTGTAAATGTTTCAGGGAATCTAACTGAGAAGTAGGCTCAATATTAACATGGCTGCGGGCGAAGGCAGTACCCTTTGATTGCAACAGTTCAATCTGTTTTTCTGCTTTATGAGTTGAGTCTTTGAGTAATTCGGGTAAAATTTTTTGTTCTAAAGCAATCATTCCTTTAATTCCTGAAGTTCGTTTTTTTACGGCTTGCCACGGCTCTGAGTATCTGGTTTTATCCAGATGGATGTGCATGTCTTGAAAAGCAGGCAACAGCAGCAGTCCTTTGGCATCAACTGCATGGATGTCGGGTTGGTTAGGCTTGATCGTTTTAATCTTTCCGTTTTCTAATTCGATATAAAATAATTCTGTCTTCGTGCCAGACACTTCTTCATTTACATATTCGAAGCCTGTTTCTAACCGCACATTTTTAAGGGCAAATGATCTATCTATAACAGTCGCCTCTTGCCTGTTATCGTGTGTAAAAAAATTTGACTCGAGCATGCCTGATATAGGTGTTATACCGGCAATGCCAAAAGCAAATCGTTGAATAAATTTTTTTCGAGGTAAAGAGGCTGGATCTTTTTTTGTGTTATGTGAGCTCATTGTATCATCATTTATTTTCAAAATTACAGTATCAGTGACACAATGTATTTTTTTTTAAAAACGCAATAATAAATATGGCTGCCCTTGCTTGGTAATTGATGCCCTGAAATGTGTTACTCTTTACAAGCTATCAAAATTCCCATCTATTTATCATTGTCCTTTCAGTAATCGCAAATAAAATGTTTGTTACCTTCAGCAGACGTAGCAGATTACAGTTTGGTTTCTTCCACGATAAAACAGTATTGCTAAGAGCAATTTATTAAAACCACTTTTTGCGTTTAAAATAAAAGATCATCCCCGCCATGATTAGCGCCATGCCACCCCACACAATGGGGTAGCTGTACCGCCAGTGCAACTCGGGCATAAATTCAAAATTCATACCGTACACACCTACGATAAAAGTAAGCGGAATGAAGATGGTGGAAATAACGGTGAGCACTTTCATCACTTCGTTCATCCGGGTATTCAGCGTATTGATGTAAATATCCATCAGGCCGGAGGTCAGGTCTTTGTAGGTGTCGAGCGAATCAATCAGGTGGACGATGTGGCTATATACATCAGAGAAAAAGCGAGCGTTGGAGGGATCAATAAACCCGCTGTCATCTCTCACCAATTTATTCATGGCATCGCGCAGCGGGTAGAGCGCCTTGCGCAAAAAGATCAGTTCTTTCTTCAGCCGTTGGATGTTGCGAAACTCCTGACCGGTGGGCGATTGATAAATTTGTTCTTCAATCTGCTCGATTTGCTGGCCTATGTTTTCAAGTACGGCATAGTAATTATCTACGATGATATCCGTGAGGCGGTACAGCAGGTAGTCGGCTTTCTTTTTGCGCACCCTTCCCTGATCTAAACGGATGCGCTCGCGAAACGAACCAAACATATCTCCTTCCTTTTCTTGAAAGGAAAGTAAATAATTGTGCCCCAGCACAAAACTGATCTGCTCGTAATCTATTTTATCGTTTTCGATGCGATACAACATCTTCAATGTAAAAAACAGGTAGTCATCATATTCTTCCACCTTAGGCGGATGCTCGCTGGTAATATCTTCCAACAATAAACTATGCAGCGAAAAATGTCCACCAATTTTATTGATCAAATTTACCTCGAGCCCATCGAGGTTAATCCAGTTCACCAAGTCTGCCTGCTGTTTGTTCAGCAGGTCATCTACCGGCAAATCATTGTGGCTGAAATATTCTTTTTCGTTGTACTGAATCAGTTCAAGTATGATTCGGGTGTGGGCAGCTTCTGTTTTCTTTTTCACCGATTATATTTTACCCACTACCTGATATTGCATGCTGGCCAGGGCAATGCCTTCCTTATCAAACCGTTCTTTGATAGACTTATTCAAGTCACATTTCAGGTCAAAAGCATCCGAGGGGTTCCGGCTCCAAATATATGCACGAAGTAGTATGCCGTCATTTAAAAAAGTGAGCACCCGCACCATTACCGGAGAGTCGCCACGGGCTACATCTACGGCATCACGGCTGTCAATAAAATAACGGTGCTGCATAGCTTCTTCCTGAATGATGTGAATGGCTTTGCTCAGGTCTGTTTGAAAAGCAACGGCTATCTCTACAAAAGCACAAATTTTTTCATCGAGAATGGTAGAGTTAATAATGGTTTCGTTGCTGATAACAGCGTTGGGGATGATGACTCTTTTATTTTCAAAGTCTTTGATCACAGTATGGCGCAGGGTAATGTCTTCCACATCGCCTGCATACGACTGTCCTATTTTTACGCGATCGCCCACGCTGAAAGGTTTAAAAATCACTAAAAAAACTCCGCTCACTATGTTGGAGAAAGCCGATTGGGAGGCAAAGCCCACAATGGCAGCCAACACGCCTGCACCGGTGAGCAGGCCAGTACCATACGCATGCAGTGCGGGGATAGACCGGAAGATGACTGTGATGGCAATAAAGAACAAGACGAAGTTAGCTGCATTCTTAAAAAAATTATAGCGGGTGGGGTCCACCTTCAACTTGCGCGAAGCCGCCCGGATAAAACGGCTCAGAAAAAAGCGAAGCACCAACGAAATGCTGACGGTAACCGCCAGCACACTCAGCACAAAAATTATCTGCCCCCAATGTTTGTCTATTGCCATAATAACCTGAAAATTAAGAAATAGTAGGCGGTGTTTCGTCAGTAAAAGATGATTTTTTAAAAAGTAAGAACAAAACCTTCATCGCGGCAGGTGAACTGTTTACTTATGACTATACTTGCAGCCATGTCTTTGAAACTGGACGATATTAAGAAGCCTGTAGCCCGCGAGATGGATGAGTTTGAACACAAATTCCGTGCGGCTATGAAAACCAAGGTGCTGCTGCTCGACCAGATTATGAACTATATTGTGAAGCGCAAAGGCAAGCAGATGCGGCCTTTGTTTGTTTTCCTCACAGCCGGCATGTGTGGCGGCATCAATGAATCTACCTTTCGGGGTGCCGGCCTGATCGAGTTGGTGCATACCGCCAGCCTCGTGCACGATGATGTGGTGGACAACTCCAATTACCGGAGAGGTTTTTTTTCGGTCAACGCACTGTGGAAAAACAAGATAGCCGTTTTGGTAGGCGATTTTTTGCTCACCCGCGGGCTTTTTCTTGCCCTCGAACACAAAGACTATGAGTTGCTGAGCATCTGCACAGACGCAGTTAAACAAATGAGCGAAGGTGAATTGCTGCAAATGGAGAAGGCACGCCACCTCGACATATCAGAAGAAATTTATTACGAAGTGATACGCCAAAAAACTGCCTCGCTGATAGCCTCGTGCTGCGCCATCGGAGCCAGCTCGGCCGGAGCCGGTGCACCTACAGTAAAAGAAATGCAACTGTTTGGAGAATATGTAGGCATGGCTTTTCAAATTAAAGACGATTTGTTTGACTACGGAGAAGAAGAGATAGGCAAGCCGATAGGCATTGACATCAAAGAAAAAAAACTGACGCTGCCCCTCATCTATGCGCTATCAAAAAGCTCGTGGTTAGAAAAGAAAAAAATTATTGGACTGGTAAAAAAAGGAGACGACCAGAAGAAAATCAAAGAAGTAATTTCTTTTGTAAAAAATGCGGGCGGCATTGACTATGCCCGGCAAGCCATGGATCGGTACTACGCACTGGCTCTCGAAAAATTAAACTCCTTCCCCGATTCGGAATATAAAAAATCATTGACCCAATTAGTGCAGTTCACCATCGAACGAAAAAGTTGATTGGTACGGCTTTTATCTGTGCGAGGCAACGGCTCTGCTCCTGCCTGCCTCGAGCACGGCATATTCTTTCCATGTCTTGAAGTTACCCTCATCTGATGGTTGAGTGGTCGTGCCCGTTGTTTGGGGCACATAGTTTCCTTCGCTGGCCCACCATTTTTTAGCGCCATCCCGTGCTACTATTTTATCTACTTCAAAATAATTGATGACCGAGTCTGATACCATCCAGGGTTTTGCCACCGAAGCATATTTTTCAAAAATCATGTGGCGCATTTGTGTGCCTCCGGGCTGGTTGTTAAAATGAGAGATCGTGTACGACAGCATTTCGGGTTCGGTCATAATCCAATCCCAATATTTTTTAGATGAGATGATCTGGGCGGTGGTGAGCAAGTAGCCAAACCCTTGCTCCAGCGGTTCGCGGGTGATCGTACAAAAGGCTTTAAATTCCTTTTTCTTCTTTCCGAAAAGATTGAGCAGCGCCATACCTAACAAAGTTTATATGTATTAGAACCTGCAACTGCCCAAATAGTTGCATGAAGTGCCATCTTTTTTTTAAAAAAGTGGATAGTCAGTTCATGAACGAACCAGCGTGGTATTTTTATTGGCAACAGAGTTGCTTCATTTCCTCTTTCTTACGATAGCTTCAAACTCAGAAGTCAATTTTCTCAGGTCTTGTTTCATCAAGGTAATATACGACCCAATCTGGTCGTACATATCGGCCCGTGTTTTTAGCTGCACAGCGTTATATTCGCCCCCAGTTCCAAAATATAAGTGGAATGATTTGCTCTTGTTGTTTTTATGCGCTGCAACTTGCCCGAAGCTCTGCCAGTTTTCAACAATTACATCTCTAAGCGATTTAAAATCTTTTTCGGGTTTTTTGTAGTTCAGATAATACCAAATGGATGGTGGCAGGGTGGCTGAAGCGAGAGCGCCATTCCAAATTTCGGCAGGCGTATTTCTTTGATGATGGAAGTATATCTTCTTTTTATTCAGCAACATCAAAACACCTAAGGTTGCTTCGGTGATACTGGTTCCCACAGAAACATACGATGAAGAATTGCCGGCTGAAGGCGTATTGGATAATATGACTGAAGTGATAGAGCCAACTGCCCCTACGATGATGGAACTGATAATTAAATTTTTTTGGCGGGTTTCCTGCCTGCTTTGAAGATAGTGAGCAATTTGATCGGCTCTTTTCTCCTCGCAATCCAATTCACTGGCCACTGACGATACTTCGAGGGATGACAAATTAATTTTTTGATAGATGTATTGCGCTGTTTCCAGCAACTCAAGCCTTCCTTCTAGGGTTGGGCGGCTGTTATATTTATTTTTTAATGTTTGATATTCCTGCAACAGATCCAGCAACCCGATGGCGTTGGCTACATTAAGAGATTGAAAAGAAAAATGATTGGTTAGCAGTGTATCAATTTTTAGTTCGTGAATAGGTTGAGGCAAGTCTTTATCTGTGTAATGATAGTTCGACTGGTTATTACAACTGCTTTCTTCTACACCCGGAATTGACGAAATATTTTTTATTCCTGCACATGAGGTTACTAGAAGGAAGAGCAGTATAGCTATGTAATTCCTATTCATCACGTGCATATCGTTCAGGCAAACTATCAATTTATTGCCCGGTAGTTCCTTTTGCTACAGGCTTAGCTTTTTTCAACTGCAAAAATTTTTCATGGCGCGTTAAAAAATCATCAAGCTGTTTAATCGGGATCCGCTTGGCGATAATGATTTTTTTGTCGTCTAAAATATAAGTGCTGGGCGTGGTGTCGGCATAATACAGTTTACTGAAATGTTCTTTGACGTAGCTGCGTGGGCCGTTGACGGTAATCCACGGGGTTTTAAATTCTTTGATGAAGTCGCGCATCATCTTCATGGAGGTGTCGGTGGCTACGGCAAATACTTCTAAATTATATTTCGCCTTGTTCTTATTATAAAATTCTACCAAGTGAGGGGTTTCTTCGCGGCAGTGGCCACAGTCGGGCCGGAATATGAACAGAATGGTGTACTTGGCTTTGATGTCGTACATGGACTTGGGCTGAAAGTTGGCATCCTGCATAATCAGGTTAGCGCCTTTTCTCCCCAGCATGCTCGAACGGATTTTATCGGCATACTCTTTTACCGTTTGCTTCAGCTTGGCGTTTGCCCAATAGTCCATTTCACCGGAAGCAAAATATTGATCGTAAACATTCACAAACACCTCATCCATCCCCATAATCTCAGGCTGCTGATATAAAAACAGGCAAGTCCACACCAAGTATTTGTACGTTTCTTTATTTGATTTGACACGTGCCGTCAAATCATGAATGGCCGCGGTAACACTATCGGGCTGCTGAATAAAAAGCTTGGTCAGGTATTCTTTCAGTTTTTCCTGATACAGCGGCTGCGACAGGTGGGTCATGGCTTCATCACTCAGATTGAAATTATCGAAAAAATGGTGGCGGTAATATTTAAATTGAAAAGAAGAATCAATACTTCCATCTGCTTTTTTGGGCGGGTCAGGAACTGTAATCGGCACGGTAGCCTTCATGATGCGGGCCGTGAGGGCGGTGGGATATTTTTCGATGATCTCCTTTTGGTGAGCCATCACCTTGTCGTTGATCTTGGAAAAATCTTTTCTCGTTTCTTTCTTTTGCTCTTCTTTCAGTGTTGAATCTTTTAATATTTTTATCAGCGGCTCCGCTTCTTTGTTCCGCTCCATGTTGTAGGCAATATTTTCGTAAAAAAGCCGGTTGTCTTCATCACCCTTCACCACCATGTGTTCGATGTAGTCCTCCATTTTTAAATACCCGGTGGCGTGTGTCTCTAATGTGAAGAACTGATTGTGCCCCACTACAAACTCAAAAAGTTTATTCTTGGCCAGTACCAAAAAATACACGCCCTGAGGCAACGGCTTTTTGCCATCAAAATAAAATGAACCGTTTTTTACTTGGGCGGTGTCCATCAGCACCGTGCTTTCGCCTATGTAGCTGCCCAAATAAACGGTGGTGTCTTTCCATGATTTAATTTTGAAATTTATTTTATAACCCGTTTGAGCTGCCGCCCACGGACTGAGCAAACAAAACAAAATAAAAAATCGAAGTTTCATACAGTAAGTGTTTCGGAAGGCAAATTTCATAAAATCCTGTTTACATACAATGGCAATACATAGGCCGGGTTATCGTTTGGTAATCGGGTTTAAGAAGTTGTTAACATTTGTCAGACAAACTTTTAGGCAGGCACATTCCCCACCATTCAATTTTGTATTTTTGTTGCTTATGTCGCTCGCAGTACACCAACTCACTAAAATCTATGGCCAGCAAAAAGCAGTTGACGCCATTTCATTTTCGGTTGGCCAGGGGGAGATCGTAGGGTTTTTAGGGCCGAACGGGGCGGGCAAATCCACTACCATGAAAATTGCCACCGGCTATATTCCCGCCACCAGCGGTGACGTAGTAGTAAATGGACTCAACGTAGCCGAGCAGCCGATGCAGGTAAAAAAAAACATTGGCTACCTGCCCGAACACAATCCCCTTTATCTGGATATGTACGTTCACGAGTACTTAAATTTTATCGGGAAGGTTTATCAAATTCCTTCTGCACAACTGAAAGCCCGTGTGCGGGAAATGATTGCCCTGTGTGGGCTTGAGGTAGAGCAACACAAACTGATAGGCTTGCTTTCTAAAGGATACCGTCAGCGAGTGGGATTGGCGCAGGCATTGGTGCACAACCCACCGGTATTGATTTTGGATGAGCCTACCACCGGGCTCGACCCCAACCAGATTATGGAAATCAGGAAGTTGATCAAAGAAGTAAGCCAAAACAAAACGGTTATTTTTTCTACCCACATTATGCAGGAAGTGCAAGCATTGTGCGACCGCGTGATCATCATCAACAAAGGAAAAATTGTAGCAGACGATTGGCTCAAGAACCTGATCGGCAAAAACGAAAACCGGTCTGTGATTGTGGTGGAATTTAAAGAACCTGTGGCAGTTGCTGACTTGTCTTCTTTGCCGGGCGTTGAAAAGGTTGTTGAAAAAGATAACCGGTTTTATGTCTATGCCCTGCCCCACTGCGATGTGCGCCCGGAGTTGATCCGCTTTGCCTCCGACAAAAATATTTCCCTGACAAGCCTGCGGCAGCAGGAAAACTCAATCGAAGAAATTTTCCGTTTACTTACCACCGAAGCCACGGCATGATCCGCATTTTCGCCAAAGAATTTAACAGCTACCTCAATTCGCTCATTGCTTATTTGGTGATCAGCGTATTCCTGACCGGCATCGGGCTGCTGTTGTGGGTATTTCCTGAAACCTCTGTGCTGCAGTATGGCTTTGCCGATATGAGCACCTTGTTTACTATGGCACCTTATGTTTTTATCTTTTTAATTCCGGCCATTACCATGAAAAGTTTTGCCGAAGAAAAAAAGATGGGCACACTAGAACTTTTGCTCACTAAGCCCCTCACCGACTGGGGCATTGTATTGGGCAAATTTTTCGCCTCGTTTGCGCTGACATTGGTAGCGCTTATTCCTACCGCTATCTATTATTTTTCAATTTATCAATTAGGCAACCCTGTGGGCAATGTAGATACTGCGGGTGTCATCGGTTCTTATATCGGATTAAGTTTGCTGGCTGCCGTGTTTTGCAGTTTTGGCATCTGCGCCTCTACCCTTACCACCAACCAAATTGTGTCGTTCATCCTGGCTGCTTTCTTTTGTTTTATTTTTTATACGGGGTTCGATTCGCTTGCTGCCTTGGCAGGCAATGACTCGTTGCTGGTAAAACAATGGGGTGTACTTTATCACTACGAAGCTTTGAGCAAGGGGTTGATTGACAGCCGCGATGTCATCTATTTTATCAGTGTAACCGGCTTGGCATTGTTATGTGCCAAGACAGTAATTGGAAGCAGGCAGTGGGCATGAAAAATTCTAGTTCTACACTTGGCAGTAAAAAAACAGGCGACCTGCTGTTACTGGCCAACGGCATCGCGCTGGTGATGTTGCTCAATTTGGTTTCTTCGTTTTATTTTTTTCGGGCTGACCTGACAGAAGAAAAGCGGTACACCATTAAGCCGCAAACCAAAGAGATGTTGAAAAATCTGGATGACGAAGTATTTGTAGAAGTTTTCCTGGAAGGCGACCTCAACCCGGGCTTCAAACGCTTTCAAAAATCTGTGAAGGAGACACTGGAAGAATTTCGTATCTATTCTAACAACAAAGTAAAATACATTTTCACCAACCCGGCACAGGCTAAAGGCGAGAAGGCGCGCAATGAATTTATGCGCGAGCTGGCTGCAAAAGGAATTGAGCCGATGAATGTCATCGAAACCCAAAACGGACAGCGCGTGGAGAAATTTGTCTTTCCGGGTGCGCTAATATCGTATGGCGGATTTGAAACCGGTGTGATGCTACTGAAAGGCAATAGAGCAAAAAACGCGCAAGAAGTATTGAATGAGTCCATCGAAGGAACAGAATATGAATTAGCCAATGCCATCTACAAACTGAGCAACCCCCATCGCCAAAGTGTAGGCCTACTGAAAGGACACGGTGAGTTGGATAGTCTGGATATTGCCGGATTGCATCAATCGCTGCTGGAGCAGCACGCTGTTTACAATATTGACCTCTCTCAAAAAAAATCACTCGATCGTCTGTCGCTGCTGATCGTAGCTAAACCCACGCAGCCATTTTCGCAAGCCGACAAATACCAACTCGATCAGTACATCATGCACGGAGGTAAAGTTCTCTTTCTGCTCGACCGGCTGGAAGCCAACATGGACAGCGCCTCGCGCGATGACTACTATGCGTTTCCCTACGACACCAAATTAGACGATCAGCTATTCAAATATGGAGTGCGCATCAACCCCGACTTGGTTGAAGATCGTGTGTCAGGAAAATATCCGGTAGTGGTGGGCAAGGCCGGAAACCGGCCCCAGATCATGCAACTCGACTGGCCTTTCTTTCCTTTGATCAACCAATATGCCGAGCACCCCATCACCCGCAATCTCGATGCCACGCTGACAAAATTTGTCAGCAGCATAGACACGGTGAAAGCCACGGGCATCAAGAAAACCCCGCTCCTCTTTTCATCGCCCTACACACGGAAAGTTACTGCGCCTGTGAAGGTGGGTGTCAATGATTTGCGCAAACAACTGCAAGAGGGAAATTTTAATCAGGGAAAAATACCGGTGGCCTATTTGTTAGAGGGCAGTTTCACTTCTCTATTCAAAAATCGTTTTGCTCCCGATGGCGCAGATACATCCGGTTTTCGCGGCAACAGCCTGCCCACTAAAATTATTATAGTAGCCGATGGCGATGTAGCCCGCAATGCTGTCAACCCACGCGAACAAAAAGCCCAGCCGCTTGGCTTCGACCCGGTGATGCAATACACGTTTGCCAATGCTGATTTGCTGATGAACATGGTAGCCTACCTGACAAATGAAAACGGACTGATCCGCGTGCGCAATAAAGAAGTGAAAATCCGTCCGTTGGATAAAGAGAAAATTAAAAACGAAGAAACAACCTGGCAGTTTATCAATTTGGTTTTACCTGTGGTAGCCATCATAGCCTTTGGCATGGGGCGCTCTTATTTAAGAAAAAGAAAATACACCAAACGTTAAAGGGTGCAAAAGAAACGAAACATACAATTGATTGCGTTGCTGGCCGTGCTGATCTTGCTTACCGGCATCGTCTATCTATTCACTGGTCAAAATAGCAGGCCATCTGTTGACAAACAGATTTTTCAAATTCCTAACCTCGACAAAATTGACCGAGTTGAACTGCAATCGGCCAGCGGAAAAACAGAATTAAAATTCGATGGCGCGAAATGGTTGGCTAACGGATTTGAGGCCGATAGCCGGATGGTTACCGTTTTGTTTGCCACTTTAAAGCAGGCAGAAGCAAAACGAAAAGTGGCTACACACCAACAAGATTCATTGCAAAAAGAAATGACGCACAGTGGTGTCAGGGTTTCATGCTTTCAAGGTCAGGCATTGGTAAAAGAATTTTTATCGTTGGGAGACCCCAACAGAAACGAAACGTACTTCAGTCAAAACGGAGGCACACCTTATCTGATGGTCATACCCGGCTATCGTGTTTCCATTGCCTCCATTTTTTCTTTACCTACCAACGACTGGCGCGACAAGCGGGTATTTAGTTTTAACTGGCAAAACATCAAAAGCTTGGAAGTAAATTTCCCGACTGATCCATCACAGGGTTTTAAAGCCATTTTTAAAAACGGAATTTTTGGGATTGACGGAATTAAAACTGACACCACCAAACTGGATGTTTTTATGGATGTTTTATTTCAACTGCGGGCTGAAAAGATTGTTACCACTCAAAAATCTGTTTACGACAGTCTGACACAACTTCCTTTTACAGAAAAAATAACCATTGCCGATTTGGGCGACAATACGTACACCTTGCAAATTTTACAGCCGATCAAAGGCAAGCCTTCGGTAACTGCTTTACGAAATGCGGATTGGATTGAGCTGAACAAAAATGTGTTGCCTGAAATTTTCAGGATGAGAAATCATTTTATCCAAAAGGCAGAGTAGTTCTTCTATTCTTTTTTTCTCCGCACAAATCTTCCCTTTTTCTCGGGAGTGTTGGCAGCTAATGTCGTACATTCTTCCAGCGTCAGTTCTTCGGGAATTTTTCCTTTCGGGATTTTTACATTCTTTTTTCCGGCCTTAATGTAGGGGCCGAAGCGGCCGTTCAGAACTTGTATCTCCGGGTTTTCAGCAAACAATTTAATTGTCTTATTGGCATCGGCTTCGCGCTTGGCTTGGATCAGTTCTACCGCACGCGCTGGTGTGATGTTGTATGGATCTTCGCCTTTGGGTATCGAAACAAATTTTTTGTTGTGCAGCACATACGGCCCGAAGCGACCAATGTTGGCCACCACCGGCAGGTCTTCAAACGTGCCGAGGTCGCGTGGCATCTTCATCAATTCCAGCGCATCTGCCAGTGTAATGTTTTCAATGAATTGTCCCGTACGCAGGGCGGCAAATTTTGGTTTCTCGCCTCCGTTATCGTCAGGATTTTCGCCCAATTGTACATAAGCTCCAAACTTGCCAAGTTTTACGTACACATTCTTGCCTGTTTTGGGGTCAACACCCAACTCGCGGTTTTTATTTTGCACCGCGCTGCGCTCGATGTTTTCTGTCTTCGCTACGGTTTTATGAAATGGCTTGTAAAACCCTTCCAGCATTTTTTGCCATTTCAATTTGCCGTTGGCGATCTCATCAAATTCTTTTTCAATTTCTGCCGTGAACGAGTAGTTAGTAATATCAGAAAAATGCTCTACCAGAAAATCGTTTACAATCATGGCCGTATTGGTGGGAAACAATTTATTTTTTTCGGCACCCGTGATTTCTGTTTCTTTCTTGTGTAGAATCTGGTCATTCTTTAACACATGCACCTGATAGTTTCGCTCCACGCCTTCACGGCTTTCTTTTACCACATAGCCACGCTTCTGCACGGTAGAAATAGTGGGCGCGTACGTGGAAGGACGGCCAATGCCCAGTTCTTCCAACTTCTTCACCAAGCTGGCTTCGGTGTAGCGTGCCGGGTGGCGCGTGAAGGTTTGGGTAGCTGATAGTTCTTCTAAGTTCAACTCCTGCCCTACGGTAAGTGGTGGCAACACTTTTCCGCCTTCGTCATCGCCCTCGTCTTCATCGCGCGACTCGAAATACACTTTTAAGAAACCTTCAAACTTTACTACCTCGCCTTGAGCAGTCAATTGTTTTTTATTCGTAGAAATATTGATGACGGCCGTTGTTCTTTCTAATTCAGCATCGGCCATTTGCGAGGCGATGGCTCGTTTCCAGATCAACTCGTACAACCGTTGTGCGTTGCGATCCATGCCCGGGTCGAGCACGGAAAAATCGGTGGGGCGGATGGCTTCGTGGGCTTCCTGCGCACTGGCCGACTTGGTTTTAAATTTCCGCACGTGCACGAACTCTTTTCCATACGCAGACGTAATTTGCTTGGTGGCTCCGCCTATGGCTTCATCCGAAAGATTGACTGAGTCTGTTCTCATGTACGAAATCTTTCCTGCCTCGTATAGCTTTTGGGCTACCATCATGGTTTGCGAAACCGAAAAACTCAATTTCCTTCCGGCCTCTTGTTGCAAAGTGGAAGTAGTGAACGGAGGAGCAGGCGATTTTTTAGCCGGCTTCTTTTGCAGGTCGCCTATCGAAAATTTAGCCTTCTTACAAGACTCCAGAAACTTCAGGGCATCCTCTTCGTTCTCAAACTTTTCAGGCAACTCGGCCACCAGTTGTTTTCCTTTGCCCAAGTCAAAAACGGCCGACACTTTGTATGCTGACTTGGTATCGAATTTTTCTATTTCGCGTTCGCGCTCTACAATCAACCGCACAGCTACACTCTGCACGCGGCCTGCCGACAACCCGGTTTTAATTTTCTTCCACAAGATGGGCGACAATTCAAAACCCACCAGCCTGTCTAATACCCTGCGGGCTTGTTGTGCATTTACCAAATCAATATCTATGCTGCGCGGGTTTTGGATGGCATTGAGGATGGCGTTTTTGGTAATTTCAGTAAAGACAATGCGCCTGGTTTTTTTATCGTTCAGGTCTAACACTTCTTTCAGGTGCCACGATATGGCCTCTCCTTCGCGGTCTTCATCGGAAGCGAGGTAAACCATCTCAGCTCCTTTCGCCAACTCTTTCAATTTTTTAATAACCTCTTTCTTGTCGGGCGAAACTTCGTAGGTAGGCTCAAAATTATTTTCAATGTCAATCGCTCCCTTGCCTTTGGGCAAGTCGCGGATGTGCCCCATGCTGGACGCTACCTTATAACCTTTTCCCAAATAACCTTCAATGGTTTTTGCTTTCGCGGGCGACTCAACAATCACTAAATTCTTCGACATGATCTAACTTTATTTTTCAGTTCAAACGGCTCAAATATCTGTAATTTTTTAAAAACCAAAATTTAAGCACCGGCACGAGGCTGTATTTTTTGCATAAAAAGGCACAATCGGCTACAGCTAAAATCGCTTTCCGTTGGCTTATCAACCGTTTTCATTTATGTTTGTCTGCCCATAAAAAAATATTTATGAAAAAAATTATTTCTATTGTCATGATCTTGTCCGGTGTGGCATCAGTTGCCTTTTCGCAAGACGACAAAAAATGGAAAGGCAAATTCGAACAACTCGATTATCTGTTGCCCACTCCAAATGAATTTCGTACCGGTGGTGGAGCACCCGGAGCAAAATACTGGCAGCAACGGGCCGACTACACTATTGATGCCGAAATTGATGAACCCACCAATAAGCTGACAGGCAAAGAAACGATTACCTATTACAACAACTCGCCTGAGGCCATGAGCTTTCTGTGGCTGCAGCTCGATCAGAACGTAAACAAAAAGGGCAACGAAGATTTTGGCAGCGCCATGGGAAACATGAGAGACACGCTCACAGCCTTGAACATGCAGTACCTGACCCGCCCTATTGAATTTGAAGCGGGATATACCATCGTATCCGTAACTGATAAGCTCGGCAAAAATTTGCCCATTACGATCAATAACACCATGATGCGCATTGACTTGAGCACGCCCATCAAATCGGGCGAGAGTTTTTCTTTTAATATCTCGTGGAGTTATCCTATTACCGACCGCAGCATGTTCGTGCTGTCCCGCGAAGGCTATGAACATTTTCCGGAAGACAATAATAATGTGTACCTCATAGCGCACTGGTTTCCACGCATGTGCCAGTATGACGACATCGAAGGTTGGCAAAACAAGCAGTTCCGCAGGCTGGGCGAGTTTGCGCTGGAGTTTGGCACCTACAAGGTGAACATCACCGTGCCTGCCGACCACCTCATCGGAGCTACCGGCTGGCTGCAGAATCCGAAAGAAGTTTTAACTACACAACAACTCGAGCGTTTTGAGAAATCGAAAACATCGTATGATAAGCCAGTCGTGATCGTTACTGAAGAAGAAGCCCGCACGAAAGAAAAAAATAAATCTACCGCCAAAAAAACCTGGCGCTTTCAGGCCGACAATGTGCGCGATTTCGCTTTTGCCAGTTCTCGTAAATTTATCTGGGATGCCCAAGCCGTTAAACTTCCTACCAACACCGTGATGTGCATGTCGTTTTATCCGAAAGAAGGATTGCCCACGTGGAGCGAAGCATCCACCAAGGCTGTGAAGAACGCCATCGAAGTTTATTCTAATTACACATTCGATTATCCTTATCCGGTAGCCATCTCGGTCAATACTTCCAACATCGGCATGGAGTTTCCGATGATCAGTTTCAACGGTGGCCGCCCGCGAAACGGCAAGATGAGCGACAATGCTTTGCAGGGCATGGTGGGTACCATCGTACATGAAGTGGGGCATAACTATTTTCCGATGATCGTGAGCAGTGACGAACGGCAGTGGATGTGGATGGATGAGGGGCTCAATACCTTTTTGCAGACACGCACCGAAGCCGAGCGGTATCCCAATTTTCATCATACGGTGCCCAAAGACATCGTGCCCTACATGAAGGGCGACAAAAACACGATGCGCCCGATCATGACTACTTCAGACAATGAACAACTCTTTGCGTTTGGCAACAACTTTTATCAAAAGCCCACCGTGGCTTTGTCTATCCTGCGCGAAACGGTAATGGGACCCGAGTTGTTCGACCGTGCCTTTAAAGAATATGCCAACCGCTGGAAATACAAACATCCTCGGCCGGCCGATTTTTTCCGCACGATGGAAGACCTCTCGGCCGTTGACCTCGATTGGTTTTGGAGAGGCTGGTTTTACAGCACTGACAATGTAGATGTAGAACTGAGCGATGTGAAGTGGTATAAAATGAACTCGCAATCCGTTGACCCAGAAAAGAAAACACCCAAAACACAACAAGGCGATTTGGCTTCTGCCGAAAATAAAAGCAACGACTTCAGCCACGGCCCTAAACCATTTACGGTCTCCAATACGCCCGAAGCATACTACGGCCAATTCCTCAGCCGACTGGATGACAATGCCGTGCGCCAAAAGCTGGAAGGAAAAAATATTTACCAGATCAAGTTTAAAAACTTAGGCGGGTTGGTTACGCCTATTATTATTGAGTGGACATACAAAGACGGCAGCAAGGAAGTTGAAAAAATACCTGCTGAAATCTGGCGGCTGAACGAAAATGAGGTAACCAAAGTTTTTGTAAAAGATAAAGAGGCAACAAGCATAGTAGTTGATCCTAATGCCGAACTGGCCGATGTGGATATCAGCAACAATTCGTTTCCGAAAAAAACGGCCGAATCAAAATTCGATCAGTTGAAGAAAGAAAAATAGTTCTGCCAATCGAGTGATCTTTCCATAAGTTTAAAATTTTTAGAAAGATCAAATGCTGCCCAAAGTGAAGGGGTTACACTTGAAATGGCTATTTTTGAAGCTGACTTTATGAAGCTTTACGAACAATACCCCGTCTTTCTGACCAATTCCCTGTCGGGAGAAAAAGAAAAATTAGAAACACTCACGCCCGGCTTTGTCGGCATGTATGTGTGCGGCCCTACGGTTTACAATTATGTGCACTTGGGCAATGCACGCACTTTTTTGTCTTTCGACATCATCGCGCGCTACTTGCGTTTTCTGGGTTATAAAGTCCGCTATGTGCGCAACATCACCGATGTGGGCCACCTCGAAAGCGATGCAGACGAAGGCGAAGATAAAATCGGCAAGAAGGCGCGGCTCGAACAGTTGGAGCCGATGGAAATTGTTAAGCGCTACACAGAAGATTTTCATACCGTGATGCGGCAGTTCAACATCCTGCCGCCCAGCATCGAGCCTTCTGCCACCGGCCACATCATCGAGCAGATCAACATCACAAAAAAATTATTGGAGTCGGGGCTGGCCTACGAAGTGAATGGCTCGGTTTACTTTGATGTGAAAAAATACAACCAATCGCACCACTACGGCATTCTTTCCGGGCGAAACATTGAAGAACTGATGGAGAGTGGCCGCAACTTAGACAGCCAGGATGAAAAGCGCGACAAGGTTGATTTTGCCTTGTGGAAGAAAGCTTCCCCGCAGCACATCATGCGGTGGCCATCGCCCTGGGGCGAAGGGTTTCCGGGCTGGCACATCGAGTGCACGGTGATGAGCACAAAATATTTAGGCGAAACATTCGACATCCACGGTGGCGGCATGGATTTAAAATTTCCGCACCACGAGTGCGAAATCGCCCAAGCCACCGGTGCCAACGGCAAAGTGCCTGTTCGTTATTGGATACACGGCAACATGCTTACCGTGAACGGCCAAAAGATGAGTAAGTCGCTCGGTAATTCTTTTTTGCCTTCCGAATTATTTTCGGGCAACCATCCATTATTGGAGAAAGGCTACAGCCCCATGACGGTGCGCTTCTTCATGCTGCAGTCGCATTACAGCAGCACGCTCGATTTTTCCAACGAAGCATTGAACGCTGCCGAAAAAGGTTTCAAGAAATTAAACAATGCGTTGTCGTCAGTAAAAAAAATGACGTTGACGAAAGATGCGGCTAATATTGAACTGGAAAAAAATCTGCTCGATCAGGTGACGCGTTGCTTTGTGAATATGAGCGATGACTTCAACACCGCCAAAACACTGGCCGTGTTGTTTGAAATGGCTACGCAGATCAACACCTGGGCGGCCGCAAAAGAAATTGCCCTAACCGAAAATGTGTTCGATCAATTCAAGTCAACCTACATTGCCATGATGGAAGATGTGCTTGGCCTGAAAGAAGAAACCGGAGGCAATCATGAATTGTTGAACGGCACGATCCAAGTGCTGATCAACTTGCGGAAGAAAGTACGGGCCGACAAAAATTTCGTGCTCTCCGACAAAATCCGCGATGACCTGAAAGCCATCGGCATCCAGTTGAAAGACGGGAAAGATGGGGAGATGGGTTATGAGATTGAATAGTTCGAAGTTCGAAGTTCAAAGTTTAAAGTTTAAAGTTTAAAGTCGTAATCTGAAGTAATAACCTTGAACTTCGAACTTTGAACAATATTGAGATGCTAAAAAAACTCTTCATCCTGCCCATCCGCTTTTACCAGTTGGCTATCTCGCCTTATCTGGGCGCCCACTGTCGCCATACGCCATCGTGTTCGCAATACGCTATTGAAGCCATCCAGGAATGGGGTGTGATGAAAGGTATTTGGCTGGGTGTGAAGCGCATTGCCCGTTGCCATCCGTGGGGCACCAGCGGCTACGACCCGGTGCCGAAAAATTCGAAGCCCAAAATTTAATTCTGTTTCAAAAGAATCGGAATTTTTCACCTGCCACTTGTAAAATATATTTAAAATTCAGCCTTCTCTTCTTGAAACTTCAGTTTTAAATTTTGAATTTGGAAACGCTAATTCAATTCTATGCCTTTCCAGATCAAGAAAAATCCTAAAACATACGATGTAGTCATTGTCGGTTCGGGTGCCGGAGGCGGTATGGCTGCCTATGTTCTTTCGCAAGCCGGTTTAAAAATCCTGTTGTTGGAAGCCGGGCCGATGTACGATCCGGCAAAAAATGTGATGCAACTGAAATGGCCGTGGGAGTCGCCCCGCAGAGGCGCTAGTACCAAGTTCAGAAATTTTGGCGACTTCGATGCCGCCTATGGCGGGTGGGAATTAGAGGGCGAACCCTACACCCACAAAAACGGCACTCAGTTCGATTGGTTTCGCTCGCGCATGCTGGGCGGCCGCACCAACCACTGGGGAAGGATTTCGCTGCGGTTTGGGCCCAAAGATTTTAAACACAAAAGTATTGATGGGCTGGGCGATGATTGGCCGATCGGTTATGATGACATCGCTCCTTTTTATGATAAAGTAGATAAACTAATCGGTGTGTTCGGCTCGAAAGAAAACCTGCCCAACGACCCCGACAGTATTTTTCTGCCGCCACCCAAGCCGCGCCTACACGAGATGTTTATCAAAGAAGCAGGAAAGTCATTAAACATTCCGGTTATTCCATCGCGCTTGTCAATCCTTACCAAGCCCATCAACAAAGATCGCGGAGCTTGTTTCTTTTGCTCGCAGTGCAGCCGGGGTTGTACTGTGTATGGCGATTTTTCTTCTTCATCGGTGCTGGTCAATCCTGCCCTGAAAACCGGCAACGTAGATCTGATCACCAACGCCATGGCGCGCGAAGTGGTAACCGACAGCGAAGGTAAGCCCACCGGCATATCGTATGTAAACAAAGACGACATGCAGGAATATGAAGTGAGCGGCAAAGCCATCATCTTGGCAGCCAGCGCCTGCGAGTCGGCTCGCCTGCTGCTCAATTCCAAATCTGCCAAACACCCCAATGGCCTGGCCAACGCCAGCAATGTGGCCGGCAAATATTTGCACGACTCCACCGGTGCCGACATGGGCGGCATCTTGCCGAAATTAGTAGGGCGCAAACGCTACAATGAAGATGGCGTAGGCGGCATGCACGTTTACACCCCCTGGTGGCTCGACAATAAGAAATTAGATTTTGCGCGCGGCTATCACATCGAATATTATGGTGGCATGGGCATGCCAGGCTATGGATTTGGATTTGGTATGCAGGGTACAAATGGAAAGTATCCGGGGCGCGATGGCAAACAAAAAGAGGCGGGCGGCTATGGTGCTTCTTTAAAAGATGACTACCGCTATTTCTATGGAGCACATTTCGGGATGTCCGGGCGTGGGGAAGCTATTGCACGCGAAGACAACTATTGCGAAATAGACCCCAACACAGTAGATAAATACGGAATCCCCGTGCTGCGGTTCAATTATAAATGGAGCGATCACGAGATCAAGCAAGCGAAGCACATGAAAGAAACGTTTAGCGAGATCATCCATAAAGCCGGAGGTGTGGTTACCTGGGGCAACAATGACGGCCCCGAAAATGATTACGGCCTCCAAGCACCCGGCAGAATCATTCACGAAGTGGGCACCACCCGTATGGGCAACGACCCTAAAAAATCGGTAGTCAATAAATTCAACCAAGCACACGAGTGCAAGAATTTATTTGTGATGGACGGAGGGCCGTTTGTATCGCAGGCAGATAAAAATCCGACATGGACAATTCTGGCGTTGGCGATGCGCGCATCGGAATATTTAATTGATGAAATGAAAAAACAAAATTTATAAACTTAAGATGGAAGTAGTAAGACGTACCGAAGTCTTGCTACTTGTGTCTTGTTACTCAATACGACCATGGACAGAAGAAAATATTTAAAAACACTTGCCGTCAGCACCGTAGGGGTAGCCTCTGCCGCTGCTTTGATGGAAGCATGCAAAACAGAAGAAAAAAAGCCGGAGGCCGCTAGCACGCCCACCATTGACCGTACACCGGATGAATTGAAGAACGATAGTCAACTTCAAGCCAACAAATTTTTTGATGCACATGAAATGGCTACCATTGCCGTGCTGGCCGATATCATCATACCGAAAGACGACAAATCGGGCAGTGCCACCGATGCCAAAGTGCCCGACTTCATTGAGTTCATTGTAAAAGATATGCCCCAGCACCAAACCCCGATGCGGGGAGGCCTGAAGTGGCTCGATCTGCAATGCAGCAAAACTTACGCTAACGCATTTGTTGATTGTTCGGCTGCACAACAAATAGAATTGATTGATCAGATCGCCTATCCGGAAAAAGCAAAACCCGAGATGCAACAAGGTGTATCTTTCTTTAACCTGATGCGCGACCTAACCGCCACCGGATTTTTCACCAGCAAAATGGGAATAGAAGATTTAGGTTATGTGGGTAACCGCCCCAATCAATGGAACGGTGTGCCGCAAGATGTGCTCGACCAGTACGGCTTGAAGTACGACCAGAAGACATTAGATGAGTGTGTAAAATTTGATAGTTAATTGGAATGAAGTTCGAAGTTTAAAGTTTAAAGCTTACAGCTTAAGATGTTATGAATAGACTACCCTTAAATATTGAATGTTAAACAACTTCGAGCCTCAAGCTTCAAACCTCAAGCTTCGAATCCTAAACAACCTTAAACTTTGAACCTTTAACAACTTTGAATATTAAATCCTGAACCCTATGATCAGCAGGCGAAAATTTATTACACAAGCAGCGACCGCAGCTACTGCCTTTACCATCGTTCCCCGCTTTGTGCTGGGCAAAGGGCACATCGCACCCAGCGACACCTTATATATTGCCGGCATCGGTGCAGGCGGCAAGGGCACCTCCGACCTCACCGGCTTTGCTGGGTCGCCCGATGGAAAAACGGTAGGCAGCCCACACGCCAAAGTAGTTTTCCTCTGCGATGTGGACGACCGGCAGGCCGTTGCCTCCAAACGAAATTTTCCTCAGGCGAAGTACTACAAAGACTTTCGTAAAATGCTGGATAAAGAACATAAGGGCATTGATGCCTGTTCTGTTTCCACACCCGACCACACCCATGCCGTCATTGCCATGGCCGCTATGCAGTTGGGCAAACACGTTTACGTACAAAAACCTTTAACGCACGACATCTACGAAGCGCGCATGCTTACCGAAGCTGCCCGCAAATACAAAGTGATAACCCAAATGGGGAACCAAGGCGGAAGTGGCGATGATGTGCGGTCTATGAAAGAATGGTACGATGCCGGCCTCATCGGAGATGTTACCAATGTTATCTGCTGGACTAACCGGCCTGTGTGGCCGCAAGGTGTGCCTACCCCGCAAGGAAAATTTGATGTACCCAAAGAACTGGATTGGGATTTGTGGCTGGGGCCTGCCAAGCAAATAGATTACAACCCGGCTTACCTGCCCTTCAACTGGCGCGGCTGGTGGAATTTTGGTACGGGCGCTTTGGGTGATATGGCTTGCCATATTATGGATCCGGTGTTTCGCATCTTGCCCATTGATTACCCCACAGAAGTAGAGTGCAGCACCAGCACAATTTGGAACGGTGTGTTCAGTGAAGCAAAAAATGACGACAGTTGTCCGGTTTCTTCTATCGTACATTTTAAATACCCCGGCAAAAACGGCAAGCCCGACATTACCCTTTCGTGGATGGATGGTGGCTTGCTGCCTCAAAGACCTGCCGAGTTGTTGCCAGACGAAGCGATGGGCAATTGGGATGGCGGTGTCATCTTTGAAGGCACCAAAGGAAAAATTATGGCAGACTGCTACGGAGAAAACCCGCGCCTGCTGCCAACCCACCTCATGAAAGAAACAACTTTCCCTAAACAAACTTTACAGCGTGTTCCCGAAGGCCATTATGTGCAATGGGTAAATGCCTGCCTAAAAGGTTATGGCAATGCAGAAACCAGCTCGCACTTTGATTATGCCGGGCCTTTTACCGAAAGCGTGCTGATGGGCAACTTGGCCATACGCAGCTACATGGTGCGACAAGACGGAAAATACACAGGCCGCAAAAAATTGCTGTGGGATGCCAAGAACATGAAGATCACCAACTTCGCTGAAGCCAATACCTTTGTGAAAAGAGAATACAGAAATGGCTGGAGTTTGTAAAACTTGAATTGATTGTTACAAGCTGAATTGAAAATCAATAAAATAATTCCTCACTAATCCTCTAATATTTCACCCATGATCTCACGCAGAAAATTTATTACCCAAGCAGCCACTGCGGCAGCAGCCTTTACCATCGTACCGCGCTTTGTATTGGGCAAAGGTTATGTGGCACCCAGCGACACATTATACATTGCCGGTATAGGCGTGGGCGGCAAAGGCACCAGCGACCTGACCGGGTTTGCTAAAAACCCCAAAGCCAAAATTGCTTTCCTCTGCGATGTGGACGACCGGCAAGCGGCCGAGTCGGTAAAAAATTTCCCTGACGCCAAACATTATAAAGACTTCCGCGAGATGTTGGACAAGGAAGAAAAAAATATAGATGCCGTCTCCGTATCCACTCCCGACCACACCCATGGTGTGATTGCCATGGCCGCCATGAGCCGCAAAAAACATGTGTATGTACAAAAGCCACTGACGCACGACATCTACGAAGCACGCATGCTTACCGAAGCAGCCAAAAAATATCAGGTGGTAACACAGATGGGCAACCAATATGCATCCGCTGACTATGTGCGCACCGCCAAAGAATATGTGGACGCAGGCCTGATCGGCAAAGTAACACGTGTAGAAACCTGGACTAACCGCCCTGTGTGGCCGCAAGGCATACCCAAGCCCACAGGCAAATACGATGTGCCAAAAGAACTGGATTGGAACTTGTGGCTAGGCCCCACATCTTTCATTGACTACAACCCCGCTTATGTTCCCTTCAACTGGCGCGGCTGGTGGCAATTCGGCACAGGCGCGCTGGGCGACATGGCCTGCCACATTATGGATGCAGCCTTCCGCATCCTGCCGATAGATTATCCCAGTGAAGTAGAGTGCAGTACCACCACAGCCTGGGAAGACTTTTTTAAAATTGCCAACTATGCCGATGCGTGCCCTTCTTCATCAATCATTCACTTAAAATTTCCACGCAAGGATGGAAAGGGTGAAATCAAATTTACGTGGATGGACGGAGGCCTGCTGCCCGAGCGTCCCGAAGAATTATTGCCCGATGAACATCTGGGCGACTCTGCCGGTGGATATATTTTTCATGGCACAAAAGGAAAACTGATGGGCAATTATGCCATGCCCCCTACCCTACTGCCTACGCATCGGATGAAAGAAGTGAAACTGCCCCAACCTAAAATAGTTCGTATTGCGGGCGGAGAGGCAGGCCACTATACCGAATGGGTAGATGCCTGTTTGGCCGGTTATGGTAAAAAAGAGTTGAGTTCGCCTTTTGAATATGCCGGCCCGATGACCGAAGCTGTGCTGATGGGCAATTTGGCTGTGCGCAGCTACCAGATGCAAGTACGCTCGGCCGATGGAAAAAATCTTTCTTACCCCGGGCGCAAAAAATTGTTGTGGGATGCCAAAAATATGAAGATCACCAACTTCGATGAAGCGAATCAATTTGTAAAAAGAGAATACCGTGAAGGGTGGAGTTTATGATACGTTAGCGATAGGTGGCTGCTTGGTATTAATTTATTTTCTCCACCCAAACGATTTTTCGTCTATCGCGCGCATCGTGCAAAGAATTCCCTGCAAGTGATCGTACTCGTGTTGGATTAGTTCGGAAAGATCATTGGCCGCATCAAGTGTTTGGTCGTTCCAGTTTTCATCTTTGAATTGTATCGTCAGCGAGCGGTGGCGTTTTACTTTTACCAACAGATTGGGAAAGCACATACAGTCATCCCATACATCAAACAATTCGGGGCTTAAGTAAGTCAGTTCGGGGTTGATCATCACCATGGGTTTGTGGATGTTGATATAAATCAACCGTTTCATAATTCCTAACTGAGGCGCGGCAATGCCCCTTCCGAAATGGTAACGGGCGCGTATTTCTTCCATGGTGTTATGCAAATCGCTTACCCAGGTTTTCACAAGGTTCAGTTCCGCTTGTTCAACAGGCTTTGCTGCCTGATATAGCAACGGGTTGCCCAACAAAAGCAAATCGGCCAGTCCTTTCATTTTTATTTTCTATTTTTCAGAAAATATAATCAATCCGTCATTGCGAATGAAACTACTCATAGACATCATCGGCTGGATCGGATCCTTTGAAGTAATTGCGGCCTATGGCCTCAACAGCTATCAGAAAATAAAATCCGATTCACTTGTTTTTCAGTTATTGAATTTGACAGGCGGTATCTTTCTTATCATCAATACAATCTATTATTGTGCTTACCCGTCTGCCTTTATCAATGTGGTGTGGGTAATCATTGCATCAATAGCTATTGTACAACTCACTCGTAAAAAAAAATAAACACATGAAAGCAGTTGTCATTTGCCTGAGCATCCTGATGATAGGAGCCTGCCGGCCTCGCGAAAAAAACATAGCCGAACAGGTGGATGATCTCTTCAAAAAAGAATTTAAAGAAGGCGAGCCCGGTGGTGCGGTGATTGTCATACTGGGGCAAGACACGCTGATCAAAAAAGGTTATGGCGTAGCCGACATCGGCACACAAGAAAAGATCACACCTCAGACTTTGTTCAACGTTGGTTCCATCTCAAAAACTTTTGTATCCAATACTATTTTGATGCTGACCAACGAAGGAAAAATGAGTGTGGATGACGACTTGTATAAATACTTTCCAAATTTTAAAAACAAATCTATCGCCAAACAAATAAAAATCCATTTCATGCTCACTCACACATCCGGGCTTCCGGATATCCGCAGAAAATTTTTAGATAGCGTGGCGCTGCTCACTGCTAAAGATGAAGAAAACTGGGCTCCGATTTTACAAGCTGATTCTTTGGATTTTGAACCGGGTTCGCGGTTCGAATACTCCAATCCCGCCTTTAACGGATTGGCGCTCATCGTCCAGCAAGTATCAGGAAAAAAATGGCAGGATGTAGTGAAAGAAAAAATCTTTCGGCCTTCGGGTATGACAACGAGTACCATTACCGATGGCTCGTATCCTGATGCGGGAGTTGCCCACGGTTATTTACGGTCGGGTCAATCATTCATTGAAAAAGATTATGGCGAAGAGCCTACTTTTGCTGCTGCCGGCAACGGAGGCGTATGGAGTTCGGTAGAAGAACTGGCGCGCTATGAAAACGCTCTGCGAAATGCTGTCTTTCTGAATAAGGGAACCATTGACTTGTCCCGATCAATTACTCGTTACTCCAATTGGTCTGATTCGCTTCCACCTTTTATCGGCTACAGTTGGTTCATCAGCCAATCGCAAGACGGCACAAAAATCATTTCGCATACCGGCACGCAGGGTGGCTTCTATGCCGATTTTGTTTCCATTCCGGAAAAAGAATTTCTGTATGTCGTTCTCTGCAACCGTCCGTTTCCGAGAAAAGAATTCAGAGAAAATATTTTGAGTTTTATCTCTTTAAAAGAAAACCAAGTACCCATTCCAAAATAAACCCAACATGAAAAAAAATTACTTCCTTTTCTTTATCCTGGTGCTGGCGGGGTTCAAAATTTTTGCCCAAACCCAAGAGCAGAAAATAAAAGAGTTTGATGCCTACATTGAAAAGGTCAGGCAAGATTGGCATGCACCGGGCATGGCTGTGGCCGTAGTAAAAGACGGCAAAGTGCTTTTGCAAAAAGGCTACGGGCTGCGCGAGTCAGGTAAAGAAGATAAAGTGAATAGTCAGACACTTTTCTCCTGCGCCTCTACTACTAAAGCAATGACAGTAGCTTGCTTGGGCATTTTGGTGGATGAAGGCAAAATAAAATGGGAAGACCCTGTCATCAATTATCTGCCAGACTACCAACTGTACGATCCGTTTGTTACGCGCGAATTGCGAATTATAGACTTGCTTACACACAACAGTGGCGTGGGCAACACCGATTTTCTATGGACATTTTCCGACCTACCTGCCAAAGAGATGTTAAACCGAATGCGGTTGGTGAAACCCAGCTATTCCCTGCGCTCGAGTTTTATCTATCAGAATTTGTTTTATATGGCTGCCGGAGAAGTGATCGAAAAAGTAAGTGGCAAGCCCTGGGAAGTTTTTATTCAAGAACGGATTTTCACCCCACTGGGTATGAGCCGCACCGCACCCAAGCGCAAATACATTAAAGACAACAATCAGGTAACTCCGCACTATGAGGTGGAGAAAAAAATTAAAACCGTCAGCTACACTCCCGATGAACAAATTGGTGCGGCCGGTTCTGTTTGGTCATCCATTGAAGACATGACCAAATGGATGATATGCCTATTGGACAGTAGCAAATACAGTGGTGGGCGGCTGCTAAAACCGGCTACCTGGGCAATGATGTTTAGGCCTGCCGTCATTGTACCCGAAAATGAATTTTACCCAACCATGCAACTCATTAAACCTAACTGGACTACCTACGCATTGGGTTGGTTTCAACACGACTACAAAGGAAAGAAAATAAATTATCACACCGGAAGTCTGGATGGGCTTACCGCAATCCACGCACAACTGCCCGACCAAAAATTAGGCATCTATGTATTTGGCAACTTAGATCATGCCGAAGCACGCCATGTATTAGTTTACAAGGCCTTTGATGTTTTCGCACTCGGAGGAAGTACAGACTGGAACAAAGAGTTGCTCAGCTTGTATGGAAAAATCAGGGAGAAAAATGAAAAAATCAAAAAAGATTTTGAAACTGCCCAGATTTTGAATACTACTCCTTCTCTGCCGCTCGCTGATTATGCAGGTAAATATTCTGACCCGCTGTATGGAGAACTGACGATTGAACTAAAAGACGGCAAACTGGAAGTGGACATTAATCATTTTGAGAGTGCTACGTTAGTGCATTGGCATCTCAATACATTTCGTGGGTCGTATAAAAAGGATTGGTATGGGAAAGCATTGGCTACATTCAGTTTTAATGGAAATGGTAAAATTGAAAAAATAAACCTCGATGGTATGGAGTTTTCAAAAACAAAATAATCAGCCAATCTCAATTATCACATCATCGCTTAGCGGATGGCCTACGCAGGTAAGCACGTAGCCTTCGTTCCGCTCCGATTGCGAGAGCCCTTCTTCTTCGTCTAATTTTACTTTGCCGGATAGCGCTTTGCCGCGACAAGCGGTACACAACCCGCTTTGGCATGAATAAGGTAAATCAATCCCTTGATCTAACGCTGTTTCTAAAATGGTGCGGTTTGGTTCTACTACAAACTTGTATTCCTGCCCATCATACCGAACCGTAACTTCGTGAGCCGTATTGCCCGAAACGGTAGCAGCTTTATTCTCTTCTTTTTTCTCTTTGTCTATCGTGCCGGTTACAAAACTCTCTTTAAATACCTTCTCTTTAGGTATGTTCAATTCGCTAAGCAATGCTTCCACATTTTTCATCATCCCCTCGGGGCCGCACATCAGATAAGTCGTTTTTTCTAAACCCCAGGTAGGCATGCGCTCAAAAAGTTTTACCAACATTTCGTGGTTCAACAAGCCCGAATATCCCTGCCAGTTCATCGGGGCGTTATCCAGTACATGAATTACCTGCAGGCGGCCCTCATAGTTGGTTTGCCATTGCTCTAATTCATTTTTAAAAATAATGCTGTCAATGTCGCGGTTGCAATAAATCAGCGAACAAATGCTGTCGGGTTCTTGGGTGAGCAAGCTTTTTAAAATAGACATCATGGGGGTGATGCCGCTGCCTCCGGCAAACATGATGGTGTGGCGCTTTTTATCTTTAGAAAACTCGGTGGTAAAATTACCCATCGGCTCAAGCACTTTGATCTTGTGCCCCGGTTTTATATTTTCGGGAAGCCAGTTGCTCATCTGCCCGCCTTCTACCCGCTTCACCATAACAACCAAATCCTGATCAATAAAAGGTGAAGAACAAAGTGAATAGGATCTGCGTATTTCTTTTCCGTTGAGGGGAACGATCAGCGTTAAAAACTGACCTGATTTATAGGTCAGCTTTCCGGTGGCCGGTTGTTCAAACACCAACGAGATGGAGTCTTTTGTTTCGGGTATTATTTGTTTAACGGTCAGTTCGTGATAATGATGATTGGTGGTTTCAGCCTTCTTCTCACTTTTCCTAAATAAACCAAATGCCATGGGATTATAAATTTCAGTTTTAAAATATCAGATTCAGCGTACAAAGGTAAGAAACTGGCATCATTAAAAAGTGGCGATCAAATTTAGCTAGATAGAATATTGTATTACCTTTCTATTACAAATTGTAATACAATATGTTAAATGTGCAGCTTTCAGATGATGAGGAGAAAAGGTTGGCGAGGTATTGCCAGGATGTGGGTTTATCTAAATCCACGGTAGTGAAAGAAGCCTTGGCCGCTTACTTGACCCAGCACAGAAAATCTAAAAGTGCTTTTGAGGCAGGTGCTGATTTGTTTGGGCAAGAGGGAAGTGGTTCTAAAAATAACTCTGTTTCTTACAAGAAAAAAATAAAAGCAAAGTTGCATGCAAAACATCCTCGTTGATGCCGGGCCTTTGATTGCACTCTTCGACAAAAGCGATAACTACCATGCGCGCGCAGTCGCTTTCCTTAAACGTAAACAGGGCACGTTGATTACTACATGGCCGGTGGTTACAGAAGTATCGCACATGCTCGATTTTAGCACAACCACTCAAATCAATTTTTTAAAATGGATCAATCGCGGTGGCCTTCATATTTTTGAGTTAGAGTTTTCGCATGTAATCCGGATGATTGAACTCAGTGAAAAATTTAGCGATGTGCCCATGGACTTGGCCGATGCCACGTTGATTGTGGCCTCCGAAGCCAGAGCGATAACTAAGGTAGCAAGTATTGATTCGGGTTTTTATATCTATCGCGACATTCTAAATAAGTATTTATCGAACGTCTTTATTTGAACGAACTAATCTTGCCCCGTAGGCAAGCACTTCACTTTATCGGCAGGCCAAGCATCAATTTGAAATGTGCCCGGGTTGAAATACCACGCTTTAATAGCCGGGTAAGACTGAGCATTTTCTGCTGGAAGCACTAATGCAGCCAGTGTTGGCATAGTTTTTCCTGCATCTTGACAAACACCAATTGTCAATGTTTGATTTTTCTGCACGTTGTTGATTTCAAGTACATCCAGCACAATGGTCAGTACTTTGTTTACATCTTCCACATACACTTTGCTGGTGTAAAGCGCCACCATCAAATTGCCCTTGGCATACCAGCTTACTGCAAGATGGCCATTAAAATCATTTTCCGTCCCTGCGCCAATATCCCATTGGTCAGCAAAATTTAAACTGTTTAGTAGAGTCAGCTCTTTGATGTCATCAAATCTTTTACCAATCAACGAGCGATAACTTCCCGCGAACTTGCTCGGTGCTCCCGGTATTCTTCCGGCAACTCTTGGGTTTTCTCCGATGATCAAAACATATCTTTCAGATTTTTGTTTGTTCCCTTTGCCAACGAAAGATTTCAAATGCACCCACGTGTCAGTCGAAGCAGTCACGATATTGGCATATTCACCATTTTCAATTTTTGGTTTTAGTCTTTTAATGTTGGCTTGGAAATTAGAAAGAATGAAAGAGGAGGAAACAGCCGTTGCACCTGCTTTGATTTGATATGTAATAACCGTTTTGTGTACAGCACCCGTGATGGATCTTCCACCCGGATAAAAGAATGTTTCCGTAGTATCATTATCTACCACTTGGTATTGACTGATAAAATAGTCTGGCTGACGTGGAAACAGCGGATGGTCTTTTGCTCCTTTTATATCCTCTTGGGCAAAAATTGAAAAAAAAGAAATTATCAAATAGAAACTGGCTAATGTTTTCATCTGTTTATGGCTTAGGGGAGACGAATATACTAAACCCTCAGCATTAGCCCATCGCAACTTAAATATCTTAAAGCAGTCAGTTACAAATTCAACCAATACGTCAGTTTGAATACCAGTGCCCGGTTGCGCGAAGCGAAGGTATCAGAAAAATAATTTTCAGTATAGACGATGAAGAAATCAGAGGCTGGTTTAAAGCGCCACTGAAAGCGGGCGTTCAGCCCCACATTGTTATAGCGGTCGTTGTATTGAACAATGGTGGTAAAAAAAAGTTTGTCGGTAAAGGTTAGGTCTATGCGTGGGCTAACGAGCAAAAACTTGGCAGAGCCATAGCTCATTTTGATGTCTTGGTAATCATACGTCACCGTAATATTTCCGTAAGGCTGATACCGGTACGAAAGCGTTCCGCCTATGCCATACTTGGTGCCATTGTAATAATTCCCTGCCGATGTGCGGGCCGAAAACCTAAACGTTTTTCTTGTGTCTGAATTAAACTGCAAGTTGGCTTCGTTCCATTCAAATTGTTGGCCTGTTTGAAAGGCAACCGTACCCATCGGGTCAATGGGGTTATAGGGCATGGGCAACAATTGAAAAACCCTGCGCCCCTGCGCTTGGATACGCATGGTGTTTTTGAAATTGATGTTGTACTCAACCGTTACACTCCTATCCGTTACTATCTGGTTGAGTAGTTGGGTATAATCAAATTGCAGCGCGGGCCCCATGTTGGTGATGGATCCGGTCTTGGGGTACAGCTTTCCTTCCGTCCTGTAGAACCCACCAATAAAACCATTGTACACAGCTTGAGCCGGCACAAAACCCACTTCGGCATTATAATTTTTGCCTACGCTATAGTTGCTGGCCATCATGCTGAAATGACGGGTGGAATAATTTAAAAATCCTCCATACGAATAATTGTTGTTCGTATTAAAATCATCAAATGAATGATGGTAGTAGAAATCACCGCCCCACCGATTGCTTTTGGTAAACAAGTTGAAGTCGGCACCTATCACCCGGTTGTAGAGGTTTAGTTTTTTTGTAGAGTCGTGGCCATTCCATACGGTGCGTATCAAATCGCTGTGATAAAATTTTGTAGAATCATATTGTCCTAAGCCCAGCGATTGTTTATTGACGACAAAAAAATCTATGTTCGATCGGGAAAAAATTTGCCGCTGTACTACAGCCACTGTATAATTTTGATCGGGCAGGCCAAGGGATTCTGCTTTTTTGGTTTGCAAATTCATCACACCAATTCGCCAATCTTTTCCAATCTTTCCACTCAATCTGGCTCCGTAGGCAATCGGCACTTTTTGCAAGTTGCCGCTGGCATCTCTTACCAATCCTATCCTTCTAGAAAAAAACGGGCGCGTGTCAGGATAGCCGGGTGTGGAAAACAGATCGCTGTTTTCCAAAAAAAATGTTCTGCGCTCGGGAAACTGATATTCGAAGCGGGTGAGGTTGATCACCTGGCGATCTACTTCCACATTAGAAAAATCGGGGTTGACCGTTAAATCCAAATTCAGAGCCGGTGTAACGGCCACCTTGGCATCCAGGCCAATAGCTGTTGTAGATGAAGTGGGTATTCCATTTTCGGTGTCGCGGTTGGTAACATTGGCGGCATACGGAATCAGCGAAATATTAGCGCCCGGATGAGGAGCCGGCTCATCCCAATACAAGTTTCCCGCATAGGCAAAAGAAGAGCCCATATACTGAATAGGTGTGGCAATCAAACTTGAAATCTGATTGTGCTTTAAATCATTGCGCATGAATGTTACATTCCAATGCTCTACTTTGTTGTTGTACCGGAATGACTTAAAAGGAATGGCCATCTCGGCTACCCACCTATCCTGATACCGCTTGACGAAAGAGTACCATTTATTATCCCAGTTGGAGTTATAGGAATCCGGCATGGTGCCTCCTCCGTAAACTGTTCCTTCACCTTGCACATTGTAGGGTGTGGTTAGAAAATAAAAACCGTTGGTGTGGTCGTTGTACGGATCTATGTAAATGCCAATATTGTCGTTGAGTTCAAAATCAAAATCCCTTCGCAGGCTTTGCACAATGTTGGGCTTCTCCATGTTGTCGTAGCACACAAACGAAACATAAAAGAAGTGTTCATCAAAAGTCAGACGAGCCTCTGTCTGGTAGGTGGGAGGCATGGTATCTACCGGAAAGTTGAGGTAAAAATTGGTAGCCACTGCAGCATTTTGCCATCCTTCTTCATCTATCACACCATCTAACTTGATGGTGCTCTTGGTTTTTTTTATACTGAACTCCATGCCCTGTTTGTTTTTAACTTGAGAAAAAGCTTCCTCCATATCGCCAACAGACAGGCAAAAAGAAATGAGGATAAAGGTTCTAAAGCGGATCATAGACCAGGTAAAGCAAAAAAATTTAGTAGCGTAGGTTCGCAACAATCCATCCTGCAAATTAAACAGCAAATTTGTTAACAGGTTGTTAAGGTGGTTTTTTGTTAATTTTAACTTTTATTTTCAGATGTCGCTACCACATACACTCACTCCGCTCCATGCCATCTCACCGGTTGACGGCCGTTATTTTGAAACTGTAAAACCCCTCACCGATTATTTTTCGGAATACGCCCTGATGCGCTACCGCATCCGGGTAGAGGTAGAATATTTTGTTGCACTCTGCGACTTGCCGTTGGAACAATTAAAGTCATTTCCCAAAGGCCAAATCAGCCACTTGCATAAAATGTGGGAAAATTTTTCAACAGAAGACGCTCAACAAATCAAAGAAATCGAACGCACCACCAACCACGATGTAAAGGCAGTGGAGTATTTCATCAAAAAAGAATTTGATACTCTGCATCTTTCAGCCTTCAAAGAATTTATCCACTTCGGACTTACTTCGCAAGACATCAACAACACCGCTACACCTTTGCTGTTGAAAGATTTTCTCGAAAAAGAATTTTTGCCTCTGCTCCATCAGTTAGTGGACGCCATTGATACCCAGGCTACCATCTGGAAAGACACCGCCATGCTGGCGCGCACCCATGGGCAGCCGGCCTCCCCCACCCGCTTGGGCAAGGAGCTGGCCGTGTTCAGCGCGCGCATCAAAAAACAACTCGATCTTTTAAAGACTATTCCACATTCCGCTAAGTTTGGCGGGGCTACCGGAAATTTCAATGCCCATCATGTAGCCTATCCCGAAATCAACTGGGCTGAGTTTGGAAATGGGTTTGTAAAAAACCATCTGGGGCTGGAGCGCAGCCACCCTACCACACAAATAGAACACTACGATAACCTGGCCGCTCTGTTCGATAATTTAAAACGGATCAACACCATCCTCATTGACTATAGCCGCGATGTGTGGCAGTATGTGTCTATGAATTATTTCAAACAAAAAATAAAACCGGGCGAAGTAGGTAGCAGCGCTATGCCGCACAAAGTAAACCCCATTGATTTTGAAAATGCCGAAGGCAATCTGGGCATGGCCAATGCGTTGTTCGAACACCTGTCGGCCAAGTTGCCCATCTCGCGCCTGCAGCGCGACCTGACCGACTCCACTGTGTTGAGAAATATTGGCGTGCCGATAGCCCACACTTGGATTGCAATCAAGTCGTTGCAGAAAGGAATCGCCAAACTGGAATTGAACAAACCCGCCATTGACCACGACCTGGAAGAAAACTGGGCCGTAGTGGCTGAGGCAATCCAAACTATTTTACGAAAAGAAGGCTATGCCAATCCTTACGAAGCGTTAAAAGAGCACACACGGAAAAATGATAGAATCACACAAGCGTCTATTCACGATTTTATCAACAGCCTGAAAGTTGACAATAAAATTAAGGAGAAACTAAAGGCGATCAGTCCTTATAATTATACGGGCGAGCAATAAAGTCCTTGCGGAATATCTGCCGCGTTTCGCGCAAAACATTTTGTATTTTTGTAGTCGATAAAAAAACACATCATGTACGGGGGCGGAAACACATTTGAGGGAATCAAAACCGACAGCCTGGCTTCCGAAGATCCGCAGCAAATGGCTGCCTTCGAAGCACGCATAGCACGGGGTGAAAAAATAGAACCTACCGACTGGATGCCGCAACTGTACCGCAAGCAACTGATCCGCATGATCGAGCAACATGCGCACAGTGAAATTATCGGTGCGCTGCCCGAAGGCACCTGGATTACACGCGCACCGGGCTTCAAACGCAAAATGTCTTTGATGGCCAAAGTGCAAGACGAGGTAGGCCACGCCCAATTACTATACAGCGCAGCCGAAACGCTGGGCAAACCACGCGAGCAGATGATTGATGATTTGATCAGCGGCAAATCAAAATATTCAAACGTATTCAATTACCCCACGTTTACATGGGCCGATTGTTGTTTCATCTCCTGGCTGGTAGATGCCGGTGCGATCGTCAACCAGTTGGCCAATGCCAAAGGAAGTTACGGCCCCTACTGCCGTGCCTTAGATCGTATCTGTGCCGAAGAGTCGTTCCACTTAAAGTACGGACATCACTGTGTCATCTATCTGGCGAGCGGCACACAAAAACAACGCGGTATGTTTCAGGAGGCCCTCAACCGGTGGTGGCCACCGATGATGCACTTCTTTGGGCCGAGCGATAAAATTTCTGCCCACACCGAAATACTGATGCGCTGGAAAGTGAAAATGGGCACCAACGATGACATGCGCAACCAGTTCCTCGATATGTACGTACCTAAAATTTGGGAACTTGGTTTTACCATCCCCGACCCATTGCTGAAAAAAAATACCGAAACCGGAAAATGGAATTACACCGAACCCGACTGGGAAGAATTTAAACGTGTGATCAATGGCGATGGTCCCTGCAACAAAGAAAGACTTGAAGTGCGCAGGATTGCCGAAGAGCGCGGCCGCTGGGTGCGCGAAGCTTTGAAAACTCCTCAAACCAAATACGTGATGCCGTTGGCGTGATGTAGGCGTTGTGCGTAATACAATCCGACAATTTAACAAACTTAGAAATGAAAGAAATAAAATTGATTCTTGGACTATTTACATTTGTAACAATTTACAGTTGCAACTCAAAGATATTAAAAGACGACAGCAAATTTCATGGCATGTGGAGTCTTGATAAAATTGAATCGTTTGACAGTTTAGCAAACAGATGGGCAGATGCTTCATCTTGGGTTGGTTGGAATGGTTACATCCTTTATGACGGACAAGGACACATGGGAGTTCACTTAACACCCAAAGGGTATAAAGAATTTAACACTACTAAAAATATTGACAGTTTAAATCATGACGAATTAGTAGCGTTGACAAAGTTTTATAAATCAAATTTTGTTTATTTTTCGGACTATACGCTTACTGACAGTACCATTGAACATAAGCGACTTTCAGCGACCGAGCCACAGAACTGGGGAAAGTCGTTAATACGGGATTTTAAATTTAATCAGGATACTTTGATTTTGACAGCACATGAAATTATTGCGAGACAAAAATTAAGACTTCGTTGGATTAAATTAAAATAGGCTCCGCAATATACATGCACTACGCACAACAACCAGTATGGCAGCTGTTGGGGGACAAAAACATATTCTCAACATCATGCTAATCAGTTTTGTTCAGACTGGACATTCTTTGTTCGACAATAATTTTTATCATCAACTTTTTTATCCTTGTTTAACTCTAGTTGGGGCAATCGTTTCTGACTTCCATGATTTTGAAGATGCAATACAATATTCTTGTGCCCTTGAAAACAATTTGACAACTATTATCACACGAAACGTGAAAGACTATAAAAAGGCCTCTATCTCTGTTCTAACGCCCGAAACATTTATAGCTCTGCCTAGCTAAGAATTCCTCCTGTATGTAACAGATAGGGCTTGTAAGCCATACGGACGTAGGCATATCTTTGCTCACGTAATAATGTTAAGTGCAGGGATTTTGTTTAACATTCAATAAAATACACAAAACTTGCAAGCAACTGACAAAAAAGTGTCAAAAGGCAACAGGAAACTGCTTCGATTGAACATTAGTTCAAAATTCTAGTTTATTCTTCGATCGAAGCTTGATCCTAAATGTGCCCCCCGCAAAGCTGGGCTTCGTCCAATTTCTTCATGCGCCAAACACTGGCACATGCAATCCTTCAATTATATTGCAACAAAAATATTGTTGCTTATACTCAAATCTTTATAGTCAATGTTCAGGTCGTTCACTGATAGAATATCTTCAAAATTATTTTTTGTCATATTATTTTCTGTCGTTACGAGCTGTGGCTTCGCGCAAACAGACAGCACCGAAAAATCTTTAAAAATAAGTGCGTATCTGGAAACCTATTATGCGTTTGATTTCAGCAATCCATCTAACCATATCCGCCCTCCTTTCATTTATTCGTATAACAGGCACAATGAAATAAATGCAAACTTGGGATTTGTTAAGCTGGCTTACCAGACACAAACAGTAAGAGCCAACCTGGCGTTGGCAACAGGAACATACATGAATGCTAATTATTATGACGAGCCCGGTGCGCTAAAAAATCTTTTTGAGGCCAATGCAGGAATAAAAGTTTCAGGAAAAAAAAATATTTGGATAGATGCCGGTGTATTTGCCTCGCACATCGGTGCCGAAAGCGCGGTGGGCAAAGACAACTGGAACCTGTCGCGAAGTATCTTGGCCGACAACACACCTTATTATGAGTCGGGCGCCAAAATTTCTTACACCAGCGATGACGAAAAGTGGTTTGTCAGCGGGTTAGTACTGAATGGGTGGCAACGTATTCAACGGATCAACGGAAACAATACGCCTGCATTTGGTCATCAGATAACCTACAAGCCCAATTCAAAAATTCTCTTCAACAGCAGTTCGTTTGCAGGCAGCGCCACACCCGACAGCGTGCGGAAAATGAGATACTTCCACAACTTTTATGGACAGTTTCAATTGCATAAAAAATGGGATGTGCAGTTTACGTTCGATATTGGAGTGCAACAGAAAAGTAAGGGGAGCAGCGCCTACAACAACTGGTATTCTTCTGCATTAATTACACGGTATGCCGCAACATCTCAAATAACAGTTGCAGCCAGAGCAGAATATTATCACGATGCCACCGGCATCATCATCTCTACCCACACGGCTAACGGGTTTCAAACGTATTCATACTCTTTCAATATAGACTATAAAATAGCCCCTAATATTATATGGAGGATAGAAGGAAGAGAATACAGAAGTGAAGACAAAATATTTACTTTGTATGGCCAACCCAGTAACAATAATTATTTTGTGATTACTTCTTTGGCTATAGATTTTTAAGTGAATACATACGTATCGAGATTGAATATCTTGCAGGGTTGAACAACAATATTTTTTTTAACATTTGTAACGAAAGTCTGCCTGCAAGACAGTCTTTCTATTTCATATTAAAAAAACATTAGACAAGATATATGATTGAAATTAAGAACTTAAAAAAAACCTATGAAGGACGAGAAGCCCTGAAGGGAATAAGCTTTACCATAAAAGAAGGAGAGTTTTATGGTTTGTTAGGCCCCAATGGTGCAGGCAAGACGACTACTATTTCCATTATAAGTTCTATCCTCAAAGCAGACTCGGGAGATGTTATCATCGGCCGCTACAACATAGATACACACCCGCAAAATGTAAAGCAACTCATTGGTGTTGTTCCTCAGGAGATTGCGCTATACAATGAACTCTCTGCCTACGAAAACCTGATGTTCTGGGGAGGGCTGTATCAAGTTCCTGCCAACGAGTTATCAAACCGGGCAAACGAATTACTAAAACAATTTGGCCTCGAGGACAGAAAGAACGACAAAGTCAAAAATTATTCGGGAGGCATGAAGCGAAGAATCAATATCGCATCGGCCTTGCTACACAAGCCCAAAGTTCTTTTTATGGACGAACCAACTGTGGGTATTGATCCGCAAAGCAGAAATTTGATTTTTGAGGTAGTGGAAAAACTGCACAAAGAAGGGCTGACCATTGTTTATACCACACATTATATGGAGGAAGCCGAACGGCTTTGCGACCGCATCGGCATTATAGATAACGGGCAGATCATTGCGGAAGGGACATTGGATCAACTAAAAAATTCCAGCTCGATCAAAGAAACAATAGCCATTACTTTTTCAAATCTTAACGCCCTTCATGTAAAAGAAATTGCAACATTTTGGAGCGATATGAGCCAAGATGAAAATATTATTCATTTTCATTCATCGGATATAAAATCTGATTTGTCAAAATTAGTTTTGAAATGCAACCAGTTGGGGGTGGATATTGTAAATATTGAAATACAAAAAACAAACCTCGAAACTATCTTTTTAAATTTAACAGGAAAACAATTAAGAGATTAATATGATACAGCTTGCGATAAAAGACTTAAAACTTTTTTTGAAGGACAGGCGCTCGATGTTGGTAACGTTTGCCATCCCGATAGCCTTGATCACATTATTTGCATTTGCCTTTGGCGGTGCCGGCAAAAGCAGCAGCAAAGCAAAAATTTCTTTGTTGGTCAGCGATCTGGATAATACCTCGGCTTCCCAAGGGGCTATCGCACGGCTCGACACCTTGAAATCCATACAACTGAAAGCTTTGCCATTAGCTGAAGCACAAAAGGCAATAGAAAACGGAGACGAAAGTAGTGTGCTGGTCGTTCATCAAGGGTTTGCAGACTCTCTGAAAAAAGGAGGATCGTTGCCGTTAGAATTACAATACGATGAATCAAAAGAGATAGAGGTGGGAATGTTGCAACAATCTCTTATCCCTACGATTGCAATGTTACCTTTTAATATGGGAAACTCGAGAGAAATGATGGGCAACCGATTGGCAAAAATGGCAGGCAGTTCAAACACTCAAGCTAAAGAAGACATTCAAGCCAAATCAGATAATCTATTTGATGCCATTTCTAAAGGAGTAGCATCGGGCAATGGTAATAAAACGAAAAATAATCCGGCTTCAAATTTTTTTGGCAGCGATATAAAAATGACAAAATTGGTTAAGGCCACTAATGATAACCAGTTGGGTTTAGTTCAGGCCGTTGCCGGCACTGCCGTGATGATGCTCTTATTTTCTGTGGTGGGCATCGGCATGGGGCTGTTGGATGAAAAACAGGAAGGAACATTAAAAAGACTACTCTACACGCCCATGAATCCGTTGAATATTTTATTTGGCAAAATGATTTCTGCTAATGTTATTTCAATCCTGCAGTTAGTGATCATGTTTATTTATGCCAGTTTAGTTTTTGGTTTAGACATTGCTTCTCATCTACCCGGTCTGTTGCTGACTATCATCGCTACAGCATTTGCTTGTTCCGCCTTTGGTGTGCTGTTGGCATCATTCGCCAAAAGCCGGCAACAAGTACAAGGGCTTTCAACACTGATCATCTTAGTGATGAGCGCGCTGGGAGGAAGCATGATACCATTGTTTCTGATGCCTGCTCTCATGCAGAAAGTAGCCGTTATCTCAGTAAACTATTGGAGCATCCAGGGATTTTATGATGTGTTCTGGCGGAACCTTCCCGTATTAAACGCAACTTTTTTATCGAGGATTCTGGTTCTTTTATTAATCGGATTAGCGCTCAACTCTTGGGCGGTAGTTATGTTTAGAAAAAATATCCTAAAACTGACTTAGTATAAAAAAGGAGAAGCGCGGCACTGATTATAACAAGTACATTGTCAAAAAAAAAAAAAAAATAACACTCCCTCATCCGGTAGCAGGCTAATAGTAAACATCAGTATAAAAACAAGACAAAAATAATTTCATGCAACCTCTTGTGTTGCACTTATTACTTGAACTCAGAAAACATGAATAAAACCTTCCACCACAATATCCCGATTTCTGTGTCGCTGAACGCTACACTGGAAACGGAAAACATGAACACTAAACCGGCCGACAATAAAAAAAGAGTTTTATTTATTTCATCCATGGCTGTATTGATTGCGGCCGCCATCAGTTTAATTGCCAAGTTCCTGATCTACCTGATTGATTTAATTGTCAACATTTCTTTTTATGGAAAGTTTTCTATCGCGTACGCCAGCCCGGTAGGAAACTCGCTCGGATGGTGGGTCGTGTTGATCCCTGTTTTGGGTGGTGTGATTGTTGGCCTCATGGCCTTGTACGGCTCTAAGGCCATTCGCGGGCATGGCATTCCGGAAGCGATGGAACAAATACTCACCAACCAAAGCAAAATAAAACCAACCATTACCTACCTGAAGCCTATTTCATCGGCCATCTCCATCGGAACGGGCGGCCCCTTTGGTGCCGAAGGCCCGATCATTGCCACCGGAGGCGCGCTGGGCTCCACGCTGGGGCAACTGCTGAAGATATCGCACCACGAACGGAAAATTTTATTGGCAGCAGGAGCTACGGCCGGCATGGCCGCCATTTTTGGCAGCCCCATCGCAGCAATTTTTTTAGCTATCGAATTGTTGCTCTTCGAGTTTTCTCCCCGCTCCATCATACCGGTTGCGTTAGCTTGCATTACCGGTGCGGCCGGCCATCATCTTTTGTTTGGAGAAAGACCGGTTTTTGCTACCAATCAAATAATACAAGAGGCCAGCAACACAGCGTTGCTCACCTATAGCGCTATGGGCATCATCATTGGGTTGCTATCTGTGGCCATAACAAAAATGGTGTACCTGATTGAAGATACTTTTGAAAAACTACCTGTGCACTGGATGTGGTGGCCTGCCATCGGTGGTATAGCCGTTGGCATTATTGGCTATTATGAACCAAAGACGCTGGGTGTTGGCTACAGCAACATCATAGACCTGATTGCGGCAAGTCTTACTTTTAAAATGGTTCTGTCGTTGTGTATTTTAAAATTCATTTCTTGGGCTATCGCTTTAGGCAGTGGCACATCGGGCGGCACGCTGGCGCCACTGCTTACCATTGGCGGAGCTACCGGCATCTTGCTGGGAACTTTCTTTCTCTATCTGTTTCCCGAATCGGGCATTACACTTTCGTTAGCCGCGTTAGTGGGTATGGCTGCCATGTTTGCGGGCGCTTCCCGGGCTTTCATTACCTCTATCATTTTCGCTATTGAAACAACCGGACAAACTAATGCCTTGCTGCCGTTGCTCGCCACCTGCAGCGCTTCTTACTTTGTGTCATTCTTCATCATGGAAAATACGATCATGACGGAAAAGATTGCCCGCAGGGGAATAAAAACACCCGACTCGTATGAGCCCGACCTGTTGGAAAAAATTAATGTAGAGCAAGTGATGGATGACTATGGGGCGATGCTAAGTGCCGATAACACGGTGGAGGAAACCATCAACTGGTTGGGGCAACAACCCGAACATAAAAGTAATTACTACATCCTGACTGATGCCGAAGGCGAGTACCGGGGAATTATTAGCGCATCAGAATTATACAATAAAACTCATCCGGCCGATACAAAACTGTCATTGCTGGCCAACCAAAAACACTTGTCGGTAGAAGTTAATCACAGTCTTCGAACAGCCATCGAACTGATGGCCAATGAAAATGTGGACGTGCTGCCGGTAACATCAACCGATCGGCACACGATTGCCGGCATCCTTTCTTATACCAACATCATTTCAAGTTACAAACTGGATATGGAAGACCGCACCCAAGTAGGGTCTGTTATTTCATTGAAAAGAAAAGGGTTGAAATTTCTGGTGCGCGGACAAAAAATGAAGCAGTATTTTAATGAAGCCAAGCACAATCCCGATAAATAAATTTTTACTGCCTCATTGCAACTAAGCTACCATCTATCAAGCCATTCGCCCCGTTATAGCAATGATAGTGGTGCTTATCCTAAATATAATTTCGATGCCACGATAAATAGTAACTTGCGTTTTCATACCTATGAGAATACGTAGCGCACGATTTGTACTAAGCCTATTTATCTTATCGGCCTCGCTGGTTCAGTTGGTTGAATTAGGCCATCATGTGTTGCACCAGTTTGAAAATCCGTTTCACTACCACAAGGTTAGAAAAACCAAGAACTTTCAAGATCATACGCTGGCCGATCATCATTTTCCGAAGATGAAGTTTGCTTATGAAATGGATGAACCCGCTCCGCCAGATAATTTCATTGCTATTGCTCTTGGCTACATCCAACCGCTGTTTGAATATTGTTGTCCGCTGCCGCTGCCAACACAAAATCATTTTACAAAAGTGATAGAACATTTTTCTTCTATCCACACCTGCCCTCCTACCCCTCCGCCTTTGGCAATGGCTGCATTGTAAATTCTCTTTAAAATAACTCAAGTTTCATGCAGGCTGATGCAGCTTGCCCTACTATTTTTTTATGGATAAAATAAATACACCTATATTATTGTGTCACCTCATTTATCATTTTGCAAAAGACATCTCTATCCGGATTGCTGTTTTTATTTTGTTTCTCGCATCTGGCCATGAGGCAATAGCCCAAGGAAATATCCGGGGGGCTGTGTTCGACAGCGCTACGAGAAAACCTTTGTCGGGTGCAGTGGTTATTATTCCCAACACTAATTTTGGTGCTACCACGGGCGAAAGCGGAATTTATGAACTGACAAAAGTGCCTCATGGAAATTATACGATTTCAGTTTCACATATCGGGTATAGTTCTAAGTTGATAAATATTTCGGTTAACTCGAATCCGATAACGGCAGACTTCCGGTTAAAACCAGCCAGTGTTGAACTGAAGGAAGTAGTGGTGTCTTCGCAGATTGCCCACAACCAACAAATCATCAGCAATCTGGATATCAATATCAGACCCATCAACAACTCACAGGAAATTTTGCGCATGGTTCCGGGACTTTTCATCGCACAGCATGCCGGAGGCGGAAAGGCAGAGCAAATTTTTTTGAGAGGCATGGATCTCGACCACGGCACCGACATACGAATAACTGTGGATGGCATTCCGGTAAATATGGTATCGCACGCGCATGGACAAGGTTATGCCGATCTCCACTTTGTCATACCCGAGCTGGTGCAGAACGTAAACTTCAACAAAGGGCCTTACCGTACCGAAGATGGCAACCTGACTACGGCCGGTTCGGTTGCGTTCAACACAAAAAATACACTGGGCAAAAGTTTTATTAAAACAGATGTAGGTCAATACCAAACCTATCGCACGGTAGCCGGCATTGATCTGCTCGGCCAAAAAGGAAGAACCAAAAATCAAGATGCTTACGTGGCCGGAGAGTATAGTTATTCCCGATCTTTCTTCGACAACTCTCAGCATTTCAAAAGGCTCAACCTGATGAGTAAATACAACGGCCAAGTTTCGAAGAACAGTGTTTTAACCGCTACTGCCTCCACGTTATGGAGTACATGGGATTTTTCCGGTGAAATACCGGAGCGGGCTGTTTCAGAAAGATTGATTGGTTTCTATGGGGCGCTCGACACTACACAGCGGGGCGCTACCGCACGCACAAATGCCAGCGTTCAGTTACTTACGCGAACGCCATCCAACGATCTGATCAAAAATCAAATTTTTTATACCAACAACACATTCGAGTTATACTCTAACTTTACTTACTTCCTCACCGACAGTATTCAGGGCGATCAAATCCGGCAAAAAGAAGCCCGCAATATGTTTGGGTACAACGGCAGTTATACACACGATCACTCAATTGGAAACATTTCAGCAACAGCGACAGCCGGCATATACTACCGCCATGATTTGACCAATGGAACTGAACTGGCTCATACTAAAGATGGATCTATCACGCTGCAACGATTAGAGTATGGCAACATCAACGAACAAAATCTGGGCATCTATGCCGAAGAACTCGTGCAGTTTTCTAATCGGTTTACCATGAATGCGGGCGTGCGCATAGATTATTTCTCTAATCAATATCGCGACCGGATGGTAACGCCTCCTTCCACCGGTACAGTAAAATCAAATATCATCTGCCCCAAGTTAAATTTCTATTACACGCCTAACTCAAATATTCAGTTTTATCTGAAGGGAGGCAAAGGGTTTCACTCCAACGACACACGCGTAGTAGTTCGCGAGAGAGGAATACAAACGCTTCCGGCCGCATGGGGTTCTGATCTGGGTGCCATCTTTAAACCCGTGCCCAATTTGCTGGTCAACATGGCCGCGTGGTACCTCTGGCTCAATCAGGAATTTGTGTATGTGGGCGATGTGGGTGTGGTAGAGCCTACAGACAAAACCAGAAGATACGGAATTGATTTGTCTGTGCGATATCAGCTCAGCAAGAATTTGTTCTTTGACGGAGATCTGAACACAGCCAAACCACGTTATGTTTCTTATCCTGAAGGGCAGAACTACGTTCCGCTCGGCCCGCTCCTAACAACCACTGGCGGATTGACCTTTACTCAACGCAAAGGATTTGGCGGCAGCCTTCGCTACCGCTACATGGGCAACCGGCCGGCTAATGAAGATAATACGGTGGTAGCAGTCGGCTACTTGGTGTGTGACGGACTGATTAATTATACCAATGAAAAATATGTAGTGGCTTTTTCGGTACAAAATATTTTCAACAGGCGATGGGAAGAAGCACAGTTCGACACCACTACTAAACTACGGGGTGAACACACACCGGTTGATCAAATTTGTTATACACCCGGCACACCGTTTTTTGCTAAACTCAGTTTCACTTATCTTTTTTAATTATCTTGAACTCAAATTCAAAAGTCAATTCCTTCGGTTTCCTATCACAGCCTCATTATCTTATCTGATGAAAAAAAACCTATCGTCCAAACAATGCGAAAGCATCATTAAAGTTTTGCGGTTGCGCTTCGAAAAAAATAAAGCACGACACAAAGGAATAGACTGGGCTGACGTGCAAAAGAAACTCCAAGCCAATACCGATAAACTATGGTCGCTCAATCAAATGGAAGAAACAGGAGGAGAGCCTGACGTCATCAGCTTTGATAAAAAAAATGGTGAATATCTTTTTTATGACTGCAGTGAGGAAAGTCCGAAGGGAAGGCGAAGCATTTGCTACGACCCTCAGGCGCTGGCGTCAAGGAAAGAACACAAACCTAAAAACAGTGCCTTAGGCATGGCCGCAGAAATAGGCATTGAGTTGCTGACAGAAGAACAGTACCGCGAACTACAACGATTAGGAAAATTTGATACCAAAACATCCAGTTGGATACACACTCCTGCTGCTATCAGAGAACAAGGAGGCGCCATCTTTGCCGACTACCGTTACGGGCATGTATTCATCTATCACAACGGAGCCGAGTCTTACTATGCAGCCAGAGGATTTCGCGGTTTGTTGCGTGTATAAAATTCAGAATAAAACATGCGCCTAAAAAGCAATGGCACACACTGAGTAGCCTGCTGATCTTTGTCATGTTTTGACAAGTAAATCATTGTAACCTTTCAGCATATTTTCTGAACTATTCATTTAGCTCTATCGTTCCGATTATGACAGAGTGTGAGAGAATAAAATAACATAGTTGCAATGCTAAAAATAAATATGGAATGAAAGATACACAACCCATTAAACGCCATGCGGCCATCGTTGAACTATCGCGCGACCATCATTTTACTTTACTGCTCATTTGGAAAATCCGGAATGGGTTAAAAAAATCTATCGAGGCCGAACGAATCAGCGCTTATGCCTTGCACTATTATGACGTTGAATTAAAATCGCATTTTAAAGCAGAGGAAGATCTGCTCTATTGTAAAATGCCTGCCGACAACCCGCTGCGAAAGCAGGTGGAAGCAGAACATGCGCATATTCACCGGATTGCTGCCGATATAAAAGCCAATCCATCGGATACGGAATTGCTCAAACAATTTGCTGACGATATAGACAAGCATGTTCGCTTTGAAGAACGACAGCTCTTTAACTACCTGCAAGAAACCGTTGCCGAGAGTGAACTGGCAAAAATTGCCCCTCTGCTAAACGCGAGAAAACATGAAGATGAAAACGCATGGAAAGATGCATTTTGGAAATAAGCCTAATCATCAGGATATAGAATACTGCTACTCCTTCTACCGCATGAATGTATATGTCAAAAAATAGTTTAGAGATCGGTCAATATAAATTATATGATTTATGAACCCCGTCAGAAAAAAAATAATTGTGGTGGGGGGCGGTTTTGCCGGTATTCAATTAGTGCGCCAACTCAACGAAAAGCTGTTTGATGTTTTACTGATAGACCAAATCAATCACCATCAGTTTCAGCCGCTCTTTTATCAGGTAGCCACCTCTCAAATTGAACCTTCCAGTATTTCACTTCCCTTGCGAAATATTTTTAAGAAAAAACCCAACGTACAGATTCGGTTAGCTCAGGTATTGAGTATAGTAAGCCATCAAAACAAAATCATTACCTCCATCGGAGAGTTCAGTTATGATTTTTTGGTTTTAGCTACAGGGTGTACCACCAATTTTTTCGGCAACGGAAATATCGCAAACCATTCCTTTACTCTTAAAACCACCTACGATGCCATCATCATCCGCAACCACATCTTACAAACATTCGAAAAAATAATTTCTGCCACCGGTGCAGAACGAACCGGATTGTGTAATCTGGCGATTGTGGGTGCCGGGGCTACCGGTGTAGAATTGGCAGGCGCTTTTGCTGAAGTGAAAAAAAACTTTTTGCCGCGCGATTATCGCGAAGTTGATTTTTCAAAATTCAATATTTATTTGATTGAGGGTACAAAAGATACGCTGAGCAACATGAGTGCGGCCTCTCAGGAGGAATCGAAAAAATATTTGCAGCAAATGGGCGTTACGATTTTAACTGAAACCTTTGTAAAAGATTATGATGGCAACATGTTGCTGCTGAGCAGCGGAGAGAAGATACACACCCAAACGGTTATCTGGGCAGCCGGTGTAACAGGAAATACAATTGACGGACTTTCGCCCGGCTCCATCACTCGTGGCAACCGGGTAATCGTTGACCGCATCAACAAAGTAGCAGGAACAGAAAACATTTATGCCGTTGGCGATGTTGCCTTCATGTCAACTGCCAAATACCCAAAAGGCCACCCGCAAGTAGCGAATGTGGCCATCAACCAGGCCAAACTTCTGGCAAAAAATTTATCGCGCATATTGCAAAATAAAAAAACAACAGAATTTGAATACAACGATCTCGGCTCGATGGCCATCATCGGACGGAACAAAGCCGTGGTAGATTTGCCGTTTGTCCACTTCCGGGGGCGCATGGCCTGGCTTACGTGGATGTTCTTGCACCTGATGCTGATCATCACCGTAAAAAACAAACTGATCATTTTTATTAATTGGGCCTGGACATATTTGTCAAAAGACACCTCACTCCGGTTAATCCTCGCCCCGGAAAAGCGGATCAAAAAAACAAAAGGAGCCAACCTTATTGCTGCCCCAGCAGCAGTAGAATGACGGATTGAATATTCCTTTACATTTGCTGCTGACAAACAAAAAAATATGAAAAAACTTTTGCTCTTTATTTTCCTGATCCCCTTCGTGTGCCATGCTCAATTTTCTAAAGGAGAGAAATTTATAGGTGGTTCAATCAACGCCTCGTTAAGTGGCACAACATTCAACCCGGCTCCCACCACGAACACATCTAACTATTTTTATGTAGCACCTTCTGTGGGTTATTTTACTGATGAAAAAACTGCCTGGGGCCTCGCCTTGACATACAACAATAGCTATCAAAAATCTCAGTCTGGCACTTCTGGATCTTATAACTCCTCATCCGGCTACACGTGGGGATTAAACCCATTTATAAAGCGTTATTGGTCTCTTTCCAATTCAATTTATTTTGCGCTAAAGGGACAAGTTGGTTTCACGCGGGGAAATTCTAAGAATGTTTCTTTTAATGCTTTCACATCAATTACCTCTACATCTGAAACTCCGATGTACCAGTTGGATGCCTTTGTATCTCCATCTTTTATTTTTTTTCCAACTCCACAGTGGGGTATTGAGACCGGCCTGAGTTCAGTGGGGTACACCTACACGCGCAACCTGCCCAATGTTTCTTCATCCGGCACATTTGGCCTCAATGCCGGTTCTATTTCGCTCGGGCTGGCCTATTACTTTGGTAAGAAATAACTGGCAGAGCCAAACATTACGTATTTCGCTGATTTTCAGCGATTTTACATTATCAGTCGTATCATTGCTCCTTCCTTTGCCAATCCGAAACCATTTTATACCTTTGCAGCCCATTTAAAACTATGTTTAACTCATGAAAAATTACGAGACAGTATTCATTTTGAATCCCGTTTTGTCTGAAGATCAGGCAAAGGATGCTGTCGAGAAATTCGTGAAGGTGTTGACCAAGGCCAAAGCCGAAATCGTCAACAAAGAGTTTTGGGGACTGAAAAAAATGGCTTACGAAATCCAGAACAAGTCCACCGGCTTTTACAACCTCCTCGAATTTGCGACAGAGAACACCGGCATTATCAACACCTTGGAAACAGAATTCCGCAGGGATGAGTCGGTCATGCGCTTTCTTACCACCGTACTCGACAAGCACGCGGTAGCCTACAACACGCGCAGAAAGAAAGGCGAATTTAACCGTACTAAAAAAACACCCAAAAAGGTTGAAGCATGACATTAATGAATGAACCTATCAAGCGCGCAGAAATTAAACCTAAATACTGCCGCTTCAAAAAGAGCGGGATCAAGTACATTGACTACAAAGACCCCGACTTCTTGTTAAAGTTTATCAACGAGCAGGGAAAAATTCTGCCCCGCAGGTTGACAGGCACAAGCTGGAAATACCAAAAGAAGGTGGCTCAGGCTGTTAAACGCGCGCGCCATCTGGCCATATTGCCTTATTTGGCTGATCAATTGAAATAACCTAAACCTTGTAATACCATGGAAGTGATTTTGACACAAGATGTAACAGGGCTTGGTTACAAAAACGATACTGTAAAAGTAAAGCCCGGCTATGGCCGCAATTATTTAATCCCCACCGGGGTAGCTGTCATTGCCAACGACTCCAACAAAAAAAGAGTAGCCGAAGATATCCGTCAGGCTTCGCACAAAGCTGCCAAGATTAAGCAGGATGCTGAAAACTTGATTGCTAAAATCGGAGAGATGACGGTAGAAATTAAAACCAAAGCAGGAGAAACAGGCCGTATTTTCGGAGCTGTTACTCCGCTGCAGGTAAGCGAAGCCTTAAAAGCAAAAGGTTTTGATGTTGACCGTAGGAAGATTTCCTTTAAGGAGCAACCTAAAGAATTGGGTACCTACACGGCACTGCTCGACATCCACAAAGAAGTGAAGCACAGCATTCAGGTGAATGTAGCAGCCGAATAACTTGATCCTGTTTTTTTTAAAAAGAGGTTGCCTTAACAAAGGCAGCCTCTTTTATTTTGTATTGATAGGCTGTTTCTCAATCAACTGAACCAACTCATTGTACCAAGCCTCTCCGTACTTGCGGATAAGCGGTTCTTTTAAAAATTTGTAGAGCGGAACTTGCAGCGACTTTCCGAGTTGGCACGCATCCGAGCAGATGCTCCATTCGTGATAATTTACTGCTTCGAGGTTTTTCTTTTTAACAATGCGAATAGGATATAAATGGCACGACATCGGCTTGCGAAAAGAAATTTTCCCTTCCAAATAAGCCTGCTCTATCCCACATTTTAAAATTCCTTGCTGGTTGTAGTGCGCGTAGGCACATTCGCGCCCTTCAATGGTGGGTGTAGAAAAATCGCCATCTTCATCTAAAATATAAGGCCCCTGCGTCTCAATGCTTTTCAGTCCTTCGGCCGTCAGGTAAGGCTTGATGGCCGTCTGTATCTCTTTCATGACATCCAACTCGTCTTCTTCCAGCGGGGCGCCCAATTCGCCTTCTACGCAACAAGCACCTTTGCATTTTTCGAGATGGCAGACAAACTCTACCGAGGCAATGTCGTCCGAAACTAATATTTCTCCTACTTTGATCACCTATTGAATTTTGCCAAAGGTATTTTCATTCTCTATAAACTACAAGCCCGTGCAAAAAATACAGCGTGGTAGCAGCCTTGCCTGCCTTACACGAACAATTCCATACTACCCAATGCGCTTTCGGTAGTTTTCATCTGTTATCTTTGTATGGAAATAATACAACTGCTACTCGGGCAGCAAGTCTTAAAAAAATCAATGGATTATCTTCAATCACTTAACGCCCCTCAGCACGAAGGCGTCATCAATACGGAAGGGCCTTGCATGATCATTGCAGGTGCCGGGTCGGGGAAAACAAGGGTACTTACCTACCGCATCGCCCACCTGATACAAACACAGGGAGTAGATCCATTCAACATCATGGCACTTACCTTCACTAACAAAGCGGCCAACGAAATGCGCGAACGGATTGAACACGTAGTAGGGTCCGATGCACGCAATTTATGGATGGGCACTTTCCACTCGGTGTTTGCACGGGTACTGCGTGCAGAAGCAGATCATCTGGGCTTCTCCAATAACTTCACCATCTACGATACAGATGATTCAAAGTCCATCATTAAGAATGTGGTAAAAGAAATGGGTCTGGACGAAACCCAATACAAAGCCAATACAGTTTACAATCGGATATCAAGTGCCAAAAACAAATTGATTTCGTGGCAGGAGTATCTGGCCAACCCGCATCTGATGGGTGACGATGCCGCCAGCATGCGGCCGGAGATAGGCAATATCTATCGAAAATATGTGGAGCGCTGCTACAAAAGCGGGGCGATGGACTTTGATGATCTTCTCTTCAATACAGATAAACTTTTTAAAGAACATCTGGATGTGCTCAACAAATACCAGCACCGCATTCACTATGTACTCGTTGATGAGTTTCAGGACACCAACCTTTGCCAGTATTTCATCATCCGGAAGCTGGCAGCCGTGCGGCAAAATGTGTGCGTGGTGGGCGATGACGCACAAAGTATTTACGCCTTTCGCGGGGCAGACATCAGCAACATCCTCAATTTCGAAAAAGATTATCCTGATTTGCGCATCATTAAGTTGGAGCAAAACTACCGCTCCACCCAAACGATTGTAGATGCTGCCAACTCAGTCATAGCCAAAAACAAAGCGCAAATCCCAAAAAATGTTTGGACTACCAATGAAGAAGGCACATTGATTGAGTTGATCAAAGCAAATTCTGACAATGAAGAAGGGAGATTAGTTGCCTCCAGCATTTTTGAAGAGAAGATGCAGCATCAAAATTCATTCAGCAATTTTGCCATCCTCTACCGTACCAACAGCCAAAGCCGTTCGATGGAAGAAGCCCTGCGCAGGATGAACATCAAATACAAAGTAGTGGGCGGGCTTTCATTTTACCAACGCAAAGAAATTAAAGACTTACTCGCTTATCTGCGCTACTCTATCAATCAGCAAGACGAAGCCTCCTTCCGCAGGATAATCAACTTGCCCAAACGCGGCATTGGCGATAGCACCATCGACAAAGTTGTAGTGGCTGCCAACGACCACGCCATCTCTATTTGGGAAGTGCTGGAAAACGCTCCTACCTTTTTAGGCGGGCGCGCTTCGGGGCCTATTGAAGATTTCGTTACCAAAATCAAAAGATTTGGAATTGAAATCCAAAATAAAAACGCCTATGAAGCCGCAGCCGAGATAGCCAAGTCATCGGGGTTGCTCAAAGAATTGTACGAAGACAAAACGGCCGAAGGCCTGAGCCGCTACGAAAACGTGCAGGAGTTGCTCAACGCCATTAAAGAATATGTTGACGATTCTGAGAAGACAGACAAAAGCCTCGGAGCTTTTCTGCAGGAAGTTTCATTAATAACCGGGCAAGATGAAAACAAAGACAACGACCCCGACAAGGTTACGCTGATGACGATCCACATGGCCAAGGGGCTGGAGTTTAAAAATGTGTACATCGTAGGCATGGAAGAGAATTTGTTTCCTTCACAGATGATGTTGAGCAGCCGGGCTGATCTGGAAGAAGAACGAAGGCTGTTTTATGTAGCCATTACCAGAGCACAAAAAAAATTGTTCCTATCGTATGCGCTCACACGGTATCGTTTTGGACAATTAAAAAATTGTGAACCCAGCCGTTTCTTGAATGACCTCGACCAGCGATATGTAAAAGTCAGTTCTAAGTTCAGCAGCAAAGACACTTCTAAGCCCACCCCGGACTACACCAAAAGATTTGTAAACAGCAACATGAAGCGCACCCCCAGCGCCCAGCCGCCTGCAAAGCCTGCGTACAAACCCTCGGCCGATTTTACACCCAGCGATACACGCACCCTGAAGGAAGGCATGAAAGTAGAGCACCCCAAATTCGGTTTCGGTACGGTGGTAAAAATGGATGAACAGGGTGCCGAACGAAAGGCTAAAATCAATTTTGCCGATTTTGGCGAAAAGACGTTATTGCTTAGCTTTGCCAAGTTGAAGATTCATGAAAACTAATCAGGCACTACCTGCATCTGTGCCCAACAAATTAATCGAACAAAAAATGATCATCGGAGAGTACAACAGCCAGCGCAAACCTATTATACTAAAGGAATATGGGCGCAACGTTCAAAAGTTAGTGAACTACATCCGCACCATTCCCGACAAGGAGAAGCGCACCCAAATGGCCACGACCCTCATCGAACTGATTAAGCAACTGGCGCCTGTGGCCAAAGAAGCGCAAGAAAACCCGCAGCGCATGTGGGACGACCTCTACATCATGGCCGACTTCGACTTAGATGTAAACAATCCTTTCACCACACCCGACCGCAGCATTCTTCAAAAAAGACCTAGAAAAATGATATACCCGCAAAGTGAAGTGCGGTTTAAACATTATGGAAAAAATATAGAACGCCTGGTACAAGAGGCACTGAAAAAAGAAGACCCGCAAGAGCGGGAAGAGGCAACGATCTATCTGGGCAAGCTGATGAAAACATTTTACAGCAACTGGAACAAAGAAAATCTGGATGACTCTGTTATTGTAAAAGACCTCGCCATCATGTCGAAGGGAAAGTTGACACTGAACTTAGACAAAGTACGCGAAGACAATTTGTTTGAAAAATTGTATCGCGAGAAGAAAAAAATGAGACCGGAAGGCAACAGCAGAGAAGGTAGAGACGGCCGCGATAACCGCAATCGCAAATTCAATAAAAACCGCCATCACCGCAGACGCGACCAATGAGTTCATTCAGAATCAAAGGCGGAAATAAACTGCAAGGCGAAATTATTCCGCAGGGCGCAAAAAACGAAGCACTTCAGGTTATCTGTGCGCCCCTGCTCACTTCCGAGCCTGTAGTCATTCACAACATTCCCGATATTCTTGATGTCAACAAACTAATAGAGTTGGTAGGCGAGCTGGGCTGCCGGGTAGAGAAACTGGCAAAAGGTTCGTATCGGTTTACAGCATCCCACATCAACACAAGTTACCTGAGCACGGAGGCCTATCGAAAAAAGGCAGCAGCCCTGCGCGGGTCTGTTATGTTGCTAGGCCCCATCTTGGCGCGATATGGTGCTGCCTCCATCCCCAAGCCCGGTGGCGACAAAATCGGGAGGAGAAGACTCGATACTCATTTTCTTGGGTTTCAAAACCTGGGCGCCAAATTCAATTTCGACAGCCACGAAAACCTGTTCCACATTGATGCGCAAGAATTAAAGGGCAGCTACATGCTGTTAGATGAAACCTCGGTAACAGGAACAGCCAATATTGTGATGGCCGCTGTACTTGCCAAAGGAAAGACTACCATCTACAACGCGGCCTGCGAACCATATTTGCAACAACTGTGCGCCATGCTCAACAGGATGGGCGCAAAAATAACGGGCATCGGCTCAAACCTGCTCACCATTGAAGGCGTGGAAAAACTTCACGGCACCGAACATACACTGTTGCCCGACATGATTGAGATCGGCAGTTTTATCGGCCTGGCTGCCATGACGCAATCTGAGATCACCATCAAAAATTGCCATATTGATATGCTGGGCATCATTCCTCATGTATTCAAAAAGTTAGGTATCAAAATAGAATTTCGCGGAGATGATATTTTCGTGCCGTCACAAGAATATTACGCTATAGAAAATTTTATTGATGGCTCCATCCTGACCGTGGCAGATGCACCTTGGCCTGGCTTCACGCCCGACTTGCTCAGCATTGTGCTCGTGGTAGCTACGCAAGCAAAAGGCACGGTGCTGATCCACCAGAAAATGTTTGAAAGCAGATTGTTTTTTGTTGACAAACTGATAGACATGGGTGCGCAGGTTATTTTATGCGATCCTCACCGCGCCACGGTAATAGGTTTAGAGCGCAAGCAGGCGTTGCGCGGTGTGAAGATGGCCTCGCCCGACATACGCGCTGGCGTTGCTCTTCTCATCGCTGCGCTTTCTGCTCAGGGCGAAAGCGAAATTTCTAACATTGACCAGATAGACCGTGGTTATGAAGACATCGAAGGCAGGCTAAAGAAATTGGGAGCCGCTATCGAGCGGGTTTAAAAACTTCTTTTCTCCTGTTTCAAGAGAGAGTTGACCTGCCGTACGCAGCAATCCATTTAAAATTTACTGACCGCTATCACCAAAATGGTAAATGCCGAGATGGCTGCCATTAACCCAACTATTGTGATCAAAATAAGATCGCGGTTAATGGGGTTAACATGCCAATGTACTTCAGAAAAAAGGTTTGTGATTGTTTTCATCGCTCCAACTATTTTACAATAAAGCTACTTGCCTGCCACAAAAAATATATGATGATTACAGTATGAACATCGTGGCTGTAATATTTGGTTCATAAAAACATTTCATTCTTTTTTAATGAAAAAAAATGTTTTCAAAAAAGATAAAGTCAGCTATCCGAAACGGAGTAAAGTTGATTGTAAATACCTGATTATCTGAATCCAGTAAATTGATTCAACAAAAAATTAAAGTATTACTCGAAGTGGCGTAAGTTTTTCCTTCAACAATAAAAAAGTGAAGGCTCTATTCAATAATTTAACCACGTAACACGTGCCGATTGGCCGGGGTGGTAAAAAGTGATGACCATCAGGTTGCCGTAATCATGTTCATCAAAGTCTTTATAATTATCTGTTCCTGTCAGATAGTTAGCGATAGCAGGAATGGTGTTGGAGTGGCCACATACCAGCACAGTTTTCCCTTCATTTTCTGTTATCATCCGGTCAATCTCTCCGGTTTGGCCGGGCCGGTATTCTTTCAGATTAATTTTCTTTGATGTTGCCAGCGGGGCTACCGTCTGGCGCGTGCGCTGATAGGGTGTAGTGTACACTGAAGCAACCTCAGTGTGAGCCAGCACTTCAGCGAGCCTGTTGGCTCTTCTTCTCCCCTCTTCCGACAAATCAGGATCTTTGCCAGTCGTGGATTTATCTTTCTCGGCATGGCGCACTAAAATAAGCGTGGTCAGTCTGCCTTGAGAAAAACCCAGCATATTCATTACGCAAAATAATAATATAAATATTGCTTTCATTTTAGCTGATTTAAAATTTCGGGTGGAATCTGGCATCCTGTTTTATGCACATCATAAGCTAAGTTAAAAATCTTCCATCCACTATCAGTTTTTATCAAATGAAAAACATCTATACCGAAATGGCTGATTTTTTTTGCCAACATAAAAAGCATAATTGCACCATACTTCAGCCAAACGATTGTTAACAATGATTTTTTCATTCCAATACAATTCATTAACGGCCAGCATATTTGCGAAGGCACGGTATTTGAAAACCGTTAGCCGAAAATATGCACAAAAGTTGATAGTAGTACAATTGTTCAATAACTTCCTTCAGCCATGCTTTTGCAAATATGTGTGTTAGCAGCTGGTTTATTTTTTTTTAGTTAATCATCAATAGAATTTTTCGGAATGTTCAATACTGTCAATATTTTCTTACCACTAATAAATCCTAGAATTGGTCCTATAAGAAGAAATGCAAATATGTTCATTATCTTTCCTGCTGATGTAAATGCTATATGAAAAACGTTATCCATGCAAATAAAATATACCGAAATAAATAAGCTGCATGTTGTCCAGGCAAGAAAACTATATAATATCCATCCGTTAGTATTTATGTAATTATTTTTTATTAAAAATTTGTTTTGAAGCAAACCTGTTACATAGCTACCTACCGCAATTGAAAGGGTTATAGCTATCATAGCGGGTGCTCCATCCATTTTATATTTAAAACCAAGTGCTTTTAAAATAACAATAAGAATATCGAACATGAGAAATGTACCACCCATGCCTGCACTTGTTAGCCATAACCATTTACTGTTAATTGTGGTATATTCCCTTAATGCAAGCCATTGCATTAAGCCGATACCTGTTGCGATTCCAAGTCCAAGTCCGAAAAAATCTAATTCAATTTTGCCAAGTGGCTCTGCAATAAGTAGAGCTAAGATGAATCCAATAATCCATCCGAGGGATGTGAATAAAATCCATTTTGCGAGCGTTGGTCCGCTTTTAATGTTTGTGTTCATAGTTTATTTATTTTTTATGTTGTCCATTAGGGTTACTGCTCGTATAACTTGCCGCAACGTTTCGGCATGTGCAGTTCCTATCGATTTTAGAAATTTCTGTACGGGTGTACGTATCAATAATTCCTGATTGCTGTTGTCAGGATTTACGATTGAAATGATTGTAGCGGGCGCAAAAATATTTCGTACAGCAGCACTGTCTCCTTTTTGCATGCCCTCAAAAAGGTTTTGGATGATATTCATGATTGCCTCTTTGTCTTGCAAGGCCTGAGCCATCAGCATGACAGGCAAGTACAGAAAAAATATGAGCGAAATGATATTTTTTTCCATGCAAAAAAGATTTGGAGGGGTAAGTTTCAAGTTTAAAATTCTGAATAAAAGCGGTATTTTTGAAAGACCACCCTTTAAAAATATGAAGAATACTTTTATAACGGTCGTTTTGGCTCTTCAGATACTTGTCGGTTATGGCAGTCCAATAGACAGTCTTGAAAATGCGCTAAAAACAGCCAAAGGAGAACAGAGAGTTAAAAATCTAAATGAGTTATTCCGTGCTTATATCAATTCGGATCCTGTAAAGGCAATCGGCTACTCGCGAGAAGCGCTTTCTTTGGCCACCGAAATAAACGATCAAAAAGGGATGGCCGCCTCCTTCAACAACTTGGGTGTAGCCTACAAAAACCAAGGCGCGCTGCAAGAAGCGTTAGAGTATTACCTGAAAGCACTGCACAACTATGAATTGTTAAAAAACAATGAAGGCGTTGGCACCACTAAGAATAATATCGGCAACCTCTATTCCTTAAAAAAAGATTATGGCCAAGCCATGAAATATTTTGAGGAATCGTACAAGCTGTTTTCTGAATTGAACGACAAGCAAAAAATTATCGGCTCGCTAAATAACCTGGGCAACCTTCATACCGACCTGCAACTGTATGAGCAGGCGCTCAAATATTATTCGCAAGCCTTGCAGATGAGCGAACAAACCAAAAAAATATCGTCTGATCCTCTCAGTAATATTGGCAATTTGTATTTTCGGCAAGGAAACTACCAGCGTGCAGCCGATTATTATGTGAAAGCGCTCGGGCTTTCCAAAAAAGAAAACAATCAAACCAGTATGCTGAACATACTGATCAATCTGGGTGAAGTTTTTGCCCAATCGGGGCAAAGCAACAAAGCCCAAATTTATTTTGACAGTGCTATGACGTTGTGCCAATCGCTGCAAGCATATATTTACGAACCTCAGATTTTTAAAAACCGGGCTGCCAATTTTGCCAAACAAGGCAAAATGAAAGACGCCTACGAAGCGATGGTGGCTTACGACAAAGCCAAAGAGCGCGTGTATGGCGAAGAGAGCACCCACAAAATTGCTCAGATGGAAATGGCACTCGACCTGCAGGAAAAAGAAAAACAAGTGGAAGAGCTAAAACAGAAATCTGAAATGGACTCGCTTGAACTGCGCAACTCCAGGTTGGTGATAACGAGCATCGTGCTGGGTGCTGTTGTTGCCCTCGGCCTCGTCAACCTGTTTATGGCACGCAGAAAAAGATCATGACCCGCCCGGAAGCCCTCACCCTACTTACATCCATGACAAAGAGCGAAAGCCTGCTCAGACACATGCGCACTGTAGAACTGGTGATGGAAGCCTACGCCCTCCGACTAGGGCAAGATAAAGAGCGATGGGCATTGGCCGGCTTGTTGCACGATGCCGACTACGAAGCTTTTCCTGAAAAACATCCGCACCTCATCGTAGAGAAATTGATTGCGCTGGGCGAACCGGAAGTGGCGCATGCCATTTCTGCACACTACACCCGGTGGAATGTGCCCCACGAAACTCTACTCGATAAGGCCCTGTTAGCCTGCGATGAGATTACCGGATTTATTGTGGCCTGTTGCCAGGTTCGGCCGGATGGGATCTCTTCCCTCGAAGTGAAGTCTGTTATTAAAAAACTGAAAGACAAGGGGTTTGCCGCCAAAGTGGATCGGCACGAGGTGTACACAGGTACCGAACTTCTGGGGGTTGATTTAAACGACCACATCGGGCTTATTATTAACGTATTGCGTCAAAACAAAGCAGAGTTGGGGCTTTAAATTTCAAATAAATATTTTATCTACCCTTTAGGTTTTTCCTCTAACCTCTTATCTTTGAAGCACATTAATCAATCCGAATATGGACTTCTATTTCAATCAGAACATTGGCGATCCGGCAAATATCTTTATTACCATCGTAGCCGTAGCAGTAGGCTTTGTGGCAGGGTTAGCTTACATAGACAAGATCAGAACAAAGAAAAACGAACAAGAAGAAGGGCGTTAAATTCTTCTCTTCCATATATCTTAAATCAAAAGCCTGCGAGTGAGCAGGCTTTTGATTTATGGGTCAGTTTGTAGAGGGTGCAGGCGTGCCTGTGCTGTATGGCGACTGATACTCTTTCTGATAATCCTGCACGTTCATCTTTTGATAAAAATTACCCGCGATAAAACTAAGGAACGGATGGAACTCTTCGGGCTTTCGGTAGCCGGGCAATGAGTTGCTGCCCTGATAGATGGGGATGATACGGAACTCTTCATCCAGAAAAACAAAATTGGGGTAGCTCATCTGGTTGTTCAGCAGGGCAGCCGCCAATTGATGAACGCCTTTGTTCCCGTATGAAATAAATTTAAACGTAGTGCCCCGAAAATTGACATCGGCTGTTTGTTCGGCATCGAATTTTACGGCATAAAATTTTTCGTTGAGCAACTTGGCTACTTCCGGATCAGGGAATGTGTTTTTGTCCATTACCTTGCACCACCCGCACCACTCAGTGAATACATCTATAAAGATTTTTCTTTTTTCTGATTTCGATTTCTCCACGGCCTCTTCAAACGACATCCATTTTACAGGCACGCCTCCGGTCTGTGGTTGGGTGGCTTGCCCGTTGGTAACAAGGACAGAACCTAGCAGAAAAAACAGTATCGAAAATGATTTCATGATTGTCTATACAAATTAATGGAAAAGGTAACTATACCAATAAAATATTCACTACACTGCTAACTGTGCCTCCTGCTTTGAGATGTGTTGCTTCGGCAGCCATCACTCCTTTTTAAATAAAACCTTCCCTCCCACAATTGTCATCTCCACGTGTGTGGAAAGTATTTGCTCATCGGGTACTGTCATCAGGTCTTGGGAGAAAACAGTGAAGTCTGCCAGCTTACCCGGCTCGATAGAACCTTTTATATTCTCTTCAAAGGAAGCAAATGCCGCCTCGAGTGTGTACGATTTTAACGCTTGCGCCCGTGTCATTTTTTCTGCTGGCTCGTAGCCTCCGGTTGGTTTGCCTTGCAAAGTTTGTCGTGTAACGGAAGCAAAAAAGCAGGCGATCGGGTTGATGGGCTCTACGGGCACATCGGTGCCATTCACTACGTGTGCGCCAGATTTTAACAGCGACTGCCACATGTAGGCGCCCTCTTTAATCCGCTTCTCGCCCAGCCGATCTATGGCCCACGGCCTGTCGGAAGAAAGGTGAATGGCCTGCATGGCTGCCATGACTCCCATCTTGCCAAAACGTGGAATATCTTGCGGGTCAATATGTTGGGCATGTTCTATTCTAAAACGTGCATTTGTTGTCTGCGAAGGATATTCTTTAAATGCCTGTTCATACTGGTTGAGGATTTCGCGATTAGCACGGTCACCGATGGCGTGGGTGCATACCTGAAAGCCTGCTTTCAGCGCTTCGCGTGAAATGGCCAATACCGAGTCCATCGCCATCAGCGGCATGCCCGATGTTTCGGGGCGGTCGGAATAAGGTTGCAGCAACCATGCACCGCGCGAGCCCAGCGCGCCATCGCTGTATAATTTTACAGATCGGATGGTGAGCCAATGAGCCGAGTCAACTACGATGCCCTGTTGAAAAAAATCTTTTACTAACGGCCTGTCAGAGCCGGAAAGCATCTCATACAAGCGCACGCTGAGTTTATTTTCTTGACGAAGTTTTTGTAATACCTGCAACTCCTCTCGGTCTATGCCGGCATCGTGAAAGCTGGTGATGCCGTTGCGCAGACAGTTTTCTGTGGCCAGCGTAAAAATCTGTAAAATCTTTTCTTCGTTGGCAGAAGGAATGTGTTTGGCAATGAGCGACTGGGCGTGTTCTACAAAAATACCCGTGGGGTTGCCTAACTGATCGCGGATGATTTCTCCGCCTTCGCCCAAGTCTTTCTGCCACTGTTCTTTCGAGAGCAGGTTGACACCAGCGATTTCCATAGCCTTGGCGTTAACAAAGGCAGCGTGCCCGCTGGCGTGAGATAAAAACACGGGGTTGTTGGGCGAAACGGTACTCAGCAGTTCGTGGGTTTGAAAACCCTTCACCATCTTCGCGGGCTTCTTTTCCCAGCGATCCTGATGCCAGCCGCGTCCTACTATCCATTCTCCGGGTTTGGCTTTGGCCACGGCCTCTTTCACCTTGGACACCAACTCCTCATAGCTTTTGGTATCGGCCAGATTCAAATTCAACTCACTCAATCCTAAACCAAAAAAATGACCGTGTCCTTCGGTAAAACCGGGTGTCATCGTTTTTCCTTGCAGATCAATGACCTTGGTTTGTTCGTTCTTATATTTTTCCGTTTCCTGTTCAGTTCCCGCAAAAAGGATTTTATCGCCACGCACGGCTACGGCTTCTACCATCGGGTGGGCGTCATCGGCAGTATAAATTTTTCCGCCTTTGATAATCAGGTCGGCCACCTCATGTTTTGAAGCACAAGAGAAAAGCATGAGTGCAAAACATAGCCAGCTAATAGGTTTCATGGTAAATGGGTTAGTTCATAAAAATAAAAAGAATCGCTCTATCTTTCGAGATAAAATAATTGACAGATGAAAAGATTTTTTTTCTTCTTAGCCATTGTGTTGTGCAGCGCGGCTGTTTGCGCACAAGACATGGGCGTATCGGTTTCGTATTTTCTTCCCCGAAACGGATATTTTTCTACCCCCATCAGTCCATTCTCCATCCGGGGCATCGGCATCAACTTCACTGATTTTTTTGGCATCCAAACAGGCGCTTCTATTTACCGCATGTCGGGGCTCAACATGATCAACCTTCCGTTTGATTCCAAAGAGCCGCTGATCGGCCCTAACTTCACTTTTTATGTTCCTGCCGAATTAGTTTTTCAACTGAAAGGGAAGAATGTACAGTTTGACATAAAAGGTGGTGGCTTTATGTTTTATGGTGTTGATCAAAAAATAAATTATGGAAATATGGATCGTGCCCTGCGCAGCTACCAGCACTGGGACGTGGCCAACTCTTCGTTATCATTTCAAAATAACGTAGGGCTGGGCACACATTTCGGAGCAGAGTTTACTGTTTATGTTACCAACCAGGTGGGTATTTCACTGGAAGGAAATTATTTGATGGGCTCTTCCAAGATGCCGCTGAAAGGAAATGTAGTGGGCGGAAGCATGAGTGGCTCGCTGCAGACTGCCGCCATAGATTACTCCGATGCCAAAATAGATTTTACCGGTTACGAAATTTCGATGGGGCTGATTTTTAAAAATGGAGGTGGCCAAAAGAAAGCACCTTCGCGCAGGCGGAGATAATTTTTTACAATACGTTGTTCAGTTGTTCTTTGATTTTCTCCAACTCATCTTTCATTTCCACAACAGCTTTTTGTATTTCGGCATCGTTTGCCTTCGAGCCGATGGTATTGATCTCGCGTCCGATTTCCTGAGCAATAAAAGCTAGTTTCTTTCCGTTGGAGGCAGCCTCTCCCATCACGCTCAAAAAATAATCGAGGTGTGTTTTCAGCCTGACACGCTCCTCTTCGATGTCCAGTTTCTCCACATAGTAAATCATTTCCTGCTCTAACCGGTTGGCATCATACCCTTCGTTTCCAAAAAGGGCGGAAATATTTTCCTTCAGGCGGGCACGCACACGTTCCGTTCTTTTTTCGTCTAAGCCCTCTACCTGCCGCAAGCGATCATAGATAGTAGCCACATAGGTTTTCAATTCTTTTTCCAACGCTTTTCCTTCTTCTTGGCGAAACCGGCAACATGTGTCAACGGCTTTTTTGAGTGCAGCAAAAACGACATCCCATTCATTGGCGTCAACCGCATCGGGTATCTCTATCTGAACACCGGGCGTATCGAGGGCGAGTTGAAAAAGAGATTCGTATCCGCCCATCACTTTGTCGGCCAGTTTTTTTAGTTCGGCATACGTTGATAAAAAGAGTGCTTCATTATAATGTGGCTGTAATGTTTCTCCCTTTACCTGCAACTCTACCGTAACAGAAATCTTTCCGCGTGTCAGCCGTTCGGTAATGAATGCCCTTACTTCATTTTCTTTTTCGGTAAATTTTTTCGGGAGCCGCAGCGACAGATCCAAGAACTTAGAGTTCAACGACTTCACCTCAGTAGTGATGTAAAGTTTATCGGTGTTATCTGCCACCTGGCCGTAACCGGTCATAGAATAAATCATACGTTGATATGGTAAACTGTTTAAAAATCAAATCCTAAGCTTGCCTGCAAACGAGGCGTTTGTACCTGATAGTTGACTACCGGCCAGGCTAAATCCATTTTCAGGTAATAGCCGAAAATCATAGACCGGAACCCGGCACCATAGCTATACAGCCAAGGGTTGAGGTACTCTTTAATGTAAGCCGTAAATACGGGAGGCGTGCTTACCTCGCGCACGCTTCCATTGTTAGCGCTTCCTATCGGGATGAATCCTGTCCAGGCAGAGCCGATGTCGTAAAACCCGGTGAGCTGTAGGTTGCGGAAGAAACTGGACGAGATAGGGCCACTTGCCAATGCTCGTACAATGGGTACTCTAATTTCGGCATTGGCCATGGCCACGCTGCTGCCATACTGTGTGGCGTAATCAAAGCCGCGCAAAGAGGAGGCAAAATCTACAAACAAAAGTTGATTGTTGTAAGCAGTAGGTGCATTGTTGAGCGGGTTGGTGGAGCCCGTATAATTGGTATTGTTAAATGCCCAGTTATCTACTCCGCCCAGCAAGTAACTTTTAGGTGCATTGCCAAAAAAACTGCCGGCATAACCGCGCACGGCAAAAACAATTTCATGGTAAATTTTCTGGTAATGGCGCACATCAGCATATACTTGCGAAAAATTCAGTCTTTTGTTGCCAAACGCATTGTACGTTATCGCGCTTATTTTGCCTCTCGTTCCTTCAATGATATTAAGCCCCGACACCACGGAGTTATCATAAATTAATTCGGCTCGAGCCCCGCCATAGGCTTGCCTGACCGTTGGGAAAAAAGTGGTGCTGGGTGTACTCGAACTGGATGTGGACGTATAGCCTCGATCTAAAAATTCGGTGTAGCCTAAAAACGGTTTCAGACTGAACCGGGTGCGCACCGAAAAAGGATAGGAAACACCCAGCTCAACTTTTTGAAAAGAATATTTTTGATTCTCCGAGTAGCCTACGATATCAGAATTTTTCGTCTGCCAATAAATTACTTTTCGGTCAAAGCGTGCGCTGAAGTCGAGGCGCTTGGGCAGGTAATGAAACTCGCCCCATACATCTCCGCTTTTTAAATCAGAAATAGAAACCTGAAAGCCCCCGTTGAAACGGAAGTTTTCCAGCATGTCATTCATCTGTGTTTCCAGCCGCAGGCTCCAGCCTCTCAGCTGATCAATCACCACATTTGTAATCAGGTTATCATAACTGAATTTGCCCTCGTAAGGAAAAGGCCCCGTTACTTTATTCAGTTCGCGTGCCTTCATGTACCGGGTAAGGAATGTTTCATTCGGCTGCGATGTATTTTTTTGCTTGACTGCCTCGTCTTCAAAAACGTAATCGTCTGTGCTTACTGTTTTTTGCGAAGGAACAGCCGTGGGTTGACCTGTAATTTTAACAGATGGCTGATTAACCGGTTTGGGTTCGTCATCAAAAGAATAATTTTCGGTGTTAATTTCTACCGGGTGCTTTGCTTGATGAACAGAGTCTGGAGCAGATAATTTTTCTTTTGATTGATCTTTCTGTTGATGTTTCGCTGTATCCGCATGTTCTTTTAACCGTGAATTGATCAGATCTTTTAATGTCATCGGCTTGGTTGGCTCCTTGTGGGCAGCTGTATCCGTGGCGGGTTTGTTTCTGGCATTGATCAAATCTTTAATTGTCAGGGGGCGGGTGGGTTCTTTCTTTTTCCGCTCGATGAGGTTACGCGCCAGCAACAGCTCTTTGCGCCTGGTGGGCGATGTAAACACCTGGTGGTCCAAATCAAAATGCTTAAACAAAAAAATATTTTCTTTCAGGTTTTGTATGGTAATGAGTGCCAGCTTTCTGTCATCAAAATGGATGTCGTAATCCTTAATGCCGGCATCATAACCGGTAACCTGTGTGTACATCTTCGTATTAAAATTATAGCGGAACAAGTTTACTATACCGCGCTGGTCGCTCAAGTAAAATACGTTGTGTTCGTCCATGGCCAGCGGATGAAAATCTTTGCTCAGTGTGCGTGTAACCCGGATCAGCCGGTTGGTTGTTGTGTCTATATTATAGAGAAAAAGATTATAGTAAGGCGATAACTTCTGCAAGAGTTTTTCATCTGTAGAGAGCGAATCGCTGACTCGGTTTGAACTGAAAACGATGGTATTGGAGTTGGGAATAAAGCTGGGGTCGAGGTCATCATAGGCATCGCGGGTAAGGCGCTTGGTGCGGTCTCTGCGGCTGCTGAGCAAAAACAAATCATTCTGCCCTTCAAAATCAGCACTGACAATGAGCAGTCGTCCGTTATTAGAAAAACTAAAGCTGCGGATGTTGCTGAACTTATCTAAATCGCGTGGAATTTTGGTTTTTGTTTTCAGGTCGTACAACCAAAAAACATATTGCCCGTCTTTCAGTCCGATAACACCCAGCGTAGTGGCATCGGCCCAGCTTAACAATGGCACGCGGTAATCTACCGTCTGTTTGATGATCCTGTTGCCGCCTGTCAGCACCACACTTTCCGATCCGTTCTCCAGCGATTTAATTTTTACAACAAACCGGCCGCGGTCGTTCTCGGCATAGGCCACACTTTTTCCATCGGGACTGATTTTTACGGTGGTGTAGGTCATTTTTTTAAATCCTTGCCGGGTAAACTGAACAGAGTCCGGCAATCCTGAGAAATGTTTTTCTACACCTTCTTCATTGAGCTTGTAAAAATTTTTCCAGTCAACCATCAGTTGGCGAAACGGAACGCCCAGCGTAATGAGGATGCTTTTTTCTTCATTGCGGATAATGCGTGTGTAGTTTAGAATATTGTTGATGCTGCTTTTTCCATAACGCTCTACAATGTAATTCCATACCGACTGCCCTGCCAATGCGGCCTCTGTGCCTGTAGATCGGAAGGCACGATTTATTTTTTTTGCTTTCACCAGCTGGCGCACGTAGTCATCCATTTTCTCGCTCCACCCATACGCCACATAATAAGATGTGCCATCAATAAACCAGCTGGGCAAGTTCAGCAGTACAGAATTGGTAAACGCATCGCGCAGGCTTCCGCCAAACATCATCTCGTTTACATAGAGGTTTGCCAGTTTAAAAACCAACTCGTCTTTAAATTCTTCCAGGTTTCCGGGGTGGGCAATTTCCACATAGGGTTTAATAAATTCTGTTTCGCCACTTACATTGTAGCGGGTGTGGTTTAGGCCTACGTTGCTTTGCTGCAGGTCGGCTATGGAATTATACAGAAAAACTTTTGTCTTCTGGTAAGGATAATAGCCTAATAGGTCTGTGATGCGGTCGAACTCCAACTCCAGGTATTGCAGAGCTTCGCGTGCCAGTTTGCCGCGCGAGCCATAGAAGTACACATCAAAATTTTCTGAGCTGAGGTACTTCCAATCAAAATCTTTGTATTGAATTCTGTTGCGCCCAAAAGTTTCTGTAGCATGTTGCCCAAAACTTTGAAAGGCATAAAAGAATAAGAATAAAACTACGGCCAATCTGCCCATCCTGTTCATCATCATAAATTAGCACCTAAACTAAACTTCGAATATAACGATTTAAAACGCTTGATATTTACTTCCTGTGGCAATTCGCTTTCGCCCCTGAGCCAGTTGGCAAAAATATGTGCGCAATAGGGTGCTAAAGTTACGCCTTTGGTACCCAGCCCATTGAACAGATATAAATTTTTATGATGCGGATGATTGCCCATCACCGGCCGCCTGTCGGGCACGGTAGGCCGAAAGCCCCAATGTTGGTGCTCGATGTGGAAGGGCAGGTTGATCAGGGATCGTAATTTTTCTTCCAACTCGGCTCTCCCCTCTTCCGTTACAGACGGTATGTTGTCGTTGGGTTTATAGGTTGCTCCCACTACATACGTGAGAGGCCGGGATGTAGGAACTAAATAAATGCTGCGATTAAAAATAACCGGCAGCGGTTGGGGCAAACGAACGGTAAGAGTTTCTCCTTTTAATGGTTTGATGTACACCGGAGAAAAAAATGGGTTTTGTCTAACACTCACCCCTTCGCAAAAGATAATCCCCTTCGCTTCAACCTGTTCGTAACAAACTTTGTCGGGAGCAATCTTTAGTTGATCGAAATTAAAATGGAGAGCCCAGAAGCTGTCATCGGCAGTTAAAAAATTTCTGACCGAACTGATAAAAGCTATTGTGTCCACATAGCCAGACTGCCTCAGCAAAATTCCGCCCAGCGGGTCGTTTACCTGCTCGCCAAAGGCGGAGGTTGTATGTATTTTTTCGATGAATGCATCTAACTGGCTTTGTGCCATCCACTCGTTCTGCTCTTCTACAGAAATAAAAGGCCGGTAAATAGGCATCGGAAAATAAAATTGAGTGCTGAGTTTTTTTTCTGCCTGCCTGTAAAATGATTCGGCAAAAGGAAAAATGACATCAGCTTTCCATGATTTGGCCAAACCCTTTCCGGAGATGGGGTTAAACAATCCGGCAGCTATAGCCGATGCCAAATTTTTTTGTGGTTCGTCAAACACCGCTACTTTTTTATGTTGCGCCTTCAACGCTAACGCTAAGCACGAGCCGGCCAGCCCCTGACCTACAATGATATAATCTACGGTTGTTTTGATAGGCAAATATCAACAATTCCGTGCAGGTGGATAAGCTCTGTATTGCTTGATTTTTTTTAAAAAAGAATGTGATGTCTGACTTCTGTAAACTAAAAATTTACAACTCAACATTTCCCGGAAGGGTAATGGTTACAGTTGTGCCTTTTTCAACTTCACTTTGGATGTCTACTAGCCCCTTCAGTTTATCTACAATTTTTTTTACGATGTACAAGCCCAGCCCGTTGCCGGTGCTTTGCTCATTGGCCCGGAAGTACATCTCCCACACACGCGGCAGGTAAATAGCATGGATGCCCTGACCATTGTCGTGGATGATGAGTTGTATAGCATTACTATCTCCTGCTACTTGCAACCTGATTTCAGGGTTTGATGGTCTTGAAAAGGAGATGGCATTTTCCAGAAGATACCGCACAATTACTTTAATCAGCGGCACATAAGAAACAAAAGGCTCTTGCAACGACACAGCCAGCGTAAGATTAATTTTTTTACGCATCAGCTCTTCATTAAAATCCGACCGGATTGTTTCCAGCAATGTTTTAAAGTTAATTTCTGTCTTTACCAGTTCTTCGTTGCTGGCCAGGTTTACTGTTTGCAGTTTGTTCACCATCTTATCGAGGTTGCGCGCAGTTTCATTCACTTTTTCAAACAACTCGAGGGCAGCTTTGTCTTTCACCATGATTTTGGCTACTTCGTTGAGCCCCATAAATGTGGTGAGTGGCCTTCTGAAATCGTGTGACGACCGATAGAAGAAGGTATCCAGTTCCGTGTAGGCAGCCTTCAGTTCGGCTGTCCGTTCTTTTATTTTTTCTTCCAGGCTTTCGTTAATGATGGCGATGGCCCGGTTATTTTCTATCAGTTCTTCTGACTGAGCCTGTATCTCTTCTTTTTGCTCAGAAATTTCGCGGTTGAGTTTGTGAAGCGTTTCGTTGGCTTCCATCAGTTCTTCCGACTGCACCATGATCTCTTCATTTTGCTCGGATATGGCAATATTCAGTTGTTTTACTTTCCGGTAAAACCGGAACACGATATATGAAACGAGACTGATGAGAGAAAGAATGACAATCCCTACGATAATCATAATTCGCTGCTGGCGTATCTCTGCTTGCTGCAATGAAATTTTGCTTTGCTGTAATTGTTGTTGCTGGGTAAGAATTTTTATTTCGTTGTTGCGCTGGTCGAGTTCAAAGTCGTATTGCAGCGAAGCCATACGGTTGCCCAAGTTCTCATTAAAAAGGGAATCGCGTATATTCTCATATAAATGCGAATACCGAAGTGCCTGAATATAATTTGCCTGTGCCTCGAACAAATCGCGCTGGTTGCGGTACACATCGCGCAAAATATCCATGGCTTTAATTTCTTTGGCCATGTGCTCAGCTTTATTCAAATAGAAATGTGCTTTATCAAAACTCCGCATCTTCGTGTACAACTGCCCTAAACTCTGATATGTGTAGTTGAGGTCAACTGCTTTGTTTAATTTTTCATCCAGATGCAAGCTTCTCAAATCATATTCTTCTGCTTTAGCATAGTTCCCCATCTGCTCATACACAATGCCAATGTTTAGAAGCGTACTGGCCACCGGAGCCAGGAAACTATATTTTTCGCGAATAGCTAAAGCTTTGAAAAGATAGTTCAGCGCTTGGTCGTTGATGCCCTTGCGGGTGGCTATCAAGCCCAATATATTCAGGGCTGTCGATTCTTCGTACGGATGTTTATTTTCTGCCAACTTCAATGTGTTAAGACTGAATTTTTCTGCTAACTCGTCTTGTTCCATTAAATAATAAACCCAAGCCACCTGAGCATACAGATGGATGGCTTCGCGCGAAAAACGTTGGGCTTCGGCTATCCGGATGGCTTTAAAAAAATATTTCAGGCTGGTTTCATAGTTGCCCATTGTTTGCGACAGCACATCCCCCATGTCGGTGTATAGGTTCACCAGTTCCAGTTGCGATACGTTTTGTTCATAGAAATTTTTTGCTTTGGCAAACAGCAATAACGCTGCTTTATAGTTTCCTTGATCTGCATAGATGATGGCACGCTCTTTATGAATCAGGCTAATCTCATCATTATTAACGGTATCTTTACCTAAGGTTGATTGTATCTCATTTAATATGGAAAGGCTTTTTGAGTAGTTGCCTCTTTCTGTGTAAAAAACAGCCATATCTTTCCCTACATAAATCAGCCAACGTTTGTCGTCAAGTAATTTTCTTATCTCCCAACATCTATTCAGGTAATGAAGTTGACGTTCCGGGTTGTTTTTCAACTCCTGCAATTTCGCTATGGAGAGGTACAAAAATGAAAGAGAATATGGATTTGTGCTGTCTTTTAAGATTTGGTAAGCCCGGGTGTAATAGGCTTCGGCTGAATCTAACTGATCTGTACTTTGAAAAGTAGTGCCCATTTGAGTCAGTACTCTGCCTGTAAGTTGCCGGTCTTTTGACTGCTTGCTCCACGTTATGCTCTGCTTTAATCTTTCTATCGAAGCAGTATCATTTCCAATGGTACGCTCCATCACACCCAAGTGCAAAAGCGCCAACGCCATGCCATCGGCATAGTTCAGTTTTTTGGCCAGATCAAAAGCTTCGGTAGCGATTTTAATTGATCGGGCATAATCATAAGAAGAAACTTCTACGGCTAATTCGTTGAGCAAATCCACCCGGTTAACACCACTGGCAGACTCCGCTTTCTGGCGTATGTTATCAATTCTCTTTGATTGTGCCGCAATTTTTGATTGTGCAAACCCTAAAAGAATAACGAATAGAAAAAATCTTTGCACAATTTTTTATTTACCTCAAACACTAGCTTATTCTTTTTCCAAAAAAGGATAACGATAATCTGTTGGCGTAACGAAGGTCTCTTTAATCGTTCGCAACGAAACCCACCGCAGTAAATTTACTTTTGCACCGGCTTTGTCGTTGGTGCCGCTTCCGCGCGCGCCACCAAACGGTTGCTGCCCTACTACTGCCCCGGTGGGCTTGTCGTTGATGTAAAAATTTCCGGCACTGTTGGCTAATTTTTTTGTGGCCATTTCTACCGCATATCGGTCTTTGGCCAGTACTGAACCTGTGAGTGCATAAGGCGAAGTTCGGTCAACCAACTCCAGAGTTTGTTCAAAATTTTCTTCGTGGTAAACATACAAAGTCAGCACGGGGCCAAAAATCTCTTCGCACATCGTCAGCGAAGAGGGGTCTTTCGTGGCGATAACCGTTGGCTCGATAAAGTAGCCTTTCGATTTATCGTACTTGCCTCCGGCAATGATTTCGTTGAGCGGATTTTGTTTTGCTTTTTCAATGTATGATGAGATGGTATCAAACGCGCGCTCGTCTATCACGGCATTGACAAAGTTGCCGAAGTCTTCCACTCCACCCATCTTGATGCTCTTCAAATCTTCTATCATTATTTTCTTTACCTCATCCCATAAGTTAGAAGGGATGTAAGCACGCGATGCTGCCGAACATTTTTGTCCCTGGTACTCGAAAGCGCCCCGCACCAAGGCCGTGGCTACTTGCCGGGCATCGGCACTCTTGTGGGCAATCACAAAATCTTTGCCGCCCGTTTCGCCTACAATGCGCGGATACGATTTGTACTTGGCAATATTTTCACCGATGGTTTTCCACATGCCGTTAAACACACCGGTGCTTCCCGTAAACTGAATGCCGGCAAAATCTTTGTGCGAAAAAATAACATCAGCCGCATCGGGGCCGCTAACATAAACCAAGTTGATTACTCCGTCCGGCAAGCCGGCCTCTTTTAATATCTGCATGATCACTTGGGCAGCATAAATCTGTGTATTGCTCGGCTTCCACACCACCGTGTTGCCCATCATGGCCATGCTGGTAGGCAGGTTTCCGGCTATGGCCGTGAAGTTGAAGGGCGTGAGTGCAAAACAAAAACCTTCCAACGGCCTGTATTCGATGCGGTTCCACACACCGGGCGATGAGATGGGCTGGTCGTTATAAATCTCTGTCATAAACGACACATTGAAACGCAAGAAGTCAATCAGTTCGCAGGCGGAGTCAATCTCTGCCTGAAAGGCGTTCTTCGATTGCCCCAGCATGGTGGCGGCATTGATTTTATACCGGTACGGGCCGGCCATCAGGTCGGCAGCTTTCAAAAAAATACTGGCGCGGTTTTCCCAACTCAAATTGCCCCACAAATCTTTGGCGGCCATGGCCGCGTTGATGGCCTGCAGCACGTGGCTTTTGTCGCCTTGGTGGTAGTGCCCCAGCGTATGTTGGTGGTCGTGCGGAGGCGAAAGTTTCTTTTTGTTGCCGGTTCGCACTTCTTCGGCACCGATATACATGGGTATGTCGAGTTGTTGCGCCCGCGCTTCTTCCAACGCTTTTTTCAGGGCTGCCCGCTCTTTCGTGCCGGGTGCATACGATAAAACTGGTTCGTTTTTGGGAACAGGAACTTTAAAAAAACCGGTTGACATAGTATTCAAAATTTAAGATTGAAAACGTAAAATTAGTGAAGTGTAAAGGTAACAAATAACCGTTCAAAGAAAGTTCATCAGCTCGCGCAGGGCTTTGATTTCGTGGTTTACTGTGGTGGGGCATGCCTGTCCGTTGGGGTTAAAAAATACCGTGTCTATGTTTGCGTTCGCAGCTCCGGCTATATCGGTCAATAAGTTATCGCCAATCATAATGGCCTGATGTGGTTGAAAGCCGCTTTCTGTCAATGCAAATTCAAAAATTTCTTTTGCCGGTTTTTTATGGCCAGCCCGGGCAGAGGTAACGATGCTTTTAAAAAAATGATGGATGCCCGAAGAATGCAGTTTCGTAGCTTGGATTTCTTCAAAGCCGTTGGTAACAATTACCATCGGATAGCGGGGCTGCAGATATTCCAATATTTCTACACAGTCTTCCACCAAGTTTCCCTTTTGGGGAGATTGATGAATGTAGTCGTCCGAAAGCTTGAGCGATAGCGCATAGTTATCTAAGCCAAAAGTCTGAAAGATGCGATGAAACCTTTCGTTGCGGATTACATCGCGATGCAGCAAGCCGCGGTCGTATTGATCCCACAGTTCATTGTTGATGCGATAAAATGCTGTAAGAAATTCGGTTTCCAAAATTCCTTTTTCTGCCAGCTTGTAGTGTTCGTGCAGTTCGATCAACGTTTCGCGCGAGTTGGTTTCATAATCCCATAAGGTGTGGTCGAGATCGAAAAGAAGAACTTGGTATTTCATCTGATTCAGAATTCACTTTTGGCAGTCAGAAACATAATTCAAACGCCCAGTGGTTTCATTTTTAGTTTGTTGAGTGTCAGCTCGCGGTTGGTGTACATCGTTTGAAAAACAGACTGGTCGTGTTGCAGTTGCGGGTCGCGCTTCAGAAACTGCATCACCTGCTGCACAATATCAAACACCTCGTCTTTAATCTGGTAAAACATCCATTGATTGAATTTGCGCGAGGTAAGGATGCCCGAGTTTTTCAGGTAGATCAGATGGCGCGATGTTTTGGTTTGTGTAAACTCTAAAATCGTTTCCAGGTCGGTAATACACATTTCTCCGTTCATCATAATCAGGTGTAAAATGCGCAGCCGAGAGGAGTCGCTGCAAGCCAGAAAGATTTGCGCACCCAAGTCGAGGTTGAAATGTTTTAACCGCACAGCCCAAATCTCAAACTTCAAAACACAAATTGCAAATGATGAGGTAAATACCTGTATCTATTTTAAACTTTTTTTAATTGGCAGGCATCTCTATCAGGTATGGAAATTACCTTGGTGATGTTCGGTTTGAATCCTTACCTTTGCCCACCTTTAAGATGATTGTGAAAAGAAATTTTTTTATACTGGCTGCCATCGCATTTTGTGTGCTGGCACTCCGCCCCGATACCTCTGCGCAGGCACGCAGGCGGGTAGTGCAGCTATCGGGTTTGGTAACAGATACCACGGGCAATTTTCTGCCGGGCGTAAATTTTTATGTTCCTAAAGCGGGGCGCGGCACCACCTCGCTCGGCAACGGCTTTTTTTCGATGCCTGTGCTGATTGGCGACACCGTGCTGATTACCTCGGTCGGTTTTAGAAAGCAAACCTATGTGGTGCCCGAAGATGCCAAAGAGTTTACTTCTGTTATTTTTGAGATGAACCCCGATGTTACGTTTTTGAAAGAGGTGGTAATCACCATGCCCACTGAAGAATTATTCAAAGAAGCCGTACTCGCCCTGAACGTGCCGTTAGATAACACCGGCATAGACCCCAAAAATCTGAACTCCGAATTATTGGCGCTGATGGTGCGCACCACCCCGATGGATGGCAACGCCAACTACCGCTATTATATTAACCAATACAGCAACTCGTTTGGCGACAAGTTCCACCCGATCTATAACCCCTTCCTCAACCCGCTCAACTGGGTGAAGTTTATTAAAGACATTAAGAAAAAGAAGAAACAAGAGCAGAGCCGATATTGAGTAAGTTTCCTTTCTGGAAATAAAAAATGGCTGCCGGGGTTTCCCCCAACAGCCAGCCTTGATACAGGTAAGCGTGTTAGTTATTCTTCTCTCCCTTTCGCGCCCAGCATAACCAGATCATTCACGCTGATTTCGGTGATGTAGCGTTTTTCGCCTTTGTCTGTTTCGTACACGCGGTGGATCAGTTTACCTTCCACAGCCACCTCGCTCCCTTTCTTCAGGTACTTGCCCGCCACCTCTGCCAGCTTGCCCCAGATTATCAGGTTGTGCCATTGCGTGTCTTCCACCTTTTCGCCTTTCGCATTTTTGTAGGTGTCGCTGGTGGCAATGGAAAAAGACGCCTTCTTTTTATCGTTAAAGGTTTTTACTTCGGGGTCTTTGCCCAGCCGGCCGATGAGTTGTACACTGTTTCTTAAACTTTTCATAACGGTAACATTTAAAGGTTAATAATTGATTTACGTTTTCGTTGGCTCCAGACTTTCTGTAGCCGAAAGCCGAGGCAAAGGTGTGGGGCAGCCAACCGGTTACTCGTATTTTATACGATTACTTACGGGTTTATCCGTTTGTAAACGGATATTACGCTCATTTCCGGGTATTCTTAAGCAACTGTTCCAAAAATTTAACTGTACCAAAACAGACATAATAAAATACCAACGCTACACTCTCACTCGGCTCAATGGATAGTTTGGCGAATTTTTTTGTCAATACAGTTTTTTTAAAACTTAACTTAGCGGCCTCAATAAATACGAGAAAAAAAGAATGAATTTAATAGACACAGGAATAGAAAAAGGGCTTGTTAGGTTTGACAAGGGTAACAGAAATGACACAAACCGTTAAAGTGAATTTACTGAAAGAAGAACTGACTGAAAAATACATTGCGACAAAACAAACCACTTTAGACGACTACTCTATTTTTATGGCCATGGCCGAAGACATTGGCTAGGATGCCACAGGCAGAAACATCAACAACAATGAGTTGGTTGAAATAGAATAGGCAAAGAGCTAACAAAGTTTATTGCCAGCATTAACAAGACAGAAAAGTAAATGGAAAAATCACAAATAATTATTTACCAAACTGAACACGGAAATACAAAAATTGAAACTCGTTTAGAAGATGAAACCGTTTGGCTAACCATTGAACAAATGGCTGAACTTTTTCAAAAATCACGTTCTACCATAAACGAGCATATTTTAAATATTTACGAGGAGAAAGAACTTGATAATGAACAATCTATGAGAAAAATCGGAAATTCCGATTTTTCTGCCAAACCCACCAATTACTACAATCTTGATATAATAATTTCAGTGGGTTACCGTGTAAAAAGCCAACAAGGAACAAAGTTTCGCCAATGGGCAACAGCCCGATTAAGAGAATACATTGTAAAAGGATTTACAATGAACGATGAGTTACTGAAACAGGCGGGTGGCGGTAATTACTTTGAAGAATTATTGGCACGTATTCGTGATATACGCTCTTCCGAAAAAATATTTTGGAGAAAGGTGTTAGATATTTACGCTACAAGTATTGACTACGACCCCAAGACGGAAATTTCCATACAATTTTTTCAAACAGTACAAAACAAAATGCACTGGGCAGCACACGGACACACAGCGGCCGAAATAATTTACCAACGTATTGATGCAAAAAAGATAAATCTTGGTTTAACTCATATAAAAGGAAGCAAGCCAACAAAACAAGAAACTGAAATAGCCAAAAATTATTTAAACGAAAACGAACTGAATATTTTAAATAGGATGGTAACGGCTTATTTGGACTTGGCAGAAATACAGGCACTCAATAGAAAGCCTATGTATATGAATGATTGGATTGGCAAATTAGATGAGTTTATAAAAATTACCGGCAATGATGTGCTAAGCCACTCAGGTATGATTAGCCATGAGCAGGCATTGAAAAAAGCAAACACAGAGTACTTAAAATACAAAGAGAAAACAAAAAACGACTTATCGGAAGGCGAAAAACATTTTATAAAGCAAATAGAAAATACTGCAAAAAAACTAAACTCCAAGAAACCTAAAAATAAATGAGCCATTACTCTATTTCACCAATACTAAACAAAAACCGGGTTTTCATTTTGCAAAAAGCGAGTGAAGAAATAGAAGAAATATTATTAAACTGAATGGAAACCAAAGAGCATGTAACAGGCTTGACATTGTAAATGAAATTTTAACTGACACTATACAAAAATTATGCGTTTAATAGATCATTATGCTGGCGGCATCCCTAAAGGGTTGATCGCCTGGCTATATGCCGGTTGTTTTATTGTGTTCGCCATGGTTGGCATTGGCGGCATTACCCGACTAACGGGCTCGGGACTATCCATCACCGAATGGAAAGTGGTAACGGGCACCTTTCCTCCCCTGACGCAGCAAGGATGGGAAGACGAGTTTGCCAAGTACCAAAAAACCCCACAGTACATTCAGATCAATTCCGATTTCAGCTTACAGGATTTTAAAAATATTTATTGGTGGGAATACATCCACCGTTTGGTTGGCCGCTTGCTGGGGTTTGTTTTCATCGGTGGGTTTCTCTGGTTTTATTTTAAAAATCAAATCAGCAAAAAGCTAATGCCTCAACTCATGATCATGTTCTTGCTCGGTGCGTGGCAAGGTTTTTTAGGTTGGTATATGGTGATGAGCGGCCTCGTAGAAAAAACTTCTGTCAGCCATTACCGGCTGGCCATCCACCTGATCAATGCGTTTTTTACATTCGGTTATATTTTTTGGGTAGCGCAAAATTTAAAATACCAAAACAGTAAAGTAAGCAACCGGGCCACGCCCGCAATAAAGAAGTTGGCCGTAGCCATCATGGCCATGCTGGCCTTGCAGATTATCTATGGTGCATTTGTGGCCGGCACCCATGCGGGGCATATTTATACTACCTGGCCCAAGATGAATGACGAATGGATAGCCAACACGGTACCGCTCAGTTGGCAACAGATGGGAGTGGTAAGTTTAGTAGAAAGCCTGCCCACCATTCAGTTTGTGCACCGCACCGTGGCGCTGATTCTTTTTGTATTGATCGTGTATGTGTGGCTAAAAAGAAAAAGCAGTTCATGGAACCTGAACCAGCAGCAGTTGCTGGCTGTCCATTTTTTATTGCTGTTTTTAGTTGTGCAGTTTTTGTTGGGTGTGTTTACGCTGCTGTATAGTGTACCCGTAGCTATGGGTGTTATTCACCAGATGGGAGCCTTTGCCTTGTTTGCCTCATTAGTGCACTTGCTAAACAGGCTTTATGCAAATAATAAACAACAGCAGGAAGCATAAGTTGAGCGTAGCGTACAAACAATATATTGTACATTCTGGTTTTATAGTGTACTGAAGCTAATAGAAAACTGTATCAACAAATTATTAAAGGCTGCCGCTATCGAACCAAACCTTATTCGTAAATTGAATTTTAAATCAAGACGATATGCCCTACCCACACCACCACCAAATCAAAGATATTCTGAAAGACATGTCTGACTTGGTGCAGCGCGAAGGGCTGAATTATCTTATCCCCAGATGGCAGCAATTTGCCGGCATCTATGCCGCTACAGAAAGCAGCTTGTATGAATGGCTCAACGACTTAGACAGCCGAAAGATAATAGACGAAATTTTAGATGTACTGCCGGCCGATGAGCGGACGAATGTTGAACATGATCTGAAAAACCCGGATGCCACCGTCATCGCCAACACTTTTGAAATCAACGAGTGCGTGTGGGGCAGCGAAGTTGAAGTTGCTGAGGGTTACAACCGGAAAAAAAACTGGTACTATTACCGCATGAACGAAAGTGTATTCAATACTGAACCCGGCCGCTTCACACGAAGAACATAAAAAAACGACATCTAACAGATGCCCCGTTTTTATTTAACAGCTTCCGTATTTCAGACGCTCCTTCACTTTAAAAAATTTAACCTTACCATAAAACTGATCGTATGAAACCTTATTTAAACAGCCTGATCCTTGCGTTAGCCATTATTATCACAGCCTTCCTGTTTTCCAACTCATTTAAAAACAGAAATAAATCAAACGACTCCATCTCTGTAACAGGACTGGGGAGCAAAGATTTTGTTTCAGACTTAATTGTATGGAGCGGCTCGTTCGTTAAGAAAAGCCTTAATCTAAAAGAAGCTTATGCCGAGCTTGACCGCGACCGCGAGGGCATCAAGAAATATATGACTCAGAAAGGAATAAAAAATGAAAACATTATTTTTTCTGCCATTGACATTCAAAAAGAATTTGATGACCAGTTTGACAGCCGGGGAAACCGGATCAGTTCTACATTCACCGGATATAAGTTAACGCAAAGCATACAAATCGAATCTGGTGAAGTGGATAAGATAGAAGAGATATCGCGGCAGGTGAGTGAATTGATCAACAACGGAATTGAATTTTATTCCAATCCTCCGCAATATTACTACACCAAACTGGCTGAGTTAAAAATAGAAATGATTGCCCAGGCCACCAGTGATGCCAACACCCGGGCAGAGAATATTGCCTCTCATGCAGGCAGCAAAATCACCAGACTAAAAAAGGCCGTGATGGGCGTATTTCAGATTGTAGCGCAAAATTCTTCGGAAGAGTATTCGTGGGGTGGTTCTTTTAATACCGCCTCGAAGCGGAAAACAGCAACCATTACTGTTAAGTTAGACTACGAATTACAATAATCACCGTGCAGTCTGTTCTAACTTTTTTTATTTTCATGTTATGACGCTAACAAGAATAAATGCGTTTACAACCGCAGCCGCACATAAATTTCCTTTCGTCTATGCGGTGTTAAGAGGCTTAGGGCAAATTATGTTGCAAGAAAATGCGGCCACGGGTTTATTGTTTCTTATCGGAATTTTCTATGGTTCAATTATCGCAGGATGTGCAGCTATAGTAGCGGCAGGATGTGGCACAGCTACTGCTTGGTTCTTTCGTTATGATAAAACAGAAATAGAAAAAGGGTTGTATGGATTCAGTGCTGCTTTGGTCGGTGTAGCCCTTATGGTTTACTTCCAACCTGTAGTGGTTGTTTGGTTGTTTCTTGTCATCGGTTCAGTGCTGGCTACGGTGTTGCAACATTTTTTTATTGTTAAAAAGATTCCGGTGTTCACCTTTCCGTTTGTATTGATTACTTGGATGATTTTATTTTTACTTCCGGTCGTCTATCCGGGTGTACCGATGTCGGCAAGTCCTTCTCTGACCGTTATGCACAACCTTACGTTTGCATTCCGTGGCTTTGGTGAAGTCATTTTTCAAAATACACTCTCTGCCGCTTTTATTTTTTTTGTCGGTGTTTTCATTAGTTCTCCTGCCGCGGCTTTGTATGGCCTGGGCGGAAGTATATTGGCAGGCGGGGTGGCAGCTGTTCTTTCGGCTCCGGTTGAAGATATAATGATGGGTTTGTTCAGCTACAATGCCGTGCTCTGTGCTATAGTTTTTGTAGGCGAGGAATTTGAAAATATGATGTGGGCTTTTATCTCCGTTGTTTTGTGTGTTGTCATTGGCTTTGTCATGTATCAATACCAGCTCACGCAGCTTACATTTCCATTTGTGGCTGCCAGTTGTGTTAGCTTGGCTTTACAAAAAAAAATAGTCGGTTTATACAAACGATAGAGTCGCACGAAAAAGACAAAAGGAGATGACCGATTTTATTAACCACATACTGCACGAGTTTGACCTGCCGCTCAAGAACCCCGTCTTGATTTTTTCGCTGATTTTATTCATCATCTTGTTGTCTCCTATCTTGCTGAGAAAAATAAATATTCCCGGCATCATCGGGCTGATCATTGCCGGGGTGATCATCGGCCCGCACGGGTTGAATATCCTCGAAAGAAATTCTGCCGTCAATTTATTCTCTACCATTGGGCTGTTGTACATCATGTTCATTGCCGGCCTTGAGTTGGACATGAACGAATTTAAAGCCAACCGCAACAAAAGTTTATTGTTCGGTTTTTTTACCTTCATCATCCCGATAGCCATTGGTTTTCCGGTGTGCTTTTATTTGTTGCAGTACGATTTCAACGCCAGTTTTTTAACAGCCAGTATGTTTGCCACCCATACGCTGGTGGCCTACCCCATCGTAAGCAAATTAGGCGTTTCTAAAAATCAGGCGGTGGCTGTTACCGTGGGCGGCACCATCTTAACAGACACAGCCGTGCTCATTATTTTGGCCGTTATCATCGGCAACAGCAAAGGGAGTTTAACTCAGGAATTTTGGATACGGCTGGGCACTTCGCTGGCCATTTTTTCGGGCATCATGTTCTTCGTCATTCCCAAAATTGCTCAATGGTTTTTCAGCAAACTGGAAAGTGAAAAACAATCGCACTATATTTTTGTCCTTTCGGTAGTATTTTTTGCTGCTTTCTTAGCTGAGGTAGCCGGTGTGGAGCCCATCATCGGGGCTTTCATGGCCGGGCTGGCATTGAATAAACTCATTCCCAATTCATCGGCACTGATGAACCGCATCGAGTTTATCGGCAGTTCATTGTTTATTCCGTTTTTTCTGATCAGCGTGGGCATGATTGTGAACGTGAGCGTCATCCTGAACGGCCCGATGGCAATAATTGTAGCCGGCACACTTACGGCTGTGGCGCTGTTAGGCAAATGGCTTGCCGCCTGGTTTACACAACTAGCTTTCAACTACTCCGGCACACAACGGCAACTCATCTTTGGCCTGAGCAGTGCACATGCTGCGGCCACACTGGCTGTTATATTGGTAGGTTTTAAAGCCGGTATTCTTGACGAAAATATTCTAAACGGAACCGTTCTTCTCATCCTGATCACTTGTATCGCAGCCTCCTTTGCTGCCGAGAGCGCAGCCAAAAAAATAATTGTCCAATCGCCTGATGATGGCAGTTTTAACAAAACTCCGGTTGAACAAAGTGAGCACATCCTTTTGCCGATTGCCAATGCGGCCAACATAGAAAAAATATTAGAGTTGACTATTTTCATCAAAGACAAAAAATCTGTCAACCCCATATCTGTTCTTTCCGTTGTTTCCAACGACCACGATGCGGAGCTAAATGTTTTTAAAGCCAGAAAAAAATTAGAGGAGTCGGTGAAGCAAGCCTCGGCATCCGAAACAAAAATCAACATCATTACAACCATAGACCACAACGCTGCCAGTGGCATCAGCCGCATCTCTAAAGAAATTATGGCCGACATCATTGTGCTTGGTTGGCCGCAGCGGGCAGGTTTTATTGACAAGTTGATTGGAGAAAAAGTTGGCAATATCTTAAACAGCACCGACAAAACTTTGTTCATCTGTCACCTAAAAAAACCGTTGGTGGTGCACAAGCAAATTATTATTGTGGTGCCTCCGCTGGCAGAACATGAAAATGGCTTTGGTCTATGGCTCGCTAAAATGGCCAAGCTAGCGCAGGAGCTGAGCCTCACAATCCGCTTGTACTGTAACGAAGCCACTAAAAACGCAGTTGACCGGTTTTTAAAAAATACAAAAGTGACAACACCTGTTGCTACGCAGATGTTTACCGACTGGGATAACTTTTTGATACTCTCCCAAGGCATTCAGGAAGATGATTTACTGGTACTGATATCAGCCCGGAAAGGCGCTACCTCCTACATGGGAATATTGGATGACTTGCCTTCTAAGTTGGAAAATAATTTTTTCTCCAACAGCCGCATTATTGTGTACCCGCAGCAATATGGCGACCATAGTATGATTGAACTGTATGACGACTTCTCTGCCGAGCCCTTGCACAAAGGCATTGAGGTGGTGCAAAAAATCAGACGGGGCGTTGACACCTTCTTCAAGAAAAAAAGAAGAACATGAAGCTCTACATTAAAAATATGGTTTGCAACCGCTGTAAGATGGTGGTGAAATCCGAGTTGGAAAAAATGGGGCTTCATCCGGTATCGGTAGAATTGGGTGAAGTAGATTTACAGGAAGATATCATCGAAGAAAAAAAACAACAAGTAGCACAATCGCTGCAAACGCTCGGCTTTGAACTGATTGACGACAAGAAAAGCAGAGTGATCGAAAAAATTAAAAATACCATCGTCAAGCTGGTGCATCAGCAGGATGGCGAAATGAAAAGCAATCTGTCAGACATAATAAGTACTGCCCTGCACCACGATTATAATTATTTATCCAACTTGTTTTCTGAAGTAGAGGGCACCACCATCGAAAAATATTTTATCGCCCAAAAAATAGAAAAGGTAAAAGAGTTGCTGGTGTACGATGAGCTGTCGCTAAGCGAGATCGCCTTAAAACTAAACTATTCCAGTGTTGCTTACCTGAGCAATCAATTCAAAAAAATTACCGGACTTACGCCCAGCCACTTCAAGCAAATCAAAACCCAAAAGAGAAAGCCCCTAGACGAGGTGTAAATCTTACAACACATTCTTATAATTGCACAACTGCCGTCATCTGTTTTATTGTCAATTTTGTATTGCAAATAATCAATAGAACATGACAACGACTGACTCAAAAACAATTTTTCTTCCGTTAGAAAACGTGGAGAGCGAACACTGCGCTTTGATCGTTGACAAAGGTCTTGCCAAAGTGCCAGGCATACAAAGCCACAAGGTAGAACTGAATAACCGCAGAGCCGCCATTACGGTGTCTGATACAAAATCAGTAACCGAAGCGGTGAAGACAATTCAGGACTTGGGCTATGGGGTTACTATGGTAAAGAAAAGTTTTCCGGTACTGAATATGACGTGCGCTTCCTGTGCCATCAGTGCAGAGAGCATCGTGAAGTCTTCCGAAGGGGTAATCCAAGCTTCCGTCAATTATGGAACAGGAAACCTAACGGTAGAATATCTGCCCACCCTAACGAACCCATCAATGCTGCGGCAGGCGGTGCAGTCTATCGGGTATGATTTATTGATTGCAGATGAAACCCACCAACAAGAATCGTTGGAAGCCATTCATGAAAAAAAGATCCGGCTCCTGAAGAAAAAGACTGTGCTGGCTATTTTGTTGTCGCTGCCTGTGGTGGTAATCGGTATGTTTCTGATGAACGTTCCCTACGCCAACGAAATCATGTGGCTCTTCTCTACACCTGTGGTACTCTGGCTGGGCAAAGATTTTTTCGTCAATGCGTGGAAGCAGGCCAAACATCGTTCTGCCAACATGGATACACTGGTGGCATTGAGTACAGGCATCGCTTATTTGTTTAGTATTTTCAATATGCTGTTTCCCCAGTTCTGGCACCAGCGCGGCTTGCACGCCCATGTTTATTTCGAAGCAGCCTCTGTGGTGATTGCATTCATTCTGCTTGGTAAATTATTGGAAGAAAAAGCCAAAGGCAATACTTCTTCGGCCATCAAAAAACTGATGGGCTTGCAACCAAAAACAGTAACGATCATTCTGCCGGGTGGAAATGAAAAACAAATTACCACTGAAGAAGTGAATGCCGGAGATACATTGTTGGTGAAACCGGGCGAACGGATTGCTGTGGATGGAGTGGTGACAGCCGGCAACTCGTATGTAGATGAAAGCATGCTGAGCGGTGAGCCTGTTGCCGTGTTGAAAAAAGAAAATGAAAAAGTATTGGCGGGCACCATCAACCAAAAGGGAAGCTTTCAATTCAAAGCATTGAAAGTAGGTAAAGAAACTGTGTTGGCACACATCATCAAAACCGTGCAAGACGCGCAAGGAAGCAAAGCACCCGTGCAAAGGCTGGTAGATAAAATTGCCGGCATATTTGTACCGATAGTTATTGGCATTGCCGTCATCACTTTGGTATTGTGGATTTTCTTAGGTGGCGATAACGGAATGGTGCATGGCCTATTGGCAGCCGTAACGGTGTTGGTGATTGCGTGCCCCTGTGCATTAGGGCTGGCTACACCTACGGCCATTATGGTGGGTGTTGGCAAGGGTGCAGAAAATGGTATTCTAATTAAGGATGCCGAAAGTTTAGAGTTATCCAAAAAAATAAATGCCATCGTACTTGACAAAACAGGAACGATCACAGAAGGGAAACCTCAGGTTACTGCAATAAAATGGATGAACGATGATGAGGCTGCAAAACCTATTTTATTCAGCATCGAAAAAAAGTCAGAGCATCCGCTGGCTGAGGCTGTGGCAAGATATTTTGAAGGTACTTCAACCGTATCGTTATCTACCTTCGAAAGCATCACCGGCCAGGGTGCGAAGGCATCGTACCATGATGAGTTCTATTATGTAGGAAACAAAAAATTACTGGCCGATAATCATATTGCCATTCCGGATGACTTGCAGAAAGCGGCTGAGGAGTGGAGCGCCCAATCTTATACTATTATCTGGTTTGCCGACAGCAAAAAAACGTTGGCCGTATTGGCGATTGCCGACCAAGTAAAAAAGACCTTGCAGGAAGCTATCCGCCAGTTGCAACAAATGGGTGTTGAGTTATACATGCTCACCGGTGACAATGAAGCTACTGCCAAAGCTATTGCCCACCAGACGGGCCTGCTCCACTACAAGGCCGAAGTTTTACCCCAACACAAAGCTGACTTTATTAAAGAACTGCAACAACAGGGCAAAGTTGTGGCCATGGTAGGCGATGGCATTAACGACAGCACAGCGCTGGCAACTGCCGATGTCAGCCTGGCGATGGGCAAAGGCAGCGACATAGCCATGGAGGTAGCGAAGATGACAATCATTTCATCCGACCTGACTAAAATCCCGCAAGCTATCCGCCTGTCGAAACAAACTGTAGCCACCATCAAACAAAATTTGTTCTGGGCATTTTTCTATAATGTAATCGGTATCCCAATTGCAGCGGGCATACTGTACCCGGTCAACGGGTTTTTATTAAACCCGATGATTGCCGGAGCAGCCATGGCGCTGAGCAGCGTGAGTGTGGTGAGCAACAGTTTGAGATTAAAATGGAAGAAATTATAAACAGCATGAATAAACTTTTGTACCGGTTTTTTACTGACGACCATCGCCACTTAGACGGGCTGTTGGATAAGGCCGTAGAAAACCCGAATGAAATTCAGATGGATTATTATCATCAATTCCGTGTCGGGCTTTTGACACACATTAAGATGGAAGAGAAGATTCTTTTTCCGGCTGCGCAGAAGGCCAATAATGGAGTGCCATTGCCGTTGGCTGCCGCCCTCCGCTTAGATCATGGGGCACTCACGTCACTCATGGTTGTACCGCCCACTGCTTCTTTGATAAAAGTTATCCGGCATATCCTTGTGCAACATGACTTAGCTGAAGAAAAAACGGGAGGAATGTACGATGCCTGCGAAGCCTTGACACAAAGCGAAACAGAAAAAATTTTAAATCAACTTACTGCCGTATCAAAAGTACCGGTACACCCGCCCAACCCATCGCCCATAGCCTTAGAGGCGGCCAAGCGTGCCCTGCAAAGAGCCGGATACAATTATGACCAGTTGGCATCTTAAAAAGTGTGGCACAAAAACCTAATCAGCAAATTTTATAAACCTCAACAGAAATAGTGTAAGAGTATTTTATAGCAGTTAGATTAATTTTGTATTGTTAGTTGAACACATCAGTAACTAAAAAATTACAATAAAATGGAAAACAAAACATATCAGTTTAAAACAAACATCAATTGCAGCGGCTGTGTAGCCGTTGTAAAACCACACTTGGATCAGGCCGAAGGCATGGGCGAGTGGAAGGTAGATACAGCCAACAAAGACAAAGTGCTTACCGTACAATCTGCCGGCATCAGCGAAGAGCAAGTGATGACCACCGTACAAAAAGCCGGTTACAAAATAGAGCGGCTACATTGACCGTAAATTTTCTGAAAGCAGTTTACATTTATTCACCGGGTTGTTTCAACACAAACCCGGTTTTCTTTTTCTCCTCGTCAACAATACGCTTGACGTCTGCCAATAATTTTTTTGCATCATACACAATGCCGTCTTTAACAGTGTACTTCACGCCACCCACGCGCACGGCTTGGTTGTCGTCATTCAGTTTGATGGCGCCTGTTCCATAAAGTACCTGCAGGTTTTCCAACGGATTTTGATCTACGATGACAAAGTCGGCCAGCTTCCCTACTTCCACCGATCCCAAATCTTTGTCAACACCCAAGGCCTGCGCTCCATAAAGAGTTGCCGAGCGGATGATTTCCAATGGGTGGAAGCCGGCTTCGCGCAGCAACTCCAACTCGCGTATGTACGAAAAGCCATACAACTCAAAAATAAATCCCGAGTCGGTGCCTACCGTTACGCGGCCTCCGCGGTTTTTATATTCGTTTACAAACTCCATCCACAACTGATAGTTTTGGCGCCAGGCTACTTCTTGTTCCGTTCCCCAGTTGAACCAGTACGATCCGTGCGAAACGCGGTTAGGCTGATAAAATTGCCATAGCTGCGGTAGCGTATAAGTTTCGTGCCACTCTTGCCTGCGGGCACGGTGCAAGTCGCGGCTGGCTTCATAAATATTAAAGGTAGGGTCGAGCGTGAAGTCCAGCCTGATTAAATGGTTCATCACTTCATTCCATTTTTCTGAATATGGTTTGGCTGCTTGCTTCCACAGTTTGCCTGCTTCTTCAAACCGGTGCTGTTCGTTCGAGTAGTTATAGTTGAGTGGATAATCTTGAATAGTTTTGCCAACCAGTAATGCTTCGGGCAAGCCATACCAATGTTCCATAGAGGTTAGCCCGGCTTCGGCCGAGTTAACGACATTCCAGCGAGCCACGTCCATTTGCGCATGATGACAGGCTGAGCGCAATCCTAATCTTTTGTTCTCGCGAAGGGCGGCATCCATTATTTCAGGAGCAGCTCCAAAAAATTTAATTCCGTCTGCACCCTTTAGTTTATTGTCATTTACCCAGGCGCGTGCTTGCTCCGGTGTGCTGATCGGCCCTTTGTTGCCCATCCCAAAAGCGGTATAGGCTTTGATGCGCGGGGCGGTGATCAGATTTTTTTCGCTTTTAGCTTTTTCATCCAACACCCAGTCCAGCCCATTGCCGCACGATGGGTCGCGGATGGTGGTGATGCCGTGCGCCATCCACAGTTTAAAAACATATTCGGCAACGGGTGCCTGGCTTCCGCCAATGTGGCCGTGCATATCTATGAAGCCGGGCATCAGGTACATGCCGGTGCAATCCAGTTCTTTTCCACCTGGATCAAGTTTTGGCCTGTAGTCAGATTTGATTGGCACGCCAGGGAAACCAACCTGCCGGATGCTTGCAATCCGGTTTTGCTTCACTACAATATCTACCGGCCCCATGGGTGGCGCGCCTGTGCCGTTGATCAGGGTAACCCCCCGAATGATGAGCATGGAGTAAGGGCCATCTCCTTCTTTTACTTCGGGTGCTTTTTTCACTTCCTCATTCTGCGCATACATCAAAAAGGATATAGACAGAAATAAAATAATAGCGAGTAATTTTTTCATGGTGTTGGGGTTCAGTTGAGGTATGAAAAGTAAGGAAGCATTTCAAATAGCTACTGTTATTTTTTATAAGTGGAAAACAGTTACAGGAAAAAATAAATTACAGTTTTTTGTATGTGATGGGTTAAAAATTTATCATCTAAATCGTTTTCTGTAATATTTTTAATATATCATGGTAAAATTTGAATCATTTTAATGAAAATTGATACATAATTTTAACAAACAGCCTTATGAGCAAACCTAAAACACGATGGATTGTAATTTTCGCCATTATTTGTGCGCTTCAGTTTTTTGCCTTGTTCGTGGCCGAGGAGCCAGTGGCCGATGCCAGCGCTTCTATTGATAAAGCTGATACTGCCTGGATGATCGTAGCCTCTGCCTTCGTGCTGTTTATGACTCCGGGGCTTTCCTTCTTTTATGGCGGTATGGTAGGCACTAAAAATGTGATCTCCACGATGCTCCAAAGTTTTATAGCCTTGGGTGTCATCAGCCTGCTGTGGTATGTGGTGGGCTTCAGCTTGGCTTTTGGCGATGACATAGGCGGGGTGATCGGCAACCCGGCCACCTTTTTTGCATTTCATCGGGTGGGGCTGAGCCCACATCCGGCCTTGGCGCCAACTTTTCCATTTCTGTTGTTTGCATTGTTCCAACTCAAGTTTGCCATCATCACACCGGCATTAATTACCGGCAGTTTTGCTGAGCGTGTTAAGTTCACTTCGTATCTCATTTTTATGTGTTTGTTTTCTTTGCTGATCTATTGTCCGCTGGCACATTGGACGTGGCACCCCGATGGCTTTCTGCGAAAGATGGGCGTGCTGGATTTTGCCGGTGGCACAGTGGTGCACATGAGTGCCGGCTTTGCCGCCATTGCCGGTGCTTTTGTATTGGGGAAACGACAAAATAAATTACATCAACCCGCTAATATTCCTTTCATCATTTTAGGAACAGGCATGCTGTGGTTTGGCTGGTTTGGATTTAATGCCGGCTCTGCTTTAGCCGCCAACGGCTTGGCAGTACAAGCTTTTGCCACTACCAATATGGCCACGGCTTCGGCCATGATTACCTGGGTGATGTTCGATGCCTTGGTGGGGCGAAAAATTTCTGCCATGGGAGCCTGCATCGGTGCTGTGGTCGGCTTAGTAGCCATCACCCCGGCAGCGGGTTATGTTAATATCGGGCAAAGTGTGTTCATCGGCTTTGCGGCTGCCATCGTCAGCAACTTAGCTGTGTACTACCGGCAGCGTACTTCGCTGGACGATACATTAGATGTTTTTCCTTGTCATGGATTGGGTGGAATTACCGGCATGCTCCTCACCGGTGTATTTGCTAAAGAGGTGGGATTAGTCAACGGCAAATTTGAAACTTTCGGCTATCATCTGCTGGCTTTGGTGATTGTGGGTGTGTTTTCGTTTGGCGGATCGTATCTCATTTTTAAACTAACCGGGTTGGTAACAAAACTCCGTGTATCACCGGAAGACGAACACCTCGGTCTGGACATCAGCCAGCATGCCGAGACAATCCATACATCTGATTTAGAAATACCGGTTGCCATGGAGAGCATCAGCCTGCAAACAGCTCCGTCTGCGAAGGCAATAGGTTAAACGACCTTCGGTGATAGGGTGTGATACCCAATTTTTTTATTCCCGCTCGATGCGCGATAGTGGGATAACCTACATTCGTTTTCCATCCGTAACCGGGAAACTGTGCGTCTAATTTTTTCATCAGTTCATCGCGGTAGGTTTTTGCCAGCACCGATGCGGCCGCAATGCTCAGGTACAACGCATCGCCCTTCACGATACATTCAAATTTTATTTTTTCTTGAGTCTTAAAACGGTTGCCGTCAATTAAAAGTAATTCCGGTTTCAATCTAAGTTGGCTTACCGCCCGCTGCATAGCGAGAAACGATGCATTTAAAATATTGATCTCATCTATTTCGGTATGGCTCACTTCGGCCACAGCCCAGGCCAACGCTTCGCGCTTGATCTCATCCTGCAGTAGTTCGCGCTCATGGCCAGTCAGTTGCTTGGAGTCGTTCAGGCGTTCGTGTTGAAAATTTTTGGGCAGGATAACGGCAGCAGCTACCACCGGGCCGGCCAAACATCCGCGCCCTACCTCATCGCAGCCGGCCTCTATCAGATCAGGTGTAAATGAAGACCGGAGCATGGCATCGAAATAAAAAGATATTCATTCCTAAAATGATTGTAGAAATACAAATTCAATCCATCAAATTTACCAACAAGAATCAAACAACGCGTATGAACTGGCAAACTCTCTCGACAGAAGACATTTACGAAAACCCGTGGATTAAGCTGGAAGAACACCGGGTGATCAATCCCTCGGGGAAAAATAGTATTTACGGAAAAGTACATTTTAAAAATATGGCCATCGGCATCATTGCCCTGGACGAAGAAAAAAATATATGGCTGGTGGGGCAGCATCGCTACGTGCTGAATGAATGGAGTTGGGAAATACCTGAAGGTGGCGGGCCGCATCATCAAACTCCGTTAGAATCGGCTCAGCGCGAGCTGCTGGAAGAAACAGGCATCCATGCCGTACAATGGAAAGAAATTTTAAAAAGCCACCTCTCTAATTCCGTGTCAGACGAGGTGGGCTATGTTTTTTTGGCACAAGGGTTATCCTATTCCGATCCACAACGCGAAAGCACCGAAGCCGACATGAAGGTGCGCAAACTTCCATTAACAGAAGCTTTACAACAGGTAATGGATGGAGAAATTACCGACAGCCTCAGCATGATGGGCATCCTGAAAGTAGCCCGGATGCTGAACATCTAACATTATTTAATGATCAGCCGTTGTACGAAGCCTGTGTTTGTTCTGATGATGTACACACCCGAACTCAATGTTGATACGTTTATCTGGCTGGCGTTGCTCACCGATAAAACCGGCTGACCTAATCCGTCATAGATAGTGGCCGATCCGGAAAAATTTGTACTCAATTTATCAGTCGAGGAAACAGGATTAGGGTAGATCATAAAAGTAAATCCTATTCCTTTGTTTTCAACAGACGCAATGGCTACAACTGTTTCATGCTTATCAAAATCAGTTTGCTTGAGGCGGTAGTAGGAAATGCCGGGTAGCGGATTCTCATCTGCTAACGAGTAATCGGAAACGGCAGACGTTGTGCCTGCACCTTTCACCGTTGCTATCTTCTCAAAAGCGCTTCCATCAGGAGAGCGTTCGATTGTGAAGAAATCATTGTTTAACTCCGACTCGGTTTCCCACGTCAGTTTGGCAACGCCATTGTCGAGTGCTGCATTAAAATAATTAAGTGTAATAGGGAGCGGGTTTGCCAACGATGAGGAGGCCAACGCAAACGGGCTGAATGATGTAACCGCTGCCGATGATGTAACCGTGCCATTGGTAGCATTGCCTGTAGTGCTGCCATTTCCGTGGCTTACCCAGTTGGTTAAGTTCCAGCGGCCTACTAACAATTTCGTGATATCGGTGATGTATGGCCCCGAACAATCGGGCGAGTTCCAGCTTAAGGTTACAAACACATTGGATGCACCCACGGTGCGGTTCAATATCCAATACTCACAACTGCTTACGGTTAATATAGGAGACTGATAGGTAGAAGCCCCGCCATAGGCTTGTGCCCCTCTGAAAAACTGGGCGGTAAAGGCATCCGTACCTACTGACGGAGCGCTGATACCTATAGAACGATAAATGCCGGCAGTACCTACCGGGAAAATAAAGGCTTGATTTCCGGTTTTGCGTACCGGCCCATCTACGAAGCTGGCGTTAGAAGCCCCTGAGGTAGTAGCTCCGCTAATAAAATTCAAATAATTAACAGTTGATGACGTTAACACGCCTGTTGTAAAGGTGGCGCTGGCACCTACGTTTACAATCGTGTTTAAGTTGACTATGCCACCCGATGAGGTATTCATCACCATGCGGTTAATGGTTGGAACGGCCGATCCGGTAATAGAAATGTTTTGTGTTCCTCCGCTTCCGTTAAATGATACTACTCCGCTGTTCGCCCCAAATACCATGGCTACAGAAGAGTTAACCGTAACATTGCCGGCATACGTTGATGTATTAACATAAGCCGGTTGAATAGTGCCCGCGGTTTGATTGTAAGTAACGGCATTGGCAAACACATCGCCATTCGCACCTGCTTGCCTCAATATACCAATGTTGGTATTAGTGAAGGTAGCGGCAGCATTGAAAGTATTTCCGCCCACGCTACCATCGGTGGATGTACCTGTTTTGGTAAAAGAACTCGTGCCGTTAAACGTAGCTCCGTTCAATAAAATTCGTGGGGAGTTTACTGTCAGGTTTCCATTCCAAGTTGAGGAAGGGCCGGTTTGAAAGGTGGCAGACGTGCCGCCCAAAGTTAAGCTTTGTGGTGTAGCGCTGTTTTGTGTAAACCGTTGCAGCAATAATGTGCCTAATGTAAACCCACTGCCGCCCACCGAAATAGTTTTGCCTGCTGCCAGTGTGGCCGTACCAGATGCGTTCTCGCAAAACCACACACCTGTGCCATTGGTAGAGTTAACAATGATATTGCCATTAAAAAAGTTGTTACCTATATATGCCACACGTACATAAGATGAGCCTGTGTTGGTAAACGTTACATCGCCATTGTAAGTGCTGCCGGCAGATAATTCAAGTAACAGGTCTGCCGGTGAGTTATTGATAACAGAAGTTGTACCGTTAAATGTATTATTTCCGTTCGTACGTAAATTACCAGAACTGGATAGTGCATTTGTAATAGTGGTAGTGGAAGCAAAAATATTGTTACCGGTACCTGTGTTACCACCGGCACCGTTTTTTGTTAATGATGCCGTTCCATTATAGGTGGCGCCATCCAAATACAACTGCGGTGATAAAAAGGATACATTTCCATTGAAGACTGAACTATTACCTATGCGCAAAGAAGCCGTGCCGGTAAGCGCCAGACTTTGTGCTGTTGAGCCTACTTGTGTAAACTGGTAAAATCTCAATTCGCCCGTTGAGAAGCCGGTTCCTCCAATGGAAACTGTTTTACCTGTTGCCATAGAAGAAGCACCACCGCTATTGCCAAAATAGATGCCTACACCATTATTGCAATTAACAATGAGGTTGCCGTTAAACTGTGTGCCTGATGTGGTTTGCGACATGTAAATGGCAGAAGTTCCTGTATTGGTAAGTGTCAAGTCGCCATTAAAGGTATCCAGCCCACTGCCCGCATTGATGAACTGGCCTGTGCCCGTGTTGGTAAACGAAGTGGCTAAATTAAAAATATTTCCTCCTTGGCTTGTGTCGTTGGTGCCGCCTGTCTTCGTTACACTCGCGGTGCCGTTGTAAGTGCAGCCATTCAGGTTGATGGTGGGTGTGGTAAAAACAATATTGCCATTGAAGGTAGAGCTGGGTCCTACTGTTAATGCCGCTACATTGGTCAATGTTAAAGTCTGTGCTGTACCCCCTACTTGTGTAAACCGCGGTAAACTAAGTGTGCCAAATGTAAACCCGCTGCCTCCAACCGAAATTGTTTTTGTGTTGGCTAATGTAACCGTGCCGGTTCCCTGATCGGAAAAATACACACCAATACCCGATGTACTATTGACTATTATATTTCCATTAAATACGTTGGTGCCTGTGAAAGCTGCGCGTATGTATGACGAACCTGTATTGTTCATGGTTACATCGCCATTATAGGTGCTGCCTGTTGCCAATTCCAAAAGCAAGTCGGCACTACCGCTATTGGTCAGTGTGGTTGTACCGTTAAAGATATTGTTGCCATTAGTCCTGAGTTGAGCCGAGCCGCTGTTGACAATCGTGGTAGTTGAAGCGAATATATTGTTGCCTGCGCCATTGTTGTTCCCCGCTCCATTCTTTTCTAAATAAGCCGTACCGTTATAAGTACATCCACTGAGAAGCAGTTGAGGTGCTATAAAGTTAACATTGCCATTGAATGTTGATGCCGGGCCAACTGTTAATGTCGCTACATTTGTTAAGGTTAGCGATTGCGGTGTTGACCCCAGTTGTGTAAACCTTGCAAGAATAAGGGCGCCAAACGAAAAACCAGAACTACCGACTGAGATAGTCTTGCCCGAGGCAAGGATAGATGTACCTGATGTGTTAGTAGAGAAATAAACTCCGCTTCCAGAAGTGCTGTTGACGATGATATTGCCGTTGAACTGGTTGCCGGCTGAATTATAGCCTAAGTGAAGAATAGCACTGCCGGTATTGGTAAACGTAGCATCTCCATTAAAAATATCAGGAGAAGTATTTCCGGTCATTAAATAGCCACCACCTGAGCAAACTAACGTACAAGTGGAATTGAAGATATTTCCTCCATTGCCAACATTATTAGTCGCGCCATTTTTTTCGATGTAGGCCGTGCCATTATAAGTAGTGCCATTCAGGTTTACCTGCGGAGCTACAAAATTGACATTGCCATTAAAAGTAGAAGAAGAGCCAAGCGTTAAAAGTGCTGTGCCTGTCAGCGTCAGGTTTTGGGCGGTAGTGCCCATCTGAGTAAACTTCTGCAAAATCAACTGCCCGGTATTAAATCCTACACCCCCAGCCGAAATAGTTTTACTATTGGCAAGAATAGAAGTGCCGGATGCCGCTGACGAAAAATTAATGCCGTTTCCACCCGTGCAATTGACAATGATATTCCCATTGAACTGATTACCCGCTGAATTATATGCCGGGTAAATCCAGCTTGAGCCGGTATTGGTAAACGTTACATCGCCATTGAAAACATCTGGAAAAGAATTTCCCATCAGCAGATAATTGCTTCCGGAATTTACGATAGTCGTAGTTCCCTGAAATATGTTATTGCCGGTTCCGCCATCGTTGTTGGCTCCATTTTTTTCGATGTAGGCAGTGCCATTATAGGTGCATCCGTTGAGGAATACTCGCGGTGCCACAAAATTAACGTTACCGCCAAATGTAGTGTTAGACCCCACGGTTAAGCTGGCCGTACCCGTTAAAGTTAAGTTAACAGGTGCCGATCCGTTTTGTGTAAAATTCATGATGCTTAGTGCACCCGATGAATAACCTGCCATACCAATGGAAATTGTATAAGTAGCCGCCATGGTGGAGGTGCCCCCATTGTTACCAAAATAAATACCCGTTCCGGGGTTGGGCTGCGATACTATTACATTGCCATTAAACTGGGTGCCTGCCGCAGTGTACGCCAAATAGATATTGGAAGACCCTGTATTATTAACAGTGAGCGCCCCATTGAAAATATCCGGAGAGGAGTTGGATAGAAGAAAGTTGCCGGTGCCTGAGTTTACCAAAGTAACTGTTGAGTTGAATGTGTTGCCGCCCGCACTGTTATTATTGCTGGCACCATTTTTTTCGATGTAGGCAGTGCCACTGTACACACAGCCATTCAGATATACCTGAGGCGCTATAAAATTAACGTTGCCACCAAGAGCAGAGCCGGGACCAACTGTAAGTGTTGAAGTTCCTGAGAATGTATTCAAGTTTATAGCCACTGAACCTTGCTGCGTGAATCGTGGTAAAGTCAAACTCCCACCCGTATAACCAGCCCCTCCTATCGAAATGGTATTGCCTGCTGCCATTGTTGAACTGGCAGAAGCATTTATATTAAAATTAATACCTGTTGCAGCTGCACTGTTGCTCACCACAATGTTGCCATTGTATGCAGAGGTGCCATTTACTCCCATCTGTATTTGTGTACCGGAGTTGCTGTTGGCTAGGTTAATAGTTACCGTTCCGGCAAAGGTGGCCGTTGTGCCTGTGCCATTCAATAAACGATAGTTACTTTGAATGCTGCCATTGCAATTGATCGTCAGGTTGCCACCAAAAGATATATTGGTATTAGTACCTTCAGCAATTAAATAAGACCAAGGATCAGCACCTCCTGATTTATTCGAATTAAGCGTTACATCTCCGGCAAACGTGGTGGTTTGCCCTGTATGGTTTTGGGCAATGTAAATGCGATAACTGCCTGTGTTATTAAAAGTAGTGGTAGCATTAAATTGATCGCGGTTGGTATTGCCAAAAAGTAAGTATCCACTACCACTGTTTTCAATGGTGGTTACTCCGTTAAAAATATTGCCACCGCTACCGTTATCATTGCTGGCTCCATTCTTTTCTATATAAGCAGTGCCGCTATAAGTTGCCCCGTTTAACAATATACCCGGAGCTATAAAATTGACATTGCCCCCAAGGGCAGAGCCGGGGCCTACCGTAAGCGTTGAAGTTCCGGTAAATGTATTCAAGTTTACAGCTACCGACCCCTGTTGCGTAAATCTTGACATCGCCAAGCTGCCACCGGTGAAGCCACCCCCACCTATTGAAATAGTATTGCCTGCAGTCATCGTTGAACTGGCCGAAGCATTTGTATTGAAAGCGATACCAGCAGCGGCTGCACTGTTGCTCACCACAATGTTGCCATTGTATGTAGAGGTGCCATTTACTCCCATCTGTATTTGTGTACCGGAGTTGCTGTTGGCTAAGTTAATAGTTACTGTTCCGGCAAAGGTGGCTGTAGTACCAGTCCCTAGTAAAAAGCGATGATTGCTTTGCAATGCACCATTGCAGTTGATGGTGAGATTGCCACCAAAAGAAACATTGGTGTTTGTGTTTTCACAAATAAAATATGACCAGCCATCTACACCGCCCGATTTATTGGTATTGAGTGTTACATCACCGGCAAAGGTGGTCGTTTGCCCTGTATGGTTATGGGCAATGTAAATGCGATAACTGCCGGTATTATTAAAAGTAGCAGTAGCATTAAACTGATCGCTCATTGCATTTCCCAGATACAATGCTCCCGAACCGCTGTTGGTGATTGTTGTAGCTCCGTTAAAAATATTGCCACCGCTACCATAATCATTGCTGGCTCCATTCTTTTCTATGTAAGCAGTGCCGCTATAGGTTGCCCCGTTTAACAATATACCCGGAGCTATAAAATTGACATTGCCCCCAAACGCAGAACTGGGGCCTATCGCCAGGCCGGCCGTTCCAGAAAATGTATTTAGTGTTTGTGCTGTACTGCCAGATTGTGTAAACCTGGCAAGCGAAAGAGTACCACCCGTAAAGCCACCTACACCTATTGAAATAGTCCTCCCTGTGGCCAGTGTTGAACTGGCAGAAGCATTTATATTAAAATTAATACCTGTTGCAGCTGCACTGTTGCTCACCACAACATTGCCATTGTATGCAGAGGTGCCATTTACTCCCATCTGTATTTGTGTACCGGAGTTGCTGTTGGCTAGGTTAATAGTTACCGTTCCGGCAAAGGTGGCCGTTGTGCCTGTGCCTTGCAAAAAGCGACAATTACTTAGAATACTGCCATTGCAATTAATAGTCAGGTTACCACCAAAAGAAACATTGGTGTTCCCTCCATCACAGATGAAATATGACCATCCATCAACACCGCCCGACTTATTCGAATTAAACGTTACATCTCCGGCAAACGTGGTCGTTTGTCCTGTATGGTTTTGGGCAATAAAAATGCGGTAAGTGCCGGTATTATTAAAAGTAGTGGTAGCATTAAATTGATCGCGGTTGGTATTGCCAAAAAGTAAGTATCCACTACCATTGTTTTCAATGGTGGTTACTCCGTTAAAAATATTGCCACCGCTACCGTTATCATTCCCTGCTCCGGTCTTGGTTACATTTACAATTCCATTAAAAGTGCTGCCACTAAAATAGATGTCAGATGAAGATCCCGTAACATCCGCTCCCAACAAAGTACCATTAAATGTTACCGAGGTGGCATTCAAAGAAACCGAAGCACTCCCTCCTGTATTGGCCACAGTACCTTTAGTAAACATGGCCGTGCCTGTTACTGTCAGTATATTTCCACTCAGGTCAACTGTGCCGGTGTAGGCAGTAATCATACTGAAACCGCCCACAGTAGGTGCCATGTCGAGCGTACAATTACCAGTTTTCCCTCCGGCTCCATCAAAAATAGCTACATCGCCCGCCCCCGGTACGGAAGCGCCACCGGCACCACCGGAGGCGGCTGACCAGTTTGCTGTATTGTTCCAGTTGCTGGCTATGGCCGATACCCAATACCGGTTGGCTGCTAATCCCCCAAAAACTGTGAAAACAGTTAAAATGGATGTCAGTAGAATTCTTTTCATAGATACTATTTCCCTATGTTGCAAAAATACTTTTATCCATTCATATAAAGTTTCTCTTCATCTGAAAAATATGTTCCAAAATGCAGCTTATTGTAACCAATTTCTGCCACTTACGTCTATTTACCATTGTTATTGAATATCCCTTATTAATAAACCATGCCCAAAATCATCGAAACCCACCACATTGCCCGCTCTTATAAAATGGGCGACAACATTGTAAATGCCCTTCAGGATATCTCAATTTCTATTGACAAAGGAGAGTATGTGGCTTTTATGGGGCCTTCGGGTTCGGGCAAATCTACGCTGATGAACATCGTTGGCTGTTTAGATACTCCCTCCAGCGGCTCTTACATATTAAACAATCAGGTGGTGAGCGAAATGACCGAAAACGAATTGGCGGTAGTTCGCAACAAAGAAATCGGATTTGTGTTTCAAACTTTTAACCTGCTGCCGCGTGCCAGCGCGCTGGAAAACGTGGCCCTCCCCCTCATCTATGCGGGCTACAACAAAGAAGACCGCGAAGAGATGGCCATGGCTGCGCTAACCAATGTTGATTTAGGCAACCGCTGGCACCACAAGCCCAACGAACTATCGGGTGGGCAGCGCCAGCGTGTAGCCATCGCCCGGGCGTTGGTAAACAATCCTTCCATTATATTGGCCGATGAGCCCACGGGAAATCTCGACTCTAAAACCTCCTACGACATCATGAACTTGTTTCAAAATTTGCACGACAAGGGAAATACCATCATCATGGTAACGCACGAAGACGACATTGCCCACTATGCGCACCGCATCATCCGCCTGAAGGATGGCTTGATTGAGTGGGATCGCAAAAACGAAAACGTAAACCGGGGCGAGCCGGTGGCCGCTCACTAAGGCAACTTGCTATTTACCAGTCTGATTTCTGTGTAATACGTACCCGATTACTTTGCGAATAGCATTACCTTTGGCTATTCGTACAACATGAAAATTTACACCAAAACGGGAGACCAGGGCACCACAGCATTGTTTGGCGGCAAGCGTTTGCCCAAATCTGATTTGCGCATTGATGCCTACGGAACGGTAGATGAATTAAATTCTTTTTTGGGTTTGGTGCGCGACCAGCCTATCAACACCGGGCGGAAAGAAATATTGACAGAAATACAAGACCGTCTTTTCACCATCGGCTCCATCTTGGCTACCGACCCGGCCAATACTAAAGTAAAAATCCCTTCGCTGGCAGAAGACGACATCAAGTTTTTAGAAAATGAAATTGATAAAATGGACGCAGCCCTTCCTGCCATGAAACATTTTGTGCTGCCGGGCGGCCATGCTTCAGTTTCCATAACACATGTTACCCGAACAGTGTGCCGAAGAGCCGAGCGGCTGGTGGTTGCCTTAGCGCACTCCGTGCCTGTAGATCCGCTCGTCATCAAGTACCTGAACCGTTTATCAGATTTTCTCTTTGTGCTGAGCCGCCTGATGGCGCAAGAACTGAATATAACAGAATCGCCCTGGCTTCCGAAAATGTAGCCTTGCCTGAACCCCATGAAAGTCTGTACCTTCGTCCCTCAAAATAATTAACGACATGACAACCGCAGAAATCCACACCAAAAAAGGTGTAATGAAAATCCAGTTCTTCGAAGAAGATGCACCCAATACAGTAAAAAATTTTATTGCGTTAGCCGAAAAGGGATTTTATGATGGCCTCACGTTTCACCGCGTCATCCCCAATTTTATGATACAGGGCGGCTGCCCCAATGGCATAGGCAATGGCGGGCCGGGCTACACCATCAACTGCGAGTTAACAGGAAAAAATCAATACCACGACCGCGGTGTTATTTCTATGGCACATGCCGGCCGAAACACTGGCGGCTCTCAGTTTTTTATCTGCCACACCCGCCAAACTACTGCCCACCTCGACCGCAACCATACCGTGTTTGGCAAAGTGTATGAAGGCTTGGAAGTGATTGATGCCATCCGCGCAGGCGATGTCATGGAGAAAGTAGTGATCAAAAAAGAAGGATAACTTACATGGCAGGATTATGAAATAAAAAAAATCCTAAGTTTAAGCCGTTTGTAGCTGGTGCCATGGTAAGACACAAACTGAAAAATAATGAAATGGATTTATTTTATAGTAGTCGTTTTTCTGATTAGCATTGTTTGGCTGGTTTATGAAATCCATGCCGTTGACAGCAAATATAGCCGGCTGATTGAAGATGAAAGCCACCGGCTGCTCTTAGTGAGGAAGGCCACCGCTAACGCTAACCGCAGGCATATTTTATTATTTCATACTGCTCATACTTCGGATACTTCTAGACGTGCGAAATTGATTCATGAAATGAAGCAGATAGACCAAGCTAATTCTATTATTTACGACAGCTTGTTAAACGTTAGTTCGGGTGCACCTCAACTGACACATGCAGTAAACAATGTTATCGAAGCGCGAAAGCGATACCACATCATAGAATCTCAATACACCCACGAAATACTTTCCTCGCCCAAGTCGCTTATCAACGAACAGATTGAGCAGCAATTGGATTCAGTCTTTGTCAACTACCAAAACAGTATTTCTAATTTGTTTATGGCAAAAGACAAGTACATTCTTTCCTTAAGCGACCAGTTCACTTCAGAGACAAGAACAACCTCATCTGTCATCGGAGCTTTTTTGGCCTTGCCTGTCATAGTCGTGCTCTTGCTCACCGGAACATTGATGATGCTGGTACACCGTTTGGTTTCGCCATTCCGTTCAGAGCCGAAGTAGCTTACTTGCCATAAATTTGATTTAACAAACCGGCCAGCCTGATGCCGGCCTTCGCCAGTTGATCTTTTACCGTGCCAAAATTTTTGTAGCTGTACTTATAGCTTAAGTTTCCATCGCCAATGGCATAGACCTGCGTGCGCAAAGACATGGATTCATTGACCCAATCATTCACGGTAGCTTTTTGCAAGGCAACAATGTTGGCTGAAGAATAATCGGAAAATGCTGCGAGTTCAGTAAAGCTCAGTTTCGTGTCGTCTATCATCTCGCTGTCCCACACACGGTGCAGGTTCGAATCTTTTCTAAACCATTTTACCTTCACTTTGTTGCCGCCCTGATCATCGCAGCAGCCCACATGCAGTGGCTGATGGATGTCGCCCACCAGATGTACCAGCATCTTCAGGTATTCGGCTTCTTTTTTTGCATCCAGATTGTGTTGCTTCAGTGCCGCTACGATGCGGTGGATGGTTTCGATTACATCGCCATGAGGATTTTTGGGCGACTGCTCGTAGGTCTTTCCGGTTTCAATAGTTACCCAGTGCCAATCGACCGTGTTGTCGTACGAAGAATCCGACCGGATTTCATCCATCCACGGGCCTGCTTCGGCCAGCGATTGCCTGCCTAATATTTTTTCAATATTTTTTTTGGCTTTGGCCGTCAGGTGTTTCTCTGCAATGAGCCCCACAGCACGGTGGCCGGTGGCGCCCCACCCCCAACACAAGGTAGTTGACAGTACTGCGAAAAAACAAAATATCACCGTTGTTTTCATAATATCTTTTTTTATGTACAAAGATGAACAGTTCTGCGAAACCTGCTATTTAAATACCATGATTTTAATTTTTAAATTTGAGATCAGTTCATTTATGAAAACAATAAAAATTTCTGCGTTGCTGGTGGCCAATCAATTAGACATGAAAGGGATTAAAGCCTTTCTGGACTTAAAGCCGTTAGCCGACACTTCGTCTGAGTTGCTCTACGGCTTTGGTGGCGATAAGTACCAATACTATTTTAATTACGGAGTGGTGGTGTTTGCCGGCCATTCGGATGACGAAATAAAAGTAGCTGTACGCACCATCATGCCATACCAGAAAAGCCCCAACCCACAATGGCTGCGCGATGACCACGAGATCAGCATACAGGACGGAGAAATGTTATTTGAGTTTGACCATGTGGTAGTAAACCGACTGGACGACAAAGTACTGCGTATCGCTATGTTTAACTTAGCCCAGTCGGTGGCGCTGGATTATTACCACAGTGTTTCAGAAAACCTGTTGACGGAAATACGCGGCTTCTCGCGCGACCTGGAAACTTCCGGCACGCTGAACATCAACCGCACCAACATGCTCAAGTTTATCGGAAAAGCATTGAACACCCAAAACGACATTGCCGACAACATTTATATTTTCGATGCCCCCGACCAGGTGTGGGACGATGAGTATCTCGACAAACTGCACAAAGGGCTGATGAGGCATTTTGACCTGCGCCTGCGTTTCAGCGAAATTGAATATACCCTTCGCATCATAGAAGATAACCTGAGCATCTTCCGCGAGATTTCTAACCAACGCACCAGCACCATGTTAGAGTGGATCATCATCATCCTTATTTTAGTGGAGGTGCTCAACTTATTCATTTCTAAAATTCTGTAAAGCAGGATATGTCTAACCGACACAATTTTTTTCTGAACTTCGATATTGAGGCGCAACCCGATGACACCACCTGCGGCCCTACTTGTTTGCATGCCCTCTATCAATACTACCGCGATAGCATTTCGCTCAAAGAAGTTATCAATGAAGTGAAGAGCTTAAAAACCGGAGGCACGCTGGCGGTGATGCTGGGCAACCATGCCTTAAAGCACGGGTACAATGCACACATCTACACCTACAACTTAAATATTTTTGACCCCTCCTGGTTTTCGCAATCCTCGCAGCAGATGGTAACCAACTTAAAAAAGCAAATGCGCTACAAGTTCAGGAGCAAACGCCTGCAGGTGGCTACCAAAGCCTACATCAAATTTTTAGAGGCCGGAGGAAAATTATTGTTGAGCGAACTCGATGAGGCGCTCATCAAAAAATACTTGCGCAAATCTACCCCCATATTGACCGGGCTGAGCGCCACCTATCTCTATGGCAACATGCGCGAAATTCCGCACAACAATAAGTTCGACAGCATCCGGGGCGAGCCGGTCGGCCATTTTGTAATCATCAACGGATTTGATGAGGCCACCAATCTGGTGTACCTGGCAGACCCCATGAACCCCAACCCACTGAAAAGCCAATACTATAATGTAACTTTTGACAGACTCATCAATAGCATCATGCTGGGCATAGTAACCTACGATGCCAACCTGCTGGTGATCGAACCCAAGAAAACTAATTTGAAAATCATCTGATTTGATAATTTGAAAATGAAAACTCCAACCATTAATTTCTTACGGTTAAATTCTGAAATTTTAAATCTTCAAATTAAAGTAGTTCCAAATTAGCGTATGCCTAAGCTCATTGTAGTTGAAAAACCTGAAACATGGAATTTCCGCATTGAAGATGTAGAAGTAGTGTCGGCCGACCGCTACATTGCCGATGAGCAATTTCAAACGGTAAAAAATCTGAAGCTGCTCAATCTCTGCAAATCGTATCAATACCAAAGCGAAGGATATTATGTGTCGCTGCTGGCCGAAGCGCGCGGCCACAAAGTGCTACCCGAAGTTTCAACCATTCAGGATATGCGCTTTCCTTCCATCCTGCGCGAAGATTCGCTGGACTTTGATTTGCTGATTCAGAATACTTTCAAGACTGAAACTGTAGATCGGGTGGAGTTCAACGTATATTTTGGGAGCGCACCGGCCGAAAACCTCAGCCGCCTGGCACAGCAACTTTTCCAGATGGTGCAGGCTCCTTCGCTCCGGGCTGTCTTCTCGCATAAAAACAAGTGGCGTTTGCAAAGCATCAGGCCTATCAACTTAAATGAGGTACCCGAAGCCGACAGGCCACTGCTCATTTCTTCGTTAGAAAAATATTTGTTGCGCAAGCGCGACTTCCGCCCCGACAAAAAAAAATACGACCTGGCCATCCTCACCAATGCAGAAGATAAAAATCCGCCTTCTGACGACCGCGCCCTGAAGCGGTTCTATCGCGCCTCGCTAGAAGCAGGTTTCAACACGGAGTTCATCACCAAAAACGATATAGACAAACTCATTCAATACGATGCGCTCTTCATCCGCGAAACTACCAACGTTAACCACCACACTTTTCGGTTTGCAAAAAAAGCACAGTCGCTGGGGCTGGCCGTCATAGACGACCCCGATTCAATTTTAAAATGCACCAATAAAGTTTACCTGCACGAGTTGCTGAACACCCACAAAATTCTAACTCCTCAGTCCATTGTTATCTCTGAAGAAACCTGCGATGCCATTTCTCAGAAGATGTCTTTTCCTTTTATTTTAAAACAACCCGATGGCGCTTTTTCTAAGGGTGTTTATAAAATTGAATCGGAAAAAGAATTTAAAAATGTGCGGGCTACTATGTTTGCCAAATCAGATTTGTTGGTGGCTCAGGAATTTCTGCCGACAAAATTCGACTGGCGTGTGGGCGTGATTGACGGGCAAGTGATTTATGTTTGTAAATATTTTATGGCCACTAAGCATTGGCAGATTATCAACTGGGGAGCCAACAAACAAAAATCGCGCGAAGGCGAAGTGGAGTGCATACCCGTTGATCAGGCTCCGAGCGGCTTGCTGAAGACAGCCCTGAAAGCCACGTCATTGATCGGAACCAGTTTGTATGGAGTAGATATGAAAGAAGTGGATGGAAAATTTTATGTCATTGAAATCAACGATAACCCTAACATAGATGCGGGCATTGAAGACAAAATTTTGAAAGACCGTTTGTATGGCATCGTCATGGAAGTATTTTTAAATAAAATCAAACAAATAAAATGAGCCAACGATTGCATTTATTTCAGGGATACGGTATTGAGTTGGAGTACATGGTGGTAGATCGTACCACGTTGGCCATAAAACCGGTAGTAGATGAATTGCTGAAACAAGAGCTCGGTGCCATCGGAGGAGATTTTGAAAACGGCATGGTAACGTGGAGCAACGAACTGGTGCTGCACGTGGTGGAGTTGAAATCTACCAAGCCCGAACAAAATTTCAATGCACTGGAAAACGAATTTGTTGACAACATCCAACGCATCAACAAACATTTGGAAAAATGGAATGCAGTGCTGATGCCTACAGCCGCACACCCACTGATGAACCCGTTGACAGAAACGAAACTGTGGCCGCACGACAATAATGAAGTCTATCACCTATACGATAAAATTTTTAGTTGCCAAGGGCATGGATGGAGCAACTTGCAAAGTACTCATTTGAATCTACCTTTTTACGATGACGAAGAGTTTGCCAAACTCCATGCTGCCATCAGGCTGGTGCTTCCGCTCCTTCCGGCATTGTGTGCCAGCTCACCGATTTTGGAAGGGAAAATAACCGGGTTAAGCGACACGCGGTTAACTTTTTATAAAACGAATCAGGCAAAAATTCCTTCCATCACCGGGCGTATTATTCCCGAGGCTGTTTTCTCCAAGCGCAACTACATCAACACCATTTACGAAAAAATAAAAACAGATATTCAGCCGCACGACCCCACCGGTATTTTGGATCCAATTTGGGTAAACTCGCGCGGAGCCATTCCCCGCTTCGATCGCGGCTCCATTGAAATACGCATCATGGACGTGCAGGAGTGTCCGGCCGCGGATCTGGCCATTCAGGCATTGGTGATTGAACTACTCAAAGCTTTGGTGTCGGAGCGGTTCATCTCAATGGACGAGCAGGTGAAAACCAAAACCGATACTTTAGTTACTGTTTTTAACAACTGTGTAGAACACGGTATGAATGCTGAAATTACAACAGCAGAATACTTGTCTGTTTTTGGCGAAACCCATCCGCTATCAGCACAGCAGTTTTGGAAAAAAATAATTGAACGCCTCATTGCTGTTTCGCCCTCTTTGGCAGCATGGAAAAAACCGGAATTGGAAACTCTCATTACCAATGGTAACCTGAGCGACCGTATCTTGCTGTCGCTGGGCTCTGATACGTCAGAAGAAAAAATAAAAAATACCTACAGACGGTTGTGCGATTGCCTCGCTCAGAATAAAATGTTTCTGCCTTAGCTGATTGTATGAACCGGCTGCGGGCATGGATTAGAAATTTTTTTGGGTTTTCGCAAACGGAAACCAACGCCTTTCTGATCTTGTTGCCGCTGTTGATTATCATCTTGCTGGCCGAACCCGTCTATCAATTTTGGCAAGCAAAGCAGCCGCCCGATTTTTCCAATGAGATAAAAGAGCTCGATAGCCTGACTGCCACCTTTCGATGGGAACAAAAAGACAGCGTTCGGCATGAGCACCCGGAAATAAAATTTTTTAAGTTCAACCCCAATCAATCAACAAAAGATGAATTGCTGCAGCTTGGGTTTGCTGAAGCGATGGCTAACCGGATCGTTAACTACCGTGCGAAAGGCGGAAGGTTTTATCAAAAAAAAGACCTACAGAAAATCTACGGCATGGATTCTTCCTTCTTTCAACAACTCTATCCGTTTATTGATCTGCCCAAAACAATTTCTGTACCCATCACGACACTGAAGCCTGCCATCAGCCGAAAGGCAGTAGAAAAATTTGATTTGAATATTGCCGATACTACTCAACTGATTTCATTGTTTGGCATCGGAACAAAACGGGCCGAGCGTATTGTCAGCTACCGCGACAGGTTAGGCGGGTTTATTTCCTTTGGCCAACTGCATGAAGTGTACAGCCTCGATTCGGCTGTCATCAACGAACTAAAAAATAAAACATTCATTCAGCCTCAGTTTATTCCTCATCAACTTAACATCAACCGGATTACCGAAAAAGAACTGGGTCGGCATCCGTACATCAAATTCAAATTAGCAAAGGCCATTTCGGCTTACCGGTTTCAGCACGGAGATTTTAAATCGGTTGATGACTTAAAGAAAATTTCCATTCTGGATGATCTCACTTTTCAGAAATTAAAACCCTACATTCAGGTAACGCAAAACAGTGGCAACTGACAAGACTAAAAAATTACTCACCACTTTTCTGCACAGGCTCACCAACCTGAGCGGCCACAACCGCTCGTTGTTTTTACCTAAAAGTTCGGAGGCATTTGTTGACTTGCATGGTTTCAGTTGGCTCAACAACTCAAAGTCGTTCGGTGTCATCGAGGCCATGTTAAAGGAAGGGAGTTATACGCTATGTGCCTTGGCCGATGCACGAGTGGAAGCTGTCAACTTAGCCGGTATGCGTCTAAAAAAATTACAGCGGCTGGATCAGTTTTATTTTGATGAACGGGGCGTTCGCGATTTGCACATCGGCTGGCCGATGGTACATGGGCGGTTTTCGGATGGCACCGCAGTGCGCTGCCCGTTGCTTTTTTTTCCGGTTGAGCTATCAGTTAAAAATGAAAAATGGATCGTGTCATTCCGTCCGCAGGGTGAAATCATTTTCAACAAATCATTTTTGCTTGCCTATTCATTTTACAACCAGCGTGCCGCTGATGAAGCTTTGCTTCAACACACATTTGAAACGGAAGAGGGCGATGCCACCACATTTCTCACCAGCCTTTATCGGTTGCTGGGCAATAGTTCGATTGAGCTGAATTTCAATCCTGAATTGTATCAAAATGAATTAGTGCCGCTGGCATCTTTTGCTAAAAGAGAATTTGTTGAAACACACCATGCAGGCGAATTAAAATTATTTTCTGAGGCGGTGCTTGGATTATTTCCACAGGCCGGTTCTACGCTGGTGCCTGATTACAATCACTTGCTTGAAGCCGATTCCTTCGCTGACCTGGAAGATTTTTTTGCCCGTCATCAGCCTGCGGCTGATATGAAAAAAAATTTTATTTCTAAAGTAGGCGAAGAGAAGAAATACGAAATTTTTCCGTCTGACATCTGGCAGGAGAATGCTTTAAAGGCTTCTAAACTTGGACACTCTTTGGTCGTGCAAGGGCCGCCCGGCACAGGAAAATCGCAACTCATTACAAACCTGATCAGCGACAGCATAGCCAATGGCAAACGGATTTTGCTGGTTTGCCAAAAGCGGGTAGCTCTCGATGTGGTGTATAACAGATTAAAAGAAAAAAATCTGGAAAATTTTTTAGCATTGGTTCATGACTTTAGAAACGATCGCCCGCTGCTTTTTCAAAAAATAGCAGGTCAGATTAACCGCACAGACGAGTACAGAAAAAAAAATATAACGTTGGATGCCCTCCAACTCGATCACAAATTTTATCAAATCAGCAAGCGTATCAATCAGGTTACGGAAGAACTGGAGCATTTTCGCAGTGCCTTGTTTGACGAAACCGAGTGCGGTAAGAGCATCAAAGAATTATATCTGATCTCCAATCCGGCTGAAGAAGGCATTGCCTTGCGGCAGCTTTATTACCATTTTAAATTCAATGAACTAGATTCTTTCCGGCAAAACCTCAGGCAGTATATTTTTTATGCCAAGCTGTTTGATCACGACCAGTATGTTTTGCACAGTAGAAATTCATTTGCCTCGCTAACGGTTGGCGATTTGCCGGCTCTGCATCAGGCTATTGATCAGGTGCCGGCTGTGTACGATGAAATAAAAACAAACCTCTCCGGCACAATCGGCATAGCACTTGATTGGGAATTGCTGCATAAGCTAAGTCAGCAAACACAGACATTGAAAGAACTGGCAACCTTAACACAAGATGAATCCGTTTTCTTGTGCTTCAAAAAAATGTTGCCCCAGAAAAGTACCGAAACTAATTCGCTCTGGTTGCTGAACATCGAGCGGATGATGAATGATTGTTTTTCGTCCGAGGGAATTGAACAGTCTGTGCCCTCGGCCATGCTCGGCCATTTTCAAAAAGCGTTGCATCGGGCCATGAAAGCACGGAGAGGCATTTGGAGTTGGTTGCGCTGGCAATTATTTTCAAAAGATAAACTACTCATCACGCGAGCCTTGGTTTCCAACGGGTTGACTAACCACAAAGATGATTTCCGGTTGCTTGAAAAAAAATTAGATCAACGACTCAACTTAGAGCACAACCTGTCGAAGTTGCGAGCCAAAGAGTGGTTGCTTCATCTACCAGCCACATTTCAAAAACAAGATTTTAAAAATTGGTTTGCCGAACAACAAAAAGCTATTCGTGCTAAAACTGTTTTTAACTCCATTCGCAGTTTAAAAAATATTATCAGCCCACTTTATCTTTCCAGCGATGATTTTTCGAGGCGTTTGCAAAGTCTGATCAAAGCGCTCGATCAGTTAGAAATAAAATATAATTTCTGGTTATTACACTTGTCGGAAAAGCAGGTAACCCAATTAGCAACCGATAAAAATATTGCTTCCCTATATCACCACGCGCTGCATACCGACTTTGATGCCTTGTGCGAGTTTGACAAAATCCAAAAAAAAATGTCAGGTATAGAAAGGGCTGTCATTGAAAAATTGCGAGAGAAGACATTAAATTATGATGAATGGCCATCGCTTTTTCAAAATAGCCTGGCGCTGGGTTGGATTGATCATATCGAGGCAAAATACCCTGAGCTGCGCATGGCTTCCTCCGGGAAAATCCAGCAATTAGAAAATGAACTGCAAGAAGAGATCATTGCCAAGCAGGCGTTGAGTGCTGAGATTTTGTTGCTGCGGGCAAGAGAACGAATTACCAGCGACCTGGAGTTTAACCGCCTGAACAACCGGGTTACCTACCGCGACCTGCTGCACCAAACTACTAAAAAGAAAAAGTTGTGGCCGCTTCGAAAGATTGTCAGCGAATTTGAAGGCGAAGTATTTAAGTTGCTTCCCTGCTGGATGGCATCGCCCGAGTCGGTGAGTGCCCTTTTTCCGATGAAAGAAATTTTCGACCTGGTTATTTTCGATGAAGCCTCTCAATGCTTTGCCGAGCGCGGCATCCCCGCATTGTATCGTGGCAAGCAAACTGTTATTGCGGGTGATAGCAAGCAACTTCGCCCCGGAGATTTTTATCAGGCACGGTGGCATGAAGATGACATGGAAGAACCCGATGCCGAGGTGGATTCTCTTTTGGAATTAGGCGAGCGATATCTTTTCTCAATCCGCCTCAACGGCCACTATCGAAGTCAGGTACCCGAGTTGATTCATTTTTCAAACCAGTATTTCTATGACGGAAAATTGGAGATGCTGCCAGACCTGCACCGCTTAAACCAAGGCATATCGGCCATTGACTACCTGAAAGTAAAGGGTGTGTGGGAAGACCAGACTAATATCATGGAAGCAGCTGCCATTGCCGATCTGGTTTTTGATTTTTTAGAAAAACAACCTGCGAAAGAAATTGGCATTGTAACGTTCAATGCGCCCCAGCAAACACTGATTCAGGATATGCTGGAAGAAAAATTCACCACACAAAAACAACTCACAGAAAAAAATATTTTCGTTAAGAACATAGAAAATGTGCAGGGAGATGAACGCGACCTGATTATTTTTTCGGTTGGCTACGCACCCGATCGCGAAGGGAAAATACGGGCACAATTTGGCAGCCTGAACCAGCAAGGTGGAGAAAACCGATTGAATGTAGCCATTAGCCGTGCCCGCGAAAAAATAATAGTAGTGGCCAGCCTTTGGCCGGAAGAACTGGATGTAGCAGACACTCGCCATGCCGGACCGAAACTGCTCAAAGAATATTTGCAATATGCCCGCGATGTATCAACTCATTCGTTTAAGCCTTTGGCAGCCGCTCCACCCTCTTCTTTTTACAGTCAACTAAAAAAAGAAATACTTACTTCGGCAGCCGGCCGTATGCCCGAAAAAACTTTTATCGAAAATGTATTCCCCTTTCAAGATCTTACTCTATATCATAACAGGCAAATTTTGTTGGCTGTTTCCACAGACGACCAGCGTTACTATGAAAGCCTCTCCGCCAAAGCCGACCATGCGCTGAACCCGTTGTTATTGCAGAAGAAAAACTGGCCTCATAAAAAAATGTACAGCCGAAATTATTGGGCAAACCCCAAACGTTTTTGGAATGACCTGACAGGTTACTAATTTTTTTAATCCGGGTTATAGATTAAGAGTTTAATAAAGTAAGGTGTGATAAACACCCCACATTGAAAACACAGTATAATAACACATATTACTATGTGTCCTCTATGCCTATGTGGTGAATATTTTTTCAGACAGCTTACTTATCCTGAACTCATATCATAACATCAGGCTACACAGTCAATCCTCTTACGGCCATGTAGCCCATCACGGCCACAACTACCCACCCTAACACAGTAAGCCAGCGTGGATGGTGATAATCGTTCAATAATTTTTTCTTTGATACTGAAGACAGCATGATAGCCAGCGAAAAGGGCAAGATCAACCCATTTACAGCACCTGCTGCCAGAAGTAATTTTACCGGCTCGCCTACGATTAAAAAAACAACAGTTGAAAAAATAATGAAAGCGATGATAATCCGGTGAATATTATTTTCTACCAACGGATGGATAGACCTGATGAATGACACCGAAGTGAAAGCCGAACCCACCACCGAAGTAATGGCCGCGCTCCACAGCACCAACCCGAATATTTTGTAGCCCACACTTCCGGCTGCACTTTCAAAAACTACGGCTGCCGGGTTTTGCGAGCCCAGCGAAATACCTTGCCACACGATGCCCAGCGCGGCAACATACAGTATTGTGCGCATCACAGAAGCGATCAGGATTGCTGAGGCCGAACTGGTTGAAATTTTTTTGATATTCTCTTTTCCCGACACGCCCGCTTCCAGCAGACGGTGTGCGCCTGCAAAACTAATATAGCCTCCCACAGTTCCGCCCACAATCGTCAGGATCACCAACTCGTCTATCTTGTCGGGAATAAAAAATTTGGTTACTACCTCGCCCATGGGCGGGTGCGAGGCAAATGCTACATACAGTGTCAGCCCGATCATGACAAAGCCAAGTATTTTGGTAAATAAATCCATTGCTTTTCCTGCTTCTTTCACCGAAAAAATAATGGTTGCCAATACACAACTGATCACCGCTCCGGTCTGAACGCTGCACCCGGTTAGCACCTGCAGCCCCAACCCAGCACCGGCCATGTTGCCGATGTTAAATGCCAGACCTCCCAAAAAAATCATGGCCGACAAGAGGTAGCCCGCTCCGGGAAAAACACGGTTGGCTAAATCTTGTGCATACAGTTTGCTGACGCCAATCAACCGCCAGACGTTCAGTTGCGCACCCAGATCGAGCAGGATGGAAATTAAAATAACAAAGCCAAAACTTCCTTTCAGTCTTTCAGTGAAAGTGGTTGTCTGTGTGATGAACCCTGGGCCGATAGCAGACGTAGCCATTAAAAAGGCCGCGCCCGCCAAGGGGCCGGAAAGAAATGATTTTTTTATCATCGGTGAATATTTTTTTGTTTGCCTAACGGCCGGATAATAATTCCTTCATTCGTCAGCCCGCGATGAATCAGTTTCGCAAACGCCAGTGCGTGCTCACCATCTCCGTGCAAACAGATCGTGTCGGCACGGAGCGAAATGGTTTGGCCGTTTACATCAGTTACTTCATTCTGGCGAGCCAGTATAACAGCCTGGTGTACGGCCTGTTGTTCATCGGCAATCAAGGCATTGGGCTGTGTTCGCGGTGTCAGCGATCCGTCAGGCTGATAGGTGCGATCGGCAAATACTTCGTGTGCGATTTTTAAATTCAGTTTCTGTGCTTCGTCTATCATCACGCTTTGCGAAAGTCCGTAGAATATCAGGTGTGGGTCAATCTGATAAACAGCTTGAGCTAAGGTGTGGGCAATGGCTGCATCTTTGGCCGCCATATTGTAAAGCGCGCCATGAGGCTTAACATGGTGCAATACTGTGCCTTGTGCTTGTGCTATATTTTTGATGAGATGAAGTTGATCCGTTACAATCTGAAATAGTTCGTCTGAAGAAAGTCGCATATTGGTTCTTCCGAAATTTTTGCGATCAGGGTATGACGGATGTGCGCCCACTGCCACTCCGTGTTGCAGGCATAGTGCAAGTGTTTTTTTTATTTCTTCTTCATCGCCCGCATGGCAGCCGCAGGCAATGTTGGCCGAACTGATCCACGGCATGAGAGCCGAATCATTGCCCACACCTTCTCCCAAATCACAATTAATATCAATGCTTTGGATCATGAAAGAAAATTTTTGATTTGAAGGTGGCAACTGCGTTTCAATTCGGCAAGGCGTTTTTTATATTTTATCCACTCCCACTCGGCCTCCTGCAGCGAGACCATATTAAAAGAAATTTTTTCACCGGGCATCACTTGCGCCAGCTTAGGCAAATCAGCGGCTATCACCGAAGCAATGCGTGGATAGCCGCCTGTTGTCTGGCAGTCGGCCATCAGTACAATCAGGTTTCCATCGGGCAGCAACTGAATGGTGCCCACATCTACTGGAGAAGAAACCATATTGAAAGGCTGAGCCAACAGTGGGCGATCGCATTGCAGCCGATAGCCCATGCGGTTGCTTTGAGGAGTTACCATCATCTCCATCCGGCAAAAATCTTTTGCACACTCCGGCAAAAGCAATTCCGTTTCGGCAGACGGCATGCAACGCAGTGTATATGTCGGATTATACACTTCCGCCACCTGTTGCGATGAAATGCTCCAGTGAAAAATTTTATCTTTTTGAAATTGCAACAGAGTATTCAATTCTATCCTATCGCTTTTTTGCAACAACCTTCCGCGAAATCCTCCGGCCTTTGCCGTCAGGTGTGTCGTAAAACTGCCGAGCCATTCTTCTGCTTTCCATCCACCGTGCACAGCCAAGTACGACCATGCTCCACCGCGAGTCTTCACAAGTTTTAATATCGAACCGGCTTCTACCCCAACCGGCCGCCACATCGGAAATGGTTTTTCGTTTGCGAAGAGCGTAAATCCTTTTCCGGTTGCGCTGATCAGTTGATGATCGTGAAAGTAAATTTCAGACGAGGAATAGCCCAACTCGATAACGGCAGCCTGTTCGTTCCCGACCAAAGCATTGGCCATTTCATAAGCAAACGTATCCATCGCTCCGCCCGATCCAATCCCCCAACTGCGGTAGCCTTCTCTCGGAGCGGCTACCAGAGAAGAGACGATGGCGGGTTTTACAATTTCAATACTCATTCAAGCGGTTGTATTCTTGTAAGGTAATGGCATAAAATGCAACGGAGTCGCCTGCACACAAAAGGCAAGGTGTCTTTTTGGAAGCATCAAAAATTTTCAAAGGCGTTCGCCCGATTAACTGCCATCCACCAGGGGACTGTTGCGGATAAATTCCGGTTTGCTTTCCGGCAATGCCTACGCTTCCAGCGGCCACGGCTGTGCGTGGGGCGCTCTTGCGTGGAGTGGCAATGCGCTCATCCACCTCTCCTAAGTATGGAAAGCCCGGTAAAAATCCGATCATAAAAACCCGGTACGTTCGCGATGTATGGATACGGATAACTTCATCGGCACTTAACTGATGCTGGCGCGCAACAGTGTCAAGGTCTTCGCCATCATAAAGCACGGGCAGGCGAATAATGTTAGTTGTCTGTTCTGTACCTGCACTGAGTTTTTCTAAAAGAGTTTCTATAATAATTTTTACATCCTCAAACTTCTTGCGGTGAAACACAGCCAGCGAAGAATAAGCCGGCACCGACTCTACCAGTCCCTCAAACGGATTTTTTATTAGCTGCCGGTGAAGTGAAATAATTTTTTCATGCACAGCTACACCCATCAGGTTACCGAAAGAAATCAATGCGGCTCGTTCATGAAGTGGCGTGATGGTGTATTTCACAGTGGCAGTTTGCGTATTGAATTTAAGGTAAAATAATTCAATTCCTCACTATGCCAGTTGATTTTTAAAATAGTAAAAAAGCATTGTAACCTTTTGCTTTTTCATTTACTCTAATCATACATAACACCTTAAAATCTTAAAACAATGAAAAAATTAACATCAATTCTCGCTTTCATCGTGATGATCGTTACGGTAAACGCACAACAAATGAATCATTCTCAAATGAAAAATCCTTCATCTGCATCCAAGTTGGTGAAAGATGCCAAGTATCATGAGTTGAATAAAGCTATGCGTGAGTTATGGTCGGCTCACATGTATTGGACCTTGATTACCGTAGATGCATACTACAATGACCCCAAAGGGTTGAGTGCCAAGTTAGACCGTCTATTACAAAATCAAAAAGATATTGGGGCAGCCATCGTACCGTTTTACGGGCAAGCTGCTGGTGATCAGTTGGCCAAGTTGCTTACCGAACACATTCAGGGTGCAGTTCCTGTTTTAAAAGCAGCAAAGGAGAATAACAAAGAAGCGCTTGATAAAGCTGTTAAAGATTGGTATGCCAATGCCAAAGAAATAGGCAGTTTCCTTGCATCAGCCAACCCTAAAAACTGGGCTGAAAAAGACACGGAAGGCGCATTAGAGATGCACATCACCCATACAATAGCTTATTCAGTTAGCATTTTAAAAGGAGATTATTCTCAATCGTTTGGAGGGTTTGAAGAAGCGCTACATCACATGCTCCAATTAGCCGATATTCTGACTGACGGTTTAGTCAAACAATTTCCTGAGAAATTTAAGAACTAAAGAAAATAGCAATGACCGTTAAGATATAAAAAGAAAAACCGTCTTATGGGATAACCGTAAGACGGTTTCATATTTTATACGATCTATACACGAAACCGGTAAATCGTTTTCTGGCGGTAGGTTTCTCCGGGCTTTAATACGGTAGAAGGAAAATGAGGGCGATGGGGAGAGTCGGGGAAATGTTGTGCCTCCAAACAAAATGCCGAACGATAACCATATTTTTTATTGCCTTTTCCAATATCAGACCCATCCAAAAAATTGCCTGAATAAAATTGCAACCCCGGCTCGGTAGTCCATACTTCCATCACCCGCCCGCTGGCCGGATCGGTTACACGTGCCGCCAGCGACAGCTCGTTTCCTTTTTTGTTCAACACCCAATTATGATCGTAGCCTTTAGCAAATTTCAGTTGGTCGTCAGGCTCGTTGATGCGCTCGCCAATGGTATGAGGAGTCAGAAAATCGAATGGCGTTCCGTTTACGTTCTTCAGTTCTCCGGTAGGGATCAGCGTAGTGTCAACCGGGCAAAATGAAGAGGCATTGATGAGTAGTTCATGGTTTAAAATTGAATTATTTCCGGCACCCGCCAGATTAAAAAACGAATGATGGGTGAGGTTAACAATCGTTTCGCGGTCGGTGGTGGCTTCATAATCTATCATCAGCTCATTCTCATCCGTCAGCGTGTAGGTTACTTTCACCGACAAATTTCCGGGGTAGCCTTCTTCTCCATCTTTACTGAGGTAGTGCAATTCGATTTTATTTTTCCCGATCGGCTCGGCTTGCCAAAGCACCTGGTGAAATCCGTGCGGGCCGCCATGCAGGGCGTTGGCTCCGTTGTTTAAGGCCAGTTGATAGGGTTTATTATCCAACACAAAATTTCCTTTAGCTATGCGGTTGCCATAACGGCCGATGAGCGCACCAAAATAAGGATTGCCTGATGGATATTGGCTCAGCGAATCGTAGCCCAACACAATGTCATCGAGTTTGCCCTCTTTATCGGGCACCATCAGCGACATAATCTTGCCACCGTAGTTGGTAACAGTCAACCGCAATCCACTTGGATTGATCAAATCGAATGCTTGAATAGTTGTGTTCAATGAAGAACCATCCATTGAATTATTTCTTTTGGAAGAGCAAGAAATAAAAAAAAGAAAGCAAAATGAAAGAGTTGCTATTTTCATTTTGCTAAAATAATTAAACTGTAGGAAGAAATTTGTCTTTAAAGGCTAATGTTTTACTTCTACTCGCCAAACATTGGTGGTTTTGGGCATTTGACTGATTACGTCAATTACACCAATTGAAAAAAGGGCAAGACCCGTAATGGTTGTCCCTGTATCTGTGGTGGTCTGGCCTGTGTCAGCATCTTTATGACTGCCAGCAGCCACTATGGTCATGCCGCCTATCATCAGCACCGTGGGGCCTATCCATGCTGCCGGCTTCCTCGCTCTAATTAACATCAAGTCTTTGATATTAATTAATTCGTCATTGACTTTAATGGTGCTGTCATTCAATATAAGCATAGTGCCTTTTCCCATAGTGCCGCGATTAACTGTACCGTATCTTGTGTACGTTGCTATTAACGGATGGGTGCGGTTGGTGTATTCATAGATTACCCTTGTTCCTTCCGGAATAAATTTATGTCTGCCTGAAATACGGCTGGATAACATCAGTCCTCGCTGTGCATAAGTATTAACCGCAGAGAGAATGATAAAAGAAAACAAAACTGTTCTCATTGCTTTACATTTTTGGATTACACAGATGAACCGAAACAATCATTTGCTTATAGCAGAACATTCATGCCATTTCATACATTTCATGTTTGTATGAATTACAACGAGAGCAACCTAACCCAAGTTGCCCTTATCCATTAATTCTGATGACGAGGATTAAAGAGAAATAAATTTATGAAACTAAATCAGCGAAAGCTTTTACAAAGCCCTTCATCTCCTCTTCGGTGCCAATACTGACGCGACACCATTCTTTGTTTTGATAATCCCATATACGCATCATATAACCTCTCTCTTCCATTTTGCTGAGGATAGTTTTTCCGTCTTTGGCTGCGGGGAAGAAAACAAAATTGGTCAGCGATTGGCCATGAAATATTTTATGTTCATTTAAAAAGTCGGTCAGCACTTTTCTGGCTGTTGCGTTTTTGCTGCGCACCATAGCCATAAATTCTTCATCGCCCAGGCTTGCTTGGGCCGCTGCGATGGCAGTTTGGCTGTACGGAAAATCGCCACTGTATTTAGCTATTTTTTTGATTAGCTCCGGTTTGGCTACGATGTAGCCCATGCGCAAGCCGGCCAAACCATAAATTTTTGAAAACGTGCGCGACACGATGACGTTCATGTCTTTCTTCACCAGTTCTACCATCGAACGTTGCAGGGAAGGATCTAAAAATTCCAGATAGGCTTCGTCCGAATATACCGGCACTTTTTTAGATACGTCTTCGCAAAACGATTTTACTTTGTTCCAATCAACCAGCGTGCCGGTAGGGTTGTTAGGGTTACAGATAAAAACCAATTTGGTGTTGCTCTTTACTGCGGAGGCCAGCGCATCGTAATTGTATTCTAACTTGTCGTTCATGTCCACTTTATCCCACGTGGCATTGAACACCTGGGCGTACGACATCAGCAGCGGGAAGGTAGGAAACCCCGAGGCGATCCTGCCTCCTTCTATACCAAAGGCCGTTGCCGTCTGGCAAAGTAAATCGCCTGAGCCTGCACCTATATGGATATGGTCGGCAGTTACGCCTTCTTTGGCAGCCAAAATATTTTTTAATTCTTGTGCTACCGTAAACGGATAGCGGTTTCCTTCCGACAGTATTTGCACTACTGCTTCGCGGGCTTTGGCGGAAGGTCCATACGGGTTTTCGTTCGACCCGAGGCGGATTTTCCCTCCATTGGCCGTAGCCAAGTAATTTAATTCTGCTTGGCTCATGGGTGCGGCCAGCAGCCGGTCAACCAATGAAGTAGCAGCAACTAAGCCAACTGATAAAGCTGCGGTAGATTTAAACCAGTTTCTGCGAGTGAATTTTGTTTCCATGGTAATAATTGGTAGAACTATTCCCAAGTTAACAAAAAATGTAGCAACTAATTACTGTTGTGTTTTTGGTACTGATTCAGATAGACCAGCCCTGTGATGCTTGAAATAAAAATAAACCCAACAGTCCACATCAACTTCACCAAGAGTTCTTGTTTTTTGTTCTGATAAACGTCTGTGATACCCAAATAAATAAAAGGTAGTCCGCAAATTAATCCGGCAGATAGTAATGAGCTAGATCCTTCCCAGTGTACAATTTTAAACATAGCCCCGATGACGGTAAGCGCAAAAGAAACTATTAAGCTGATAGTGTATTGAGTTGACTGCTTCATACATGCAACATTACAAATGCTCTTTCTTATTTTTCACCAGATCATACAGCAATTCTCTTGCTCTGTGCAATTGCGCTTTGACGGTACCCAACGGAGCCTCCAGTTCTTGTGCAATTTCTTCGTAGCTCAGCTCGCTAAAATACCTCAACCGCACCAACTTTTGGTATTTGCCCGGCAGCATATTGACAAAATCCTGAATCAATTCTTTTTTTTGCGCCCGGATTGCTTCCTCCTGCGGGTTAAGGTTTTCATTGTCTTGCACATCCATACTCACCGATTGGCCATCGTCATCGGTATAGGTATTTTCAATGCTCAACGTATTCAGTTTCTTCTTGCGGATGTGGTCAATGGTATTGTTGGTGGCTATGCGAAACAGCCACGTGCTGAACGTAAAATCTTTTTTAAACCGGCTCAGGCTTCGAAAGGCTTTGCTGAACGCCTCCATGGTCAGGTCTTCGGCATCGTCCACGTTGCGTACCATCTTTAAAATAGTGTGATAAACAGGGCGTTTGTAGCGCTGCAATAATTTGGCGTAAGCCTTGTCATCCCCACCCACGGCACGGTCTATCAGATTAAAATCTTCTATCGCTTTGGACGAAAACCGGCCTTCTTCTAAATCTTCCATTTTACTTTCTTAACGAATAGTGCCTTCGCACCGGTTACAAGGTAATAAATGCTGTAAATAAAATCTAAAAGCGGAGTTTTCCACGCCTCAAACCTACTCCCTAATTTTTTTGAGCCCACCTGCAACAACACCGTCAGCAAAATAATCCTGACTAAAAAAAAGATCATGATGGTTTCCCTCCACGCTGAAAAAGCCATCGTGGGCGCAACTAAAAACCAAGTAAGTATCCAGGAAAGAGATAAAACGCTCTGCCAGATTTTATCGCGCAGGCGATAATGTTTGCCTACCGACAGGTGCCTGAATTTCTGGTGCAGAAACTCCGGCCATGTTTTTTTGGGTTCTGAAAAAACTAACGAATCATGCCCCCTGTTTACAACTGTGTTTTCCTGCCGGGCGTGCTGGTTCACAAAGAGGTCGTCATCTCCGCCTGTAATTTCCTGATGCGCATGGAATCCCTTGTGGGCTAAAAATAATTCCTTGCGGTAGGCCAGGTTGCGGCCTACGCCCATGTAGGGTTTGCCCAGCAAGGCCATGCCCATAAACTGTATGCCTGTATAAAATGATTCGAAGCGGATAAACGAATTGAGCAAGCCTTTCTCTTTGCGGTAAGGGGAAAACGCGAGCACGATCTGTGTCTGCGGATGAAAATGGCGGCTCATGCTGCTGATCCAATGTTCGGTGGCCGGGCGACAGTCGGCATCGGTGAGCAGCACCCACTCATACTGTGCAGCCTTGATGCCGAGCGTCAGCGCAAATTTTTTTCCGTTGATATGCTCTGGTTTATGTGTTACCCGCACCAACTTCACCCGCGGATCTTCGTGGGTAAGTTGAAGTAACATATCATACGTGCCATCATTGCATCGGTCTTCCACCACAATCACTTCATATACCGGATACTGCTGCGACAATAACGCAGGCAGCAACGCGCGCAGGTTTTCTTCTTCATCATGGGCGCAGACGATAACCGACACAGGAGGCTCGCCTGCCGGGGTCGGCTCATCGGCTTTTCTGAATGCAAAAAGCAACAAGCCGAAGAAGATGATTTGAGTACCGAGAACGAATAAACTGATGATGGTAATGGCCAAGCTAAAACGGGTTTGCAATAAAAACGACAAAGATAAACCCTTATCGAAAACGGAAAAGGCGAAATCAATAACTTTGCCCGTTCATGAAATTTCAGTTACAGCACCAAGACCCTCACTCAAAAGCCCGCACCGGCCTGATTACAACCGATCACGGAGAGATACCTACACCCATCTTCATGCCCGTAGGCACAGCCGGCTCGGTGAAAGCCGTGCATCAGCGCGAGTTAGAAACAGATATTGATGCAAAAATTATTCTCGGCAATACCTACCACCTGTACCTGCGGCCGGGCTTAGAAGTGCTTACAAATGCCGGGGGACTTCACGGGTTCAACGGATGGAAAAGGCCCATCCTGACCGACAGTGGCGGCTATCAGGTGTACTCGCTGGGCGAAAACCGGAAGATCACCGAAGAGGGCGTAATTTTTAAATCGCATATTGACGGCTCTAAACACACATTTACCCCCGAAAGCGTAATGGATATTGAGCGCACTATTGGTGCCGACATCATTATGGCATTTGATGAGTGTACGCCTTACCCTTGCGAATATCGTTATGCCAAAAACTCGATGGATATGACACATCGCTGGCTGAAGCGGTGCATCGAGCGGGTGCAAACCACCCAGCCCTTGTATGGGCACAGCCAAGCGCTTTTCCCCATTGTGCAGGGAAGCACCTACAAAGATCTGCGCACGGAGTCGGCAGCATTTATTGCTTCTCAAAATCAGCCGGGCAATGCCATCGGTGGGTTATCGGTGGGCGAGCCCCACGAGGCCATGTATGAAATGACTGACCTGGTGTGCAGCATTTTGCCTGCCGACAAACCTCGTTACCTGATGGGCGTGGGCACACCTGAAAATATTTTGGAGTGCATTGCATTAGGAGTTGATATGTTCGATTGTGTAATGCCCACCCGCAATGCGCGCAACGGCATGCTTTTTACTACGCAGGGTATCATCAACATCCGAAATGAAAAATGGAAAAACGACCTCTCGCCCCTTGATACCGAACTGGGCGGCTATGCCAGCACATTTTATACAAAGGCTTACCTGCGCCACCTGATTATCTCCAAAGAAATTTTAGGCGCGCAAATTGCTTCCATCCACAACCTGACCTTCTATCTTTGGCTGGTAAAACAAGCTCGCCAAAAAATTGAAGAAGGCATCTTTACCGAATGGAAAACAAAGATGGTGAAGCAAGTAGCGAATAGGTTGTAAGTGATAAGTTGTGAGTGATAAGTTGTAAGTGATAGGTTGTAAGTGATAGGTTGTAAGTGATAGGTTGTAAGTGATAGGTTGTAAGTGATAGGTTGTGAGTGATAGGTTGTAAGTGATAAGTTGTGAGTGATAAGTTGTAAGTGATAAGTTGTGAGTAATAAGTTGTGAGTAATAAGTAATGAGTATAAAGTATCGACTATGAACCAGCATAAATGAAACTACTCGACCGTTATATCATCCAAAAAGTACTGGCCACATTTTTCTTTGTGATGATGATTTTGGTAGCCGTGATTACGGTGATAGACATTACCGAAAAGGTAGATAAATTTAACGACCACCACCTGAGCATGTCGGTCATCTTAGGGTACTATCTTGATTTTATCCCCTGGATATCCGGTTTGCTGACACCTATTATTTGTTTCATCGCCATTGTGTATGTTACCTCGCGGTTAGCCGCCCATACCGAAATCATTGCCATGCTCAGCAGCGGCATCAGCTTCCGAAGGTTTCTGGTTCCTTACTTCATTGCCTCGTCTGTCATTGCCATCCTCAGTTTTATTTTCAACGGGTGGATCATCCCCCACTCCAACCGCGACCGGCTGAATTTTGAAATGACTTATTTTCAAAACCGATTTTATTTTGAAAGGCGAAACGTGCACATGCAAACCGCCCCCAATGTTTTTTTATTCATCCAGAATTACAACAACCAATCCAACATCGGCTACCAATTCAGTTTAGAAAAATTTAAAGACAACAAACTGATAGAGAAACTGACTGCCGACAATATTACCTGGGACAGCGTAAAGCGCAAGTGGATACTCAACCAATGGGTACGAAAAAATATTGACAACATCTTCGAAGCCCACCCGACCGAGAATGTGGCTGAGCGCGGGTATAAGCTCGACACAACGTTGATCATCACCCCCAAAGATTTTGAAAACGATGCGCACCAATACGATGGCATGACTATACCCGAACTGAGCAAGCACATCGAGCAGGTTCGCTTTCGGGGAGCTACAGGAGTAGAGGCGTATGAAACGGAGCGCCACATCCGGTTTGCCGCTCCGTGCACAACGTTTGTATTAGTATTTATGGGAGTCCTTGTGTCTGCCAGAAAAAGTCGCGGGGGTACGGGGTTTCAAGTGGCGCTGGGGTTTTCGCTGGCCTTTATTTTCATTTTGTTTTTTACAATGACACGAACATTTGCCGAAACCGGCTCGCTCAGCCCATTCCTAGCCGCCTGGCTCCCTAACATTGTGTTTGGTGTTATCTCGCTGACGATGTACAAATACGTGCCCCGGTGAACACTACGCCTGCCGATTATATTAAACTTCACTTCATCGTTTTTCTGTTTGGCTTTACGGCCATTCTCGGGAAACTGATCTCACTGCCCAGTGTGGAGATGGTATTTTACCGCACCCTGTTTGCTGCCGTTGGTATGGCTGCGCTGATCTATTTTAAAAAAGGATCTTTCGCTGTCAGTTCTGCAAAAGACTTTTGGACTTTGGCCGGCACGGGTTTGATTGTGGCTTTGCACTGGATTACTTTTTTTGCGTCTGGAAAAATTTCAAATCCATCGGTCAGCTTGGTGGGGTTTGCCACCTGTTCTTTTTGGGCTGCCATTATCGAGCCGCTGGCCAAAGGAAAAAAAATCAGACCGCTGGAGGTAGGTTTGGGTGTGGCTGTGCTAATCGGGCTGGCGCTAATTTTTTCTTTTGATTTTAATTATCCACTCGGGCTGGCACTCGGCATTGCCTCGGGGCTTACGGCTGCTGTCTTCAGCGTCATCAACTCCAAGTTAGTAACACGTTTGTCGTCTTACACCATTACCCTTTACGAGATGGTAGCCGCTTGTCTGGGTATCATTCTGTTCCTTCCTTTTTATCAGTTTTATTTCTCTGCCGGGTCGCTTCAATTATCTCCTACCTGGCAAGATTGGATTTATATTGCTTTGCTGGGTTGGGTATGTTCGGTTTATGCCTACTCACAAATGGTTAACCTGATGCTGAAGTTGTCTGTATTTTTCATACAACTCGCGCTGAACCTCGAGCCTGTCTATGGTATTGTTTTCGCCATCCTCATTTTCGGAAAGAAGGAAGTGATGGGCTGGAACTTTTATGCCGGCACTACCATTATCCTGGCAGCTGTGGCATTGTATCCGGTTTTAAAAAACAGATACGGTCATCAGTTCAACACGCCACTCCAGTAGAACTCACCGCGAAATTCTTTTTTCAGATCTACAGGCTTTTCAAAGAGCCCATACACGCAGGCTCCGGATCCACTCATGCTGGCATACACGGCACCGTGCAAATACAGTTTTTCTTTTATCAAACCAATGATCGGGTGCTTTTTAAAAATACCTTTTTCAAAATCGTTGGTCAGATTATTTTTCCATTGGCTAACAGGCAAACTCAATATTTCCTTTATGTTTTTTTCTGAATTGGATAATTCAACAAAAGAATAAGCCTTTGCCGTAGCCATGTGCACATCGGGTTTTACCAACACCAAAAAATAATTTTTCAGCGATAGCGGAGACGTTGATAGCTCATCGCCCCTGCCCTTCCCTATCATAACTGAATCTTGAATGAAGAAAGCACAATCGCTACCGAGGTGTGCAGCATACCGCATCATTGCGGCATCAGAAATGTTCAAGGCAAAAAGCTGGTTCAGCAGCCGAATTGTAAAGGCGCCATCCGCAGAGCCACCTCCCAGCCCTGCACCCATGGGGATCACTTTATGTAAATGGATTTTTATGTTTCCTATCGGGAAATCTTTTTGCAGCAAGTGATAAGCTTTGATGCACAGGTTCTCGTCCGTATCTCCCGAAACAGTCAACCCCGATTGCGTAAATGAAAAATGTGGCGAAGGGATTATCTCTAACACATCCGCTATCCCGGCAGGATAAAAGCAAGTTTCTATATTGTGATACCCGTCCGTGCGTTTGGATACCACCCTTAAACCAAGATTGATTTTGCAATGTGGAAAAACAACCATAGGTATTTTCGCTAATCACAGTATATCTGCCCGGCAAGCTATACCCGCAGTCAATCTGCAATTTTTTATTTGGAAAGCCGTGCCACCAGTTCTTCTGTAATACCAGACGAAGAGAAGCCCCCATCGTGCATCAGGTTTTGCATAGTAACCATACGGGTAAAATCTGAGAACATGGCCACAATGTAGCTGGCGCAGTCTTCGGCCGAAGCATTTCCTAAAGGCGACATCAGTTCGGCATAATCAAAAAATACATCAAAGCCGGAAATGCCCGCTCCGGCCGTTGTTTTGGTAGGCGACTGCGAAATGGTATTGACACGTACTTTTTTGCTACGGCCATAACGCTGCCCATAACTGCGGGCGATGGATTCGAGCATGGCCTTTGCCTGCGCCATGTCGGTGTAGTCTGGGTAAGCGCGCTGGGCTGCTATGTAACTGAGGGCAATCACCGAAGCATATTCATTGAGGGCATCCAATTTTTCGCATGTTTGCAGAACCTTATGAAACGATAGCGCGGATATATCTAAGGTTTTCAGATACCACTCGTAGTTCATATCGCCATAGGGGCGCCCTTTGCGTATGTTAGGGCTCATGCCGATAGAGTGGAGCACGAAATCGAGTTTGCCCCCCAGTATCTCTTGTGATTTGGTAATCAGGTTGGCCAGGTCGGCTTCAGAGGTGGCATCGGCCGGGATGACTTGCGCCCCGGTAGTTTGAGCCAGTTCATTAATTTTGCCCATGCGCATAGCTATGGGTGCATTGGTGAGCGTAAATTTTCCTCCTTCTTCATGTGCTTTTAATGCGGTCTTCCATGCTATGGAGTTTTCATCCAGTGCACCAAATATGATTCCTCTTTTACCTTTTAATAAGTTGTTAGCCATAACTGATTTGTGTTATTTATGGCTGCAATAATACAAAATCCACGGGTAGGTAATCATGAACGCGAAGATGAAATTTAGCTTAAAATGTAGTTTTTGTTCCTGAATAGCCCCTATTAATAGAATGGAAAACGAGGTATGGATAATCAATATTTATAGAATTAAGTATGATTTTTTCTTCGATTTGAAAGTTTATGTTAATTTTAAACACCAAAAAAACCAAACCGATTTGATATGGAACTAGAGAAAGATTTTGTCCTGACCTGGGATCACTACATGGAATTAGGCGGAGCCATCTGCATCGTTATCTCCATCCTGATCTTGCTGTATCACGAATACAAGGTGATGCAAATCAAGGATTTCAAAGAAAAATATGATTATGTCAACCTAAATGAAGTTCGTTACTTCTGGTATGCCGTTATTGCCATCATCGTAGCCATTGGCTTTTTTGCCAATTCATTTGGCACCGAAAAAATCATTACCCACGGAAAACTCTGGTTTTATGTCAGGCTGTTTATTACTGCCAGTTTTATTGTCATCGGCTACGTGGCCTTTTACAGCATGGTACGCATTTACTACCCGCACTTTGTAGAAAAACGTCTGGTAAAACTGCGCAACATGCCGCGCATTTCACCTGCCGGCAATGAAATGCGCAAGCTCAGCGAAGAGGAAGAAGATGCCCACCTGAATGCCCAGCAGATTGCCGAAGAAGCCAGCGGTGTACACGCCATAGACTATGATGTGTGGCTGGACGAAAAAACCGGCTTCAAAAAAATTGAAAAATACGAAAGCTACCTGCATGCCGAGCAATGCCCTAATTGTGGTTTCTACACTTTTAAAATCACCAGCGAAGTATTGGCCGAAAAGCCTACAGAAACTGCAGGAGGTATCCTGATCAAGCACTACCGCTGCGATTATTGCAACCACCGGGAGGCACGCGAAACCAAACTTGCTGCGCTTTCGAAAAATGTAGCTTAAAAATAATTGTTACAAAAAAGCCTCCCCACCCGGGCGAGGCTTTTTTTATTAACTCGACTTCATTGAACAAACTTGCTGAAAACCCCATTGGCATATTCGACAGCGGCATTGGGGGCTTAACCGTTGCCCATGCCATTAAAAATATGCTGCCACACGAGGAGTTGATCTATTTTGGGGATACCGCCCACCTGCCCTACGGAGACAAATCGGAGGCAGCTATCCAGGCTTATTCCGTAAAAATTGCCAATGTGTTGCTGCTCAAAAAATGTAAGGTGATCGTCATCGCCTGCCACTCGGCCAGCTCAGCCTCGTACGAGTTGCTGAAGGAATATGTGGGCAACGAAGCCCATGTTATCAACGTGATAGACCCGATGATAGATGAACTGGCCGCGCATTATTGCCAAGCTACTGTTGGTGTTATCGGCACCAAACGAACGATACAATCGGGGATATATCTGAAAAAAATAAAAGAAAGAGACCTGCCCATCCAACTCCGCACACTCTCCACCCCGCTGTTAGCACCCATGATTGAAGAGGGGTTCTTCAACAACCAAATCAGTAAGGAAATCATCAGCCAATACCTATCTGACAGCCAACTGGGAAAGCCGGATGCCTTGGTATTGGGCTGTACCCACTATCCGTTGATCAAAACAGAAATAGAAGAGTTCTATCAGGGAAAAACAGTTGTACTCGACTCGTCAGTTGCCGCGGCCCGGTCGCTTAGCCTATATTTAACTTCTAGCAACCTGCTTAATCCTTCAAAAAAAGAGGTTCATCATTTTTATGTTTCAGATTATACCGAGTCGTTTGAGGCGGCCACCCGTATGTTCTTCGGTGAAACCGTGAAACTGGAGAGTTATCCACTTTGGAATTAGCCATCAGGAAACAATTTGTATGTATGGTATTTGTTATTTGCGACAATAAAATGATTTCCCTGATTAATACTTTTGCTAAATTGTTAGGCGTTTATTGGGCGATAACAAGATATCTATGCACGCTCGGTTCTCATTTTGTTTTATGAAGCACACGCTCACGGTATTATTATTGATCGGGGCATTCGCATTTGTTCAGGGGCAGGAGACATTGGAAAGCCTCAAAAGGAAACTGAACGAGGCCACCACCGACTCTACAAAAATTGTTGCCCTCACCCGTTTAGCCCGTGAGTATCAATATACCGATCTTAAAAAATCATTTGAGCATATCCAAAAGGCCATTGATATGGCCGAGAGCAAAAATCTGACATGGGCTAAAAACTTGACATACGCCACAATTGGTAATTTTCATGGCATCAGTGGCGATTATTACTCAGCCTTAAAGTTCCACGACTTGGCTTTGAATATGAGTATCCAGATCAAGGACACTCTTGCCATGTCCAAAAACTATAACAATGTTGGAGAAACCTCGGTGATCTTGGGCAAACTGGATGAAGCCTATTATGATTTTTCGCAATCCTACATGCTGGGAAGTAAAATGAAAGATAAACTCGCCATGGCCATAGCGCTCCATAACCTTTCTACCGTTTTTAAAGAAATGGGGCAATATAACCGGGCGCTCGATCACCTGATGATGAGCCAGAAATTAAGCGATCAGGTAAACGATTACGAAGGTGAGGCCTACAACCTTGATGAAGTGGGTGAAATCATGCGGAGGATGGGAAATTATGATTCAGCTCACAGGGCTTTGAGCAAAGCCCTAAAAGTAGCCCGCTCATTGCGGCTTAACATCAATGATCTGGTACCCGACATCCTGATTAAAATTGCTAAAACATACTCTACTCAAAATGATCATGTTCGCGCCTTGGCTTACTATGATTCAGCGTATGATCTTTATATCAAAACTGAAAATGAATTTGGTGCTGCTTCGGTAGAACTCGGCCGCGGCATCATCTTCATGAATACAAGAAAATTTGACCAAGCCAAAAAATTCATGGAAGGCAGCATGAAAATTGCCAATAACACCAACGCCAAGAAACTGGAAATTGAGTGTTTGCAGAGCCTCTCCAAGTTGTATGAAGATTTGGGCGACTACAAAAAATCGTTAGACTATTTTAAACAATATAAAGGGCTTGAAGACAGCCTTTACAGCCAATCTATGCAGGCCAAGCTGCTGCAAAACCAGTTGTTGTTTGAGACCTCCGCCAAGGAAGCCCAGATCAAACAGCTTACCCGCATGGAAGAACTGAGCAAAGCAGAATTAAAGCGCGAAAATTTAATCAGAAATATCTTGGTGGTAGTGGTGGCCCTAACGGCTGTGCTGTTGTTCAGCGTCTATCGCAGTGGCCAGCGCAGAATTCAAATCAACAAGCTTTTGCTGCAACATCAGGAGGAAATCAAAAAACGGAGTTATGAACTGGAGCAACTCAATCAGGTAAAAGATAAATTTTTTTCCATCATCTCTCACGATTTAAGGTCGCCCATTAATGCGCTCTCTGCCATTCTGGATTTATTGGACAAAGGCAACATCACCCCTGAAGAATTTTCCAAACTCAACAAAGAGTTGCGTAATCAGTTTAATCATACTAAAGGACTGATCAATAACTTACTCGATTGGGCCTTGTTGCAAATGGATAAGCTGAAAATCCAACCCGAAAAAATTGACCTCCATAAATTGGTGACAGAGAATTTCAAACTATTAAGTTCACTGCATCTAAAGGATATCAAAATGATCAACTCCATTGACACCGACACCATCTGTTGGGGCGACTTGAACATCGTTAACCTCGTGCTGCGCAATCTTATATTAAACAGTATGAAGTTCACTCAAAACGGAGGGCTGATCGAAGCGGCATCCCAACAGCAGGGCGATGACATTGTAGTTTCTATCAGAGATACCGGCATCGGCATCAGCCCCGAAATACAAAATGTAATTTTCGAAAAAACTGCCGGCTACACTACCCGCGGCACGGCCAACGAAAAAGGGACGGGGCTGGGGCTGATTCTCTGCAAAGAATTTATAGAAAAGAATGGCGGGAAAATCTGGCTGGAGAGCGAAGTAGGCAAAGGCAGCACATTTTATTTCACCGTTAAAAAAGCCCGCTAACGCGGAGCTAACCGCAACACAATCCCTTCGATAGATTCTGTGATCCTTATCTGGCATCCCAGCCGGCTGTTATCTTTTACATGAAAGGCCTGATCTAACATAGTTAGCTCGGCATCGCTTTGTTCGGGCAGCGTGGTGTCTGATTCCAGATAAACCTGACAAGAGGCACAAAGTGCCATGCCCCCACACGTACCTTCTACCGGCAACTCGTACGACTTGCACAGTTCCATGATGTTCATGTTCATATCGGTGGGCGCATCTAACTCGTGGGGCAGACCCTCGCGGTCTATGATCGTTACTTTAACGGTGTCTTTCATGCAGGTGAATTAGAAACCACTCACGCCATTAACGGTAGTATATTTCAGCACGTTCTTTTTGTTGGGGTACAGGCGCGCAAAAGCCGACTGCACGGCCAACGTACCTTCATGGAAACCACAAAGTATGAGTTTTAATTTTCCGGGATACGTGTTGATATCGCCTATGGCATAAATGCCGGGGCGGTTAGTGGAATAATCGAATGTATTTACTTTCACCGAGCCTTTCTCCAGATCCAGCCCCCAATCGGCAATAGGGCCGAGGTTGGGTGTAAGGCCAAACAAAGGAATGAAATGATCGGTTTCTCTTACCAAGTCGCCCTGGGTGGCGTGTTTGATAACTACCGATGCTACATGGCCGTTGTTGCCGGTATGGATAGCCGTTACTTCCGATTCGGTAATCAATTCTATCTCACCGGCATGAGCCATGTCCATTACTTTTTGTACAGAATCGAGGTGGCCTCTAAAAGAAGTTCTGCGGTGTACGAGCACCAAATTTTTTACAATTTTATTTTCTTTCAGGTAGATCGTCCAGTCGAGCGCGGAGTCGCCTCCTCCTGAGATAACAACACGCTTGTTGCGATAAAATTCAGGATCGCGGATAATGTACTCTACGCCTTTATCTTCTACCTGTTCTAAGTTGGCAATCGGGGGCTTTCGGGGCTCGAACACACCCAGCCCACCTGCAATCATGATGACCGGTGCCCGGTGCTGCGTACCTTTATTGGTGGTAACGATAAATTTTCCTTCTGCTTCTTCAATGGTCTGCGCTGTTTCACCCAATGTAAAACCCGGCTTAAACACTTCTATTTGTTTCATCAGGTTGGCAACCAAGTCGCCTGCCTGAACGATGGGGTAGCCGGGTATGTCGTAGATTGGTTTTTTGGGATATATCTCGGTGAGCTGTCCGCCCGGAACGGGCAGGGAGTCAATCAAATGGCAATGCAACTTCAAAAGGCCTGCCTCAAATACCGTAAAAAGCCCACAAGGGCCTGCTCCGATAATTAGTATGTCTGTATCAACCATATAAAAAAATGAAAACAAAAGTAGCAAAAGTCATCAGACGAAGCCCATGATGTTTATCATCGTGTTGAAGCTGGTTTTTACCGTGAACAATTTCATCTACCTTTGTGTTTTGCATCCAACTATGAGCGACACCATCCTTCACGAATGCGGCATCGCCCTCATTCGATTGCGGAAGCCCCTTTCCTATTACATCGAAAAATATGGCTCTACGTATGCCATGAACAAGATGTACATATTGATGGAAAAACAACGCAACCGCGGGCAGGATGGAGCCGGTATTGCCAATATTAAAATTGACCAGCAGCCGGGCTATCGTTTCTTCAGCCGTTATCGCTCTATTAAATCAGATCCGGTAGCCCATCTGTTCAAAAAAATATCTAAAAAATACAAGAAGGCTCAAAAAGAAGGCAAGGCCAAATTTCGCGATGAACAATGGCTGAAAACACATGTTGCCTTTTCGGGCGAACTGTGGCTGGGGCATTTGCGCTACGGCACGCACGGCATCAACAACATCGAAAGCGTACATCCGTTCTTGCGCCAAAATAACTGGCGCAGCCGAAACTTGGTCATGGCCGGCAACTTCAACATGACGAATGTGGAAGAACTTTTTAATGTGCTGGTAGAGTTAGGCCAACACCCCAAAGAAAAAGTGGACACGGTTACGGTCATGGAAAAAATCGGGCACTTTCTGGATGAAGAAGTTCAATCGCTTTTTGAAAAATACAAAGACCAATTTTCTAATAAGGAAATATCGGAGATCATTGAAAACGAACTCGACCTGCAACGTGTGCTGAAGCGCGCTTGCAAGGATTTTGATGGCGGCTATACCATGGCCGGCATGACGGGCTCGGGCTCGGCTTTTGTGGTGCGCGATCCTTCCGGCATCCGCCCGGCCTATTATTATGCCAATGAAGAAATTGTGGTGGTAGCATCGGAGAAACCAGCTATCAAAACAGCATTCAATATTGAATACGATCAGATTTTAGAAATACAACCGGGGCATGCGCTGATCATAGATAAAAATGCTGAGTTTTACCAAAAGCCCATCCTTCCTCAGTTAGAAAAAAAATCGTGCAGCTTTGAGCGTATTTATTTTTCGCGCGGAACAGATCCGGAAATCTACAAAGAGCGCAAATACCTCGGCAAGTTGCTGGTGCCACAAGTGCTAAAGGCCATCAACTTCGATTTAAAGAACACCGTTTTTTCATACGTTCCCAATACAGCCGAAACAGCCTTCCTCGGCATGATGGAAGGCATACAAAATTATCTTATCAGCAAGCAGAAAGAAATAATTATTGATGGCAAGCCATCAGTTGATTCGCTGGAAGAAGTATTGTCGTTCCGTCCGCGCTTGGAAAAGATCGTCATTAAAGATGCCAAGTTGCGCACCTTCATAACCGATGACGGCCACCGCAACGAGTTGGTATCGCACGTTTATGATACCACGTATGAAGTAGTGAACAAAGGAAAAGATACGCTGGTGATATTAGACGACTCCATTGTGCGGGGTACTACACTGGAAAAAAGTATTCTGACTATGCTGGGGCGGCTGCAACCGAAGAAAATTGTGGTAGTTTCGTCTGCTCCGCAAATCCGTTTCCCCGACTGCTACGGCATAGACATGAGCAAGCTGGGCGAGTTTGTCGCTTTTCGCGCCATGATACAGTTAGTAAAAGAACAAGGCAAAGATTATCTGCTGGGCGAAGTTTACGAAGAATGCCGCTCGATGAACGATGGCACGGAAAATTTTGTGAAAAAACTGTACAAGTTGTTTACCCCCGAAGAAATTTCTGAAAAAATTACTGAGATTGTGCGCCCCGAAGGGATGCAAGCCGAACTGGAGGTAATCTTTCAATCTATCGAAAACCTGCATAAAGCCATTCCCCATCACTCGGGCGATTGGTATTTTACCGGCAACTTCCCCACGCCTGGCGGCATGAAAGTAGCCAACCAAGCCTACGTAAATTTTATGGATGGCAAATTGGTGAGGGCTTATTAGAGATAGGTCACGACATCTCAATGTTCAAATCTAAATCATTCATGCACTTGAAATGTCCTTTGGGGCATTTGTCGAATCCGATTTTCGAGCAGGGACGACAATCTAATTGCGTATTTTCCAAGGAGATGAATGCCGTGCGATAAGGGTACATACCAAAAGCCGGAATGGTGTTGCCCCAAATCGCCACAACATCTTTTTTAAATGCTGCCGCTATGTGCATCAGCCCCGTGTCGTGAGTAAAAACACGTTGTGCCTGCTTGACCAAGCTTGCCGACTGGTTGAGATTAAATTTGCCGCAAGCGTTAAAAATATAATTACCCAATGCCTGCACCACCACCTCCGCATTGGCGGCATCTTCCTTGCCACCCAGCAGAATAACGGGGCGATTGATTTTTTTACATAACTCTACCATACGGCTGACAGGTAATTTTTTTGTTTCGTGTTGCGCTCCGATGGCATACACTATAAAACCTTTGCGATGTGTTTCCGGCAGCCACTCGGTAGGCACTTCATCGGATGGAGGAATAAAATAATCTAACCCCAAAGCATCATTTTTTACACCCAGTGGCAGCACCGTTTGCAGGTAGCGATCTACAATATGTAAATCGGGCAGGCGGTTGATCTTCCAATTTACCATCAGCCATTTTTCGATATTGAGTTTATTGAAAGAATAAGAGCGGCATCCGAGCCGCCATTTTAGTATCCTCGTTCGCAGGTTGTGGTGCAAGTCAATGACGTAATCGTATTTCTCTGCCTTCAGGTGCGCCACGAGTTCACTCAATTTTTCTTCCAATAAAAAAAGCTTGTCGATATACGGATTGTTTTCAAGAATAGTTTGGTATTGTTTTTTGGTAACATAGTGAAGCGTAACCTCGTCCATTTGTGTTTTTAAACACCGCACCACGGGTGTGGTGAGCACAATATCGCCAATGGAAGAAAAGCGGATGATCAGGATTTTCATGTCGTTGAAAAATCAAAAATACAATTTAGTTTTTTGTGTAACTTTTAGCTTAATTCAAAAAAAAATCATTATGAACTATTGGCTGACCAAAACCGAGCCTGGCACCTACTCGTGGGATGACTTGGTGCGCGACAAAAAGACCACGTGGGATGGGGTACGCAACTATCAGGCAAGGAACAACCTGAAAAGCATGAAGAAGGGCGACCTCGTCTTCATCTACCATAGCGGTGAAGAAAAAGCCATTGTCGGTATAGCTACTGTATCGAAAGAATTTTTTCCTGATCCTCAAGACTCTGAATGGGTAGCCGTAGAATTAAGTCATCACAAAAAATTAGAAAAGAACATCACGCTGGCACAGGTAAAATCCGATAAGCGGTTAGCAGGCATGGCTTTGGTAAAGGCCTCGCGCCTGTCGGTGCAGCCGGTAAAAAAAGAAGAGTATGATAGCGTGCTTTTGTTAAGCGAGGGGTAAATTCATGATCATTTTTAACCATCAGGCAACAACACTTCGGCTTCCCTTCCGGTTGGTGATGATTATTCTATTTTCATTTACCTCGTGGCATCTATCTGCCCAAGCTAAACTGATGGCGCGCTACGAGTTGCCTTACAGGGGCAGCGATCATGAATTTATTATACAACCTATGGGCGCACGTGGGCTGGCTTTAATCCGCGATGAGGACAAATACGAAAAAGGCAAAAAAAAATGGGAGGTAACTTTTGTTGACTCTGTCCTGAACCAATCGGGGAAACTTGAGCTGTATGTTGACAGCCGCGAAAACATTATCGGCCACGATTTCTATGAGGGTAAGGTGTACCTGATCTATCAGGAGGCAGAATCTACACGCGAGGTAATATTGATAGAAATTAATCCGGCCACACTGTCTTTCGTGGCACACAGTTTTAAGCCGGAGACAAACATCCGGTTTGTTCATTTCACCATTGTCAAATCGAAGGCCGTATTTGGAGGTTACATCCAAAGCGAAGCAGCCTTGCTGATGTACGACCTGAACAAAGAAGTAGCTCGCATCATTCCCGGCACATTTAAACCCAAAGTAGAGATGCTGGATATCCGTACAAACGTAAACGAAACCTTCAACGTAATCCTGAAAGAAAAACCTAACAACCTGGTGATCCGCACGTTTGATGAAGGCGGTGTACTGCTGTTTGAAAAAACTATTCTCATTGAAGAAGACAAGTCTATCCTGGAAGCACAAGCCACCACCCTCGAAAGCGATGAGATGGCGATTATGGGCACCTGGACATACGGAAATAATAAAAATGCATCCGGCATTTTTTCCATTGCCGTCAACTTGGGCAAAGACCAGCCTGTTAACTACTACTGGCTGACAGATTTGGAGCACTTTCTGGATTACCTAAGCCCACAAAAAGCGGAGAAGATAAAAGCAAAAAACGAATGGCGGAAAAAGAGAGGCAAACAATCCGGCTTCCGCGTGGATTTATCAGTAGAGCGAGTCAAAGAAAGCAAGTATGGGTTTTTCCTTTTAACAGAAGCCTACGAAGCGCCTCCCTCCTATTACAACTACCGGGGATACTCACCCTATGGATATTATCCCTATAATGCCTACTCTCCGTATGGAAGCATGTACTATCCTTATGCCTTCAACCCAATGCCCAGCCGCTATTATTATCCCAGCGGGTCTCCGTACTCTCCATATGGCAATACAGGCTACAACACATCTACCCAGATGCGAATTTTTCAAACTTCATTGGCATACTTTGATCTGAAAGGAAATTTATTGCACGACCGCTCGCTCAAATTCAAAGAGATAAAAATAAACAGCAAAGATCAGGTATCGGATTTTGTTGAGTACAACGGTGTGTTGACACTGGCTTGCAAAAACGAACAAGAAATCAATCTGGAATATGCCAAAGATGATGGCTCGGAGCCGGTAGAACAAAAGCTGACTACCGTGATGAACGAAAATGAAACAGTCAGATCCGAATCGCAGGAGAACAGCGGCATACGTGCCTGGTACGATGGCTATTTTTATGTGTTCGGCTACCAGACTGTTAAAGACAACATCAGGCGCGATTCGCGCGATGTTTTCTACATCAATAAAGTAAAGGGCGGTTAACATTTTTGCTGATGGATGCACCTGACTTAAAAATATTGGGGCGATCAGACCGGGTTGACCTGCCGGGTTTAGGCATTGAAAACATCCAAGCCAAGATAGATACGGGGGCTTATACCTGCAGTTTGCACTGCTCGGACACAGTTGTAAAAAATGGTGTGTTGGAGTTTGTACTGTTAGATGCCGAGCATCCTGAGTTTACCGGCAAAGTTTATTCCTTCAAAAAATTTGAACAACGGGAAGTAAAAAATTCGTTTGGCGAAGCCGAGCTACGCTATATCATCAAAACAAAAATCAGGTTGCACGGCCGGCTCATCCGAGCAGAATTTTCTCTCAGCAATCGTGGCAACTTAAAATTTCCTGTTCTGCTGGGGCGGAAAATATTACGGAAGCGTTTTTTGATAGACGTGACCAAAAAAGATTTATCTTTCTTAGAGAAAACAAAAAATCCGTAGTCATGAATATCGCCATCCTCTCACGCGATGCCAAGTTGTACTCTACACGCAGGCTCAAAGAAGCCGGTGAAGAGCGCGGCCACAACGTAGAGATTATAGACCACATGAAGTGCGTGCTGTTGATCGAAAAGAAAAACCCGATGGTTTGGTACAAAGGCCGCAAGCTGGATTATTTTGATGCTATCATCCCGCGCATTGGCGCTTCGGTTACCTTCTATGGGGCAGCCGTGGTACGGCAATTTGAGATGATGAAAGTTTTCTCTGCGATAGAATCACAGGCATTAATCCGCTCGCGCGATAAGTTGAGGAGCTTACAAATATTGTCGCGTGCGGGCTTAGACTTGCCCAAAACCATCTTCATGGACTACACCAAAAACACCGAAGGGATTATTGAAGCCGTAGGTGGGGCACCGGTGGTCATTAAATTGCTGGAGGGCACACAGGGCTTGGGTGTAGTGCTGGCCGAAAATAAAAAAGCAGCCCAGTCAGTCATCGAAGCTTTTCATGGTGTGAGGGCGCGGATCATTGTGCAAGAATTTATTAAAGAAGCCAAAGGGGCAGACATACGTGCTTTTGTGGTAAACGGAGAAGTAGTAGGCGCCATGCGCAGACAAGCACGCGATGGCGAGTTTCGCAGCAACCTGCACCGTGGGGGCTATGCTTCGGTAGTAAAGTTAGACCGCCACCAAAAGCACGCGGCCATTACGGCAGCCAAAAAAATGGGGCTCGGCATAGCCGGTGTAGATATGCTGCCCAGCAAGCGCGGGCCACTGATTATTGAAGTCAATTCATCGCCCGGCCTGGAAGGAATAGAAGGCGCCACGAAGGTAGATATAGCCGGAAAAATTTATCAATACATTGAACAGCACGCAGGCACAAAAAAAATCCAAAAGGATAAAGTCAATGCGTGAGTCAACCCGTGCAAAAGTTTCAATCAGACAAAAAAATTATGCGACAAATTTTTAAAACAGTTGACGAATACATAAAATCTTTCCCTGAAAGCACACAGAAGTTGTTGAAAAAAATCCGAAAGGCAATTAAAGAAAATTCTTCTGAGGCTGTAGAGAGCATTTCGTATGGAATGCCAGCCTACAAGACCAACGGGAAACCATTGGTTTATTTTGCAGGCTACGCAAAACATATCGGGTTTTATGCCACCCCAACAGGGCATAGCGAATTTGCACACGAACTTTCTAACTACAAGCAGGGAAAGGGCTCAGTACAATTTCCGCTCGATAAACCCCTACCTCTCGATTTGATTGCGCGCATAGTAAAATTCAGAGTGCGAGAAAATACATCCAAGACTAAAAAATAATTGAACAGCCCTAAATGCAATACTTCTTTTTTAGTTTTGAATAATGAAAAAACTAATCGTCTTATTCCTGATCGGCTCGCAAGTCGGCTTAGCACAAAACCGGAGTGTTGACAGCCTTGAGCAACTACTGAAATACGAAAAAGACAATTCAAAAAAATGCGTGTTGCTAAATGAATTGAGTTTTTCACTTCGTACCAAGGATACCCAAAAATCAGTTGAGTATGCGGATTCAGCCTTAGTATTAGCCAAAAAAACAAACAACTCGTTGCAAATAGGTCATGCACAACTTAATCTTGGGGTGGCTAATTACTATCTTGGCAAATACGACCAAGCACTGTCGGGCTACCTTGCTGCGTTAAAGTTATTTGAAAACTTAAAAAGCAAGGCGGACATGGCAAAGGTGCTCAATGAACTTGGCACTTTTAAGAAACGACAAGGTAATTTATCTGAATCTAAATCAAATTTTAAAGAAGCCCTGCAGTTAAGCAAAGAGGTGAACGACTCATCTCAGATAGCCAATAGTTTGAATAATTTGGGTATTGCTTATGAATTAAGTGGTGAGTTGACAAAGGCAATGGATGCTTACAAAGCATCGGCTGTAATTAAAGAAGCACTTGGCGACCTAAATGGCCTTAGCTATAATTATGACAATATGGGCATGTTGTCCGCCAAACTTGGCCACTATGCGGAAGCTGAAAGCCTTCTTCAACTTGTAATAGATATTCGTAAAAAACTTAATGACAAAATAGGTTACTCTATTGCCGTCAACAACTTGGGTGAAGTATTTTTTCAAAAAAAAGAATATGCTAAAGCGCGCAGTTATTTATTGGATGCACTTTCTCATACCTATGTAACTGATTACAAAGATTTGCGAAGGTATATCCTTTATACATTATCTGAAATTTACTCAGCCGAAGAAAACTTTAAAGAAGCTAATCGATATCTTCTAATGAGTTTTCAAGTAAAAGATTCAATTTACAGCGAGCAAAAAGCCAAACAGATATCAGAACTCGAAACCAAATACGAAACCGAAAAAAAAGAAGACCAGATCAACCTGCTAACTCAGCAAAATGAAATTAAAGACATCCGGATCAAACAACACATCTTATTGATTGCCGGCATGACATTTTTTATTCTTGTATTGATTGTGCTGGGGTGGCTTTGGCAAAACCGCACCAAACTAAAACAGCAGGCAGCCTTAGAGGCTGCGCGTGCCGAACTGCGGCAGCAGCAACTGCAAGCCGTTATCACCTCGCAGGAAGAAGAACGCAAGCGGTTTGCTGCCGACTTGCACGATGGCCTCGGCCAGATTATCTCTGCCCTTCGTTTGGGGCTTTCTAAAGAAACGATCGAGCCCGCGGCCATCCCCTACTCGCTCGGCTTGCTTAACGACATGAACGTGGAGATCCGCAACATCGCCTTCAACCTGATGCCCCAAGTACTAATGAAAGAAGGGCTGCACGAAGCGCTGAAAGAATTGGCGCAGCGTATCAGCCTGTCGGGTGGAGTGCAAATTGATGTGCAAACGTACAACATAAACCCTTCTATGAGTTCAACTGAACGCATTGCCCTTTACCGTATTTGTCAGGAGTGGGTCAACAACACTATCAAATACAGCGGCTGTAAAAAAATATCCATTCAGGCCGTACAACACCCGGACGAGTTGGTAATTACCTTAGAAGACGATGGCGATGGTTTTGACCCTAACCAGTTAACACTAGGTAAAGGCAACGGCTGGAAAAACATTAACTCGCGTTTGAGCCTCATCAACGGAACCATCGAAATAGATTCAGTACCCGGCCGAAAAGGAACGGTGGCCATTCTTTCCGTTCCCTGCTGATCCGTAACAGCACGGATGTAAAATACCCATTTAGGTGTATTTTATATCGTCAGGCTTGTCGTCATTTTTGTATGAGTTGTATGAATATGATGGACGAATATATTTGCAAAAATACGGTTTGGAAAAAACCACTAACCGTCAGGTTATATGATTCGCATTTTGAAATAGAGACAACAGAAACATGTTACGTGCCATACGATGCTATTCGCTCTATAACCCTAACCCGAAACGGAAAAACTTTTAAAACCAATATTGACACACCCATTGGAGACATTATATTATCTAACCGATATTATTTAGCTGGTAGAGAATTTGAAGATCGTTCCAGAAAGTACAATCTATTTATTCAACTACTGCACTTACGCCTATTTAAAAAACCAAATGTTATTTTTTTTACCAGCCGTGGCTGGCTCCATTCGCTATTCGGGTCAAAAAAACAATACCAGCCAGATCGTATTCCGGCTGATTTTTTACCTCTTTAGCTGCCGGCAATTATTGCGATCTCCGTCCTTCAGAAAAAATTATTCAGACCTCAGCGATTTTACCGGATTGGTCATGGCTGCTTTAATAGATTGAAAGCCCATGGTAAGCCAGGCAATCATAAAAGCAAAAATGCCGGCCAGCAGGTAAACCAATATGCCGATGTGCGTTTTATACACATAGCCCTTCAGCCACCAGTCCACACCCCACCAGGCTAAGGGGGCAGCCACGGCAAAGGAGATAAAAATCAGTTTGCCAAATTCTTTTGAAAGCAGCACCACAATGCTGGCTACCGAGGCGCCCAATACTTTCCGTATCCCAATTTCTTTGGTGCGCTGCTCAGCCGTAAATGAGGTGAGTGCAAACAAACCCAGGCAGGCAATGACAATGGCGAGCCCGGCAAATACAGCAAAAATTTTACCGAGGCGTTGTTCGGAAGAATACATTCTGCCAAAATCCTGATCGAGAAATGAATAACTGAAGGGCATGTTAACCGCAACAGACTTCCATATTTTTTCAATGGCTGTTATAACTTCTTTCGTGTTTTTTGCTTCAACCCGGAACGAGATGAGGCCATTGCTCTTGCTCAGAAATAAGGCCACCGGTGTGATATTTTGTTTTAAAGACTCAAAATGAAAATCTTCTACCACGCCTACAATCTGAAAATCTTTGGTAGTACTGGCCTTAACTCCATTTGTCATCTCTCCATCGAATGTACTCACTCTCTTTCCGAGTGGGTCGGTGTTGTAACCAAATAGGTGCATGGCTGCCTCGTTAATGATGATGGCATTTGAATCGGACGGAAAAGATTTAGAAAAATCGCGACCTAATTTAATTTTCATGCCGAGTGTTTTTACATAATCATAATCTACACGCCAGCATTGCAAACTCACCATGTTATCTTGTGTAGGCTGCGACCCAAACGGCCAGTAAGTATTATCACTTCTGTTCGTGCCGGTTACCGGCAAAAAACCGGAAACCGTGCCGCTGGCAATCCGGCTGTCTTTCAATACTTCATCTTTAAATGATTGTACCTGGTTACCCAGCGCATACGCATCTTTAATGACAATCACTTGATCTTTATTAAAACCTATTTTTTTATTTTGAATAAAACTAAGCTGATCGTTGACGGCTATCGTTGCAATAACGAGTACAATAGAAATGGTAAATTGAAAAACCACCAGCGCACTGCGCACCACACCGCTTTTCACTTCTTGCGAGGCATTTCCTTTCAGCACCTGAACAGGCTTAAATGCAGACAGAAACAACGAAGGATAAACCCCGGCCAAAATTCCGATAACAGCAGCCGAGGCTATGGCTGTTAGCCAAAAGAAACTATTGGCAAATGGAAAATGTAATTCCTTTCCGGCTAATTCATTGAACAAAGGCAAACTCATCCAGGCAATAAGTAGTCCGATAAACAGCGAGAGCAAACTCAACAATACAGACTCTGTTAAGAATTGCCTGACTAAATGCGAGCGCAGCGAGCCCATCACTTTTCTGACGCCCACTTCTTTGGCGCGGTTGGCTGAGCGTGCCGTGCTCAGGTTCATAAAGTTAATACATGCAATACTTAAAATAAATAAAGCCACTGCCCCAAAAAGGTAAACGTAGGTGCTATCACTGTTCACGCCCAACTCAGCAGTCAAATCAGAGTGCAGGTGAATGTCTGTCAGCGGCACCAAAGTCCACTCCAGTTTATTTCCTGCCGCCCGAAATTGATCCATGGTAAAATCTTTTCCCAACGCCAGCCTGGCTTGCGGCCCGGCATACCTGTCAACCATTTTAGGAAATTTCGTCTCCAGGTTTTTGTAGTTCGTTCCCTTCTTCAATTTAATGTAGGTAGCAAAATTATTGCTTAGCCAATTTTGGTCTTTGTTATACTCAGTGCTTACCAGCGCCAGCATAAAATCAAAATGAAAATGACTATTGGCAGGGATATTTTGATACACCCCCGTTACCTTATAACTATCTTTATTTTCAATGATCAATGTTTGGCCTACCGGGTTCTCGCCCGGAAAATATTTTTGAGCCGCACGCTGGCTCATCACCAAAGTATGGGGCTCGCGTAAAGCCAATGCCGCATTGCCTTGCACAAACGGAATGGTGAATACCTTAAAAATAGAACTGTCGGCATAGACTACCTCCGTTTCTTTTATGTTTTGATCTACGCGCTTCACCAAGATAGAGCCATCGCCCCAAAAGCGTGCAGCATGCTCCACTTCGGGGTAATCTCTGCGCAGCGCATCGGCCATGGGGGCAGGCGTAACGGCCATATTCAAATGGTTGGCACCGAACTTGATTTCGCAGTTTACGCGGTATATGCGGTCGGCATCCTGATGGTAGCGGTCGTAACTCAATTCGTTCGTCACATACAAGACGATGATCAGACATGAAGCCAGCCCGATAGCCAGCCCAAGGATATTGATGAGACTGTAAAAGCTTTGCTTCTTAAAATTGCGAAAAGCAATGGTAAAATAATTTCGTAACATAATGTGTGATTTAGTTTTTGTGTCTGTTTCAATCATTTGCTTTTGAGTTTGCCGGAGGCCGGCATTGTGCCCAAAGCGGTGCAGTGTTTTGTGGTAGGCATCAATAAACCGGAGGCCAGATTTCATTTCTTCTTCTACCGAACTGCAGATATGATCTATCAATTCATCCTGCACATCATCTGCCACAATACCACGATAATTCAGGTCTTTGATGATGTAATCAATATGGTCGCTGTTCAGCTTCATGCCAATTCTATCTGCAATACATGGCCCATTGTTTTGATGAAGCCCACAAACTCGGCTACACGGTCTTTGGCTTCGGCTTTCCCCTCGGTGGTAAGCATGTAATATTTACGAACACGCTTGCCCATCATTATTTTTTCTGTTTTTAATAATCCTTCAGCTTCCAGCCGGTGAAGTGTAGGGTAAAGCGCGCCTTCCGTAAGTAAAATGCTTCCATCGGAAAGCTCTTTTACACGCTGGGTTATTTCATAGCCGTAGGTGCGGCCATGGTCTTTTAAAATTTTTAATACGATGGTTTGCAGCGTTCCTTTGAGCAGTTCGGGTGAGTGGGGCATAAATACCTAATTCAGTTAGGCATAAGACGCTAATGGATAGGGACAAGTTGCATTCATTGAGAGCTATTTTGTAAAAAATAATTGTGAGGGCAGATTTTTAAGTCAATCGTATAAAACATATCCGCTGCTTCTCCCTACCCACTTGTACGCAAAACATATCCGTACCGGTACGGATTGTCTAGGTGGCTGCATTCTTTCATCTTTGTTACTTACTGACCATTGAGAAAATACCTTGAAAAAAAATATTTTCGTCATTCTGCTATTTTGCAGTTGCCCGTATTTGTTAGCACAACAGTTTCCCATCGCACCCAATGCGTATGATGCAGCAGGCAAACGGATAGGCAACTGGATTATCTGGTATGATAGCCATTGGCAAGAGACGGCCATTAAAGATTCAGTAGCATTTTACCGGCTCATGCGTTTTGAAGAAGGCATCCCTGCCGGCAAAGTGCGTGACTTCTACCGCACAGGCGTGAAGCAGTGGGACGGCTTCCTGCTATCCATGAACCCCGATGTTCAAGACGGTGAAGTCAGTTATTATCATGAAAATGGAAAAGTAAAAAACAGCTATCAAGTAAAAGCCAACAAGAAAAATGGTTTTTACAAATCGTTTACGGTCAACGGGGAATTAGAACAGCAAGGCACCATGAAGAACGACAGCGCCACAGGCAAGTGGGTATCGTTTTATGCTGACGGCAGTAAATACATAGAGGTAGAATACCGCAACGATCAGGTAAATGGATCGGTGTTGGCCTATTTTCCATCAGGGAAAATTCAAAGCAAAGGATACAAAATGGCTGATCTGACGCAAGGCAAGTGGGAAGAGTTCTATGAAAACGGTCAGACAAAAAGCAGGAGAAATTTTAAAGATGGGCTGGAAGACGGAGCCAGCGAAACATTTTTTGAAAATGGGCAAACAGAAAGCAAAGGTGTTTACCATCATGAGAAAAAAACAGGGCGATGGATTTACTATTACGACAACGGAAAGATCAGTAGCGAAGGAGTTTATGATGCACAAGGCCTGCGCACCGGCCAATGGAAATTCTATCATCAAAACGGAAACATCAAAATGATAGCTGAGCAACAAGATAGCAAGCTCAACGGGGCATACAAAGACTACTACGAAAGCGGCAAACTAAAAACACAGGGCGTATGCCAAAACGACCTGTGGCAAGGCCCGCTAACAGGCTACTTTGAAAACGGGAACATACAGAAAAAAGGAAATTATGCTGCCGACAGTCTGGATGGCGACTGGCTTTACTATTTTGAAAACGGGCAGCTCAATTCGCAGGGCAAATACTCCGACAATAAAAAGGAAGGGGCTTGGAAATACTATGATACACTGGGGCGGCTGGAGACTGAAGAGAATTTTGTTTTGGGCAAACTGAATGGGCAGGTTATCAATTATTTCAGCAACGGAAACATTAGCGAAAAAAAGAATTATACTTCAGGGAAAGAAAACGGCCTTTACGAAAGTTATTATGAAAACGGGCAACTGAAAATTACCGGTAAAATAAATCATGGCGAACGCGAGGGCGAACGGATATCGTATTACAGCAACGGGCAGATAGACTCAAAAAATAATTACCGCAATGGCCAATGGCAAGATTACTACGTTAGCTACTACGCAAATGGAAAAAAGAAAAATGAAGGCCTGGCCGCCCATGGCAAAATGGAAGGCTTCCGTAAATTTTATTTTGCCCATGGCCAGCTAAAAGGCGAAGGAAACATGCACGAAGACCAACGGCATGGCCACTGGGTTTTTTATGATTCTGCCAGCGGCAAAAAAGAATCGGAAGGCGAGTATGTAGATGGAAAGACCAACGGCAAGTGGAATTTTTACTTAGAGCCTATACCGTATGCCTACTACATTTATGGTTTCGAAGAAACATTTTACAACATCAGGGACAGTTTACATTTTCTGCTGAGGCGTGGGGCAGTAGAGCCCGCTGCTAAAACGCTGGCATGGATGGAGCGCGTGCGCCAGCGCGACCAGAAAAATAATAAACTGGAGAAAATCCTGATGTTGTATTGGAAGGGCTACCTAGCCGATGTAGAACAGAAATACAATCAATCACTCAATTACTATGATCAATATCTAAAAAAAATAAAAGCGCTGAAAGGCGACACATGCGTTGAATATCAAAACGGTATCAACAATAAAGCCTTGGTGCTGGATGAAGTAGGGCGAACAGATGAAGCCCTGCAAATGCTGCAAAGCCTGGCTTCTCTATCAGAAAAAAAAGTACGGGAGTTCCCTGCGGATATTAATGCGTACGAAAACGCAGCCTCTCTGTTAAACAATCATGGGCGATATACTGAAGAGGAGACTTATCTGCAACGTGTGCTTGCCCACCGAAAAAATAACGGCAAAACATTTTACCGTAACACAGCCCGGTTGCTTACTCTTCTGGGTAGTTTGTACCTGAATGATTTGAGCGATTATACCAAAAGTAAAAAAATTTTCAACCAAATTATCCGGCAAGGTGATTCGCTCCACTTCCAAGACGATGCATACTATGGCAATGCTTATTATCAACTCGGCAACATACACTGGCTCGAGCACCAACCCGGGCTGGCGCTCACCTATCTGCGCAAAGCAAAAGCCCTTCAGCAAAATCAGTTACAAGAAGCACCAGTTTATTTTCTAAGTACTCTCAACCGGCTGGGCAAACTCTATCAAAACCAGAACCATATAGACAGCGCCTATCAGGTTTTCAATCAAATGCAAGATGCTATTACCCGCTTGGGCTGGCAGCAAACCGTATGGCAGCCTGTGTGCTACCACGGGCTAGCACAAGTATTTTTCGCACGTTACGAAAAACAAAAGGGTATTGATTACTGGCTCAAAGCTAAAGAGGCGTATGAGCAGCAAGGTTTAACCAACCGCGTAGAATATGCAGAAGTGTTGCAAGGGCTGAGTGTTTCGCTGCCATCGGCAGATGTTACCCAAACTGCCCGTGCCGAAAAGTATTTATTGCAAGCCATTGATATCGTGCACAAGGCAGGAGGGCAGCAACAGAAATACCGTGCCTACCTGATGTCGTTGGCGCGGTTTTACAACGACAACGACCAGTTTGCCAAGGCTGCCAACACGTTAAACATTGTCCGCGATTTAATCTTACAAGCAGAAGGAGAAGGTGCTGAGTACGGCAAGTGTTTAAACCTGATGGGCGAAAATGAAGCAGACCAGGGTCGCTATGCCTCGGCCATTGATTTATACCGAAAGGCTTTGAAATTATTTACCCCGATAAAAAAAGATTTCCCAACGGAATATGTGGAAACATACAATTATCTAGGCAGCGCCTACAACAGCCTCAACCAAATGCAGGAAGCTGAGGCAGCCATTCGCGAAGCACTGGCTGCCGCACGCGACTTATTTGGCGAGCAGTCTATGGTGGCCATCGAACAACTGCAAGATTTGGCCATTATACTGAAAGACCGAAACCTGTTTTCCGATTCAGAAAAATACTACAAAGAATCCGGTGCGCTGATTAAAAAAATGCTGGGCGACAAAAATATTAAATACGCTTACTCCATCAACAGCCTGGCTAACATGTACAGGCAAAGCAATAATTATAAAAAGGCGCTGGAAGAATACACCCAGTATAAAAATCTGTTGTTGTCATTTGTTACCGAGCAATCTTTGGAGTATGCTTTGCTGCTCACCAACTTGGGCTTCACCTACGAGGGTCTCGGCAACCCGACCGAGGCAGAGAAACTGCATCTGCAATCGGCAAAAATCATTGCCAAAATAATCGGTACACAAAATGTGGAGTATGGATGGAAATTAAAAAACCTGGGCGACCTCTACCAAGCTACCGGCAACGCAGTGGAAGCCGAAAAAAAATATGAGGAAGTAAAAAATATTTTCCGGCTGGTTTATGGTGAGTCTGACTCGCGGTATGCCAACAGTCTGAAAAATTTAGCTCAAATAAAAATTGCTCTCGACAAGCCCAAAGAAGCCGAGCAACTTTTGGTAAAGGCTGTGGAGATAAACCAAAAAAACAAAGACGATCACTTCGGCAGCTACTTCCGGTCGGTAGAAAACCTGCAAGAATTTTATATGTCGTTTGGGCGGTATGCGGATGCCATCACTCAACTCAACACTATCATTCCGCTGATGGCAACCAAGTGGGGCAAAGGGCTGGACTACGCCAATAACCTAATCCGCAAAGGCATTGCATTCGGTGCTCAAAATAATTACGACTCAGCAAGTTATTACCTCCTCGCGGGGCTGCCCATACTGGAAGAGCACCTGCCCCCCAACCATGCCAACGTGTTAGCTGCCCGCAATCAGCTGGGCACCATCGCCTTGCGGCAATTCAAATATGCCGAAGCAGAAAAACAATACCGCTATTGCGCAGAGCAGTATAAAATTGCCGGAAACGAAAACACTTCTGTTTACGCCTCCTCGCTCAACAACCTGGCGCTGGCACTGGCCGAGCAACATGACTATGGGCAAGCAGAAAAATTACTCAGCCAAAGTTTAGCTATCGACAGCCGGCTGAAAGACCATATTGGAATTGATTTCAGCCGATTAAATCTGGCAAAAATTTATTTGGCCAACCGGCAATGGGCAGCGGCCGAAACTAATTTCAGACAAGCTCTGGAGAGCAGGCTTAACTATCTGTTGTCAAATTTTTATTTTCTAAGCGATCATGAAAAAGCTCAGTATTGGCGCGCTAACCGTTTCTTCGTTGACTACTTTCAGTCATTTGCCGTTCAGCGCGCTTCTACCAACCCGGCCATCTTACAGGAGTTTTACAATCTGCAGCTCAACACCAAAGGCATTCTGTTGAGTACATCCAACAAAATCAAAAAAAGGATTTTAAGCAGTGGCGACTCGGCTATGGTTAACATGTACTTCCGGTGGCATGCCCTGCGCGAGCAACTTGCCCAACTCTATTCGCTCAGCCCAACAGAACTGAAAAATAAAAAAGCACGGCAAGATTCGCTCGAAAACCAGGCACAGGTTACCGAAAAAGAACTCAACATCTCTGCCGATGATTTGGAAAAAGACAAAGGCAAAAAGGCAACTTGGCGCGATGTGCAAAAAATACTGTCGGCCGATGAGGCTGCCATCGAAATCGTGCGGGTAAAGCACCACACTACCCACCCGACCGACAGCGTTCTTTATGCAGCTCTGATCCTGACAGCCGAAACAAAAACAGACCCGCTTCTGGCCATTATACCCAACGGAAATCTGTTAGAAGGGCGAGCGCTGAAATATTATAAAAATGCCATCACCAATCAATTAGACGACCGGCTATCCTACAAAAATTACTGGGCTCCTATTCAGTCTTTCATCGAAAATAAAAAAAGAATTTATCTTTCATTAGATGGCGTTTATCATTCCATCAACCTGAACACACTCCACCATGCCGATGGCAAATTTTTAGTAGATGAAAAAAATATTACTCTGCTGGCCAACACCCGCGATTTACTTTTCCTTAAAAACAAAAAGAAGACTGCCTTTACCAAGGCTAACGCTGTATTATTGGGTTATCCCAAATATTTTTTAGGGAAAGACAAAGTGATCAAAAAAATAGATAGCCAGCGCGATGTGGATGTAGCCCGTTTGTCTGATGAAGACCGCAGCGGCATTGCAGAGCTGCCCGGAACGAAAGACGAAATCCAAAAAATAAATTCCATCCTACAAACACAGCAATGGAAAATAGACGAACTGATAGATGAGCAAGCTACTGAAACTTCGGTAAAAGAAGCGGCTCAGCCCCGCCTCATGCACATTGCCACTCACGGATTTTTTAGCGATGCCACAGCAACAGGCACAGACCCGATGCTGCGGGCAGGCTTGTTGTTTACGGGAGCAGCCAATTACTTTCAAGACAAAATCAATGTAGGAACCGATGATGGTGTGCTGACTGCCTACGAAGCCTCGAACCTGAATTTAGACAACACGGAGATGGTGGTGCTCAGCGCCTGCGAAACCGGCCAGGGCGAAGTGCAAAATGGCGAAGGTGTATATGGACTGCAACGTGCTTTTCAAACGGCCGGTGCCAAATCAATTTTAATGAGCTTGTGGAAGGTGGACGACACCGCCACCCAAGACCTGATGACGACCTTCTATCAAAATTGGATGGCGGGCAAAAGTAAAGCCGAAGCATTTCGGCAAGCACAACTGACGATAAAAAATAAGTACGGCAACCCGTATTATTGGGGTGCCTTTGTATTGATGGGCGAATAAGATCGCATCTATACAAAATCTAAATTTTCAAAAATGAAAAAAAATGAATAACTCGACACGCTGACGACATGCCCCAACCTATTAAAATAATTTTGGTAGATGACCACCGCATCGTATTAGACGGTCTCAAATCGTTGTTTGATAATGACGAAGAATTTCTTGTGTTGGCCGCAGTCAGCTCGCCCGGTGAAGCACTCGAAAAAATTAAATATCAACAACCCGACATATTATTGACAGACTATACCCTACCCGGTATGACGGGTTTGGAGTTGTGCAACCAGGTGAAGGAAAAATACCCCGCCATAAAACGGGTCATTCTCAGTATGCATGACGAAGGCCATCTGGTAAAACAAATAATCAAAGAAGGGGTGGACGGCTACCTGCTAAAAAGCATTCAGCAAAATGAGTTGAAGAATGCACTCTGCCAGATTATGAACGGGTTGCCCTACATCAGCCCCGAAATTACCAAACAGTTGATGAGCGGCCTTGCCCACGAAGACAAATACGAACTGCTGACCGAACGTGAGCAGGAAATTTTAAAACTGATCGTGAAAGAACTTTCCAATAAACAAATTGCCGACAGGCTCTCTATCAGCGAACGCACGGTGGAAACCCACCGCAAAAATATTTTTCGAAAAACCAACACCACATCGCTGGTGGGGCTGGTAAAATTTGCATTCGCCCATAACATCGTGTAAACTTAATCAGGTGCAAGTCTTAATCAGGCGCAAGGTCCCGCTTGTGCCCTTTAGAAGAACGAAAAGGATTGAGTATTTTAGCACATCATGAAGGATGAGCAGGCTTCAAAATATGTATTCTTGTTGGTGGAGTCATCACACATGCCTGCATGCAACACCAAGGGCGGGGAATATTTAAGTTAGGCAGGTTGCAAACCTGCATTATCTGTCGTTCGACATGCCCTTCGGAACATGTCGAACAGCGAAATTGCAAAATACAGAACAGCTATGTTGAAAGGATTTTTTGCCTTGTAGTCCCGGTAGGAATCGAACCTACATCTTGAGAATCGGAATCTCAAATTCTATCCATTGAAATACGGGACCCTACTATAAATTTTCGCACAAAAATAAGATAAACCGCCAACATTCATTAAAATTTTTATACCCGGCAATAATGGCATCCGTATTCACCTCAGAAAAATGGTTCGAACTCTCTTTTACAAATTTGATAACTTTGATAACCCTGATACCTTCAACTACCATCAATCAATGAGCGATACAGGCGAAAAAATTATCATTTACCAATCGTACGATACGGCCGTTGAGGCTAACTTGGCCAAAACAAAACTGGATGCCTACGGCATTCCCTGCTTTCTGACAGATGAAAACTTTGTTGGTATCTACCCGATCCGGAACAATGTATTTCCGGGTGTGCGGCTTCATATATTTGAAAATGATTTACACCAAGCTGCCGATATTTTGCGGCCTGAAAACTGAAAGACGCCTCACCGGCTATTGTATCTTCAACACCGTAAACTCCACCCGCCTGTTGTTGGCGCGGCCCTCATCGGTGTCGTTGGTGTCTATGGGTTTGCTCTTGCCATAGCCGTGTGCCTGCAGGCGTGCACCCTCTATCCCCTGCCCGGCCAGGTAATCTACCACCGACTGCGACCTGCCCTGCGATAAGTTGATGTTGTAAGACTCCGAACCTTTGCCATCGGTATGGCCGGCTATTTCAATCGACACGCGGGGGTTTTGTTTTAAAAATTCTACCACTTTGTTTAGCTCAACAAACGATTCGGGTTTTAGCGTAGTCTTATCAAAATCAAAATAAATATTCTTTAACCTGACAGTGATACCTACTTCTACTGGCGTCATAAAAATATCTTTTTTCAGAGGGATGATATTTTCGTTTACCACTTGCACGCTGTCCACTGCATTGAGGTATCCCTCGGCCGACACGTTGTACACATACCAGCCCAAGCCGGGTATGTCTTGCGAGTAGCTGCCTGCAGCCGCTTCGGGAGTAAAGGATGTGCCGATTTCTTTCGATACGATTTTAATTTTTGAGGTCGCAATTTTGTTATTTGTTTTTCTGTCCAGCACATCTCCGGCCAGCACCAGTTGCTTAACCACAGGCGTAAGATAAATTTCTACATGCAGGGTAGTGTCGCGCACCAAGCGGGGTACTTTAAAATCTTGGGTTGCCGGAATGAACCCCACCGCGCTGGCGCTCACCGTAAAGCCATCTACCTCGGGTAACTTGGCATCAAACCGGCCGCTGGCGGTAGCCTTCATAGACAGCGGTTGTTTTTGGTCTTTGTATTGAATGCCCACCGCAGCACCGCCAACAGGTTGTTTGTTTTTTTGGTTGAGCACCGTGCCGGCTATCAACACACTTACATTTCTGGGTTTCAAAATCAGCAGGTCAAAATTTCCGCCATCTACGGCTGCTCCGGCCCGTGCTGTAAAAATATTTCCTTTAGCGTCAATCGAAAAGTAAGCATCGTCAGCCGAGGTATTGATGGCCCGCCCCAGATTAGAGGGCTCGCTCCAGTTTTCCCATGTTTCGTCTAACCGTGTGCATCGGTAAACATCTACACCTCCTACGCGGTCTTTGTTGTACCGGTTGGTGGCAAAGAAAAGTGTCTTTTGGTCGGGGCCGATAAACGGAGAAAAATCATCTGCGGCCGAACTGATTTTTAATTTAACGGGTCTTGAAAAATGGCCACCGTCTTGTAAGTTGCTCAGGTAAATATCACTGGAGCGGTCGTTGGGTTTTTCTGAAAAATAAATAACCATGTGCTTGCCATCGGCCGAGAGCGAAGCTCCATAAAACATGCCTTTGTTCATCTTATCAAAATCGGTTACGTGCAGCTCGCTCCAACTGCCCGAAGGGCTGACTACCGAAAATCCGGCCACATTCTTCGATCTGCCTCCGCGAATGAACAGCGAGCCATCGGGCATAAAATTAAAAACCTGATTGAACCGGTTTTGGTTGAACGGTGCGCCCATTCGCTTGCCCTTGCTCCACACTCCGTGGTCGTCTAAGGTCGAAACCCAAATGTCCTGACTGTTTTCTTTGCCATACGTATTTTCCGGATGGTTGCTCACAAAATAGTATAGGCTCTTACCATCGGGCGATATCACGGGCGATACCTGATTGTAGCGGTCGTTGATGGCATCGCTCAGTTTTACCAGTTCATAACGCGGACTTATTTCCTGACACAGACAAGCACACCAACATAGACAACAATAGACAACAAGGGAAATTCTCATATTAAAAATTTAAAAATATTTTTTACTTCATCGTTTTATACATCATCATCTCAGGCCTTCGCTTATTTTATCTGTTTGCCTGCTACCAGCACATATTCGTTCTCTACAACATAATCCATCACAACTTCCCGCTCTTCACCTCCATTCACAATGCGCCCGGCCAACTTTCCGTTGCCTGTCAGACGGAAAGGCTCTACGTTGAGGTGTTGTGAAAAAAATAAACTGCCACTGCCGTGTATTTTATACATGGATTCTTTGGCACACCAATACACGCAGAGTTTAGTGGTGTCTTTGCCCGCGTCCAGCAGTTCGGATGGCGACAAAATACGCGAAGCCACGGCCAGCAGTTTTTCGCGTGGCTGTTCTATGTCTATGCCCACAGCATGGTGAAGGTCAATCTGTGCGGCCACATAAGGAAACGAATGCGACAGCGACAGGTGGTGCGGATATTTTTCGAGAAAAGGTTTTCCAAATTCATTTTTACGGATGCCGAAATAGCGCAAGCCCACGTGGTTGCACAACGTCATGGCGGCATGGCGGCCGGCCAGCCACTCAAGCCTTTTGCGCTCGTGCACAATTTCAGACGGAGGCAGCCCAATGACTTCACTGCGGAGTTGCTCCTCGGTTTCGTTTATGTGCCACACGGCCCATCCGCCCTGCGATCCGTCTTTAGAAAAAAATTTTAACGGCATGGAATATCCTCTTTTATGCTTCAAATTTGTTAAATTATTTAACTCATCAAAATTTGGCGGTTCAGGTTTCCAAAAAACACACTTTTACAGGCCATCGGGGCAGCCTTTACACGTTACAAAAAGCCGGTGCACCCCATCATTTTTTTTCTGCCGGAGGCGATGGCCTCATTGTATTGTGGGATTTGGAAACATGTGACGATGGCCAACTGATCGCCCAACTCCCCAACACAATTTATTCCCTTCACTATCTCAGCGATAAAAATTTATTGGTAGCCGGACAAAATTTTTCGGGCATACATTTGATTGACTATCAAAACAAAAAAGAAATCGCTTCGCTGCAACTAACCTCCTCAGCAATCTTTGACATCCAATCTTATCAAAATGACCTGCTGGTGGCCACCGGTGATGGGCAACTTTTGATTGTTGACATCGGCCGGTTGGTTGTGAAAAGTAAAATCCATGTATCGCAAAAAAGTGCGCGTACTATCGCAGTCAATCCGCTGTCGGGCGAAATGGCTGTTGGGTTCAGCGACCACAAAATCCGCATCTTCGATTTGGAGCAATACAAGTTAAAAACAGAAATAGATGCTCATCTCAATTCGGTATTTACGGTGGCATATTCGCCCGATGGAAATATTTTGATCAGCGGCTCGCGCGATGCACGGCTGAAAGCGTGGGATGTGCAGGCCGGTTACAGTCTGTGCGAAGAAGTGGCAGCCCACATTTATGCCATCAACCACCTTGTCTTCAGCCCCGATGGCCGTTATGTGGCCACGGGCAGCATGGATAAGACTGTAAAAGTATGGAATGCAACAAGCCTGAAGCTGCTGAAAGTAATAGATAAGAGCAGGCATGGCGGCCATGCGGCCTCAGTAAACAAACTGCTGTGGACCCCGTATAAAAATCAATTGCTGAGTGCCGGAGATGACCGTATCATTTCTGCCTGGGATTTACTATTTTTGTAGGAGCGTTCTTTACATGAAGTATTTTTTTATCCCAAAAGGGAAATTTTTTAAACTGAAACGAGTTATTTTTTAAACTTAACCGAGCTATTATGAAAATCACGCCATTGGAAATCCGTCAGAAGTCTTTTGAGCGCACCTTGCGGGGCTTCGACAAAGACGAGGTAAACGCATTTTTACAATCTCTCTCTCAGGAATGGGAACGGACACTGGACGAAAGCAAAGAGCTGAGGATAAAACTGGAAGCCACCGAACGCGAGGTAAACAAACTGCGCGAAGTAGAGAGTTCGCTATTTAAAACTTTGAAGACGGCCGAAGATACTGGCGCCAACGTGATTGAGCAGGCCAACAAAACTGCCGAGCTGATCTTGCGCGAAAACCAGATGAATGCCGATGCTTTGATCAACGAAGCAAAAACCCGCGCCAAAAATACCATTGAAGAAGCCGAAGCCATCTCCAAGCAGATGCTGGCCGAAATGGAAGACCGCCTGAAAACACTGGGGCAGCACTACAAAAATCTGGAGTTGCACAAAGAAAACCTGCTGGCCGACCTGAAGCGCATTGCCCACGAAACTGTTGATCGCGTAGAGCGGGCCAAAACCTCGACACGCGAGTTTGACCCCGACCAACATTTAGCGATAGCCAAACGGGAATCAAAAAAATCTTTGTTCCCCAATGCCGAGGTGGAAGTAGAAATCAAGAAGACTGTTTCCGTCAGCATCACTTCAACCGAGGCAACTCCTGCTGCCGAACAACCCGAGCCGGTGAAACCATCCATGGTGGAAGCCATGAACGGGCAGCGTTCGTTCTTCGATGACATTCAATGACAGGAAAGATTACCCTCGAAGGGCTGGAGTTTCATGCCTACCACGGCATCTACCCGCACGAACGATCTTCGGGCAACAAGTTTGAAGTGGATGTAAGTGTGGAAACCGACATCCATGAGTCTGCCTTTCAGGACGACTTGCGCGGCACGCTTAACTACGAAGAACTTTACACGCTGATTAAAGAGGAGATGGAAAAGCCTTCGAAGTTATTAGAAACTGTAGCCCACCGCATTGTTGAAAATATCCTCCACTCGTTTGTGGGTGCGAAGAGTGCCGAAATAAAGATTTCTAAATTTAACCCACCCATTGGCGGAGTGTGCAAGAAAGCCAGTGTGGTGGTACAGAGAAATAAATCTTAGACCTTTTTCTCTTCGTGCTTAGTCCAGCCGCCCCGCTCTATGGCCTCTTGTTCTACAAACAGAAAACCTCGGGCGTCTGCGCCCTCATAGAAATCTACGGCCTTTCCGATCAGGTACATTGTATGCTTCTTGTCAACCAATACGCGGATGCCGCCCACCTCGTAAGAAATATCTGTTGGTTTAGGCTTGTCGAAGCCGATTATCAAATTCACGCCTCCGCAGCCATGGCCGCCCCGCACGCCAATGCGCAGCCCGTAATCGGGCGGGATATTCTTCGTCTGCATAATTTTTTTTGCCTCGGCAGCCGCCAACGATGTTAGCAAAACAGGTTTCAGTTCGTCAAACATGATTTAAAATAAGGCAATCGTCTTCAAAAAATAGTTTATTTTCGAGCAAATATTTTTTTTATGGAAGCTGTTATCGAGTTTATCAAAATCCTTTTGCCTGCCTCGGTGGTGTTATACGCGGTTTACCTGATGGTGCGCGCCTTCATCCAACGCGAAATTGAATTAAAAAAATTGGAAGTGAGGAGCCGCAGCATTGAAACCATTCTGCCGGCCAGGCTGCAAGCCTATGAAAGGATCACACTTTTTTTAGAACGGATTTCCCCTCAAAACCTGCTCATCCGCCTGAACAACCCGGCCTATACAGTTCATGATTTTCAAAAAATTTTGCTGGACGAAATCCGGAATGAATACAACCACAACGTATCGCAACAGGTATTTATGAGCGAAGAAGTGTGGGCGCTGGTTAAAAATGCCAAAGAAGACCTGATCATTGTCATCAACGATGCCGCCTCGCAGTTAAACCATGATGCGCCCTGCTTTGATCTCTCAAAAAAAATATTTGAATCTATGATGGAGCGGAAAATAGATACTATCGGTCACTCTCTGAGCGAATTAAAAAAAGAAATCCAGCAAATATTTTAACGGATGGAAAAAACCGCATTGCTTGCCGGCAGTACCGGACTGGTTGGCGCGCAACTTCTGGAATTACTTTTAGGTGATGAGCGCTACACAAAAGTTATTGCCATCAGCCGTACTCCTCTCTCTCTATCCAATTCCAAATTAGAAAATGTGGTATGCGAACTGCATCAGTTGGCAAGCTATGCCGAAAAATTTTCGGCTGACGATGTGTTTTGCTGCCTCGGCACAACCATAAAAAAAGCAAAAACAAAAGAAGCATTTCGCGCGGTGGATTATGAAGCTCCACTGCAACTTGCCCAAATCGCTCATCAGCAGGGTGCTCAAAAATTTATTTTAGTATCAGCTCTCGGAGCCAACAAAAACTCATCTGTATTTTATAACCGCGTAAAAGGTGAAGTGGAAGAAGCGGTGTCGGCAGTGGGCTTTAAGAGTTGCCATATTGTGCGCCCCTCATTGCTGCTTGGCTCGCGGGTCGAGCAGAGAAGTGGTGAAGATGCCGCCAAAATATTTTTTAAGTTGTTTGGGTGGGCAGTACCTAACAAATACAGAGCGATCGAATCTATCCGCGTAGCGCGGGCTATGGTTGCCATGGCACAACAAGAAATGCAAGGCATTAAGATACACGAGTCAAAAGAACTTCAAGCCTACTGATATGATCGCTGTTATTCAACGTGTCGGCCAAGCTTCCGTAACCATTGACGAAAAGGTGAAATCGCAAATTGCCAAGGGACTGTTGCTACTGCTCGGCATTGAAGAAGCCGACAATACTGAAGATATTGAATGGCTGGCAGCGAAAATTGTAAACCTCCGCATCTTTAATGATGCTGCGGGAATCATGAATGTAAGTGTGAAAGACGATGGCGGAGATATTATGGTAGTGAGCCAGTTTACATTGCATGCCAGCACAAAAAAAGGAAACCGCCCCAGCTACATCAAAGCAGCCAAGCCGGAAATAGCCATTCCGCTCTACGAAAAATTTATTGAAGTAATCTCCACCCAACTGGGGAAGCCTGTGTTTACCGGTGAGTTTGGTGCTGATATGAAGGTGGCGCTAATCAACGATGGCCCCGTTACCATATTGATAGACACAAAAAACAAATCTTAAATTTTCTATTCGGCAATAGCCAAAACTACCAGCACAACATTTACCAGTGTGTAGGCCAGCGCTATTACCCTTGCCCCCCACCGGTTAAATTTAATGGCTAACTCCTCTCTTCCCCGATCGTGTATTTTTAAACAAATAGCCGAAACGACCAGAATGGTAAAAATGGTGAAGAAGGTAATGGCGTGAAGCGAATCCACCAATGTAAACGAAGCCGACTCGGGCAGCACCGAATCAATGATATACTTGTTGCCCACGGCAGCAAAAAGCCCACCTACAGGCAAGCCGAATCGCGGCTCCAACTCTTCGGGGTGTGGTGCAAAGCTCACCATCGAAATCAGGAAGGCAATGTACATGCCTATGAAGATTTTCAGAAATAAACCCCACGCATTGCGGTCTATGTCCATCTCTATTAAAAAGGCTGAAAAGGTTTGGTTGGTATGTCCTTTTCGGTTGTCGCCAAAGCCTGTTTCGTAAAAATTATCCGTTACGCTCACCTGAAAGTTTTTTATAGACCAGCCGGCCAGTGTTTCGTCAGAATCAAATTTGCTGCCAGCCCGGTCGGGCTTAAAAATAAGTTGCGATTTATCGAACAAAGTATTTTCTATCTGGATTTTCAGGTGCTGACGGTCGAACGGGAAATCGCTTACACTCCAGTTTTCTTTCATGGTACATTTCATCTTCAGCATAGACCATCGTTTCCCTTCTAAGCTGTCTTCCAACTGCTGGGTGTTGTCAATAGACTTGGCGTTGGTAATATCCAATTGTTTGCCGAAGTCGAATTTTTTGTTGTTGTAGATAAACCACAACCACAGCCTGGAAGTGTATTCCTGATCGTGAAAATTAATGTCGTGTACGCTCATCACATACGTGCCTACCCGCACCGTGTCGGGCTGGGAAAAACCAGCCTGAATGCTACCAAAAAATAAAATTAAAAAAGTTGCCTTTTTCATGACAGGCAAAATAACAACAAGAAACGATTTACACAATTTTACATTCAAGCTTTAGTTTATTGAACTCCGATGTCGTACTTTTCGAAAAAAAATTGCTATGCATTCATTTATCCTTATCCTCCATTCTCTTAACCGTTTTATCCTTTTGGTGCTTCTCCTATTCGTGCTCTACCGAACGCTGACGGGCTGGCTAAATAAATCTGAGTTTTCTAAAACGGATGATAAACTGAGCTTGTTTCTTTTTATTTCAACCCATACGCAGTTGTTGCTGGGATTGATTCTATACTTCGTCAGTCCATTGGTAGTTTTCAGCGGTGCCTCGATGAAAGATGCTGTAGCCCGCTATTGGCTGGTGGAACACTTTACCGGTATGCTCGTAGCCATCGTGCTGATTACCATCGCGCGGATATCCATGAAAAAACTTTCTTCAGGCCAGGCCAAGCACAAGCGCATGTTTGTGTTAAACGCCATCGCCTTGGTTTTCATCATCGCCCTAATTGCCACCAGTCACCGGGGATTTTTTACGGTAGCTGGTAATTAAAAAGCAGAGGTTGACAACTCATCGTAACTTTAGTCGCTCTCGGCTAAAGATTTAGGATTTTTGCACACGCCTTCCTCCATTACATACTGGCGAGTGCAGCGGTCGGCAGTTTGTGTGCGATGTGTAACCATCAGGATGGCCATTTCCTTTTTGAGTTTGAGCAATAATTCGATAATATAATTCTCTGTTTTCTTGTCCATGGCCGAGGTGGCCTCATCGAGCAAAAGCAAAGTAGGCTTTCTAAAAAGGGTACGGGCAAGTGCCACTAATTGTTTTTGCCCACCCGACAGGTTTATGCCTTCTTCGCCCACCAAAGTCAAATAGCCCTGTGGCAGTTCGTTAAAGAATTTTCCGAAGCCTGCTTCTTCGCAGTAAGCAACTGCCCTTTGAAAATCTTCAGGCTTATCCGACAAAGTAATGTTAAACAGCAATGATCCGTTAAAAATTTTTACCTCTTGTGGCACACAGCCCAGTGTTGAGCGCCATTCGTGGTTTCCTATTTCCGAAAGATTTGTGCCGTTTACAAAAATAGATCCGCTTTCAGGTTGATAAAATTTCTGGATCAATTGCAAGGTAGTGCTCTTGCCACCACCGCTTTCGCCCAGCAGCGCCACCATCTCCCCTTTCTTTACCTCCAGCGAGATGTCTTTTAGTATTTGTTTGCGGCCGGGGAAACGAAAAGAAATTTTTTCTAACCTTAGCGACCTCACTCCTGCCTGTCCGGCAGACAGGCTCAGCCCCTCTCCATCGGAAAGTGGAGCAGCATTAGTTTTTGAGTTGGCTTGTGTCAAACCTAAATCCCTCTCCGGAGAGGGACTTGGGGTGAGGTCATCCTTCTCCATCGAAGTAAACTCATACATCCTGTCGAATGCTACCTTGGCTTCCTGTATCTGCACGTTGGCAATCACCAACCTGTTTACAGAAGGAATGATATTGCCGGCCATGCTGAGCAGCGCTACCATCTCGCCAAGTAGCAACTGTTTGTCCAGCACCAGCCAGGCAGCGTTGCCAAAGATGGCCATCAAAAAAACAACGCCTATCATTTCAGAAGTCAGTCCGAAACGGATATTCAGTTTGCCCAAGGTGGCCATGCTCTCCTGAAATAGACCGTAAATGGATGCATTCATTTTCTCGAAAAAATTTTCTTTGCCAATCCCCTTCACTTCGGCTATCCCCTGCATGGTGTCTATAAAATTGCTCTCGGCCTGTGCATAGCCGATCATCACCTCTTTCTGTGCCTGTTGCAATGGCTTGTTGAACCGGTAAAGCACAACGACATAAACAGGTAAACTCAACATCACCACCGCACCCACTTGCCATGCATAGATAAACACAAAACTGACCGACACCAGCACCAGTAAGAGATCAATGGCTACACTTCCGGTAAGCGTGGAGATAACTGCCTGCACCCTGCGCGTGTCGTTCATGCGGGCGATAAGTTCACCGATCTTGCGCGTATCGAAAAACGATTTGGGCAGCCGCAACAAGTGTCCGTAAAAATGGCCGATCATGCGGTTGTTAAAATCCTGCCCTTGCCGCACCATAAACAAGCCGCGCAAAAAGCTAAGCCCGCTCCGCGCCAGCAACAGTAACGTGACTAACGCCAAACTTACAATCAATTTTTGTGTATTGCCTTTCGGCAAAATATCGTCAATCAGTTTTTGTGAGAAGATAGCCGTACTGATACCGAGCGCAGCGATGACGATGCCCAGCACAGTAGCTATACCCAGTATGGGAAAATCTTCTCTGACCAAGCCAAGTAGCCATTGTTGTTTTTGCTTTTGTGTCCGTTCTTGTTTTATAAACTTGTTGTTGGGTTTAAGCGAGAGCAGGGCTTTGCTTTGCCAAATTTTACCGAGCTCTTCGGTACTTATTTCGATGATGCCGCGGGCGGGGTCTCCGAGCCTCACCCTGAAAGCTCCCCCAAAAACAGTAGCGATTATAAATAGAGTTTAATCGTTAAAATTGGGAGAAAATGAAAACAACAAAATTCAGTGAGAGCCAGATCGTAGGCATTCTCAAACAACAGGAACAGG
>JAFDYX010000030.1 GCA_018267215.1 Bacteroidota bacterium
GAAATATGGAAAACTCCACCACCCACAAAAAGCCAACGCGGAGTTTACCACATTCCAACAGAATGGTGATGATTGTAATTGGGATTCTTTAATTTTGGGTGCTACTAAGTGAGGGGAGCTTTCACTACCACTTAAGTGATTATTAGGAATCTGAAAGAATATTTTATGATTCACATTAAGATTGCATTTAAATCTAATTTTAGTTTTGCTATTAACATACTTATCCAAACATTCATATTTATTCCCATGTATTGCTATTCTTTTTATATTCCATTCATCTTCACTTAAAAACACTTTATTTTTTTCTACCGCACATTTACTACAACCATCACCATTCATGTGATTAAATGCTATTTGTTCAAAAATACCATGTTCATTACAACGTATTATAATTTTATTTTTAGCCTTAGAATATATCGAATGTGAATAATCATATTTATTATTATGTGTCTTTTTAGAACGCTCAATAAAATCTCGTGTTGTTAATCTTTTAGACTCAATCTGGCGCAAGCATCACGCTTGTGCCAATATACAGATACCCTCTTCCTCACCCCAAAATTTTTCTTACGGTCATCAAAAGTTATCTATGCCCCTCTCCAGTGGAGAGGGGTGGCAGAAGGTTGCGCTTAGCAGAGAAACTTTCGGGGGTGAGGTTTAAGCGCCAGCCAGGTCTTTAGGCCATGGCCGTTAAACTAAAGCCACAAGTGGCAAAATTTGACAAGGGCAAAATATCAGAAAATATTTTAAGAAACTAGTTACCTGCTGGTTTTTCGATTTACCAATTATTAAAACTAACACTATGCGCTCATTTATTTCGATTGCCCTATTTATCATTCTTCTAAGTGGTTGTAATAAAAAGGATGTGAGTAGTAACTCTTGCCAATGCGGAGCTACTAACTCAAATCGCTTTACCACTATATCAATCACAACAGAAAAATCTGTTTTTGATGCGGCAGGATATAGCTATCAGTTTTGCTCAAGTCAATCAGGTGATTTAACGAGCGGGTTTGCAACGGTTGGTGCTTCTATAAACAATTGTAGTTCCTTATTAAAAACCGTTGGCTTCAACTTTACGGTAATGTCTGATCCTCTTTCCTTTTTCTCAGAGAATTCTTTAGGGGCTGATTTGTTCGTGATTGTTGTTGATAATCAAAAAAAAGTTAGAGAATTAATACACCCCTCAAATGCTACTTGGACAAGTTCCATAATTTCGAATTCAGCTACATCGACTCCATCTATCGCATCCTATTGGAGCACATCCAAGCAATACCTCTACGTTTATTTTGTGGGTACAGACGGAGGGTTGTACTCTACTTACAAAGATGCTTCAACAGGTACATGGACTCAAGCAGGTAACCTTTTACCGCTTGTTGGTCTGAGCAATAATGCAGTTGAGATTTCCTTTGCAAACATTTCAGTAGGAGCAGCAGGCGATGATCTCTATATATCCTTTAAGGCTACCACGGGTAGTATAGTGAATCTTGCTCACCTAAGCACTGAAACGTGGAAGGTTTTATAAGCATTTATTTTCCACACATTTTCTCACACTAAAAACTTTCCCAGCTTTGCTGTTCGACATGTTACCGAAGCGCATGTCGAACGACAGATAAAGCAGATTTTATAATTTGCGTTTAAAAAAATTGCTATTGCTTTTTCGGCACAAGAGTGACTCTTGCGCCTGATTAGGAAGACGATGGCGCTTTGGGCGTTGCTATGCTAAAATATATTGGATCAAAAGAGGGCAATACTGGTATTAGCATCTACTTGAATGCAGACTATAGCGTGCAAAGCTGGCCATATAAAAGGATTGTTAATGGTCAAGTTATAAAAACAGGAAATGTTATTATGGGTCACCCATTGACTTCTAAGCAGGATTACCATTTTGGTTTTAAGCGAATCACCACATCTGGAGTAGAGACAGTAGGTGGAACATTGCAGTTTAATAACAAAGGAGAGCCATTCTCCGTTGTTCAACCAGTACGTTAAATTCTTTGTATATGAAATATTTGATCTTGGTTATTGCAACCTTCGTCATGGCCCCATTAATATTTGCTCAAGAAAATGGGCCTACACTACTTGATGTAAGTAAGATATTATCAGTAGAAAAAGATGTTGATCTCGCAACAGAGAAGGAGTTCATTTCTGATGGATTTGACTTTATAAAGCTTAAACCCAATAAATTGAAATCCCAATTCATTTTTAAGGTAAATCAGGGGAAACATGGGAAGATCAATTTTGTAGAATTGATGGGCAAAAAAAACAAAAATGTGATCTATAAGTTTTCCTTTTATTACATGAAAGAGGGATATGTTCTTTTAGATGTTTACTCGAACGGCGGGGGTAAAGGTGATACTGTATTCTATACCCCCACTGGAGAGTTGCTGATTGTAAAACTTGAAAAGCAAAGGCTTCTTAGCATTGATAAAGGAAGCAAAAGTTTTTGCATGCTGGACGAATCGCTGTTACCTGTTTCTGTTATTAAAAATGAGGAAGGGGAAATCTTAAACAAACATTTATTTACCTATAAGAATGATACAATTACTGACTATAAATATTCTGCGTTACATGAAATAAAGGTTTCGCGTAGCACTAGAATTACCAGCTTATTTGATTTATTGGAAGGAAATGATCATTTCAATCTTGAAAGTAAGACCTCGATTAGGCACACAGCAATGCCGTACGATCTTGAGCATAATGTATTGTTCTCTAATGGGCGATAATTGAAGTATCAATGATATTATCTGTTAAAATAGATATTTTTGCTGTTCGACATGTTAGCGAAGTGCTTGTCGAACGACAGATAAAACAGATTTTATAATCTGCGTTTAAAAAATTGCTATTGCTTTTTTGCTGTTCGACATGTTAGCGAAGCGCATGTCGAACGACAGATAAAGCAGATTTTATAATCTGCGTTTAAAAAAATTGCTATTGCTTTTTCGGCACAAGAGTGACTCTTGCGCCTGATTAGGGGTTTAAAAAAATTGCTATTTTGCTGTTCGACATGTTAGCGAAGCGCATGTCGAACGACAGATAAAGCAGATTTTATAATCTGCGTTTAAAAAAATTGCTATTGCTTTTTCGGCACAAGAGTGACTCTTGCGCCTGATGGTGGTAGAAAGCTGTGCTTAGCAGATAAACTTTCCGGGGCGAGGTCAAAGTGCAAGTCGTGTCTTTCGGCCTAACTCAGGTTACTCCCATCCGTCAGGTTGTTCAACCAGACAGGCACAAATCATATCCTAAGCCGCTAATTTTTGTATTTTTGCAAACCTAATGTTTAAGTTCCATCATCTCTAAAATCTAAATGATAAAATTATGCCAGGTACCGAATTGTTTGGAGCAGAAGAAAAGAAAGAAATCAACGATGTGCTCGAAACGGGCATCCTCTTTCGTTATAACCACGATGCGCAGCGCAACAATATTTGGAAGGCGCGCGATTTTGAAAATGAAGTAAAGAAATTGTTGGGCGCGAAATATGCCCACGCGGTAAGCAGCGGCTCTACAGCCGTAGCTTGTGCGCTGGCTGCTGCCGGCATTGGCGCAGGTGATGAGGTGATCGTGCCTCCGTTTACGTTCATTGCCTCCATTGAGGCGGTGCTGTTTACCGGGGCGCTGCCGGTATTTGCCGAGATAGACGAAACGCTTTGCCTGAGTGCCAAGGGCATCAAAGCTGCTGTTACGCCCAAAACCAAAGCTGTGTTGCTGGTGCACATGTGTGGAGGCATGGCGCAGATGGATGAAATTTTGGCGGTGTGCAAAGAGCACCGCCTCACGCTGGTAGAAGATGCAGGCCAGGCTTTTGCCGCCTCTTTCAAGGGCACCTCGGTGGGGCTGTTCGGAAAGACAGGCTGCTACTCGTTCGACTTTTTTAAAATAGCTACCTGCGGGGAAGGTGGCGTGATGGTAACCAACGATGAGCAGGCATACAAAAATGCCGACTATTATTCTGACCACGGCCACAGCCACGTGGGCAACAACCGCGGCATGGAGCCTCACCCGATTTTGGGGTTCAACTATCGTATAGGCGAATTGAGCGCTGCAGTAGGCCTAGCTCAAACGCGCAAAGTGCCTTACATCTTACAGAAAAACCGTGAACACAAAAAAATATTGATGGATGAACTTTCTAAAGTATCCGGCATCAGTTTCAGCAAACTTCCAGACCCGGCCGGAGACACGGCCACATTTTTAAATATCTTTTTGCCCGACACCGAGGCGGCCAAACGCACCGTGGACGAAATGAACAAAGCCGGTGTGGGCGGGTTTAATTATTGGTTTTTGAATATGTATCACTTCATCAACCAATGGGAGCACGTAAAAAATTTGTCGGTGGCGGCTAAGTTGCCTATCCACATTTTAGGTGCACCACAAGATTATAAAAATTTGCATTTGCCCAAGTCGCAGGAAGTGGTAGGCCGGTTGATTTCGTTCGGCATCCGCTGCACGTGGACACACGATGAAGTGAAGGCATTGGCCAAAAAGATTGCTGCTTGTGCCGAGAAGGCGTTAGCCGTTCATGCCTAACCATCATCACTTGAGGAAATTTGACTTCAATGAAGGTGTGCAAACATTTCAATGTATAGAAAAGACTGTTTACTGTCGCGGTAGCTTTAACCAACTAAAGGTAATTTTCATAAGCAACAAAAACTGATAACGATTTGTAATGGCTTCAAATTCCCATCTATGGAGTTACAAAAAATAGAAAACAAAATATATGAAGTGAGGAAATTAAGGATCATGTTTGATTTTGATCTTGCAGAGATGTACGAAGTTGAAACAAGGGTGCTGAAGCAAGCTGTTAAAAGAAATACTGAACGCTTTCCTAAGGATTTCATGTTTCAATTAACAAAGGCAGAATGGCAAGAGGTTATCACAAATTGTGATAACCTTCCCAATGGAATAAAGTTTAGTCCGGCTACACCGTTCGCCTTTACAGAACAAGGAGTCTCGATGCTTTCCAGCATTTTAAAAAGCAAAAAAGCGATCAACGTAAATATTTCGATTATGAGGGCCTTCGTGGTTTTAAGAGAATTTGCGCTCTCAAACAAAGAGTTGACAGCCAAACTTCGACAACTTGAGACTAAATACAACAAACAATTTAAAGATATTTACGCGGCCATTAACTATCTACTCAAAAAAGATGAACAAGAAATTAAATTTGATAAGCGAAACCGAATAGGATTCAGGGTAAAAGAAGGAGTATAATCATTACAAAAAAATATGCACAAAAATTTTAAAGGAGTAGAAAAGACCGTGTACGGTCGCGGTAGCTTTAACCAACTCGGAGATATCCTCAACGAGCGAAGACATGAAAACGATAAGTTCATGCTCTTCGTGGTGGATGCTTATTTTAAAGGAAAGGATTTAGAAAAACGGATTCCTTCTAAACCGGAAGACGTTGTGCGGTTTATCAACGTAGAGTCGCACGAGCCCACTACCGAACAGATAGATACGCTCCGCGATGAAGTAAAAAACACCAAAGGAATACCTGCCGGTGTGGTGGGCATTGGCGGTGGCTCGGTGATGGATATTGCCAAAGCTGTGTCGCTGATGTTTACCAATAACGGATCTTCCACTTTGTATCAAGGGCTAAATCTCATTAAGAAGCCCGGCATCTACCATGTGGGCGTGCCCACGGTATCGGGTACAGGTGCTGAAGTTTCGATGACGGCCGTGCTCACAGGACCCGAAAAAAAATTAGGTCTGAAGTGTGAATGGACAGTGTTCAATCAGATCGTGCTCGACCCCGAGTTGATTGCCTCTGTGCCGCGCAACTGGTGGTTTTATGCAGGCATGGACACTTATATCCATTGTATAGAATCTGAAAACGGGTTGTTGAACAATGCTTATAGCCATGCCTACGCAGAGCAGGCTCTAAAACTATGCCGCGAAATTTATCTGGGCGACAAGAGCGGACAAACTCCCGCTAACGATGACAAACTGATGGTGGCTTCGCTGATGGGCGGGCTGAGCCTGACCTATTCGGAAGTAGGTGTTTGCCATGCGTTGTCGTATGGGCTTTCTAAAATATTGGGCACGCGCCATTGTTATGCCAACTGCATTGCCTTCAATCACCTGCAAGATTACTACCCGGAAGGCGTAAAAGAATTTAAAACGATGATAGCCAAACACCACATAGACCTTCCTCAAAATCTGTCGAAAGATTGGAGCGATGAACAGATTACCGCCATGGCAAAAGTGGCTTACAACCTGCCGCACATGTGGGCACACGCGATCGGAACGGATTGGAAAGACAAAATAACGGTGGAAAAAATCAAAGAGATGTACCATCGTTTGTAACGGGTTACAAAATTTTAGGAGGAAGGTTATTAGTTTAAATTAAGAGACAACCCGACTCTGTAATCCGGTGTATGTTCCGCTTTAAAGAGTTTGAGATAGAAGACAAAAACGCCTCCATGAAAGTAGGCACCGATGCGGTATTGCTTGGCGCCTGGGCAGAAGTTAGCAACGCCCAACACATTCTTGATGTAGGAACAGGCTGTGGTATAATCGCTCTAATGCTGGCTCAACGAACAACCGAAGGCACCACCATTGAAGGGGTTGATATTGATGATAAAAATATCAGGCAAGCAAATGAGAACTTAATGACAACCCGGTGGTGCAACCGTGTTTTATTTCATCATGCTTCTCTCCAGAGTTTTCATTCGCTCCATCAATACGATCTCATCGTCAGCAATCCTCCTTACTTTCAAAACAGTTTGCTTCCTCCTACCCACAGCCGGCAGCAGGCACGGCACAATCATTCTCTTCCATTTGAAGATTTAATCACCCATAGCAAACGCCTGCTAAAAGTAACAGGGAAGTTATGCCTGATATTGCCTGTTACTGAAGGGAATCAATTTAAAGAGTCAGCTTTGCAGCATCATTTATGTTTAGAAAAAGAAGTAGCCGTTTTTATAAAAGCATCGAAACCACAAGAACGCTGGCTGCTGGAATTCTCCCTTTCAAACGGAAAAACAACCACTGAAAAAATCGTACTCTTTGATGACAACGGAAGTAAAAGCAAACCTTACCAAAATCTGACAGATAAATTTTATCTTTAAGATTCCTTAAAATAAGTTATACGCTTTTTCATTTTATGCGTCTGCTGGTTTCTGTACTATGCCTCTTTGTCGCGCTTGCAGCAAAGGCTCAACTTCGAGGACTACAAATAAAAAAAGCTACCGCCCCTATTAAGGTAGATGGTGTGATGGATGAACCCGACTGGCAAACAGCCGATGTGGCAGACCATTTTAAGCAGATGTTTCCGTTCGACTCTTCTTTTGCACTTGCACCCACCGAAGTGCGCATGACCTATGATGACCGTAATATCTATTTGTTTGCCGTGATGTATAATCCACAGGCAAACAGAAAATATGTTACGCCATCGCTCAGGCGCGACTATCGGGGGCCGGCCAACGATGGGTTTTCGCTTGTGCTCGATACCTACAAAGATAAAACCAATGGCTTTTTGTTTGGCATCAATCCGTTTGGCGTGCAGCGCGAAGGCTTGCTTACCAATGGCGGAAATGACGAGCTGTCGCTGAGTTGGGATAACAAATGGTACAGCGAAGCAAAAATGCTGGGCGACCGTTGGGTGTGCGAAATGGCTATACCTTTTAAAACCATTCGCTTCAAAGAAAACCTTTCCACCTGGTACATCAATTTTTATCGCATAGACAGTCAACAAACAGAGCAAAGCAGTTGGGCACCTATACCGCGGGTGTATTCGCCCACGGTGTTGGCATTCAACCGCGAACTGATTTGGGATAAGCCGATTACACACCCCGGTGGAAATATTTCATTGATACCCTATGTGGCTGCCCATAACATCAACGACTTTCAAAATAATTTGCCGGTAGATCGCGGGCCTTCATTTGGTGGCGATGCCAAAGTGGCCATCGGCCCGGCTCTCAACCTCGACCTGACCGTCAACCCTGATTTCTCTCAGGTAGAAGTAGATCAGCAGGTAACTAACCTGAGCCGTTTCGAAATTTTCTATCCGGAGAAACGGCAATTCTTTTTAGAGAATGCAGACCTGTTCGGAAGTTTCGGATACAATAATATGCGTCCATTTTTTTCGCGCAGGATCGGTGTTACCCGCGACCCCACCATCGGCCAAAATATTGAAAACCGGATTTATGGAGGAGCCCGACTCAGTGGCAAAATTGACAATAACTGGCGCATCGGGCTGATGACCATGCAAGCGGCAGAAAACAGTACCATCAAATTGCCTTCCATCAACTATGCGGTAGCAGCCGTACAACGAAAAATATTTACCCGCTCCAACATCGGGCTGATGCTCATCAACAAGCAAGCCTTTCACGATTCTACCGGCAAAGATTTTAAGCTGTTACCCAACCAATATAATCGCCTGGTGGCGCTCGACTTCAACCTCGGCAGTAAAGACAATAAGTGGAACGGCAAAGCATTTTACCATCGGTCGTTCGATCAGACCAAAAAAGACAGCGCCTTTGCCTCTACTGTTTCGCTGACATACAGCAAACCAAAAATTCTATTCGACATCGTGGCACAGGCAGTAGGCGCTAACTTCAATCCGGAAGTAGGTTATTTACCGCGCGCCCGTTTTAACCGGTTTGCTCCCGATTTTTTCTACTCCTGGTATCCGCAATCTAAAGTGGTTAACAACCACGGGCCTGGCATGGATGCTGATTTTATCGGCAATGATTTGTTTGGCGTAACAGATGCAGACTACAACATTTGGTATAACGTCAATTTTCAAAATACGGCTACTTTCTTCATGCGTGTGAGGCAAGATTACGGTTTGGTGTTTTTTCCATTCGATCCTACTTTTCCTATTGATGCCTCGCAGGCAAAAAATCTTCCATTCTTATCGCATTATTACTGGAACTCTGTCATCCTCAACTTTCAATCCAACGCCCGCAAGCATTTTTTTTACAGCTTTCAAACCCGCTTGGGGCAGTATTACAATGGCCACCGAATGAACATAGATGGAAATATCAGCTATCGGCTGCAGCCCTATGCGGTAATTTCTGTGGATTATTCTCTCAACCATATTTCACTGCCATCAGCCTACAACAGTGCCGATCTGATATTGATCAGCCCTAAATTTGATTTTACATTCTCTAAAAAATTATTCTGGACTACTTATTTTCAATACAACAACCAGATCAATAACGTCAACATCAACTCGCGCCTGCAGTGGCGTTTCCGGCCGGTATCTGATTTGTATATTGTTTACACCGATAATTATTTTGCCGAAACCTATGCACACGGAGATTTTCTGTACCTCGGCCAACCCAAGTACCGGTCGGTGGTTATCAAGCTAACTTATTGGCTTAATCTGTAAGCCCATTTTTCTGTTTTAACAAGCGTTTACAATTTTTTAACTAAAATATTTCATTGATAGTCAATTACTTATAAAAATGTAATTAGATGTTTAAACATCTAATTAAGGTTTTGCGTTATCCTTGCAACCAAAATTATTATACACATGAAAAAAATAAATTTACTCGTTGCTGCCATATTGGTAGCTGGCGTAGCCGCAGCCCAAGGAACATGGACGGCAGACAAGCCTCACTCACGCATTGGGTTTAATGTAACTCACTTAGTTGTGTCTGAAGTAGAAGGCGCTTTCAAAGATTTCGATGTTAAAGTAACCAGCACAACCGCAGATTTTAATGGTGCCGATGTTGAATTCACGGCAAAGACTGCATCTATCAATACTGAAAATGAGAAGCGTGACGGGCACTTGAAATCGGATGATTTTTTTAATGCCGAGAAATATCCTGAAATAAAATTCAAAGGGAAGTTGGTAAAAAACGGCAACAACTATGAATTGAAAGGCGATTTCACCATCCGTGATGTAACCAAGCAGGTTGCATTTGAGGTTACCTACGGTGGAAGCATCAAAGCATTTGGCGGAGAGAAAGCCGGCTTCAAGTTGAAAGGCAAAATCAACCGCTTCGATTACAACCTGAAGTGGGACAAAACAACCGGTGCCGATTTAATTGTAGGCAAAGAGGTTGAGATTGTCTGCAAAGTAGAACTAAACAAACAAGCTTAATCGCTAACGCAGATATTAAAAAAGGCTGTCGTTAGGGCAGCCTTTTTATTTACCATGAAGCTCGAAGAAGAAATCAAGCAGGTCAAATTCAGAAACGCCCATCACAAGGCAGTGGTGAATCTGTTGTTTACAACCAATTGGTTTGTCAACCAAAATAAAGATTTCTTTAAAAAATACGGAGTAACCAATGTGCAGTTCAACATCCTCCGGATATTGAGAGGGCAACACCCGCAAAAGCTATCAGGGGCGGAAATCAAATCGCGGATGCTCGATAAAAACTCTGATGTTTCTCGTTTATTAGATCGGCTTATTGTCAAGAAACTAATTGAGAAATCACAATGTCCCAACGACAAGCGTGCGTCTGATGTCATCATTACTCCCAAAGGTCTTAGTCTGCTGGCAGCCATAGACACTGAAATGGATAAAACTGACCGCCAGATTTTAGGTATCAATGCCGCTGAGGCCAAACTACTGAGCGACTTGCTCGATAAGTGCCGCGGCTAAACTTGTGCTAATTCATCTTTTACAAAGCCCATCAGTTCGCTGATATATTTTTTGCTAAAGTCAAAACGGATACCGGCAGCTTTATACAACTCAGGGATGGTGGTCATATTCCCCTTGCGTAGGGCATTCATATAATTCTGTAAGCCTGATTTTTTATCTTTCTTAAAATTTCGCCACACGGCAATAGCACCCAGTTGCGCCATGCCATATTCGATATAGTAAAACGGCACTTCATATAAATGCAACTGCTTTTGCCAGAGATAATCTTTGGCTTGCTGTAAACCCGACCAGTCGGTAGCTGAATCTGAGAAGCGGTCAAAAATGTTGTTCCAGTTTTTTTTTCGCTCATCGAGCAGGTGCTCGGGGTTTTCATAAATCCAATGTTGGAATTTATCAATGGTGGCCACCCACGGCAAGGTTTCTACTATGTCTTCCAGTTGCTCGCGTCTGGCGCGCTTTAGTTCTTGTTTATCAGGAAAAAACAAATGCCATTGATCCATGGAGATTAACTCCATGCTCATGCTGGCCAACTCAGCCACTTCCATCGGAGGAGATTTGAAATCGTTCAACTCCAAATCCATTGTTAGGAAATTATGTACAGCGTGGCCGCCCTCATGCATCAGGGTTGTCATATCGCGCAGTGTGCTGGTGGCATTCATAAAAATAAATGGAACGCCCACTTCAGCCAACGGATAGTTGTAGCCTCCGGGAGCTTTTCCTTTGCGCGACTCCAGATCGAGATGTTTCATTTCTTGCATGGTGCGCAGGCACTGCCCCAGATAAGGATCGAGGTGCTGAAAGCAGGCAATAGATTTTTCGAGCAGGTCGTTGCCATCATGAAAGGCCTTGAGCGGCTCGCGCCCTAAGCTATCTACGGCTTTATCCCACGGGCGAAGAGTTTGTACTTTCAGATCGTGCTGACGTTCTTTTGCCAGCTGATTTAAGATCGGAACAACTTCGCTCTCGATAGAATCATGAAAGGCAAAACAATCTGCGGGTGTATAATCAAACCGGCCATAAGCTTTAAACTGATAGTCGCGAAAATTTTTAAAGCCTGCATTCTGTGCCACGCGGTGACGAAGCAAGATCAGGGCTGAGTATAATTCGTCTAACTGTTCTTTGTCTTTTAACCTGCGCTTAGAAATTTTATGGTACACGTCTTCCCTGCGCGCCCGGTCGGTAGATTGCAAGATCACAGCCGCCTGTTGCAAGGTCATCTCGCGGCCATCCATTTCTATTGTCATCGCACCGGAAAGGGCGGCATACTTTTGTGTTTCAGTGGTTATCTCGGTGTGCAACGGAATATTCTCTTCGCGGAACAGTTCAATTTCTTTTTTTAAATTCCGCAACATGATGTCGTAACCGGCTTCGTGCGATAGCTCCTTTACAAAAGGGGAATCCATCACCTTTTTATTCAGGCGGTCAGCGTAAGGCGCTATATGCGGCTGAATGTCTGTTACAAAATATTGATAAGCCCGACTGTGTGCTTCATTGTCGGTAAAGCAAGTCATGCGAATGTAGCGCCAGCCCATGTCTTCACTGACTACCGATTCTAACTCGCTCCGGTTGTGAAGCCATTGCTTCAGTTCATCAACCGAATTGATTGACTTGTTTTCCAGCAAGTCAAAAAATGGCTGAAGTGATGGCCAATCCGTAATCTGGAAATCTGTTGGCAAAAATTGCCGGGCAGGAGCTTGAACAATCATAGTGTGGCAAACGAATTAAAAACCAAATAAACTTTAAAATTTTTAATCCATAAAGGTTTTTGTGCTTAAGATTTAGTTGAGTGTACTTATAAAAAAAAACCTCACCACTGCCCCGCTCCACCGGAGAGGGGTGGTAGTGAAGACTGCGTGTAACAGATGAGCTTTTCTGGTTGGGGTTTATGTGCTTCAAGTTGTTGGTCAGCGACCTACAACAACTTAGGTGCCAGCATACCAAACGGATAATACTCGTTGGCTTGTAAAATGGGGGATGGTGTATAACTCATTACTATGTCATCAAAATAAACATCGGTTTGGTGCGCCTGCTCGTTGCTGATGTAAATATACGTATAGCTAGCCTGCTTTGCCGTGTAGCTGGTGCCGATCTGCCCATGTGAATTTTTTAAACGTGGATTATGAAATCCACTTTATCTGTTATTCGACATTACAAATGTCGAACAGCAATGGTTTACAAAATTTGATATTTCTTTCTTTACCTAAAATTGCAAACGATGTACCTAACAAGTGATCGCAGAATAAATAAAAAAGCCTGTGCATACTTCGGTTCAAATCTCTTACCGAAGCTTTTTGTTTTTACATTTGACACTCGTTTTAAAACATGAAGCCGAACAAATATTTTGTCATTGATTTCGACAGTACGTTTACGAAAGTGGAGGCCTTTGATGTGCTGGCCGATATTGCTTTAAAAGATCATCCCGACAGGGAGTCTAGCAAAAAAAAGATTGCCGACATCACCAACCTCGGCATGGAGGGCAAGCTGTCGCTGCGCGATTCCATCCAGCAGCGCATAGACTTGTTGCAACCCGAGAAGCGCCACATCCTCTCGCTGGTCAGCCATCTGAAAGGGCTGGTGTCTGAGTCGTTCAAACGTAACAAAGATTTTTTCGCTACCCATTCTGAAAATATTTATGTTATCTCCAACGGCTTCAAAGAATTTATTGAGCCGGTCGTTACCGAATTTGGTATCCGCAAAGAAAATGTATTGGCTAATGAGTTTGTAACGGATGGCAACGGGAAAATTATCGGCTTTGATGTTAACAACCCGCTGTCTGCCAATCAGGGTAAAGTAGAGCAACTGAAAAAATTAAATTTGCCGGGCGATATCTATGTGATTGGTGACGGCTACACTGATTATGAAATCAAACACTCGGGGCTGGCCAACAAATTTTATGCGTTCACCGAAAACGTAGAGCGCGAAAGTGTGCTGGCCAAAGCCGACCACATTACACCAAGTTTAGACGAATTTTTATATTTGAATAAGTTGAATACCGCCATCTCCTACCCCAAAAACCGGATCCATGTATTGTTGTTGGAAAACGTACATCCGGTAGCCATCGAACTGATGAAGGCCGAGGGCTTCAATGTAGAAACCTATCCGGCCGGGTTAGACGAAGATGAGCTGTGCGAAAAAATAAAAAATGTTTCGGTGCTGGGCATCCGCAGCAAAACACAGGTTACCGCTAAGGTTTTAGAAAACGCCAACCGGCTGATGGCCATTGGTGCATTCTGCATCGGCACGAACCAAATAGATTTGAAAGCGGCCACCCAAAAAGGAGTAGCTGTTTTTAATGCGCCCTTCAGCAACACACGCTCGGTGGTGGAGATGGCCATTGCCGAAATGATTATGCTCATCCGTGGGTTTTACGACAAGTCGAACAAAATGCACCAAGGCAAGTGGGATAAATCTGCCAAAGGAAGTTTTGAAGTGCGCGGAAAAAAGTTGGGCATCATCGGGTATGGCAGCATCGGCACCCAGCTATCGGTGCTTGCCGAAAACCTCGGCATGAAAGTATTGTTTTACGATCAGGAAGAAAAGCTCGCCATGGGCAACGCCACCAAATGCAAGAGCTTAAAAGAGTTGCTGCATGAATCGGATGTGGTTACCCTGCACGTGGACGGCCGCCCAACCAATGCTAACATCATTGGTAAGCACGAGTTTGCCCAGATGAAGAAGGGTGTCATTTTTCTCAACCTCAGTCGGGGGCATGTGGTGGATGTAAACGCTCTGCGCGAAAATATTTTGAGCGGGCATGTGGCCGGCTGTGCCGTAGATGTATTTCCTTACGAGCCGATCAGCAATGAAGAAGAATTTATTTCCGAACTACGCGGACTGCCCAATACTATATTAACTCCACACATTGGCGGCAGTACGCTTGAAGCACAAGAGAACATCGGCAGTTTTGTGCCGGGCAAGCTGATGGACTACATCAACAACGGCAACACCAGTAATAGTGTGAACTTCCCGAACCTCACCTTGCCTACGTTAGAAAATGCCCACCGGCTGATACACGTGCACCACAATGTGCCGGGTATCTTGGCCAGGATCAATCAAACGCTGGCCGACAACGGAATCAACATTGTGGGGCAGTACCTCAAAACCAATGAGTTGATAGGCTATGTCATTACAGACATCAACAAAGAATACGATAAAGAGGTGATCAAGCAACTGCGTGCCATCGAACACACGATTAAGTTCAGGGTGTTGTATTGATAAGCCTGATAAATTGATCAGGTTTTCTACAACCATCTCTTCTTTTAGAATGAAATGTAATTTGAGTTGCCCCGACTGAAAATTTGTGGTCTGATCTGAAATGATTTTTCAATATTGTCGGCTGTTAAAACTTCTGCAGGTTTTCCGCGTGCCATCGCCTTCCCTTCGTGCAGCAACAAAATAGAATCTCCGAACTGAGAGGCCAAGTTCAAATCATGCACCACGCCTACTATCACTAAATCATCTTTATGTTCCAGTTCAATCAGCTTGCGCATAAATTGATATTGGAAGTTTACGTCTAAGAATGTGAGCGGCTCATCGAGCAACAAAAAACGGAGCTTGCCCGGAACGGGATACCACACTTGCGACAGCACGCGGGCAAAATTTACGCGCTGCTTTTCGCCTCCGCTTAGCGTAGCATAATCGCGGTGCGCTAAGGCGACCACGTCAAAATAATCCATAGCCTGTGTGATGGCTTGTTCATCTGCCCTGGATGGATGTGTTGTAAAATGCGGATAGCGCCCCATCATCACTACCTCCCAAGCCTTCAGCGGAAAAGCAATCTCTGTGTGCTGTGAAAGTACAGCGCGGCAGCGGGCTAATTGCTGAAAAGAAAAATCAGTAGCCTTTTTGTTTTCATACCAAACATTTCCACCCGTGGGGGCAATTTGTTTGCTGGCCACTTTAATGAGTGTTGACTTTCCCGATCCATTGGGACCGATAATCAGATTTATTTTGCCGGGATAAAAATCAACAGAAATACTGTCCAATAATTTTTTTGAACCCATCTGCACCGTTATGTTTTCCAGCCTCAGCATCAGAAGTAATGTTTATTTCTTCGCAACAACAAAATAAATACAGGAACACCAATAACAGACGTAACAATGCCGATAGGCAACTCGGCAGGTGCCAGCAGCAGGCGTGCGGCCAAATCGGCCAGGCTCAGCAAAATGCCGCCCATCAGTGCGCTTCCAATCAACAAGAAACGGTTGTCAGAACCTTTCATCAGCCTGAGCAGATGAGGAACAATCAATCCTACAAAACTGATCACACCAACAAAGGCAGTGGCAACGGCTACCAAACAAACTGTGATGGCCACCACACTTATTTTGAGTCGGTTGATGTTTACTCCTAAAAATAAGGCTTCGTCTTCGCCCATGGCCAGTGCATTCAATGCTTTAGCATAACGCAAAGAAACAGCCAGGCATACCAGCGTGGAGATACCAATCAACAGTACAGAATTCCAACTCGACCCTGACAACGTACCTAAATTCCAAAATGTGATAGAGCGGGCTTGCGGATCGCGCGCCAAGTACGACATCAACCCCACACCGCTCAGGCAGAGGGCGTTTACTGCTATGCCCGTTAAAAGCAAAGAGATAACAGATTGTGTTCCTTCTTTTCTGTGCGACAGTGCAAAAACAAACACCGTTGCCATCGCGCCACCTGCGCTGGCGGCAATCGGCAGTGTCCACACACCGGCATTAAATTTAAACGTAGCGCCCAACACAAAATACAGAGAAGCACCAAATGCTGCTCCACTCGATGTGCCCACCAGCCCGGGCTCGACAATGGGGTTGCGAAACAAAGCCTGCATCAGCACGCCTGCCATAGCCAAGCTCGCTCCCACCAGCAAGCATGAAATAGCACGCGGCAGCCGGATGTTGAGGAAGATGCGTTCATCGAGTGTGAGCTCGTGGCCGCCAAAATAATTAGACACTGAAGAAAATACATCGTGCAGGCTAATGACGATAGCGCCCCAACTCATTGAGCAAACAAAAACGATTGCCAGCGTTGTAGCCAGCAACCACCAAACAGATGTGTATCTTTTATTGAGCTGCATGCTGACGAATCAGCTTTTGTAAGTTCAACACGATAGCACCGGTACGCGGGCCGAGGTACACCATGTCATGTTCTTCCACACGGAAAATACGATTGCTCTTAGCCGCCTTGGTGCCTGCCACTCCCGGCAATTCTTTGATCTTATCCAACGAGCCTAACTGGTCGTAACCAAAGTCGGTGAGCAAAAGCACATCGGGATCAGTTTTGGCTACCACCTCGGGCGAGAGTTGCATCATGCCCCGCTCGCCATCGAGTGTAATCTCACCACCGGCCCACTCAATCAGTTTGGCCGATGTAGAATGTTTGGTCATGGTAAGATAGACATTGTTCGCTCTTCCGAAATGAATGATCATCACGGTAGGTTTGTCTTTTAAAGTGGTGGCCGCATCTAACGCTGTCTTCATGTCGGCATCTAATTTTTCATTCAGAGAATCGGCTTGTTTTTTCTTATTGAAATAATCGCCCATCTCGGAGGTCAATGCTTTGGCTGAGGCTATGTCTTCGCCTTTTGTTTTAAAAACCAGCATCGGAATTTTTAAGTCGCTCAGTTGTTTCATTACCTGCTCAGGCCCTACGTTGTTGTCGTGGATGATGAGCGTGGGCTTCATGGAGAGAATCCCTTCGGCACTTAGTGCGCGATGATACCCTACCGTTGTCAGTTTTTTTATTTCGGGCGGGTAGGTGCTGGATAAATCCACCGCTACCAGATTTTGCTGAGCACCCAAGGCAAAAATGATTTCGTTGTATTGTTTAGACAGGCAAACGATGCGTACCGGGTTTTCTTCTTTTTGATTTTTGTTACCAAACCGTCCGCAAGAAACGAGCACTGCGGTAGATAAAAAGAGAGCTAAATAATTTTTCATATCCTTCATCATTTTTAAAAATGACTGCAAGCTATCTTCCTGTTAAAGTTCCGCAATAGCCTGCAGTCATCGTCAGTTAGAAAATATATTTTAAGTTAATGCCTCCAAAATAATTTACCCATCTCGGCCCGGGAATATACGTATCGGGTTGTTGGTTGATAAACACCATCTGATAGTACTGCTTACTGGCTATGTTGTTCACGCCAAAGTAAACATCGGCATCAAAGTGTTTGCCCAGCGACTTGCGAAAGCCAATCTTGGAGTTGATCAGATCGTACGCGTTTGTCATCATCGTGCCGTCTGAGGTGATCGGCATGGCATCGCGGTGCATATAAACCACGTTAAAATAAATTCCTTGATTGGAAGTAATGTCAACTCCGGCATTGTACACATTCTTGGGCACACCGGCTACGGCTTTTCCGGTATAATCCACCGGTGCTGTCAGTGCGTTATTCTGATAGGTAAAGTTTTTGTATTTAAAATCAGAATATGTGTAATTGATGAACGGCCGCACCGAGCGGAGCAATCCTCTATCCGACTGATAAGCATTGTACCAAACCATCGCTTCTACTCCGTTGTTGTCCAACTCTCCGCTGTTAACAGTATAAGTATAGAGCGTGGCCGTTCCGGCTGAATTAGGTACTGCTACGGTAGTCATCTTATTGGAAAAAGTTGCGCTGAAGTAAGCGAAAGTATAATCCAGTTTTCCGTTAAACAAATTTCCCTTCGATCCGATTTCTACCTGCTGACCTAATTCCGGTTTCAGTCCTGTATTCACAGTTCCGGCTAAAGGAGTGTAGATATTTGAAGAGACCGGAGCTTTAAAGCCTTGCGTGTAGGATGCATACAGCGACAGGTTTTTGTTTACCAACTTGCTGAGGGCAACAGAAGGCGACAGCATGTTGGTGTAGTTGACGGCATAAGTAGTTGGCACTGTGTTGCCCGGCACGTTGTTGGCGGGTAGATATAATTTATCGTACAACATAATGTTCATGTTACTGGAGCCCACTCCGGCTGTGATACTATATTGATGAGGCAGGGCAAGTGTCCACTGGGTAAAGATGGAATACGTGGAGTTGATAGAGGTCTGGTTGCTGCGCATGTTGCCGATAATATTGTATCCGGTAGGGTTGGCATTGTTGGTAGTCATCGCGTAAGCAAGGGTTTGCGCATATTGCCGTTGTGCCTCCACACCGGTGATGCCTGATAACGTGATTTCATCTCCGAGATTGAACCTGAAATTAAAAGTAGATCGGAGGCCGAAATTAAATGGCGCCTTGTCTGTCCATCCGCCTGCCGAGCTGGAGTTGTTGCTCATGCCCGAACCAAAAAAGGTAGTGAAGTTGGAAACCTTTTCGCTGAATTTATACGTGTGACCAACACCGGCACGGAAACTAATGATGTTAGAGTGTGCATCATTTTTAATATAAAAAGGATTGCCGCTATAATTCAATGTATCGTACTGGGCTTTGGAAAGTTCTCCGTTGCGCTGGTCATAGCTGCTGCTATAACCTACATAAGTTGTCAGCGATTGTTTTTCGTTGAGTTGAAAATCGCCCATCATGTTCACAAAATTTTTAGTGGAATTAGTATGCGGCATAAACCCATCAAATTTCTGATTGCCGTAGTTTACAAGAATGGAAGAATTATGCCCACCAATTTGCAAAGTGCTGGTAGATCTTCGCAGTCCATAGGAACCAAACATAGTGTTTTGGCTCAACGATGTTTTGTTGGGTTGCGCCTTCACGGTTTGCATATTTACCACACCCGAAACGGCTAATCCATAAAGTGTACCGGAAGGACCTTTGACAATCTCTACATTATTGACCGATCCGAAATCTATGTCGTCTAATACGGTGATGCCCTCAGCATCTGTAACGGGGATTCCGTTCAGATATGCTTTAATGCCCATGCCATCGAAGTTGCTGTTCGTGCCGCGTACACCGGGGCCTCCTGCGCCATAGCCGCGAATATTAAATTGCTGCCCGCCCGACACCGTTCTGCGTTGCATAAACACACCGGGCACGTTGGCATTGATGGCATCATCTAAAAATAAGCCCGTGCTGCGCCTGATCTCCACTTCACCTAATTTAGAGATAGAGGCAGGTTGGTTAAGCACTAATTTATTTTGATTGGATGTGGCGGTAATCTCAACGCCTTCAAGTATTACGGTAGAGGCAGCCAAATGAAACGACAACTCTTCCGCACAATCCTTGATTGTGGCCGACTGAGTTTCAAACCCGATGTGCGAAACTGAAACCACGCCACCGGTTTTACAGTCAACAGAAAACTGGCCGCTGGCATCGGTAGTGGCAGCAGCCTGGTTGTCTATCTTGATGGTAGCATCAGTTATCGGCACACCGTTGCTGTCTGTCACTCTTCCTTTCAGTGTTTGGGCACAGATCACAGAAGATATGCCCGTTAGAAATAGTATTGTAAAAAATAGATGTTTCATTCTTTTCGATTTTGATAATTAACATTACCCATAGCGGGTGATGGAAGTATAAAATAATAGAGCAGGCTACCTTGTTAGGTGCTGCTTGTTGCATTAGCAGAAAAATCAGGAAATACTTCGAGGAGGCGGGGTGGACAGATCGGGAGTTGTTGAAATGTAAAAAACAGGATGTGTATCTGTTGTTATGGCATCCCGGTAAATAGTGCATGCGCATGCATATATTTCGATGGGTTGATAAAATTGTATGTAGGGTGTAAGGTTGCTGCGCTCACCATGGCCAAACTGACCTAGATACGAGCGCATCATTTCTTCTAAACTGTCATTCTCGCAATAGATCTCTACTGTATTGTCTTTATGTACAATGTTAGCTACATCATACATCTTCCCGTCTTTCTCAAACTCAATATCTTGTTCCGTCCATTGGATGTTTTGAAATTCTTCATTTGTAAACACTAACACAGTTGATTTCGATTCGGTCTCTTTCACCCGTTGTTGGAAAGTATTCTGGTGCGAGGTTAAAAACAAACCAAAAAAAATACCCGACAAACTCAGCACATAAGGCAACAACAATATGGCCAGTGCTATGTGTGTTTTAGTTTTCATTACACAACAAGCATAATGAATCGGCAGCGAAATAAAAATACTATATGATACGATCGGTTATTTCCTGTAGTACCCCATGGCCTCGGGCATCCAACTTTCTAAGTCTCTGATGCGGGTTTCATCGCTGGGGTGTGTGCTCAGAAATTCCGGTGGCTTTTGGCCTGTGTTCATGTCTATCATCCGTTTCCAAAATGCCGGAGCTAAGTTGGGGTCATAGCCTGCCATGGCCATAAAAATAAGGCCGATATGGTCTGCCTCCGATTCGTGCTGGCGCGAAAATTTCAGCATCCCGATGTTAGAGCCTGCTCCTATTGCCTGCATCAGCAACTGGGTTGTGGCCGTTGGGTTTTGACCCATAGCAGCGCTGAGTGCCGTCATACCGAATTGTTGTATCAGACCCTGGCTCATGCGCTCGCGGCCATGGTTGGCAATGGCATGTGCTACTTCATGACCCATCACTACGGCTATGCCGTTTTCATCTTTGCAGATAGGCAGAATGGCCGTGTAGAACGCAACTTTGCCGCCCGGCATACACCACGCGTTCACGGTTTTATCATCTTGAATGAGGTTAAATTCCCAATTAAATCCGGCTAATTGGCTGCTCCATCCTTTGCTGGCCATGTATTGTTCTACTGCCCCTTGTATGCGCTTCCCTACCCGTTTAATCATGTTAGTTTGCTCCACATTGGTAGAGAGCGGCCCTTTTCTGATCACGTCTTGATATTGTGTGGCCGACATGGTGTTGATCTCAGAACTGGAAACCAGATCGAGTTGTTTTCTGCCGGTAACAGGAACGGTGGCACATGATTGAATGAGTAAGAAGACGACAAGTAGAAAATGAATTTTCATGCGATGAATTTTTGTGCAAGATACAGGTTTCAATTTTCAAGTTACAAGTTGCCTAATCTGTGATTGATGTTTACTTTTACACAAACTTTTGTCATGAGGATTTTTGCCATCGGCCGGAATTATGCCGAGCACATCAAAGAATTGAATAACGAAAGGCCTGCCGAGCCTGTCATTTTTACGAAACCGGATACGGCCATCCTTAAAAATGGATCGCCTTTTTATTATCCTGATTTCTCGAAAGACATTCATCACGAAATCGAGTTAGTGCTGAAGGTCTGCAAAGAAGGGAAAAACATTGAAGAAAAATTTGCGGGCAACTATTTTGATTCCATCGGTTTGGGGATTGATTTTACCGCCCGCGACCTGCAGCAAAAAGCCAAAGAAAAAGGATTGCCGTGGGACATCGCCAAAGGTTTTAACAGCTCCGCCCCGCTCTCAGATAAATTCATCCCGGTTGCTGCATTTAAAAACTTACACGACATCAATTTTAAATTGGAAATAGATGGCGAAACTAAACAACAAGGCAACACCAGTTTGATGCTGTTTAGCTTCAACTACATTATCTCCTACTTATCAAAATTTTTTACGCTACGCACAGGCGACCTCGTTTTTACCGGCACACCTCAGGGCGTTGGCCCTATAAAAATCGGGAACAAACTGACGGGCTACCTTGAAGATGAAAAATTGTTGGAATTTGAAGTTAAGTAAACTCCTGTTGCTTGGGTGCACTGTTGTTGCACATGCGGCACTTAGCCAGTTGAGCCCCGATAAAACGCTGCCTTCCCCGAAGGTAGTGATCAGTGAGCCCTACCTGTTCCCCATTAATCCGGGCAGCCAAAACGCGCTCACCGGAACGATGGGCGAATTGCGCTCTACCCACCTCCACACCGGCATAGACATACGCACCAATAACATGACTGGCTTGCCCGTGCGGGCCACACAAAGAGGATACATCAACCGCGTGATTGTAGGAACGTATGGCTATGGCCACGCGATTTTTATCAAACACCCGGATGGCAACGAATCGGTATATGGGCACCTCGATCGTTTCAATGGAAAGTTGGGTCAATTCATTTTAAAAAAGCAGTACGAAAAAAAATCGTTTGACATAGACCTTGAATTGAAGCCCGATCAGTTTCCGATTAACAAGGGAGATACCATTGCCTTCTCCGGCAACACGGGCGGCTCTGCAGGGCCGCACCTTCACTTCGAAATTCGCGACAATGACAACCATGCGCTGAATCCGCTTGATTTTAAGTTTACGGAAATCAACGATGTGCTGGCTCCGGTCATTCAAAAAATAGCATTGCGCACAATGAATGAAGGTGCGCGCATCAACCACCAATTTGGGCGAAAAGAATATGTGCCTTACAAAAATGGCAACGACTACTACCTGGCACAACCAGTTCTTGCCACCGGCAAGATCGGCATAGAACTGTTGGCCTACGACCGCACTGATTTTTCGGGGTTTCGCTGCGGCATCAATGAAATAGAAATTCGCATAGACAGCCAACGGGTATTCATTCAAAAAATAGATAAAGTAAGTTTTGAAAAAAATAGACAAATAGCTTCCATCGTTGACTATGAAGTTTTAAAAACACGGGGCGTGCGTTTTAACAAACTCTATCGGGAAGACGGCAACCAGATGACTTTCTATCAGCCGTTAACAGACCATGGCTTTGTGTATGTAACTGACAAAAAAAGACAAGTAGAAATTCGACTGACTGACAGCTACGGCAACACCAGCCGCCTGCACCTTACGCTCGAACCGCAGGGAGAAGAAAAAAATACTACCACCTTCCATAGTCTTTTGTCCACTCGTCAGTCAGTGGAAGAAAATATTCTCAAACTTACTGTGCCCTGCGGTCAGCGTGAGATAACTTTTTTTGAAAAGGGAACTGCTCAACAAAAGAATCCAACCTACGTTCGTGGCGGAGAGGCCGTGTATCTGCTCAATATGTTCAACTCCATCCCCGACTCCGCCCAGACGTGTGGAGGCATGATCCGCTTCAACGTACAAGATGCCATTCCTTCGGGTATCCGCTACACTTATTATAGCGATTGGGCTATTCTCCGTTTCACGCCCGAGTCTCTTTATGATACATTGTACCTCGAACAAAGCAAGAGAGTTGTTAACGAACAAACCATTTACTCGCTTGGCAATGCGCTCAATCCCTTGCGCACCGAAATAAATGTTACGCTAAAGCCATCGGATGAAAAATCTTCATCTCGCCTTTCGGTTTACCGCAACACCGGCAGGTACTATGAATACCTTGGTGGCCGATGGGATAATGGAGCCATTCAATTCAAAACAAAAGAATTGGGCGACTTTGTGCTGATGGCAGATTCAGTTGCCCCGCTCGTGCACCGCATCCGTTGCAACTCGCAATCGGCTTGGTTCAGGATTATGGATAACCTGTCGGGCATAGATTCTTTTCAAGCTACGATAAATGGAGAGTGGCTGTTGATGAAGTATGATTACAAGACCGGCATTTTACAATCAGAAAAATTAGACAATTCAAAACTACTGCAGGGGGATTTCGAGTTGAAAGTAACAGACCGGAGCGGGAATGAGAGAGTTTATCGGCAGAGAATACTTTAGCAGGAATGAGGAACTCCTGTATTTTATCATTGTCGTTTTCAAATTCGTATAAATAAAACCTAAAGCACCATGGCCTTATCCGTTGGCACCATCGCACCTGATTTCACCACGACCGATCAGGATGGCACAGAAGTGAAACTCTCCGGCTTTCGCGGAAAAAAAGTAGTACTCTATTTTTACCCCAAAGACATGACCCCCGGCTGCACTGCCGAGGCGTGCAACCTGCGCGATAATTACAAGGCTTTGCAAAAGCAAGGATACGAAGTGCTGGGCATCAGCACCGACAGCGAAAAAACACATCGTAAGTTTATTGAAAAAGAAAAATTGCCGTTTCGCCTGCTGGCCGATACCGACAAAACCGTGCACACGAAATACGGCACATGGGTTGAAAAATCAATGTACGGGCGAAAATACATGGGCACTGCACGGATTACTTACGTTATAGATGAAGCCGGGAAAATAAGCGAGGTTATTGAGAAGGTGGATACCAAAAATCATACAGCTCAGATTCTTGACCTCCCCTCTCCTGTTCTCAAAAAAAAAGACCGCAAAAAAATCAACACCGGTAAAAGCAGTGAAAAAAGTAGTTAAAAAAGCGAAGAAAAAATAGACACAGATTTTTCTTGAGAAATGATTTAACTAAACACATTGCCCAAAGTTTTTCATCATCTATCTTCGCACAAAATTTTAAAAATGTCTTCCCAACCTGACCTCATCCAACTAAAAAAAATATCTACACAAATACGTAGAGACATTGTGCGCATGGTGCACGCCTGCCAAAGCGGGCATCCGGGCGGATCGCTCGGTTGTGCAGATTTTTTTGTAGCCCTGTACTTTCGTGTGCTCCACCATAATCCAAAATTTAATATGGATGGCATAGGCGAAGATTTATTCTTTTTATCCAATGGGCATATTTCCCCCGTGTGGTATGCCACGCTGGCGCGCTCAGGTTATTTTGATGTAAAAGAATTAGCCACCTTCCGCCAGATCAACTCACGCTTGCAAGGCCACCCGGCCACACACGAACATCTGCCTGGTGTACGCATTGCATCGGGGTCGTTAGGGCAAGGATTATCTGTTGCTATTGGCGTAGCGCAAACCAAAAAACTCAACCAAGACAACCGCTTGGTATATGTGCTGATGGGCGATGGCGAACAACAAGAAGGGCAAGTGTGGGAAGCCGCCATGTATGGCGCCCACAATAAAGTAGATAACCTCATCGCAACCATTGACTATAATGGACAACAAATAGACGGGCCGGTAGATAAAGTATTATCGTTGATGAACCTAAAAGCCAAGTGGGAAGCTTTCGGATGGATCGTCAATGAATTTAACGGCAACATCATGGAAGATGTGATCGCGGGATTAGAGAAAGCCCAATCATTGACCGGCAAAGGAAAGCCTGTGATCAACCTGATGAAAACAGAAATGGGCTTTGGGGTTGACTACATGATGGGCTCGCACAAGTGGCACGGAGTAGCCCCGAATGACGAAGAACTGAAGAAGGCATTAGCTCAATTGGAAGAAACTATTGGCGACTACTAACGTGCCCAACCCTACAAAAGAAAACTTAGATTTATAAGAACCAAGGGATGATGGCAAGCAGCAAAGTAATGATGATCCAGAAAATAAGCTTGCGGTCGAAAGTTTTAGATTGCTCCATGAAAAAAAATTACAACAGGTTTGTACGAGCTATCATACATAAAGTTGAACCCCAACAGGGAGATTTATATTTTTTAACAAGTCATTAACAAGACATCATGACTAAATATACCTTCACAGAAAAGAAAGACACCCGCTCAGGCTTTGGCGCTGGCCTGCATGAACTCGGCAAACAAAATGAAAAAGTGGTAGCCCTCTGTGCCGACCTTACCGGGTCGCTCAAAATGGATGCCTTCAAAAAAGATTTCCCCGACCGGTTTTTTCAAACCGGCATTGCCGAAGCTAACATGATGGGGCTGGCCGCAGGTATGACCATCGGAGGTAAAATACCTTTCACAGGTACGTTCGCTAATTTTTCTACCGGCCGTGTGTACGACCAAATCCGCCAGTCTATTGCTTACTCAGGAAAGAATGTAAAAATATGCGCCTCGCATGCCGGAGTAACGTTAGGTGAAGATGGTGCCACCCACCAAATATTAGAAGACATCGGCATGATGAAAATGTTGCCGGGCATGACTGTCATTGTTCCGTGCGATTATAACCAAACCAAAGCGGCCACCATCGCTTTGGCCAACCACATCGGCCCTGCCTACTTGCGTTTCGGCAGGCCCAGTTGGCCCATCTTTACTGCGGCTGATCGTCCGTTTACAATAGGCAAAGCCGACAAAATGATAGAAGGTAAAGATGTAACCATTTTTGCCTGCGGGCATTTAGTATGGAACGCCATTGAAGCCGAAGAAAAATTAGCCGCTCAGGGCATCAGCGCGGAGGTGATCAACGTGCACACCATTAAACCGTTGGATATAGAGACCGTACTGGTATCCGTACAAAAAACAAAATGCGCAGTTACCTGCGAAGAACACCAGATCAACGGTGGCTTGGGCGACAGCATCGCGCAAGTGCTTTCAAGATTTTACCCCGCCCCGGTTGAGATGGTAGGAGTAAACGATACGTTTGGCGAGAGCGGAACGCCCACCCAACTCATGAAAAAATACGGGCTGGGGCCGGAAAATATTATAGAAGCCGCCATGAAGGTGATGAAACGAAAAAAGGCCTGATCGGCCTCTGATGTTTACCTGCCCAAACAGTAGTGGGTGGTGTTGCCACTCCTACTGTTGGATCAGGTTACACAGTTTCAAACGCTATGGCAATAGGTTTTATCTGTGTTGGGATTTCAAAGTAGAAGGATAGCATTCAATTTTCCTAAGAAAAATATAAAACTTTATTTTTTATATTAATTTATGCGTTTTTGACCTAAAATAAGCGTTTTTCCCTAATGGAAGATAATTACAAGCAACGTGGGTTAAGAGATAAACTGGTCAGAAAACTACGACTAAAAGGCATAACAGACGAAGCCGTTTTGTCAGCCATCGGAAAAGTGCCACGGCACGCCTTTTTTGATAATGCCCTTCTCAGCCACGCCTATGAAGACAAAGCTTTTCCTATCGGTGAGGGGCAGACCATTTCACAACCCTACACGGTAGCCTTTCAAAGTGAGAAACTCTCGGTAAAGCCGGGAGAAAAAATCTTAGAAGTAGGTACGGGATCAGGTTACCAGGCTGCCATCCTGCTGGAAATGGGCGCAAAGGTTTATACTATTGAGTACAATCGAAAATTGTATGAAACCACCAAAGATTTCTTACCTATGTTGGGCTACCGTCCCTATTTTTTTTATGGCGATGGCTCCAAAGGGCTTCCGGCCAAAGCGCCTTTTAATAAAATCATCGTTACGGCCGGAGCGCCCGTAGTACCCCAAGCCCTGCTCGAACAACTGAACGATAACGGAATTTTGATTATTCCGGTGGGCGACCGCGAAACGCAAAAAATGACTAAGCTCACCAAGAAGGGAAAAAAAATCCTGAAAGAAGAGTATAATCAGTTTGCCTTTGTTCCCCTGTTGGGCGAAAGCGGCTGGGCTCATTCAAAATAATTTTTGGTTTATTTATTTTCGCAAACTCAATTGCATCTACCATCAGGTATTGCGGAAGCAGATTAGAATGTATCTTCGCAATCGTTTGAACATAATTAATTAGTGCTTTTTTTTATCTTTGGGCACTAATCAAATCCCTATGGTTGCCATCGAAAATCACACCTCTACCTATCCGGTTAATAATACTGAACTAAAAAAATGGGTGAAGCAAATCGCCACCCATTGTCAGCCTGACCACGTGCGTTGGTGCGATGGTTCTGAAAAAGAATACAACGATTTATGTAGCCTGCTGGAAAAAAAGGGCACGTTCATTCGGCTCAACCCTGAAAAAAGACCCAACAGCTTTGCCTGTTTTTCTGACCCCAGCGATGTAGCTCGTGTAGAAGACCGCACATTTATCTGTAGCCGCACCAAAGATGATGCGGGGCCGACCAACAACTGGATTGACCCGCGCGAAATGAAGCAGACCATGAACAAACTGCTGGAAGGATGTATGAAAGGGAGAACAATGTATGTCATCCCTTTTTGTATGGGGCCGCTGGGTTCTGCCATCTCGCAAATTGGGGTGGAGATTACAGACTCTGAGTATGTAGTAGTCAACATGCACTTAATGACCCGCGTGGGAACGAAGGTGGTTAATCAGTTGGGTGCCGAAGGAGAATTTGTAAAAGCTTTGCACACACTGGGCGCACCTCTTTTGCCGGGGCAGAAAGATGTGAAGTGGCCTTGCAATCCTACCACCAAATATATCGTTCATTTTCCCGAAGAGCGTTCCATTGTTTCGTATGGCTCCGGCTACGGAGGCAATGCACTGCTCGGCAAAAAATGTTTTGCCTTGCGCATCGCATCGGTGATGGCCAATGAAGAAGGATGGCTGGCCGAGCACATGCTCATTTTAGGTGTGGAAGATCCCAACAAAGAAAAAACGTATGTGGCTGCCGCCTTCCCCAGTGCCTGCGGTAAGACCAACTTCGCCATGTTGATTCCTCCCAAAGAAATTAAAGGATGGAAGGTAACTACCGTAGGCGATGATATTGCCTGGATTAAACCCGGCAAAGACGGGCGGCTGCACGCCATTAACCCCGAAGCTGGATATTTTGGTGTTGCCCCCGGCACCAATACCAAGAGCAACCCCAACGCCATGAAGACCATCGAGAAGAATACGATCTTCACCAACGTGGCAGTTACCGATGATGGAGATGTGTGGTGGGAAGGCATGACAAAAGAAGTTCCTAAAAACCTGACCGATTGGCGAGGGCAAAAATATGATCCGTCTTCCGGAAAACCGGCTGCGCACCCCAACGCCCGTTTCACAGCTCCCGCTTCACAGTGCCCCAGCATTGACAGCGATTGGGAAAACCCCAACGGTGTGCCCATCAGTGCATTTATTTTTGGCGGACGTAGAAGCAATACGATCCCGCTTATTTACCAAGCGCATAACTGGAACTATGGCGTATATCTGGCGGCCACGATGGGCTCTGAAACCACCGCTGCTGCTTTTGGCGAACTGGGCAAAGTCAGGCGCGATCCTTTTGCCATGCTGCCCTTCTGTGGCTACCACATGGGCGATTACTTTAATCACTGGCTGCAGTTCGGCCGCGACATACCTAATCCTCCCCGCATTTTTGGTGTCAACTGGTTTCGGAAAGATGAGAAAGGAAATTTTGCGTGGCCCGGTTTTGGCGACAACATGCGCGTGCTGAAATGGGTGGTGCAAAAAGTGCACGGTAAATCGAATGCAGTGGAAAGCCCCATCGGCTGGATGCCGCACTATGAAGATATAGACTGGGCCGGCATGGATTTTACTCCTCAGCAATTTGATCAGGTGATGTTGATTGATCGGGAAGAATGGAAAGCTGAATTGTTATCGCACGCAGAACTTTTCGGGCGCATGTACGACAAGCTGCCCAAAGAATTTTTGTTCATGCGCGAACTTCTGCTTTCCAGTTTATGGCGCTCTCCGGAGAAATGGAGTGTAGAGCAGGAGTAAAATCCCGATTGCTTAAATCAATTAATCCCTCTACTTTGTAGGTCGTTAAACTAACCTACTCCGTTCAATGACCTTGAACCAACGCCTCGCAGAAATCCGAAACGGATTTACTTCAACTTTTTGGATTGCCAATACGCTCGAACTTTTTGAGCGTTTGGCATTTTATGGTTCAAAAGCAGTTCTGGCTTATTACTTAGCCAATAAAGTAGGGCTGCATGACGAAGCCGCTACCATCACCGGCTGGTTTTCTACTTTGGTTTATGCCTTGCCCATTGTAGCAGGTGTTTTTGTAGATCGTTACGGATTTAAAAAAACACTGATGACTTGCTTTGCCATCTTTGCCATCGGATACTTCAGCATTGGTCTTGCCGGATTAGAATGGGGCTCGTCCATCACTCAACTAATCGGTGTACGGAATTATGTGATCATTGCTATTGTGCTGACAGCCGTGGGCGGATCGCTCATCAAACCTTGCATCGTGGGCACGGTAGCAAAAACTTCTACACAGGAAGCCAAACCGCTTGGGTTTTCAATCTACTACACGCTGGTAAACCTGGGCGGTGCATTGGGGCCGATTGTTGCATTGAACATCAGAAAAGAATGGGGCATTGAATACGTACTGATCATGTCGGCAGTTACCTCGGCCTGCCTCTTCATCGGCACATTTTTATTCTATCAAGAAATAGACAACAGCGATGATGAGAAGCGCACCTTCGGAAAAATATTTGGAGACATGGTGCTTGTTTTTAAAAACTTCAAGTTCCTCAGTTTCCTGATTATCTTCTCCATCTTCTGGCTGATGTTCTGGCAGATATTTTATCTTCTTCCGTTTTATGCTACCGAAGTATTGCACTATGAAAATTTTGAGATACTCGAATCGCTCGATGCCATGGCTGTTATCATCATGACCGTGCCCATGGGTGCTTTGTTAAAAAACTACAAACCTATCTACCCCATGGTTTTCGGTTTTGTGCTGGCCAGTATGGCGTGGTTTGTTGTGGGGCTGATGGGGACAGCTACATTTGTAGTCGTGGGCGCTATACTCTTTGGTGTGGCCGATGCCACCCAAACTCCCCGCTTCTATGATTACGTCAGTTCACTCGCACCGAAGCATCAGGTAGGAACATTTATGGGCTTTGCCTTTTTGCCGGTGGCCATCGGCTCGTTATTAGCCGGGTACTTGGCCGATTGGTTGAGGATTCATTTCATGAATACCAATCCTTCTTTATGCTGGTATGTGCTGGCCGCATTGGGCGTGGGTGGCACTTTGTTAATTCTTGTTCATCATTTTGTGTATTCGCGATCCGTTCAAAAATAAAAAACTTAACATGTCTAACCCATTTAAACCTTATGTGTCGGCAGAGCAAAACGTAGCCGAGCTGACGGTAAAATCTATTCTGCTCGGATGTTTTTTTGGAATTGTCTTTGGTTGCTCTACCACGTACCTCGCCATCAAAGCAGGGCTTACCGTTACGGCATCCATACCCATTGCTGTGATCGCCATTACGCTGGGGCGAAAACTGCTGAAGACCACCATTCTTGAAAACAACATCATCCAAACCACCGGTTCTGCGGGCGAATCTATTGCAGCAGGTGTGGCTTTTACCTTGCCGGGATTTTTGTTTTTGTCTGCCGATGAAGCCGGAGTCATTCACAGCGAAGAATACTTCAACTACTTTACCATTTTTTCTTTGGCGGCATTGGGCGGCATGCTGGGCACGATGATGATGATACCCCTGCGGAGATCGCTGATTGTAAAAGAACACGGCACACTTCCTTACCCCGAAGGAACGGCCTGTGCTTCTGTGCTGCAAGCCGGAGAAAAAGGCGGTGTGTTTGCCCAGACTGCTTTTATCGGTATGGGTGTAGCCTTTGCTTACGCCATGTTGCAAAAAGTATTTCATGTCATTGCCGAAACACCCGCATTCGTTACGCGGCAAGTAAATAAGTTTTGGCCATCGGCTACCATCAATGGTGAAATTACTCCCGAGTACTTAGGGGTGGGCTACATCATCGGGCCAAAGATTTCGGGCGTGTTGGTGGCCGGCTCCGTGCTGGCGTGGTGGGCTATCATTCCGTTGTTGGCCACACTGGTTCCCTTTGAAAACGTAGCGCACCAGTTGGTAACACTCGGCTACTTAAAAGATATTTCGACAGCCGGAGGCCGCGGTAACTGGGATCCTCTCACAAAAACATTTGCCAATCCGGCTACAGCTTTATACTTCGCCTACATCCGCCAGATCGGGGCGGGTGCAGTGGCGGCAGGCGGATTCATCACTCTACTCAAAACCATTCCCACCATCGTCAGTTCTTTTCGTGAAAGCATGGGGTCGCTGAAGGAAAAGGGAGAAACGGGTGTATCACGTACGGAGAAAGATTTATCTTTTAAAGTGGTCATCATCGGAAGTTTATTGCTGGTACTCATCATCTCTGTACTTCCCAAAATCCCTGGCGACAATATTATTCAAAAAGCATTGCTTGGAGTTCTCGTCATTATCTTCGGGTTCTTCTTTGTAACGGTGGCGAGCCGCATTGTGGGGTTGGTGGGAACAAGCAACAGCCCCATCAGCGGTATGACCATTGCCACGCTGATGGGCACCTGCCTGATTTTTACTTCCGTGGGATGGAGCGGGCGGGTGTACGAACCCATGGCGCTGGTAGTAGGCGGCATTATTTGTATCGCGGCAGCTAATGCGGGCGGCACATCGCAAGATTTAAAGACCGGCTATTTAGTGGGCGCCACACCCCGGCATCAGCAAATTGCTCTTTTTATTGGCGCATTGGTTTCGTCTGTCGCGATCGGGGTGATCATCAAAATTTTAGATATCCCGACAAAAGACCTGATTGACCAAGGTTTTACCCATGCCATCGGAAGTACAAAGTACCCGGCTCCACAAGCCACACTTATGGCCACTTTAACGAAAGGTATTTTATCTTTTAACCTCGACTGGCAGTATGTAATGGTGGGTGTTTTTATTGCCATCATGATTGAATTGTGCGGCATCAAAGCACTGGCATTTGCTATTGGTCTTTATCTGCCGTTGGCCACAACGCTCCCTATTTTTATTGGCGGTGCTTTGAAAGGGGTGATTGACTGGCGTGCCGAAAGAAAAAATGAGAAGAAAGATGAAGACGACCTGAGCCGAGGAAATTTATTTGCTACGGGGCTTATTGCCGGTGGTGCTATTTCGGGTGTGGTCGTAGCGGTGCTGTCGGTGTTTTATTATGAAGCTCTGCAATCCATCAGCCTGGAACATTCGCTTTCTTCCATCATGGGAGAAAATGGCTACATGATTTTTGGAACTCTCTGCTTTTTTGCGATGGCCGCTATTCTAACAAGAACCGCTACAAAAAAATAAAAGCAAGAAGGCCGCTATCATTTTCATTTTCTGTTCTCAAAGAAAATGTCTGACCAGAAAATAGATGATGGCAGCCAAAAATACGATGATGGAAATTTTATTGATTCCGTGCATCATCCGAATGTTAATGTTAATAGGACGGCCGGCATCTTTCTTCCTGAAGAAATACCCTCCTACTTCACCCAGTGAAAAAAATTCTTTGGCCGTTAATTTTTTGTTTTCGTTCAATTCCTTTTCCATGTTATTCTACTTTAATTGATTCTTGTACTTCTATCCAATTGTTATCTTCTTTGATTAAGTCAATCAGTTGATCTACTGCCCGTTCTGCCGGCACGTTTCTTTTCACCACTTCTTTGCCTCGGTATAACGTAATGCGCCCGGGGCCTGAGCCCACATAGCCGTAGTCTGCATCGGCCATTTCGCCCGGGCCATTTACAATGCAGCCCATGATGCCGATCTTCACGCCTTTCAGGTGGCTGGTACGCGCCCGTATTTTGGCGGTGGTTTCTTGCAGATCGAATAGCGTGCGACCACAAGATGGGCAAGAGATATATTCCGTTTTAGAAATGCGTGTGCGTGTGGCCTGCAGAATATTAAAGGCTGTTTCATTCACTGCTTTACGCGAAATATTTTTTGCTTTCAAAAAAACTCCGTCTCCCAATCCATCTATCAGTAATCCGCCTACATCGGTGGCAGCATAAAGTTGAAATTTTTCTACTGACAGTGGTTCATAATTTCTTTCAATCACCACGGGCATATTGCACCCATGGGCAAGCAACTCAACAAACAGCCTGCGGAGTTCCGGCATGGCATGATCGTTTTCAGTATGTGCAATTACCACGGCTGTGGGGTCGCTCTTTAATTTTGTTATCAGCAGTTGCGAAATTTCCTTCAGTGAGGCACGCACAAAATTTAATGCCTCTGATTTATTCGCAGCCTCAAGATATTCGGAAACGGTCAATAGCGGGTATATCCCCTTTTTTGTTTTTTCATTTTTCCATTGCTGGAAATTTCTTATCACGCCCAGCGTACCGGGGATTTCAAAATCAATTGCATGATCGCCTGTATAAATATAATCGCAGGCGATGTCGGCTATGTTCCACTTATCCAACGGCACCGAGTAATGATAACCCAACGTAAACAAGGCTGCCGGAGAAATGTTTTCCTGTTCCGATATATCAGCTATCACACGGGGCACCTGATGGCCGCCCATATTCATCACCTCGTGTGTGGTGCGTCTGGTGTATGTAAATGGATCAACCGGATAGTTATTAATTTCTGGAATGGGGTACGAAACTCGCCTATGCACATACCGGTCGGCCAGTTCTTTCGCTACGGGCACTTCGGCTTCGGGTTCTTCCGTCAGCGAAACGCGAATAGTATCGCCCAGCCCATCTTCCAACAATGTGCCGATGCCCACGGATGACTTGATGCGTCCGTCTTCACCATCTCCTGCTTCCGTTACGCCTAAATGCAACGGATACGGTTTAAATTTTTCTTCATCCAACTTGTGCACCAACAGCCGGTAGGCTTGTATCATCACCTGCGGATTGCTGGCTTTCATGGAAAGCGTGATATTATAAAAGTGCTGGTCTTCGCAGATGCGCAAAAATTCGAGTGCGCTCTCTACCATCCCTAACGGAGTGTCTCCATACCGGCTCATGATGCGATCGGATAAGGAGCCGTGGTTCGTACCGATACGCATGGCTGTGCCATACTCTTTGCAGATTTTTACCAACGGTGTAAACTTCTGCCTGATGCGGTCGAGTTCGGCATGATACGATGTGTCTGTATAATCAATCTCTTCAAATCTTTTTTTGTCGGCATAGTTGCCGGGGTTGATCCGCACTTTTTCCACCAACCGTGCCGCCAACTCTGCGGCATTGGGTGTAAAATGAATGTCGGCTACCAGCGGAACAGAGTATCCGCGCCTGCGCAATTCTTTCTTTATCTCTTGCAGGTTTTGTGCCTCCTTCATGCTGGGTGCGGTGATGCGCACATACTCGCAGCCGGCCTGCACCATGCGGATGGTTTGCTCCACAGACCCCAGCGTATCCATGGTGTCAACGGTAGTCATAGACTGAATGCGGATAGGGTTCTTGCCGCCCATGGGTACTTCGCCCACCTTCACTTCTATCGTTTGCCTGCGGCTATACTCTGTCAGACTATTGCAATATTTTTTCAGGTTATTCAGACTTGTCACAACTGTATTTTGTATGGCAAAGATAAGAGTAAATCGTTTTACTGTTTGTGCAACAGCCAATGTTCATCGTACCGCAATACTCCTCTATCCACTAATTCTCGCACTGCCTCCACAAACAATTCTTTGTCGCGAGGCGCCAGTGTTGCTTCCAATTCATCGGGTGCCAGTGGTTTATGTTGTAATGCCTGAACAATCTGTTCTACATAATCATTCATTAAAAAGCTGTTATCTTTTTTCTTCTTATCAATACATACATCGCACAAGCCGCATACGGCAAATGTTTCTTCCCCAAAGTATTGTTGAATAAACTGCATACGGCACTGATGGGACTGTTCGGCATAATTAATGACAGCCTGCATTTTATCGGTATGTAATTTTCTGCGATAAGCCCACGCTTTATGATCAATGGGCAGATTGTTAGCATCTTGTCTGGGCAATAGTAATGTAATGTAGGGCGCATCAGACGAAGGTTGATAAGATAAAATCTGCAAGCGATGTAATTGCTGCAATTCGGATTTTACTTCCGCCATAGACAACTTCATGGCTTTTGCCACTTTGCTTTCCGTTATTTCAACAAATTCAGAAAACAACTCAGCGCCATAAAGCCGCAACATCATTTTGATGAGCGGGTCATAGAGGGCATTGGCCACCTGAAAGGCATAAATTTTATTTTTGTCAATGCTGAAGTGAACGCGCGAAGGCCGGTGAAACCCTTCGCTGAGAATGAGCAGTCCAAACTCTTCCATCTTCTTCAAGGCAGAAAAAACAGCGGCCTGCCTCAGTGTATATTTTTTTGAAAATTGATCCAGATCAAAATCAAATGCTTCACCTTGTCCGCTCCCTTCTGCCAACTGAAAAAAATTAGCCAATGCCTGATACACTTTTTTAAGATATTCAAGAGTCGGCTCTTTCAATTCTGTTTTGGTGCTCAGGTTGTGTACGTCAGCCTCATGAAACAACAAGGTGGCATAACTGCGTTTTCCATCGCGCCCCGCTCTTCCTGCCTCCTGATAATAAGACTCGATGTCTTCAGGCAAATCAAAATGAATAACTGTACGTACGTCAGCCTTGTTAATACCCATGCCAAAAGCGTTGGTGGCTACCATCACCCGCACAGTGTTTGCCAACCATTCTTGCTGGCGAAGCAAGCGATCATCTGCCGCCAGGCCGGCATGATAAAACTGGGCGCTGATTTTATTTTTAGTCAAAAAAGCCGAGAGGCTTTGAGCCAGTTTTCTTGAGCGTGTGTAAACGATAGCCGACCCGGGCACTTTTTGAAGAATCTCCAAAAGTTTTTTTTCTTTAGCCTCCGTCTTGCGCACGACTAAAGAAAAATTTTCGCGCAAAAAACTTTTTTGAAACAATGAATGATTTCGAAGTTGCAATTTCTCAACAATATCCTCGCGCACTAGTTTTGTTGCCGAGGCTGTCAGCGCCATGAAAGGAACATCGGACTTTAATTCGCGGAGCGAGGCAATCTGCAAATAGGGTGGCCTGAAATCATATCCCCATTGCGAAATGCAATGTGCCTCGTCTATGGCCACCAGATTAACATTCATCCGCTTGAAGCGTTCTCTGAAAATTTCTGTTTGCAAACGTTCAGGCGAAACATAGAGAAACTTTTGTTTGCCATACACACAATTATCTAAGGCAATATCAATTTCGGATCTGCTCATGCCTGAAAATATCGCCAATGCCGGAATGTCTTTCTGCTTTAATTGCTGCACCTGGTCTTGCATGAGCGCGATCAAAGGCGTTACCACAATGCACACACCTTCTTTCATTAATGAAGCTACCTGAAAGCAGACCGACTTGCCCGCACCGGTAGGAAGAATGGCCACCACATCTTTGCCGGACAGAAAAGCATCAATAACCTCCTGCTGAGGAGACCGAAAGGCAGGATAGTGCCAATACTTCTTTAAGATCTCAAGCGGTGTCAAATCAGAGTAGGTTGATTGGTGCGAGCTCTTTTACCAGGTCAGTTTTTCTTTTTTCAAAAATGCTTCGATTCCTTTTTTACAATCTGCCGAGGCACGTGCCTCGGCATTTTTATGGGCAGCAAAATCCAATGCTTCTGCCAACGTCATAGACTGCACGCGGTCTATCATTTCCTTGGTGAGTTGCATGGAGTTGCCCGAATTGTTGTTGATCAACTTCTGCGCAAAGGTTGTTACTTCATCTCTCAAAGTTGTGCGACTTGTCAATACATGGCACAACCCCAACTGCAGTGCTTCGTTTCCCTGGTACAGTTCTCCGCTGAGAAGTAATTGCCGAGCTTTTTGCTCGCCAATTTTACGGATTAAAAAAACCAGCACCATAGCGGGCACAAATCCAATTTTCACTTCCGTATAACCAAATTTGGCTTCGGGCACAGCAAACACAAAGTCGCAAACCGAAGTGAGGCCACAGCCACCGGCCAACGCATGTCCCTGCACTTCGGCAATCACCACTTTTTTCAGTTGGTATATTTTCAGAAACAATTCTTTCAAATGATTAGAGTCAGTCAAATTTTCCTCAAAAGAATTGGTTTGCATCTGCTGCAGCGATTGCAAATCGGCACCGGCACAAAACGCATCGCCATGGGCAGCCAGTACCACCACTTTTACGGAAGGGTCGGCTTCGGCACGGGCAAATGCTTCGGTCAACTCTGTTACCATTTCGTAGCTGAGAGCGTTCCGTTTTTCGGGGCGGTTCATCGTAATGTATCCGATCCTTTCTTTCACTTCAAAAAAAACCATGTCCATATAATTTATTGTATAAATGCACTTTGATCGTCAGTAGCATACACGGCTATTGACTTGGCTTCTGCCTGTTGTTTCATTGTCCGAACGTAACGGGTTGTATTGCTGCCATCAAAAATAACAGTACCGACCTGAAACTGGTCTAATAATTTTTTATTCAAAGAATTGTGACTTACAACGATCTGATCAAATCGGCAGTGTTGTGGAAATTGATAGCCGGGCGAATCAATCCGGGCAATCCATTGATGATTCCATCTCAAATAATAAATGCCTTTTATTTTTTTTTGAAAAGGGATAGACTCACAGACATCAGCTACTCCATGACGCAGCCGGTTGGGTTGGATATGAAACCTGATCTGCTCGCGATCAGCCCTAAGTGCTGAGTCGCTGATAAAATAGGAACGGCCACGAAATAAAAATTCTATCGCCTGATGTCCTCTGATATTGTAACTGATCCATTGCCGTTGATTGACCGTTGAAAAAAAATGAGCCCAATCAGTAATTGAAAAAATGATGGCCATGACAAAAGAAAAATACAACCAAGTAATTTTTTTATACTGAAACAATAACAGGATGCCGGCTAAAATTCCGAATAGCAGCCAGCATTGAAAGACCGTGATATGAATATTGTTGACCAAACTATACGGCAGCGATTCGGTTGTAAATACAATCCAGTTTAAAAATTTAATAAGCCAAGCCAGCGCCCAGCCTGTAGCTATGGCCAAAGGAGTAACCAAACTGAGAGCTAATAAAATAATGCCGCCCACCAAAACTAACGTGGAGAGTGGGATCACAAAGAGATTGCTCACCAAAAAATAAGTGGGGAACTGATGGAAGTATAAGAGCCCCAGCGCAAACGTAGCCAACTGGGCAGCAATGGAGATGCAGGTCATCTGCCAAATCCAGTCTCCCACCCGATGATGAACTTCCCACCATCGGTAGATAGGCCGCTGCAAATAAACGATTCCGAAAACTGCCAGATAGGAAAGCTGAAAACCCACCGACATAATTAAAAAAGGATTGTACACCAACAGTACAAATGCCGAGGCAGCCAGTGTGTTGTAGATATTGGTGCGAATGCCCAAGGGCCTTGCCATAGCTACAAAAGAAAACATGGCCACGGCACGGAGCACCGATGGCGATAAACCTGTTATAAAAGCAAATGCCCACAACAGCAACACGCTGACAATGGCCACTACCCATCTGCTGTTTCTGTATTTTTCTGTCGGCTTGAACAACACTAATATGATGGCGTAAATAATGCCTACGTGCATGCCGGATACGGCCAGCACGTGCAGTGCCCCGCTGGCAGCATAGGCGCTGATGGTGTCATCGTCAATGGCATCGGTTACGCCCAACACCAGAGCCGATGCTACGGCTTGTTCACTTTTTCCGGGAATAAATTCTGCCAATTTCTGAAGCGACCACCTTCTGGCTTCATGCGAATAATAGATCAACCCTTTTCGTTCTCGTGTCGGCAAGGAAATAATATCCGCTTGTGTGATAAACAATTGGTGCGAAATATTTTTGTAGCTGAGAAATTTTTTAAAATCAAATTCGCCCGGGTTCATCGGAGGGCTCAGCAAACGCGGTTCACCATGCACCAAAATACGGTCGCCATAACGCAAGGTGGGCGTATAATGATTGCGCTTAGAAAGATACAGCAGAACCCGGCCTATAACCGGCTGCCATTGTTTACCTGCTGCTTTGCACTGAAGTATTTCTACCTCTACTTTCCATGAATTAATTTTTTCCTCGGGCACACTGCGTACCACCATCTCACAAACTTCTATGCGCTCTTTGATGTTGGACACGTGTGTTTCCCTGCGCAATTCATTTTTCCATAGAAGCCGATTGTATCCCAACAAAAAAATAGATACCAGTCCGATGATTCCTAAAAAAATAGAAGCACGCCCCGCTTGCTTCCGCGCAACCAGGACAAAGAAAAAAATAACCAGCACCGCAATGGCTGCCCACGCCATTCTTTCCGAAATAATATCGGGACAATAAATACCCAATAAAATACCTCCAATAAAAAAACCCGTTATGCGAACCATCGGGTAAGGAAGCCATTTCATGAGCTGTGCTTTAGGTCAGTTAGGTTGTGCGTTCATAACCTTCTACTAAAATCATCTTTGTTTTTGCTGTTTGCTGGCGCAGCAACTTAGCAGGTGCATATTCTTCTGAAGCCCACCATGCCCGCGCTAGTTCTTTCGTGGGAAATTCGAGTACCACCAATCGTTTAGGATCCCACTCTCCTTCCAGTGTTTCCGTTTTCGCTCCGCGTACAATAAACTGACCCCGATACTTGGCCAGCGTGCCCGTTGTCATTTTCTTGTAATCTTCATAACGAACAGGATCTTGAACTTCAACTTGTACTATAATATAAGCAGGCATACTGAGTTTTGAGTTTTGAGTTTTGAGTTTTGAGTTTTGAGTTTTGAGTTTTGAGTTTTGAGTTTAATGATCATGCTTACTACTTACAACTTTTTACTTACTACTTACAACTTTTTACTTACTACTTACAACTTTTTACTTACTACTTACAACTTTTTTACTTACAACTTTCAACTTTTTTACTTACAACTTTCAACTTTTTATTTTTTACTTTTTTTTAACTTCTCCTCTCCCCCTCTCTTCCATACGCCTCAATAATATCTTTTACCAACCGATGGCGCACCACATCGCGTTCGTTGAGTTCTACAAAGCCGATGCCTTTCGTTTGGTTGAGGATGCGCACCGCTTCTTTCAACCCCGATTTCTGGTTGGGCGGCAAATCAATTTGCGAGGTGTCGCCCGTAACGATCATTTTAGAATCTGGGCCCATGCGGGTGAGAAACATTTTCATTTGCATGGGCGTAGTGTTTTGCGCTTCGTCCAGCAAAATAAATGCGTTGTTCAGCGTGCGGCCGCGCATGTATGCCAAGGGCGCGATTTCAATAACTTCGCGCTCCATATAATACTTTAGTTTTTCATGTGTCACCATGTCGTTCAGGGCATCGTATATGGGCCGCAGGTAAGGGTCAATTTTTTCTTTCAGATCGCCCGGCAAAAAGCCCAGGTTCTCCCCTGCCTCCACAGCCGGGCGGGTGATGATAATTTTTTTTACCATTTTATTTTTCAGCGCCCGCACCGCCAGCGCTACCGACACAAAAGTTTTGCCTGTTCCGGCCGGGCCTAATGCAAACACCAGGTCATTGTTGTGCACTGCATTGACCAGCTTTTGCTGATTAACCGTCTTGGCCTTCACGGGCGACCCCTTCGCGCCATAAATAATGATGCCATCGGTCTGTTCTTCAGGAACGTACTCCTGTTTCTCCTGCAGCACATACCCTCGCACGTTTTCTTCTGTAATTTTTCCAAACTGATGAAAATGATCCACCAGCGAGTTGAGAATGTCGGCAATCTGTAAAATGTCGGGTGTTTCGCCCTTTACCAATATTTCGTTTCCACGCGAAACAATCCGGCTGCGCGGAAAGGCCAAAGCCAGTTCATTGATGTTTTTATTCTCAATGCCGAGAAAATCGAGCAGTGGAATATTATCGAGTGTGATGGTTTTTTCGATCAAATGGATGAAATAAGTTAATTTTGAAAAAACAAATTTACAAAAGTTCCGGGCACGGATGGCACTCATTACTCTTCTTACCGACAGCGGGGAAACCGACCATTACGCTGCCTCTATCAAAGCGAAAATACTGACTATTAATGCCGGGCTCCACCTCGTTGACATCAGCCACCGGATAAACCCTTGCGACATCGGCCACGGAGCCTTCGTATTGAAAAGTGTTTTTCGCGATTTCCCCAAAGGCACAGTACACCTGGTAGGTGTAGATGCCACCGGGCAAGCCGAAACAATGGCAGTGGCCTTGCAATTGGAAGATCATTTTTTTGTAGGTGCCGACAATGGCTTGCTGGGGCTCATCAGCGACAAGCCTCATCAAAACATAGTCAATATAAACTCCATCAATCCGGTTTCTACTACCTTTCCTGAGCGCGATATTTTTGCCCCGGCAGCGGCCAAGTTAGCCAGCGGTGTGGCCATCACTTCGTTGGGGAACCCGCTTGATACTTTTAAAAAAATGATCGGACGGGCAGTGAAGGCAACTAAAAAAATGATCAACGGCAACGTGGTGCGGGTTGACAGCTACGGCAACCTGATTACCAACATAACAAAAACCGATTTTGATATCTTGAGCAAAGGAAAAACTTTTACTGTTCAGTTTTCCGGAGAGAAATTCAGGCGTATCCATACTGGTTACTTTCAGGTCGAGCAAGGCGATTGTTTTTTGTTATTCAACAGCCTGGGGCTGCTGGAAATTGGCATCAACAACGGAAGAGCCAGCGAACTGCTGGGGATGCCACACGACAGTACAGTGCTGATTACATTTGATGAGTGATTTGATTTACCTGTTATTAGCATCGCACTATTTCAATTTCAATTTTTCAAATACCAAAATTATGATCATCCGCATTGTACGCATGCACTTTACAGAAGCCGGCATTGCCGAGTTTCTTGCCTTATTCAATCAGCATAAATCTGCTATCCGGAATTTTCCGGGCTGCTCGCACCTGCAGTTGCTGACGGATGCCAGCGATGAATCTGTGTTCTTCACGTTAAGTCATTGGGATAGTACCGATAGTCTGGAAAAATACCGCCTGTCGGAATTGTTCAACCAAGTGTGGGGGCGGGTAAAACCTCTTTTTGCCGAGCGCACGCAGGCTTATTCGCTGGTGCAGTTGATGGAGATTGCCTAATTTAGTCAGGGTGATTCTATGACTCAGTTGATTCTCGCCTTAAGGGCCTATCAGTCAGATGTAGAAATACATCAACATGCGGCTTTTCAAGTTGTGCTTACGGAAGACGAGCCTTTTGATAGCTTTTCTGAAGGGAAAAATCACAAGAATATTTATGGGTTTGTCATCCGGCCACAAGTAGCCCACGCTTGTAAGTGCAGCCAAAGCAATCTAATTATTTTAAACATAGAACCCTATTCTGCCATAGGCAAAAATCTTTCAAACAAATTGAAGGCTAACCACAAGACATTTTATTTTTTTTCAAAAAATGAAGTAGCTGCTTTTTTTAATCTTAAAAAGACAACTGTTTCAGTACAGAAAATTATTAAGAATATTTCAGGTGATACTTTGCTTCAAAAAAATGATGACCGCGTTGTTGCTGTATTAGACTACATTCATTCTACATTCAACTCTCATAAAATTTCGCTGAAGCAGATTTCGCAGCAAGTATGTCTGTCACCATCCCGGTTAGGGTTTATTTTTAAAAAGCAAATAGGCAGCAGTATATTTAAGTACCTTTTGTGGACAAGGCTTCGCTTTGCCATTTCACTCCTGCTCACCGAAAATAAAAAGAGCATTACGGAGATAGCCTTAGAAAGTGGCTTTTACGATTCTGCACAGATGACTAAGTATATGTATGCTCTGTTTGGTATTTCGCCTTCTAAACTGAAACAAAAAAGTGATCTGATACAATTTTTAAATTAGTGTCATCCCTAATTTTGTTGTCGGTTTTAAACAGAAATTTCAAAAAAACAACTTCATAACAACTATCACCATGAACAGAATATTAGTTTTAATCACCTTAGCTGACAACGGAATTGAACAGATAAAAGCAAATCCGGAATTGCCCAAGAAAGAAACCGAATTTGTCAATCAATGGAAAGGAGAAGGTCTATTGGAAAGTTTCTACATTTCTATTTCAAAAAAAGATGCTGTTTTAATTTTCAAAAGTGATGATGAAATCCAAATCAAAAAATTGATCGCATCGCTGCCTTATTTTCCATTTATGGCAAAAATTGAGTATCATATTTTAGCAAAACAATTTTAAATGTTTGATGATATACCAACATCGGTTTAGTATTCTTGGCGTTGAAGTTTTTATCTGTTCAAGCATCAACACGCTACCTCAGTTTTATACTGTGGCCGATTGAAAACGCCATGTAGTCAGAGTGGTCGCCATGGGCTTTCAACGAAAAGCCTGCATACCAATTATCTCTTATTTCATATTCTAAAAAATAACGTTGATAGGTCGGCTGTGCCTGGCCGGTTTGGGTGGTAACATACCAGGCAAACTGCTGGCCAAACAGCAACTTACCAAGAAACAAATAGTGTTGCAGGCTTACGCTGCCGACACCCGTTTGCAATGGCTGGTGGCTGCGCTGTTGATATACTTCGTTAAGTCCATCGTAATAATATTCGCCCCCGGCACCGAGGCCTGTCATCCTTCCGAGGCGTTGGATCAATCCGGCATTTACCCCGGCCACCCATTTATGTTCGGCCTGAAATACAGGTGTGGCCTGTGCCGTATGTATATTTCCAAATCCATGCACCATCATCACCGGGCCTCGACCGGTATATTTTGTTTTTTGCCGGCTTATTAATGTTGCTGGCTTCATCACATACCTGAGCGACAAAGAAGTGCCTATAAAATTCATTCCCTCATTAGGGTCTCTTCTGCCTCCATTGGAAATGTGGTTGAATTGCCCTGCGGCAGTTATCCAAAAATGTTCACTTAGCCGGTACTCTAAATTTACTCCCATGGTTAAAAGAAAACTGATGGGCGTGCTAAAAAAAATCGGTTCCTTGTTGGTAACGCTGTCGTACACTTTACTAAGAAAAGCAAAGCCCGCACTGCCGCGAACAGAAAGCCGCAACCTATCTGTATGAGCCAAGACAGGTTCGGTAAATGCTGAAACAGTAACCGCCTGACCGAGTTGTTGTGGATTAGCAAAATTGGTGTAGCCGGCCGACAACCCGTTTCGGGTGTAGCATTGACAATAATTCCATGACCGGGTTTTCGTATGGATCATTCCCCAATCTAATTGTACCGACCAGGGATGATTGCGGGTAAAAGGCTGGAGCGATGGACGTTCCGTCCAGATAGACGCACGCTGTATGGTTAGCGAAAAATCATGAAAAACAGAATCGCCTGACTGCGCATACAGTTGGCTCTGAAACAACATCACAATCAGCAGCGCTTGCTTCATCTGGCAATTTACTACTTGCCCTACTTATACCCTCAACGCCAAAATGCTTTCTTCAAAACCGATGATCCGATATACCACATAAATTTCTTAGCATTGTGTTTTAATTATGGCAAAAATCAAAAAGTTGTTAGTCGCCAACCGAGGAGAAATTGCGCTTCGCATTATGCGCAGCGCACAGGAAATGGGCATTAAAACGGTCGCTGTTTTCAGTGAAGCCGACCGGCAGGCGCTGCATGTACGGTTTGCAGACGAGGCCGTTTGCATTGGCCCTCCGCCTTCGGCACAATCGTATCTGGTGATGGACAAAATCATTGCGGCAGCGCACGAAACACAGGTCGATGCCATTCATCCCGGTTACGGCTTTTTGTCGGAGAACGAAGACTTTGCCAGGCGTGTAAAAGAAGCCGGGCTGATTTTCGTAGGGCCTTCGGCCGAGTCTATGGAGATCATGGGCAGCAAGTTGGGCGCTAAGGCTGCTGTTTCAAAATTCAATGTGCCGCTCGTACCCGGAACAGCCGAGCCTGTAACCGATGTGAGTGTAGCCAAAATAATTGCCAAAGAGATAGGCTACCCGGTGCTGATCAAAGCCAGTGCGGGCGGGGGCGGCAAGGGCATGCGTATTGTAACACAAGAAAATGAGTTGCAAGAACAAATGGAGCGCGCCATCAGCGAAGCTACTTCAGCCTTTGGCGATGGCTCGGTATTCATCGAAAAATATGTGAGCGAACCACGCCATATTGAGTTTCAGATTTTTGGCGACCAACATGGAAACGTGGTGCACCTGTTCGAGCGGGAGTGCTCCATCCAACGCAGACATCAAAAGGTGATAGAGGAAGCGCCCTCTTCCATCCTGACGCCCGAGTTGAGGAAGAAAATGGGCGAAGCTGCCGTTAACGCGGCCAAGGCCGCCAACTACTACAATGCAGGAACGATCGAATTCATCCTCGATGAAAAAATGAATTTCTATTTTTTAGAAATGAACACACGCCTGCAAGTAGAGCACCCGGTTACCGAGCAGATTACCGGCCTCGACTTGGTGAAACTACAGATTAAAATAGCAGAAGGAGAAAAGCTACCCTTCCGGCAAGAAGACCTGAAAATACACGGACATGCTATTGAAGTGCGTGTATATGCCGAAGACCCCGCCAATAATTTTCTGCCCGACATAGGGACATTGAAAACATACCGGAGGCCGCAAGGCCATGGCATCCGCGTGGACGATGGCTTTGAACAAGGCATGAGCATACCGTTCTATTACGACCCGATGATTGCCAAAATGATTTGCCATGATGAAACCCGCGAGCGCGCCATCGAAAAAACCATCCGGGCTATTCATGAATATGAGATCACAGGCGTAGAAACAACCCTTGGCTTCTGCCAGTTTGTAATGCACCACCATGCTTTCCGTTCAGGAAAATTTTCCACCAAATTTGTAGAACAATATTTTAAACCTGAAGTGCTGAAAAGCGAAATGACAGACGTAGAAGAAATGATTGCATCTGTTCTTGCCAGCGAATTGATTTCAAGCGCTACGCAAAATCAGCCAACCGATGTTGTTCAAAAAACAGAAAGTAAGTGGAAGAAGAACAGAGCCTGAACTTCGGATAATATTTTTTAGAGTCTGAAATTTGAAATGAGCTATTTGAAATTATTACGATGCCTGAGATAAAACCTATTCGTGCCTGGCGCTACAACCCTCAGTTAGTACCCGATATCAGTGAAGTAACGGCTCCTTTGTTCGATGTTGTCTCCGACAAACAGCGGGCTGCGCTCTACCAGCGCCCGCTCAACTCCATTCACTTATCTGTTCCCCAGCCGCCCCATGCCGCCCAACGTGCCGCGCATCTGTTGGCAGGATGGAAAAAAAACAAAATCATTTTGCAAGACAAGCTGCCCGGCATCTATGTGTATTATCAATATTTTAAACTGGCAGGCGACACCAAAGAATATTGTCGCAAGGGTTTTGTATGCCACATCCGTGTTCATGCTTTTGAAGACAACGTCATCCTGCGCCATGAAAACACCATTCCACAATCGGTAAACGACCGCATCCGTTTATTGGAAGAAACCGAACTGCACGCCAGCCCGACACACGGCCTCTACACAGATGAAAAATTTGAGCTGGAGAAACTGATGGACGAGGCCATCCAAAATCCGATCTATGAAGCCGAAGACTACCAAGGTGTGCGCGATGTGCTGGCCGTCATACACGATGCGCAAGCCATCCTACAGTTTCTTGACAAACTCAGGAACAAAGTAGTGATCCTGGCAGATGGGCATCACCGTTACGAAAGCTCGTTGGTGCACATGAAAAAAAAGATGGCGGCCAACCCGCACCACACCGGCAACGAAGGGTACAACTTTCACCTGATGTACCTCACCAACACCGAGGCGCACGATCTGCGCATCTTGCCTACGCACCGTTTGATACGAGGACTTGCCAATTTTGATGAACAAAAAATTATTGAACAGCTCCATCACGACTTTGAAGTGCGCGAAGTAGAAGATGCCGATACGCTGAACGAAATTATCTTAGGAAAAAAATGGGCATTCGGAATACTCTTCTCCGACAAAGCCTTTAAGGTAAAACTAAAGCCCACCGCGTTTTCTTCTATGACCTGGCATTTTCCGGACGAAATCAAAGCGCTCGACCTCACCGTACTGCATTACTTTATCATCGAAAAAATTTTAGGTATCCCGGGTAAAAATCAGCGTGCCTCCGAAAACATCGGCTTCGACCGGAGTTTTGGCGACTGCCTGACGAAAGTAATCAAGCAAGAAGCACAGATGGCCATCATTACACAAGAAGTAAGCATCGAAGATGTAAAGCGCGTGTGTTTCAGTGGCTTTACCATGCCGCAAAAATCAACTTACTTTTATCCGAAAGTAATTGGCGGTTTTCTATTCAGCTCCATTAAAGAAGAAGAATTTACGCTGCCCGGCTTCATGCCGTTTTAGGTATAGTGCTTATTCTTTATTTTTGGTTTGTGCAGCAACTGTAGATAACCTCAACTTTACTTGATATGAATTTCCGTCAACCATTTGTTTGCTTTGCTATTGTTTTGTGCAGCCTTTCGGCTAATGCGCAAAAACAAATGCCGCCCATTATGGGCTGGAGCAGTTGGAACCACTTCCGCGTCAACATCAACGAGCAACTGATCAAAGAACAGGCCGATGCGCTCATAGCCTCAGGGCTTTATGAAGCAGGCTATCGTTTCATCAATATTGATGACGGCTATTTTGATGGACGCAGTGCCTCCGGCCAACTGCAGACCGATAAAACAAAATTTCCGTCAGGCATGCAATCGTTGGTAGAATACATTCATGACAAAGGCTTGAAAGCCGGCATCTATACCGATGCGGGGAAAAATACTTGTGCTTCCCGGTATGACCACAACACCGGAGGTATTGGCGCAGGAATTTACGGGCATGTGGAAGACGATTGTCAATTGTTTTTTAACACCTGGAAGTTCGATTTTCTAAAAGTAGATTGGTGTGGTGGCGAGCAGATGAAACTGGATGAAAAAACAGAGTACACCAAAATCATCCGTGCCGTAAAGTTAATTGACAGCCACATTGTATTTAATATTTGCCGTTGGCAGTTTCCCGGCACATGGGCTATCACAGAGGCCGACTCGTGGCGGGTATCGGGCGACATAGAACCCACGTTTTCTTCTATCTTAAAAATTATTGATCTCAACAAAGACCTCTACTCCTACTCCTCTGCCGGCCATTACAACGACATGGACATGCTTCAGGTAGGCCGGGGCATGACTTACGAAGAAGACAAAACTCATTTTTCGATGTGGTGCCTGCTCAACTCCCCTCTGCTGGCGGGAAACGATTTGCGACACATGACCGCGCCCACACGCGAGATACTGACCAACAAAGAAATCATTGCCCTCAACCAAGATTCCGGTTTTGCGCAGGGGCGAATTCTTTTTACAGAGAAAAATATGCAAGTGTGGACGAAACCGTTGGCCGAAGCCAATGGCAAAGCGCGAGCCATCGCCATCATGAACCGGGGCAACGAAGACACTACATTAAACCTTGATGCACAGCGGACAGGCATACACAAAGAAAGTAGTTTACGCGATCTGTGGCTTCACCAAGACTTGGGCAAAATAGGCAGTGGTAAAACATTTACTGTTCCCCGTCATGGAATTATTGTACTTAAAATTGTAGAGCCTAAGGGATAAGCTTGTTATACAATTTCTATTATAGAGAAGTGCCATACATTTTTTACCCTCAACACTTCTGCTCGCACACACCTGCCGATGGCCGCTCTATTTGTATGGTAGTATGGTCAATATGAAAACGGTTGTGAAGTTCATGTTTTACCCAAGTCATTGTATCATTTTCTTGTGCCATCACCAGGTGAACAGTCAGGGCCGTAGTGTTGGTGCTCATGGCCCAAATGTGTAGATCGTGCAAACTCTCGACTCCGTTAACCGACAATAGAAATTTTTTTATTTCCTCTACGTTTACATGAGCCGGCACGCCATCCATTGAGAGCCGCCACGAGTCTTTAAACAGTTGCCAACTGCCGGCAATAATTACTACACCGATCAGGAGACTTACCACCGCATCTAACCAATATTGCTGGGTGTAAAAAATAATGACACCCGAAATCAACACGCCTACCGAAACCAAGGCATCGGCCACCATGTGCAGGTAAGCTCCTTGGGTGTTCAAATCCTTTTCTTTGTCTTTGAAAAAAAACAAAGCCGTAACGCCATTAACGATAATGCCAGCCAAGGCAACCCAGGCCACCATGCCGCCATTAACGGTGTGCACTTCGCCCAACCTGTGGATGGCTTCCCATGCCAGCGCGCCCACCATCAGCAACAAGGTAACGGCATTGACAAGCGCTACCAGAATGGTGGTCTTTCCAAACCCGTAGGTAAATTGTTCGGTAGCTTTTCGTTGTGCCAGTTTGTTGGCAGCCAGCACCAGCACCAAGCTGACTACATCGCTCAGGTTATGGCCGGCATCTGAAAGCAGCGACAGCGACCCTAACCACAAACCGGCCACAGCCTCGATCACAACAAAGGCCACATTCAGCACAATGCCTGCTACCAACGCCCGGCTCATAGATTCGTAATGGTGGTGATGATGGTGATGGTCGTGGCTCATGGCTTCAAAATTAACCAATCTAAGATAACCCTATCCATTTAGCAGACTGAATAAACACGTCTTACCCTTTTTATCTTATTTTAAGGTGCCAGAATAAAAAAATCTCGTAACATTGCGGCTCAATACTGCGTTGAAAAGCCATTATTTTATTTATCCAATACTTTGAAGATGAGAAACTTACTTTGGATTAATTTTTATTTAATCCTTCTATTGGTCTGCTCTTGCAGCAATAAAAAAGATAAGTCTGACATTGTAAACTATCGATTAGCCGGTGATGAGATTATTATACCTGATAGTTCCAATATCCGCCCTAAATTAAAAATTGAGACCCTTAAAAAAGAGCCACATCAGCTACAAGTTTATAGTGCAGCCAAGATTAAAGCCATTCCTAACAATTATGCTGAAATATCTGCGCCTTTTAATGGAAGGATTGTAGAGGCATTTGTTAAACTAGGGCAAGATGTAAACCGAGGAACTCCGCTCTTCGCTATTTACTCTTCGGATTATGCTGATGCTCAAAAAATGTTCTATCAGGATAAACAACAATATCTGCTGGCCGAAAAAGATGTCAAGCGTCAAAAAGATTTGCTCGATAACGGTGTGGGCGTTCAACGAGATTATGAGATGGCTCGCACCACATTTGAAAATAGTAAAAGTGAGTTAGAGAAAGCTACAGCAAGTATTCGCATTTTTGGTGTCGATCCCGATAAGATGCTCTTTGGAGAACCACTAGTTGTTCGCTCGCCTATTCATGGTCAGGTTATCAAAAACACAATCGTGGTTGGTAAATATCTTACCGACAACAGCAATTCAATTTTAACCATAGCCGAAATTTCAAAAGTATGGATCACGGCATCTGTCAAAGAAAAAGATATCCGCTTCATCGAGGAAGGTGACGAAACAGCAGCAGAAGTAACGGCCTACCCGGGTGAAACATTTAAAGGTATCGTTTACCATATCGAAGAAATTGTGGATGAGGATACCCGTTCTATCAATGTATTGATTGAGTGTACTAACCACGAGGAAAAACTAAAGCCCGGCATGTATGCCACGGTGAAGTTTACCCAACGCCCGGGGCTGGTGGTGTTTGTTCCTTCATCTGCCTTGTTGCAATACAATGACCGTAACTTTGTCTTTGTTCAAACAAAACCTTGGCATTTCAAAAAACAAATAGTTACTACTGCTGAAACGGTTAATGACCGCACCGTTATTGCCGAAGGATTGAGTGGAGACGAATCAATTATAGTACAAGGAGGCTTTTATCTTTTGGATGCCAAATAAGGTATGAGAAAAATTATCTTTACAGCCATTCAGAAGCGTTTGCTTTTTGTTGCTTTATTTCTTTTGTTAGCCTTTATTGGCTACTACTCCTGGAAACAACTTTCCATTGAAGCCTATCCTGATATTGCCGATGTTACATCGCAGGTAGTAACGCAGGTTCCCGGTCTTGCGGCCGAAGAAGTAGAACTACAGATAACCATCCCTATCGAGCGAGCCTTAAATGGCTTGCCCGGCATGCACGTGATGCGCAGCCGCAGCACCTTTGGGCTATCGATGATCACGATCGTATTTGAAGATGGCATTGAAGACTATTGGAGTCGCCAACGTATTGAAGAACGGTTGGCGCAACTTAATTTGCCCAAAGGTGCTGTCCCCAGCCTCGACCCGCTCACCTCTCCGATCGGAGAAATCTATCGCTATATTGTGCAGAGCGACAGGTACGACATCCGCATGCTGAAAGACTTGCAAGACTGGGTCATTATACCCCGTATCAAACAAGTGCAGGGTATTGCAGATGTAACAAATTTCGGAGGGATCACCACGCAATATCAAGTAGAGATTGACCCCAAAAAACTGGAACAGTATCGCGCTACATTAGCAGATGTAGAAAACGCCATCAATAATAATAACAACAATGTGGGCGGAAGTATCCTCACACGTGGTGAGTTAGGGTATGTGGTGCGCGGAATCGGTCTTCTTAAAAACCTGGAAGACATAGGGAACATCGTAGTGAAAAGCCAAAAAGGAGTTCCTATTTTTTTGAAAGACTTGGGAACACTGAAGTATGGAATTTTAGAACGAAAGGGTATTTTGGGGTACACCGACCACAAAACAACTATATCTGAGAGTATTGAAGGAATTGTCTTGCTGCTCAAAAAAGAAAACCCTTCGCGCGTATTAGCAGGAGTGCATGCAGCGGTAGATGAGTTGAATAACGAAACATTACCCGAAGGTGTAAAAATTGTTCCCTACATAGACCGCACTAATCTTGTAAAGACTACCCTTGAAACAGTTTCGCATACACTCATAGAAGGCATTACACTTGTTGTCATTGTATTGATCATTTTCCTCGGCAACTGGAGAGGCGCCTTGCTGGTTGCCATCACAATTCCTCTCTCCCTGCTGATTGCATTTATTTTGATGCACATGACAAACATACCGGCCAACCTATTATCGCTGGGGGCAATTGACTTTGGTGTGATTGTGGATGGCGCTATCGTGATGATGGAAACAATTTTGAAAGTGCGCGAAGAGGATCCGCACAGCCAACTGGAAGAAAAACACTTAGGTGAAAAAGCCATGCAGGTAGCTAAGCCTGTTCTTTTTGCCACCATGATCATCATCACAGCCTATTTGCCTTTGTTTGCTTTTGAGCGCGTAGAAAAAAAACTATTTACTCCGATGGCATTCACCGTCAGCTATGCACTTTTTGGTGCATTGTGCGTGGCACTCCTGCTGATTCCGGGCTTAGCTTATGCCGTATATAACAAACCCAGAAAACTATATCATAACCAGTGGCTTGAATATTTAACCATCCTCTATCACAATCGTATCATAAAAATTCTGCAACGTCCTAAAAAAGTTTTTACACCACTATCTGTTATTCTAGTGGGGGCAATTGTATTAACCATCACGGTTGGAAAAGATTTCCTGCCACCATTGGATGAGGGATCGATTTGGCTTCAAGTAACATTGCCTCCCGGTATATCCTTAAACAAGTCGAAGCAAATGGCTGATTCTTTGCGAGCTATTACCCTTCGGCATAAAGAAGTTACTTATATGGTTACCCAACTTGGTCGTAATGATAACGGTACAGACTCGTGGACACCCTCTCACTATGAGTGCTCCGTAGGCCTGAAACCTTACAAAGAGTGGCCAAAAGGTCGCACAAAAAACGACTTAATTATTGACCTGGCAGCAGATTACGCAAAAGTGCCAGGCTATACAGTTGGCTTTTCGCAACCCATGATTGATGGGGTGATGGATAAAATTGCCGGGGCGCACAGCGAGTTAGTGGTAAAAGTATTTGGTAAAGATTTTAAAGAAACCAGAAGGATTGCAGAAGAGGTATTAGCTACACTCAAAAAAATTAAGGGAGCCGTTGACTTAGCCATTGACCAGGAGCCTCCTCTGCCACAATTACAAGTAAAAATTGATCGTGAAGCTGTAGCTCGTTATGGCCTCAATGTAGCTGACGTTGCTGATTTAATTGAAGTGGCCATTGGTGGAAAAGCTGTATCGCAGATATTTGTTGGTGAAAGAGTGTACGATATTACAGCCCGGTTTAACGAAGAAAGCCGCAATACACCGGAAGCTATTGCCAATTTGATGCTCACAACACCAGATGGTGCACGTATTCCAGTTTCGCAGGTAGGTAAAGTAGAACTAAACACAGGCGAAAGCACTATCACCCGCGAAATGAATAAAAGGCATCTTACCGTAAAACTTAATCTTCGGGGAACAGACCTGACCACATTTGTTGCCGAAGGGCAAAAAAAAATAGAAGAGCAAGTAAAATATGACCATGGGAAATACTCCATAAAATGGGGAGGGCAGTTTGAAAACCAGCGGAGGGCCTATGCCCGGTTAGCCATCATTGTTCCGCTTGCGTTAGCCATTATGTTCATGCTACTGTATGGAGCCTTCGGTGAGTTTCGCCAAGCCGGATTAATTTTATCAGTAGTGCCACTCGCTATATTCGGAGGTATGCTCGCCTTAAATATTCGAGGTATGACACTCAATGTTTCCTCGGCTGTAGGGTTTATTGCATTATTTGGTGTAGCCATACAAAATGGTGTCATCATGATTTCTAATATAAATCATTTGCGTAAAGAAGGAATGGATCTCACACATTCTGTAATTGAAGGAACTAAAATGCGGTTTCGCCCTATCCTCATGACAGCCACCGTAGCTGTACTCGGTTTATTACCGGCTTCATTGGCTACCGGTATCGGTTCTGATGTGCAGCGGCCTTTAGCAACAGTGATTGTCTATGGGTTGCTTTTTGCAACTGCCATTACCTTGTTTGTGTTGCCGGCCATGTATTACTTAGTCGAGGAAAAATGGGGAAAAGATTTTGCACAAAAATAAATAAAATATATAACGATAAACTTTAATGAAGTTCTCATTATTCATTGTGTTTAATCTGGTGATGATCTCCAATCTGTGTCATGGCCAAATAGATACTTTATTCTTACACAAGGAAATTTCATTTCCTGAATACCTTGAAAGTGTAGGCAAGGGAAACCTGAACTATGCCGTTCAAAAATTTAATGTGGACATCGCCTATGCCGGCATCGAGATAGCCAAGATTTTCCCCAACCCCGAATTATACTATGGTTACATTAATATGGGGCAAGGCCGGATGAAGGCCGGCTATGGTTATTCAGTCAATGCCAACACTACACTCGAGTTGGGTGGAAAAAGAAAAGCACGCGTTGATTTAGCTAATAACACCGTTGACCTGACCCGTGCCCAGTTAGACGATTTTTTCAGGAACTTGCGGGCTGATGCTACGTTGGCATTCCTTAACGCTCTGTCGCGGCATAACAGCTTACGAGTGATGACCAACTCATACGAAAGCATCAACAAGCTGGCAGTTTCCGACAGTATCCGTTTTAAGCTGGGCTCTATTATGGAAATAGATGCCAAGCAAAGTCGGCTGGAGGCACGCTATATGTTAAACAGCGTCATCCAGTCTCAGTCCGACTGGAAAGTTTCTTTGAACAACCTCAACTTACTGGTGGGCAAGCGCAACATAGACACCTTGCTTTATCCGATAGGAAGGTTTGATCAGTTTGACCGCGAGTTTGTTTACAAAGATTTAATTGTAACCGCACTTAATAACCGTGCCGACTTGTTAGCGGCATTAAAAAATAAAAACGTAGCCGCCAGCGCTTTGCGCCTGGCCAAAGCTAACCGCATGATTGACTTGGGCATTGTGCTGGGTTCTAACAATACTTCGGTGGTTACTAACTTCGTGGAGCCTACACCCTCGCTCACGGCTGTGTACGGAGGCATTACCATTCCGCTTAAATTTTCTAACAACTATAAAGGCGACTTGCGCACGGCAGAGTATAACATTGCCCAGGCAGAGTTGCAATACCGACAGGTGGAATTACAGGTTGAAACAGATGTAGCTCAAGCCTACTCGCAATATATGGCCGAACGGAAACAAGTGCAGCAATTTCAATCGGGTTTGTTACTGGAAGCCAAGCGTGTGCTGGATGGAAAAGTCTATGCCTACCAGCGGGGCAAAACTTCTTTGCTGGAAGTATTAAACGCCCAGCGTACCTATAATACAATACGAATGGATTACTTCACTACGTTGTATAGTTATGCCTCTGCCTTGGTGCAGTTAGAACGAGCTGCCGGAATTTGGGATATAAATTTTTAAACAAATGAAGAAGAATTTAATCATCCTGATTTTTACCGGTACATCTCTTTTGGCTCAGGCGCAAGGCGAAACAAGAATAGGCATAAAAGCGGGGCTAACATCTGCCAATTTATTTGGACCCGATATACATCAACTGGCTTCGGGTGGATCTCCCTCATCGCTTTCCGGATTCCATGCCGGAGTGTTTGTCAATTCCAAATTGACCAAAAACTTCTGGCTCAAATCAGAGCTATTGTACAATCACAAAAATACATCGCTGCCCATCCATGATAAATGGGGGCAACAATACTCCAGCGAATTTAAGAGCCATTACATTGACCTCTACCCCTTCTCTCCTACGTTGCACATAAAAGGTTTTCAAGTTTTGGCCGGGCCTTATGTCAGCATGCTTCTTAATGCCAGTTTTCTGCGTAAAGACAGTTTGGGAAATTCTACTACTGCCATCTTTGGCAACAGTATTCAGAACTCGAACTACCGGCAAAAATTAGATGCCGGTTTTGTGCTGGGAGCAGAGTACGAACTGAAGTGGGGTATCTGCATTGGGGTGCGATACACTCACGGCTTTGTGCCTGTCATCGAAGATGCGGCTGCCGTATCTCCTGTCAACACACCGGAAAAGCCACAACAAAAAATTTACAATAAAAGCCTGAGTATTTCGGTGGGCTATGTATTTGGTAAAAAGAAAAAGGCGGAAGTAAAAACAGATCCACTTCTTTTTAAGCATCAGTAAAAGATAGCTACACCGGTTATTTCACCAGCACTGGCATATTAGCGGCCAGCACCATCAAGTCTTCGTCCTTCACTTCTTTCTTTTCATCGGCTACCAACAAAAAATTCTCATAAAGAGTGTTGAGTTCTTCGCCTTCAAATTTATGACCCAACAATTCCATGCGATGCTTAAGAGCCGCACGTCCGCTGCGGGCAGTAAGCACAATGGACGAGGAGGGTACGCCTACTTGTGCCGGGTTAATGATTTCATAATTCTCAGCATGTTTCAAAAAACCATCTTGGTGAATACCTGATGAGTGAGCGAAAGCATTCGCTCCTACAATAGCTTTGTTGGCTTGCACCGGCATGCGCATCATACCGGAAACAAGTTTGCTGATGCCGTATATTTTTTCCGGTTTAATGTTGGTGGTTAGCTCTAAATCTTTGTGCACTTGCAAAATCATAGCTACTTCTTCTAATGAAGTGTTGCCGGCTCTTTCGCCTATGCCGTTGATGGTTACCTCTGCCTGGCGTGCTCCGTTCATCAGTCCGGCAATCGTATTAGCTGTGGCCAGCCCTAAGTCGTTGTGGCAATGCACCGAAATAACTGCCTTCTCTATGTTCTTCACATTTTCAGTCAGATATTTAATCCGTTTGCCATAAAGTTGTGGCAGGCAATAGCCCGTAGTGTCGGGTATGTTCACTACATCTGCTCCGGCAGCTATAACTGCCTCAATCAACTGCGCCAAAAAAACTAAATCGGCACGGCCGGCATCTTCGGCAAAAAATTCTACTTCATAGCCTTTGCTCTTGGCATATTGCACGGCCCACACGCCTTGTTGGAGTACCTGCTCGCGAGTGCTCTTAAATTTGTGTTTGATGTGCACGTCACTGGAGCCGATGCCGGTATGGATTCTGCCGCGTTGGGCGTGGCGCAGCGCTTCGGCCGCCACATCAATGTCATCTTTTTTGGCGCGGGTAAGCCCGCACACTACGGGCAACTTTACCGCTTTGGATATTTCGACTACCGACAGAAAATCTCCGGGACTGGAGATAGGGAAGCCTGCTTCAATTACATCTACACCCAATGCTTCTAACTCGCGGGCTACAATAATTTTTTCTTCTGTCTTCAACTGACAGCCGGGCACTTGCTCGCCATCGCGAAGGGTGGTATCAAAAATCTGAATTTTGTTAGCCATAATTTTTTATTTGTGCTGCCATCATCAAAATGGAGCTGTTTATTTTTTAACTAATTGAAGCAATGAAAGAAGCTGTGTTCAGGGCAGTCATATTAATCGGTTCTTTATTTTCTATCTGCTCAACAACTTTACTTCCCATCGTGCTGGTGTTTAATATTTTTACTTTGTCGGTTGATGTGTCGGCAATATCTCCGGTGCGGAAACCTTGCTTCAGCACTGCTTCAACTGCCGTAATTACTGCTTCCGATTCTTGTTTCATCCCGAAAGAAATATCCAACAGCAAGGCAACGGATAAAATAGAAGCCAACGGGTTGGCAATTCCTTTGCCGGTAATGTCGTGCGCGCTGCCATGAATAGGTTCGTATAACCCTACGGTATCGCCTACCGAAGCGGAGGCGAGCAAACCCATGGAGCCGGCAATCTGCGAGGCTTCGTCTGTTAGAATGTCGCCAAATAAATTACCTGTCAGCACCACATCAAAGCCGCGTGGGTTTTGAATGAGTTTCATGGCCGCAGCATCTATAAACTGATGTTCGAGTTGCACATCGGGGTATTGCTTGCCTACCTCTTGCACCACTTCGCGCCACAGGCGCGAGCTCTCCAGCACATTGGCTTTATCTACACTGGTTACTTTTTTTCTTCTGGTGCGGGCTGCCTGAAAAGCTTTGTGGGCAATTCGCTCTACTTCATAACGGTGGTAGATCATCAAATCAAAAGCCGTATCTCTTCCATCTTTTCTACCCTTCTCGCCAAAATAAACATCGCCCGTCAGTTCTCTGAAAAACAAAATATCAGAACCCTTCAATACTTCTGGTTTGATGCTGGATGTATGCAGTAATTCATCAAACAATTTGATGGGTCTTAGGTTAGCATATAACCCCAACTCTTTGCGCATCTTCAGCAAGCCTTGCTCAGGTCGGACTTTCAGTGTAGGGTCATTGTCATATTTGGGATGGCCAACAGCACCGAACAAAATAGCATCGCAATTTTTAAGCTTTATTAATGTTTCATCCGGCAACGGGTTGCCGGTAGATTCAATGGCATCGTGGCCGATGGCAGCATACTCGTATTCAAACTGATGATTGAATACTTGGGCAATTTTATCCAATACCTTTTTTCCTTCGGTAGTTACTTCTTTACCGATGCCATCTCCGGGGAGTAGTACAATTTTTTTATGCATGTGCTAAGTCAAATTTTTTTGTTTCGTCCTTCAGGCTTAACAGGTAATCAATGTCGTCATACCCATTCATCAGGCATGTTTTTTTATAGGCATTGATTTCAAACTTCTCTGTGGCCTCGCCTGTGGTTATGGTTTGTTTTTCCAAATCAACTTCAATCTGTGTATTCGGTTTTTGTGCAACAGTTTCAAGCAGTTGTTTCAAAAACTGGTCAGAGACCACAATGGGCAGCAGTCCGTTGTTGAGCGCGTTGTTTTTAAATATGTCGGCAAAAAAACTGCTCACCACTACCCGGAAGCCAAAATCATAAATAGCCCAGGCCGCATGCTCGCGGCTGCTGCCACAACCAAAGTTTTTACCGGCTATCAATATCTTTCCCGCATACTTCTGATTGTTCAATACAAAATCTACGATGGGCTGGTTGTTGGCATCATAGCGCCAGTCGCGAAACAGATTGTCTCCAAATCCCTCGCGAGTGGTGGCTTTTAAAAAACGGGCGGGTATAATCTGATCGGTATCAATATTTTCTACCGGCAGAGGTACTCCTGTTGATTTTAATGTTGTAAATTTTTCTTTCATGCTTCCGTTTATCTTTTACTAAAAAATCAAACTAACTCTCGCACATCAGTCACCTTACCGGTAATGGCGGCAGCCGCAGCACTGAGCGGGCTGGCCAAAAACGTACGCGACTTCGGCCCTTGCCTGCCTTCAAAATTCCGGTTAGAGGTGCTGATGCAATATTTCCCTGCCGGCACTTTGTCTTCGTTCATACCCAAACAGGCCGAGCAGCCGGGGCTGCGCAATTCAAAACCGGCTTGTTCAAAAATTTTATCCAAGCCTTCCTGCTTAGCTTGCGCCTCTACCTGTTTTGATCCGGGAATGATCCACACTTCCACATTACCGGCTTTCTTTTTTCCTTTTACAATAGAAGCCACCAAACGCAAATCTTCGATGCGTGCGTTGGTGCAACTGCCGATAAAAACATAGTCAACCGGTTTACCGAGCAAAGAAGTACCCGGCTGAAGCCCCATGTACTCCAGCGATTTTTTGAACGATGTCTGTTCAGAAATTTCTTTCAACTCTTCCACGGTAGGTATACGGTCTGTTACTTTGATGCCCATGCCGGGGTTGGTGCCATAGGTAATCATCGGGGCAATGTCTGCGGCATCAAAAGTCAATACACGATCGTACACAGCTCCGTCATCGCTGCGCAGTTTTTTCCATTCTTCCACTTTGTTATCAAACACAACTCCTGCGGGTGCAAATTTTCTTCCTTTGATATAATTGAAGGTAGTTTCATCGGGTGCGATCAGTCCGCCACGCGCGCCCATCTCAATACTCATATTACAGATAGTCATGCGCGCTTCCATCGTCAATGAACGAATGGCATCTCCCGCATATTCCACAAAAAAGCCAGTGGCACCACTGGCTGATATTTTTGAAATAATGTATAAAATAATGTCTTTGCTGACCACGCCATTTCCCAACTTCCCATTGATTTCTATCTTCATGGTTTTGGGTTTGTACTGTAAAATACATTGCGTGGCCATCACTTGCTCTACTTCGCTGGTGCCGATACCAAAAGCAATATTGCCGAATGCACCATGTGTGCTGGTGTGGCTGTCGCCACAAACAATCGTCATGCCCGGCAAGGTCAACCCCAACTCCGGGCCGATGATGTGAACAATTCCTTGGTAAGGATGGCCGAGATCGTATAGATCTACACCAAATTCTTTGCAGTTTTTTCTGAGCGTCTCCACCTGATGTCGGCTCAAAGCTTCTTTGATGGGAAGATGCTGATCTTTCGTGGGAACGTTGTGGTCGGCCGTAGCCGTAGTCCGTTGTGTGTTGAACAGGCCTATGCCGCGCTGGCGCAAACCATCAAATGCCTGAGGGCTGGTAACTTCATGAATAAAATGGCGATCTATAAACAAAGCATCAGGATATCCGGCTGTGCGTTTTACCACATGGGCATCCCAGATTTTTTCAAATAAAGTTTTTGGTGCGCTCACAACAAGTGTTAGTTTGTTATCAAGTATTAAAAAAGCAATCGCCCTGCCGACATAAAGTAAGCAGGGCGATTCGATTTTGTTGGTGCAAGATGGCAACAAATACTGACAACCACCTAACAGACATCTAAAAAAATTTCGTAGCTAACTACCTAACACTTGTTGAAAATAATGGTTGCAAATTTTTCTTCGGCTATTTGTTTCGTGTACTACATTTTTCATTAGCATTGTGAAGAAATTCAGAGAAGAGAAATTTATGAATAATCGTTTCACCATTTTATCAGGCCGCATTGAGTTGATTGTGATCAGCCTAATTATTGTCTTGACAAAGATGAAGAGGTGATTATTGACATATGAAAAAATCAAAAACCGCCTCGATCACTCGGGGCGGTTTTGTTTTATAGAGCTATGCGCAAACTAACAGTTGTTTTAAATAAAATATGAAATACTATAACGAAGACACGATCATTTTTTTAGACGGACAATTTGTAAAAATTAGAGATGCCTCACCGAGTTTGTTTTCGCAAACACTTCACTATGGCAACGGTGCTTTTGAGGGGATCCGCTCCTACCAAACCATCCACGGCACTAAGATTTTTAAACCTTACGAGCATTTCGAGCGCCTCATACAAAGTTGCCGGCTTCTCCATATACCCTTTCACTATAGTCTGGAAGAATTGACACAGTTAAGTTATCAGGTGCTCGAAAAAAATAACCTTTCCAGTGCCTACATCCGCCCGTTGGTAATGGCTGGCGAGAACATGGCCTTATCGCGAACGACAGGCTCATCGTTGATGATAGCCGCCTGGACGTGGACTAAATATTTTACGCGCAAAGAAATTGACGTATGTATTTCGTCTATTCAACGGCCGCACCCTAACAGTACAAAAATAGAAGCCAAAGCCAGTGGTAACTATGTCAATTCCATTATGGCTTCAAACGAAGCGCGCCACCGTGGCTTTGATGAGGCACTGATGCTGGATACTAACGGTTTAGTAGCCGGGGCTCCGGGCGCCAATTTTTTCTTTGAAAAAAATGGTGTTCTCTATACTACTCCATTAGGAAGTATTTTGCCGGGAATCACTCGCCAAACTGTCATTGAAATTTGCCGCGAACTGGAACTGCCTATAAAAGAAAAATGGATTAAACCCGAAGAGTTGCTGAATGCCGACAGTGCATTTTTCTGCGGTACTGCCGCAGAGATTTCTGCCATCGGTTCTATCGAGCGCCATCCGATGAACAAGCCTTGGCAATCATCGCTTGGGTTCATTGTACAACAGGCATACGAAAACATGGTGATGGAAAAAAATTACGCTTACGTAATTGTATAGTCCGGCCATCAAGCAATTCAAAAAAAATATAATAGACAACACGAGCATTCATCAATAAAAAATGTCACTCAACAAATACAGCCGCACCCTCACCCAAGACTCCACCCTGCCGGGCGCACAGGCAATGCTGTACGCCATCGGTTTAAAAGACAACGATATGGGAAAAGCGCAAGTGGGTATTGCCAGCACCGGCTTTGATGGAAACTCTTGCAACATGCACCTCAACGCGCTGGCCTCGGAAGTAAAGCAAGCCGTGTGGGATCAGGAACTGATCGGTTTGGTGTTTAACACCATTGGCGTAAGTGATGGCATGAGCAACGGCACCGAAGGCATGCGCTACTCGCTGGTGAGCCGCGAAGTAATTGCCGACTCCATCGAAACAATTTGTGGCGCCCAGTATTACGATGGGCTGATAGCCGTAGTAGGCTGCGATAAAAATATGCCCGGCTCGCTCATAGCCATGGGGCGGCTAAACCGACCTTCCATCATGGTGTATGGCGGCACCATTGCGGCTGGGCACTGGAAAGGAAAATCACTCAACATCGTGTCGGCCTTCGAAGCATTGGGCGAAAAATTAGCCAACAAACTTTCGGACGAAGATTACAAAGGCATCATCCAACACTCCTGCCCTGGGGCTGGTGCTTGTGGCGGCATGTACACTGCCAACACCATGGCCTCAGCTATTGAAGCGCTGGGCATGGCGCTGCCGGGTTCATCCTCTAACCCCGCACTGAGCAAAGAAAAATCGCAGGAGTGTGTGCAGGCAGCACAAGCCATGCGCCTGATTTTGGAAAAAGATATTAAGCCGAAGGATGTGATGACCTTCGAAGCATTTGAAAACGCCCTGACAGTTGTGATGGCTTTGGGCGGATCTACCAACGCGGTCATCCACCTGATCGCTATGGCCAAGTCGGTGGGTGTGCGTTTAACACAAGAAGATTTTCAGCGCATATCAGACAAGACACCGCTCATTGCCGATTTTAAGCCCAGCGGCAAATACATGATGGAAGACCTCCATAAAATTGGCGGCACTCCGTTGGTGATGAAGTACCTGCTCAGCAAAGGATTTTTGCATGGCGATTGTATCACGGTAACAGGTAAGACTGTGGCTGAAAACCTGCAACACATACCTTCCATCAGTTTTGAAAAACAGGATTTAATTCAGCCTATCGAAAAGCCCATCAAGAGAACGGGGCACATACAGATTCTATACGGCAACTTAGCCGAAAAAGGATCAGTAGCAAAAATTACCGGAAAGGAAGGCGAACGCTTTAAAGGTACAGCACGAGTTTTTAATGGTGAGTTTGAATTAGTGGACGGCATCCGTTCGGGGAAAATAAAAGAAGGTGATGTAATCGTGATCCGTTATGTTGGCCCCAAGGGCGCACCGGGTATGCCCGAAATGTTAAAGCCTACTTCGCTGATCATGGGTGCGGGCTTGGGCAAATCGGTAGCGCTGATTACTGATGGGCGTTTTTCGGGAGGTACACATGGATTTGTGGTGGGCCACATCACACCCGAAGCTTTTGATGGTGGCCTGCTCGCCTTAGTGGAAGACGGAGATTGGATTGAGATTGATATTAAAAACAGGCAACTCAACTTGCTCGTAGAAGAAAAAGTGCTGGCTATCCGCAGGTCGCATGCCAAGCAACCTTCGCTGCGGGTAAGTAGTGGAGTGTTATATAAATATGCTAAACAAGTAAAAACTGCTGCTGATGGATGCGTTACTGACGAAAGCTGAGCCTGCCCATAAGGAGGCTGCAACACTAAAAATTTCCGGTTCCGAAATTTTACTTCGATGCCTGATTGAAGAAGGTGTGGAAACAATTTTCGGCTACCCCGGAGGAGCTATCATGCCGATATACGATGCGCTCTACTCTTATGGCGATCAACTCAACCATATTTTAGTGCGGCACGAGCAAGGCTCAATCCACGCGGCACAAGGGTTTGCCCGCGCCAGCGGAAAAGTAGGTGTGGTGTTTGCCACCTCAGGGCCTGGTGCATTAAATTTAGTTACCGGCCTGGGCGATGCACTCATCGACTCCACGCCTGTTGTGTGCATTACCGGCCAGGTGTTTGCTCACCTGCTCGGCACAGATGCGTTTCAAGAAACAGATGTTGTCAACACAACTATCCCTGTTACCAAATGGAACGTGCAGGTAACGGAAGCTAAAGATATTACCTCAGCCATCAGTAAAGCATTTTACATCGCACAAACAGGCAGGCCCGGCCCGGTGCTGGTGGATATCACCAAGAATGCACAAAATGAAATGTATGAATTTGATGGCTATCAAAAATGTAAGAGCATCAGAACGTATAAACCTAAACCTGTTTTACAACAGACAGATATCGAGGCGGCTGCCGCACTCATTAACTCAGCTAAGAAGCCATATATTCTGGCAGGCCAAGGAATTACTCTTTCGGGTGCCAGCAACGAACTGATAGCTTTTTCGGAAAAGACCGGCATACCGGTGGCCTGCACGTTGCTGGGCTTGAGTGCCTTCCCCACCGACCATCCGAATTATGTAGGCTTCTTGGGGATGCATGGAAACTATGCGCCTAACGTGCTGACAAATGAATGCGATGTACTGATCGGCATTGGCATGCGCTTCGATGACCGCGTAACCGGCAATGTGAACAAATATGCCAAGCAGGCCAAGATCATCCATATTGATATTGACTTGGCTGAAATCAATAAGATCATCTCCACGGATGTAGCTGTGCATGCCGATGCCAAAGAAGCGTTGGTGGCACTGACTGCTACCTGCAAACAAACCTCTCATCCGGAGTGGCGCAAACAATTTCAGGCATTGTATGAAATTGAAAATGAAAAAATAATTCAGAAAGAATATAACCCAAAAGGCAAACTGATGATGGGCGAAGTGGTTCATCAACTGTCGCAACAAAGCAAAGGTTCGGCTATCATTGTTACCGATGTGGGGCAACATCAGATGATCACTTCGCGCTATTATGAATTTAAAACGCCACGTACCAACATTACTTCCGGTGGAGCAGGCACCATGGGTTTTGCTTTGCCAGCTGCCATTGGTGCCAAGATGGCCATGCCTAACCGGCCTGTGGTGGCCGTCATTGGCGATGGTGGTTTTCAGATGACGCTTCAGGAACTGGGCACCATCATGCAAAATAAAATTCCGGTAAAAATAATTGTGCTAAACAATCACTTCCTCGGCATGGTACGCCAATGGCAACAGCTGTTTCACAACAAGCGTTACTCATTTACCGAAATACAAAACCCTGATTTCATCAAAATTGTTGAAGCCTATTCTATTCAGACGCGGCAGGTAACAGAACGGCACGAGTTGGCCGCGGCCATAGACGAAATGCTGAACTCAACCGGAGCATATTTTTTAGAGGTAGTGGTAGGTAAAGAAGACAATGTATTTCCGATGATACCGGCAGGAGCCGCGGTGAGCGAGGTGTTGTTAGAGGCTCCAACAAAAAATTCTCATCATTAAAAAAATTATCAACTCAGTCAAACGCTGAATATGAAACAAGACTTCACCATACAACTCAGCTCAGAAAATAATTTTTCCGTTTTAAATCGCATCATCAATATTTTAAACAGGCGCAGAGTACGGATTAAAAAACTGATGGGCTTTGAAGATGACAACGACTTCCGCAAAGGCGGTATAATATTGTTAGTACACACTACGGCTGACTTAGCCGAAAAATGCAAACGACAATTAGAAAAACTGATTGAAGTAGAAGAAGTGTGCCTGTCAGAAGGGAGCACACTATATTTGGAACAGACCGAACGCATCGTGGATGTAGATTGATATTTTAATGACAGATTACAAAATTCAAATAGGCTTTAAATTTTTTAACAATAACTATTAACTATTAACCGAGACAAAAATGGCAAAGATCAATTTTGGAGGCACCATCGAAGAAGTGGTAACACGCGAAGAATTTCCGATGGAGAAGGCATTGGATACATTAAAAAATGAAACCATCGCCATCATCGGCTATGGCGTGCAAGGACCGGCTCAGGCCCTCAACCTGCGCGACAACGGATTCCGTGTCATCATCGGCCAGCGCAAAGGCGGCAAAACGTGGGACAAAGCCATTCAGCATGGATGGGTTCCGGGCGAAACATTATTTGAAATTGAAGAAGCCGCTAAACGCGGCACCATCATTCAATATCTTCTCTCCGATGCAGGGCAGATTGCCACTTGGCCTGCCATCAAGCCGCACCTCACCAAAGGCAAAGCCTTATATTTTTCGCATGGCTTTGGCGTAACATTTAAAGAGCAAACGGGAATTGTACCGCCCGCTGATGTTGACGTAATCTTAGCTGCACCGAAAGGATCTGGAACCTCCGTTCGCAGATTATTTTTACAAGGCAAAGGCATCAATTCAAGCTATGCGGTTTTTCAAAATGCTACCGGTCATGCAGCCACACGCGCGATAGCGCTGGGCATTGGCGTTGGCTCGGGTTATTTGTTTGAAACAGATTTTAAAAAAGAAGTGTACTCTGACCTGACCGGTGAGCGCGGTACGCTGATGGGTGCCATCGCAGGGATATTCGAAGCACAGTATGAAGTGCTCCGCTCTAAAGGCCACTCTCCTTCTGAAGCGTTTAATGAAACCGTAGAAGAACTGACTCAAAGCCTGATGCCGTTGGTAGCCGAAAACGGAATGGACTGGATGTATGCCAACTGCTCTACCACAGCCCAACGTGGCGCATTAGACTGGAAAAAGAAATTCAAAGCAGCTACACTTCCTGTCTTCAAAGAACTGTACGAAAGCGTAGCCAGCGGAGCTGAAGCTAAACGCACCATTGACACTTGCAGCAAACCTGACTATCGCGAAAAATTAGCTGACGAGTTGAAGGAGTTGCGCAACAGCGAGCTGTGGCAAGCCGGGGCTGCCGTCCGTGCGCTGCGCCCTGAAAAGGAAAAGGTGGAAGCGAGTATGATCAACTAACTTAGCAACTGCTCAAACAAAAAATCCGAATCTCTGGTTCGGATTTTTTTTATGGTGTTAATAATCGTTCAATCAATACACACTGCAATAATTCAATGTACCGCTTGCACCCGTCTATAGTCAGGCGAAAGAAAAAATGTTTGTTTTTTAATTTTCTTGGTAGAATCAGCCATAGCCACTCCCAACGAATATTCACAATCAATTTGATGACTCAGCACCTCATCTGGGTCTTTGTGGTATCTGTTAAATTGATATTTCATATATTTTAGTTCGATCAACTGCTGCTCGGTGAAAGATTTTAAATCTTTAAAGCTTTTAGTGTATTGCTCAAAAAAAGGATCATCTTTAAACTTGCCTTGCAGCAAGGCCAGCGAATCTAATCGTTGGTTTGTCTTGGTTAACAGCGCTGTGTTGTACAAAATATCTTTTGTGATGTTGGAAAGGATGGTATCAACAGCCAAAGTAGTTTTCAAACCTTTTGAATAGTCGGCAGCCAGCAACATCAGCGAGTCGGCTGCTTTAATCGCTTTAACTTCTTCCAGTTTTGTCAACTTAGGTTCTTGTCCAGCCGGCAATCTCCTCACATAGCGGATGTACGAAGAGATGGTGTCCTTCTTGCGGTCGCTGCTGCAGGAAGTAACAAGCAACGCAATGAAAGCAATAGCAAAAACAATTCTGATCATCATGACACAATTTAACAGGAAAAATTAAAAAAATAAGGACAGGTATTCAAAAAATACAATACCATTACTTCCCTTCATAAAAAAGCATTTTAAAGTTAACTTTGTTCCAAGTTATTTCGAAAGATCATAGACATAAAAAATAGTAAGATGAAAAACATATTGCTTACCACCGCTTTCTCCTTCATTTTTATTACCACATTCTCTCAGGTTGTTCACCCGATGAAGGTTGACGATTTTGAAAAGAAAATGTCGGCCACAAAAGAAAAAACAATTCTTGATGTGCGCACGCCCGAAGAGTTTGTAGAAGGGCATCTGCCCGGTGCCTAGATGATTGATTTTTACCGCGATGACTTCAAAGAAAAAGTAGCCAAACTCGATAAATCGAAACCTGTATTTGTCTATTGTTTGGCAGGTGGGCGCAGTAAGTCGGCTGCTAAAATTATGGCCGACTTGGGGTTCGCGGCTGTTTATGATTTATCGGGCGGCTATCGCGCGCCTGGTCATCAGCTAAAAAGAAAACAGTAAAGTAATAACCGGCATCTACCCTCAATCTGCTTTCGATTGATCTGCCATCTGAAATAAAAAAGAAAGCACCACCACCACGGCAGAGCCGATGATGTTGTAATACAGAAAGGCTAACCGGTTGCCCAGCAGATAGTAGCAAGCCAGCACACAACCTTCGGCCACGACAGCAGCCCAAAACACGGCATTGCTCCTCACCTTCTTCAGGTAAAACGCCACCACGAAAATACCGAGGATCGTTCCATAAAACAGCGACCCGACTATGTTAACAAACTGAATCAGGTTTTCAGAAAAATTGGCCAGCGCGGCAAAACAAATAGCAATGATTGCCCACATCACCATAAATAATTTAGAGACGTACAAATCGCTGAGCCACGGTTTCTTAGGGTTGATTACCCGCTTGTACATATCAACCATGGTGGTGGTGGCCAAAGCAGAAAGCTCGGACGACATACTCGACATGGCTGCCGAAAAAATTACTGCCAGCAGCAAACCGATCACACCATGTGGCAAATGTGTCAGCACGAAATTCAGAAAAGCATAATCGTGATCTTGTCCGCCCGTGTTGGTTACTGCTTTGGCTGCAACAACTTTTGCCTTCGTGCGTACACTGTCTTCCAGATGTTTATTATAAAAGTATTCGGTTTTCGCTGCTGATATTCTTCCTGCATCATTTTCATGGATGGCGTTCACTAAATTATCTGCCGTCAGCCGTTCAGTTGCCTTCAATTCGTTAAATCGTTTTTCCAGCAACAAAACTTCTTCTTTGGCTGCAGATTGTTTCGCCCTGTCAAGCAACACTGCGTTATGCAACATGGGCGCTTCATTGAAGAGATAAAACACAAACACCAACACGCCAATGAAGAGAATGAAGAATTGCATGGGCACTTTCAAGAGTCCGTTAAATAGCAGCCCCATTCTTCCTTCTGCCAACGACTTGCCGTTGATATAACGGGCTACCTGCGATTGGTCTGTGCCAAAATATGAAAGGAACAAAAACGTGGAAGCAAACAAGCCTGACCAGATATTATAGCGGTCATTCCATGAGAAGCTTGTCGTAATGATATTAAGTTTGCCTAACTCTCCTGCTACTCGCACCGAATCGAGCAGCGAAACTTTTTGAGGCAGTAGTGAGAAGGCGATGGTTCCCGCTAAAAACATTCCACCCAAAATAATAGTCATCTGTACCCGTTGCGTGATGCTCACCGCATTGTTCCCGCCCGACACGGTATAGATAATCACCAACACACCAATCAGCAGTGTGGTAAAAAAAATATTCCAACCTAATATGGTTGACAACACCAAAGAAGGTGCGAACAGCGTAATGCCTACCGAAAGCCCGCGCAGGGCTAAAAACAAGGCGGCAGCCAGCGTTCTTGTTTTTAAATCGAACCGCGACTCGAGGTACTCGTATGCCGTATAAACTTTCAACTTGTAATAGATAGGCAGCAGTGTTACCGAAAGGATAATCATAGCCAGCGGCAGGCCAAAGTAAAACTGTACGAAGCGCATGCCGTCTTCCATGCCCTGTCCGGTAGTTGATAAAAACGTAACAGCACTGGCCTGCGTAGCCATAATGGAAAGTCCGACCATCCACCATCGTTGCTGGTCTCCTTTGATGAAGGTTTCCATGCTTTTCGTACCGCGCGACTTCCACGTGCCATAAGCCACGATAGCCGCCAGCGTGCCAAACAACACCAACCAATCGAGGGTGGTCATGAAAATGATTTAGAAATTAAAAAGAATAATACGACTTGCGCTGCCAAGGCTCCCATCACAAGCCAATACCAACTGCTCCACGAACGGAACAACGGAGGTTTATCGTCCATTGGTTTTAGTATTTACGCCTACTTGTTTGCTTTTACCCTTGCCGATTGACACGATATTGGCAAATAGTTTATAGGCACCGGGTACACCTTCGGGCAGCTCCCGGAAAAATGACAATGCGGTGTAAACAAAATACCCCTGGCCATACTTTGCCACCAGTAAGCTGCCATCGCGGGGTGGTTCATTGGCATCGTTCATGGAAAGTAACGCGTCAAATTCTGGCGCCCACTTAGAAGGAAAATACAGTCCTCGCTCTTGCACCCATCCATTAAAATCATTGTCAGAAATTTTGTTTGGAAAATTTAATAACGGATGGTCAGGTTTCAAGATGCGCACCGGGCTGCCTTCTTGTGTTACCCGGTCGCGTGAGAGTGTAAGCGGAAAAGGTGAAAACCGGTCGGCATCAATGTGCAATTCAAAATTATTATTGTATTGCATTACCAAGGTGCCTCCTTGTTTAACATAATCCAATAAATCAGGCATGAAGAAACGGATGCGCTTGCTCGTATTCAGTATTCGTACGCCCAATACTACGGCATCTACTTTTTTCAGATTGGTCGGGGTAATCTCTTCATCGGCCATCTCCCATACATCATAGCCCATGTTGCGCAGGCTTAACGGAATTTCATCGCCTGCACCCATGATGTAGGCAATGCGGTTGCCTTCCTTTTTTAAATTAAGTCTAACAACTTTAGCCGATGCAGTGGGCAACATAATCTGTGTAGGGATATGATCGTATTGAATGAGCTTCATGGATTGATTGTATTCCGTGCCATTTATTTTCGCTACTGCTTCAACTTGCTGTACTCCTTCTTCCGCACCGGGGAATACTTTAAAAGCAAACAATTTTTCTTCTTCTTTCTTTTTAAAATCAAATGAATACGTTGCCGGCTCAACACGCCAGCCGGCAGGAACAAGTAGCCCGACAGAGCCTGTACTGTTGCCGGATGTTGACTTCACCAACACGTTCAGCACGTTAGGTGATGAACTGTTAAACAAATAATCGGGCTTATCGAAATTAACAAGCACCGGTGGCACAACATAAAACGGACGGTTCAATTCTCCTCTTACCGGATCAGTCCATTTATACATGAAGGGTACTGATAATTGAAACTGCTCTTGGCCAATTAAAAAAGTAAAATCGAATGATACCGCAGGTAAATTTTCAGGCTGGCCGATGAGAGCCGGGTTTTCCACAGTAAACAAGCCTTGTGTGTGTGGTTTTTTAAGCCAATAAGGATCAGAATAATCCAAGTTGTTGTTGAGTGTTTTTTCTGTTTTCAGGGTAAGTGGAATATTGCCAGATAATACAGTAGAACAAGTGCTGTCAAAAGAAAATTGAGTTGATTGTATCTTTGTTAATGATACGGATACTTTGCTGCGGTTGATCAACTCCAAGCTTACCTTTATTTTTTCGCCCGGTGCGCTCCAATAATAATTAGCTGTTGCTTCTACATACAACCCGAGGCAGTCTTGTATCAGAACACCCACTTCTTTCTCTTTTCTTGTCTTCCAAACCGACTCAGGCAATTTTCTGATTGCCGATTGTATTTTCAATAACTGCGGTATAGAAGCGGAAGGATCCTCGTCTTTAAAATCTGTGATGGCTTTCTCCACCATCGGTGTGATAGATTCGCCTCCTTTTATTCTCGACCAGGTTGTATTGACTCCATCAAAAATTGATTTACTGGCTTTCTCTCCTTTCACAAACTCAAAAAATTCAAGCGCGTCTCCTCTCCTGCCCGATGAGCCAAAGCCTTGACTTTTATGTTGTGTACGGCTGTCGGCAGCAATCTCGGCATAAGATTTTCCCAGCAAAGTATTATACGTTCCCACATTAACAGTTACTACATCGGGTGTGTTTTCGTTTACGGTTTGGTTCCACCAGCGGCCTGTGTTGGTAAATAATCGTTTGGGTTGCCACACACCCAGTTCTTTCACTTGAGCTGGCAAATAATTTATGTCTCCACTTTTATCAAATGCTTCTTGTGCCAAAACAGCCGAAGCCGTATGATGCCCGTGCCCCGCTTGCTCGTTGGGCGGAAAGCGGTCAATGACTACATCCGGTTGGAACTGGCGATATACTCGCACTACATCAGACAGCACTTCGTCTTTACTCCAAATTTCCAATGTTTCGTTTACATTTTTAGAAAAACCAAAATCGTTGGCACGAGTAAAAAATTGTTGACCTCCGTCAATTCTGCGGGCGGCCAACAGTTCTTGTGTGCGGATAAGTCCGAGCTGATCGCGGATTTCAGTACCAATCAAGTTCTGTCCGCCATCGCCACGCGTCATCGCCAGATAAGCCGTAGCCGCAAGCTGGTCGCTGACAAAAAAAGAAATAGCGCGTGTGTTCTCATCATCGGGATGAGCTGCTACATACAATACGGAGCCCAGAAAATTTAATTTCTTTAATCGTAATTTAATTTCGGAAGCACCGGGCTGCCGGTGGGTTTGTGCTGCCGCACTGATACAAAGAAGGATTATGAAAAAACTAACTAATCGATACATAGTATTTATATTTCTACGAATAACGGAAAAAAAGTATAACGGAGGTAAATGAACAAAATGGTATTTAACCGTTTAACAAATAATTAAAAAAGTGAGAGATGGCAAACCGTTCGTTAAAACTGACCGTGCCATTTTCCGTTCACAGAGAATATCCCTGTTGGTGTTATAGACAGAACTATTTTTCTGATTTTTTTCTTGTCAGGCGAGATAAACAAGATAACAAACTCTCCTCCTTCGCTTTTCAGGTCTGCTACAAAGCCCATGTCGAAGTTAAATTCAGAAAGTCCTTCTGTTTTCTTTTTAAAAATTTCTCTTTTATCCGGCCTGATAACGCTGATACGGATTTCATCTTCCCTGATTTTAAGAGAAGAAATTTTAACCGACAAAAAAGATTGCTGCCCTTTGGAATTGTCCATTCTTTCGCCACTTGTATTGTATGTGTTCGATCCATACTGCGAAGGCTTCTCTTTAAATCGCAAGTTAATATCAACCTGAAATTCATCTGCGGGCTTGAACGGTATTTCATCCTGCAGTAGGAAACAAGTTAATAAAATGAAAAATGATTTTACCATTTTCGAAGTTAACAAAAATATTTGTCAATCATGCGCTCAATGCATGCGGTCGCCCCGCACCTCCAGTTCTCTCATGATATCAGCTTCCATGGCAAGCCACTCGCGCCATCGGCTCATTACTAGGTCTGCTTCCTGAAACTCTTTGGCCAGCGATAAAAAATTTTTGTAATGGCCGGCTTCCGACACCATCAGTTCGTAATAAAATAAACTCAGCTCTGTATCATTAATTTCTTTCCACAACAAGCGGAAGCGTTCACAACTGCGCGCCTCAATCATGGCGTTCATCAATAATTTTTCAATCAGTTGTTCATTCCGGCTTCCGCCTTTGTGCACACATTTGGCCAGGCGTTCGATGTATTCATCTTTTCGTGGTGCACCCAGAATTAAATTTCGTTTACGTAATTCATTTACTACCCGGCTAAAATGATCCCACTCTTCGGCCACCACCGGTGTTAAAGTTTGAACTACTCGCTCCAAGTCATGAAACTGGATAATGAGCGAAATGCAGGATGACGCTGCCTTTTGTTCGCAATAAGCATGGTCTGTCAAAATTTCGCCTATGTTTTTTTGTGCTATATCCACCCAACGCGGGTCGGTGGGGAGTTCGAGGCCTAAAACATGTTTTTCCATACAATCAATCAAACAATATCAGTTCAAAACCAAAGTCAATGGTATTGCGCAGGTTAGGATAGAGCGGTGTAGGCAAATACCCTTGTTTAGTAAAGGTCTGCAAAAGATTGTTATACTTCACAAAAAATCTGCCGCGCTTAATTCTTCCATTCAAAAACACATCGGTAGTCCAGAAAGAGGGAGAAGCTATATTATTTTGCACATAAAATTGTTGGATAGCCGGATTGTAGCCGTATGCGTTATATTGGTTGTTGGCATGCACATCTATACCGGTGTGTACTTGCAATGCGCGCTTAAATAAAAAGTTTTCATAACTCAACTGCACATTCACAAACCAAGTGGGAATACTGATGGCCTGATCATCGTTGCTGAGCAACTTGGTGTACGCAGCATAAGGTTTGAGGCGGAGGTGACCATGCAACTTAATATCCATCCGCAAATCAGGTGATACTATTTGCTGCGTTCCGGCCGATTGATAAGGTCGTGTCAACTGGTTGACATCGCTTTTAAAAAAAATATAATTCCTCAACAAAGTATAAGTAAGTCCTGGATAAATAGACAAGAAACCAAACTGCGCTTTAATTCTTCCGCTTACCTGATTGGTAAAGGTGTTCGTAAAGTTATTCGCCCACCGGTTGTAGCCGCCCAAGTATTTTTGTTGCATCAGTCCGGGTTTAGCCAAAGCGCTTTTTACATCGGCATCCAGCCAGGGTGTGCGCAGCGACCCAAAAATTTTATAATGGCCATCGAGCAGGTACTCGGCCTGGCCACTTAAATAACTGAGCGAATCAAACCGAAACGAAATACGGCTACCTACGTAATTTTCATAACCTTGTGCATGGGCCGGTTGTGCCAGCAGGTTAGCCATATTGTTATTGTAAATTCTGTTTTTATAATAAAAATCATAAAACAGAAATGCCGCATTGCCCTTGAAGCCTATTTCATTTTTTAAATATTGAAATGTATTAACATCATCAACGTTAGCCGTTACTATTCCGGCTGTTGGCACCGGAAAGTAGTTGGATGTAGCATCTGTGGCGCGTGTATCAAAGAATGTGTTGATCTGCCGGTAATAATCAAATACATGATAAACCTGCGTTGGCTTGGCCCACTGATACTGATGAAAAAAATGAATGCTATTGCGCAACTCCGATGAGGCTGCAGCCGAAAGATTAGGCACTGCATTGGGGTCGAAATAAGCTTTGTAACTTGTATCTACCGTAACCATGCCGGGGCGTTTCAGCAGCACACCTCCATTCTCTTTTACCTGATGGTTGATTCTGCGATAGCTGGCCAGCAATTTATACTTACCGTTTTTCGATTCGTATGAAGTATAAAAATCATAGTACTGACTGCGCACCTGGTAATCTGTTTTACCCGAAGGCTGAACTTGCTTTACCGAAAGTATGGGTCGATAGTTAAACCCTATATTCCATCGCTTATGTACGTTGCGTGTAAATTCTATGTGTGTCATAGCGCGGCCCTTCCCTCCCCAGATTACATTGATGCGCGCAAATGGCGATTTGGTATCATAGAAACGCGGCTCAGCCGTTTCCCAGTAAACATCATATACTTTATAGCCGGGCGTAGCACCGATCTGGTCAGCCACCAACGGAAAAAGCGAATTCATCGCTGTGCCCATGTTTCCTAAGTCCTGATATTTATTTTCAAATTTCTTAACAAAATCCCAGCGGTGGAGATTGTAGATGGACGTATCCAACGGCACGTAATTTTTTTTATTCTCAAAAATCTCTGTCTCCGTAGTAGATAAGGTAGTTTTGGGGCCATAAACAATTTTGGCCGAGTCGTTCACAATTTTAGAGCGCGTACGTTTGCCGGCATTTACCGGCTCGTTTTTGGGTTGTACAAACCGCCTATGCACCGTAGAGTCTTTCTGTGCCTGCACGTCTACTGAAAGAATTAAAAAAACAGTTAATAAAAACAGGATACGGGTACGCACTATTTTGTAGTTGAGCGGTGAAGGTAGTTTTCTATGTGATGGACAATGGCATTATCAAATTCCGAACCAGAGTTGAGAAAAAATGTCTCTATAGGCTGATAAAACCATAAATCTTTTTTTAATACCGATGTCAACTCTCCTGAAATAAGCTTGACCATATCTTTTTCTGTTGTCAGGATTTTTGAGTTACACGCTATCGCCCTTTCTTGAATTGAAATAATATCTGCGGGTGAGTAGTGGTGGTGATCTACAAAATGATAATATCCTTTTACGGTAAATACTGTATGGCAGTAATCAACCAACGGCTTGCTGTTGGCTATGCCGGTAACGAGCAGCACATCTTTTCCTATCTGGCTGCCTTCCGCCAATGCTACGGGTGTGCCGTATTTTATTGAAGAAAAAAATAAAGGTTTGATAGCCGCGTAGTTATGAATAGCGCTTCGGTAACTTGCCTCTTGCACGGTAGCAGGGCATTTGGTTACCACTACCACTTGGGCACGTGTGCTGGCTCTCCGCCCTTCACGCAGCCTGCCTTTGGGCAGCAAATGATCTACAAAAAATGGTTTTGAATAATCGGTCAGCAAAATAGAAAATGAAGGTTTCAGCCTCCGGTGTTGAAATGCATCATCCAGCAATACCACGTCAATCTTCCGATCGGAATTTAACAATCGGTTCATTCCCTCTACGCGGTTCTCGCAAACCGCCACAGAAATTTTCCCTTGCCATTTTTTATAAAACTGAAAAGGTTCGTCCCCCAATGTTGATGCGGTATCCTGTTCACCAGCCAAACGAAACCCTTTGGTTTGGCGGCCATAACCACGGCTCAATACGGCCAATGAATAATGAGGCAGCAGCAAGCGTATCAAATATTCTACCATGGGCGTTTTGCCTGTTCCGCCCACACTTAAATTGCCAACACAAATGGTAGCGCAGGAGTCGAAAGAATAAGATTTTATCCATCCCCGGTCATAAAATCCATTGCGCAGACGCGTAATCAATCCATACAAAACAGAAAATGGAGTAAGTAAAATGGATAGCACTGCCCGTCTTTTTTATATTTTCGCTTCAAAATTAACCATTCAATGGTAACAACGGTAAAAGACGTAGTAAACCTCCTCGAAAAATGGGCACCTCCGGCCTATCAGGAAGATTACGACAACAGCGGCCTGCTGACGGGCAACCTGCACCAAACTGTAACAGGCATTCTCGTTACACTCGATTGTATCGAAAAAGTAGTGGATGAAGCCATCGCAGCACACTGCAACCTCATTATCGCCCACCATCCTATTATTTTTAAAGGCCTGAAAAAGATAACAGGCAAAAACTATGTAGAGCGCACCATTATTAAAGCCATCAAAAATGACGTGGCCATCTACGCCATCCACACCAACTTAGACAATGTAGCCACGGGTGTTAATCAAAAATTTGCTGAGAAGTTAAACCTCAAAAACTGCCGCATCCTTTTACCCAAAAGCGAAACATTGGCCAAACTGGTAACATTCGTACCGAAGGAAAAAACCGGAGATGTGCTCGATGCCTTACATCGGGCAGGTGCCGGCAATATTGGTAACTACAAGAACTGTAGCTTCCGAGCAGAAGGGAAAGGTACTTTTTTGCCCACCGGTACAGCTCAACCTGCCATCGGCCAACTCAATCAACAGGAAACAGTAGATGAAGAGCGGGTGGAAGTGATTTTTCCGAAACACTTGAGCCGACCGATTGTGACAGCGTTGCTCAACGCCCATCCTTATGAAGAAGTAGCCTATTACCTCACTGATTTGCAAAATGAAAATCAGGAAGTAGGTGCCGGCATCATTGGCGAATTAGAGCAAGAAACAGAACCACACCAGTTTCTTCTACATTTAAAAGCTGTGATGAGTACGTCCTGTATTCGCCACACACAGCCCGTGAAGCCTTTTGTCAAAAAAATAGCCGTGTGCGGGGGCAGCGGCAGCTTTTTATTGCCGGTAGCCATAGCCCGGCAGGCAGATGTGCTGGTGTCGGCCGATTTTAAGTACCACGAATTTTTCGATGCCGACCAAAAAATCATGATTGCCGACATTGGGCATTATGAAAGCGAGCAGTTTACAAAAGAACTGGTGGTTGGCGTATTAAAAGAAAAATTCACTACTTTTGCGATCATTTTTTCAAAAACGATTACAAATCCGATAAGTTATCTGTAAATAAATGGAAAATCAGACAGTTGCACAGAAATTGGAGGCTCTCGTAAAACTCCAGTCAATCGATTCAAAATTAGACGAAATAAAAAAACTGAGAGGCGACCTGCCAGACGAAGTGCAGGATCTGGAAGATGAAATGGAAGGCTATAAAGTTCGAAAAAATAAATTCGAAGCCGAGCAAAAAGAAATTGAAGAAGCTACCAAAAAGAACAAAGAGGGAATTAAGGAAGCAGAGAAATTGATTAAAAAATATAGCGAACAACAAAAAAATGTAAAAAACAACCGCGAGTTTGATGCCATCACCAAAGAAATAGAACTACAGGAATTGGAAGTGCAGATATGTGAAAAGCGCATCAAAGAAGGAAAAGAAAAAATTGATGCCAAGAAAAAGGAGATTGACGGAATTGATGCCATGATCAGCGACCGCCTGAAAGACTTAGAGAATAAAAAAGGCGAACTATCGGGCATTTTAACAGAAAACGAAGAAGAGGAAAAACGTCTGCTGGCCGAACGCGAAAAGGCCGCTAAAAAAATAGATGAAAAAATGCTTAAGCACTACAACAAACTCCGCAAAAGTCTGACTAACGGCTTAGCGGTGGTACGTGTGGTGCGCGGAGCAGCAGAAGGTTGCAACATCATTATCCCTCCTCAAAAAATTGCCGAAATCCGCGAGAAAAAGAAAATCGTTATTGACGAGCACTCCGGCCGCATTTTAGCCGATGTGGATGTAGAGTCTATGGAAGAAGAAACAAAACCTAAAAAAGCTGCTCCCGTTAAAAGAGCAAAAAAGGTTGGCTAACTTGTCAAAAATACAATTCATCAAAAAAGCAGGCCTTATCGCCTGTTTTTTTTTATTAAGCTTCTTTCAAACACAGGCTGCTGACGACCCCTGGAAGTTTAGTGAGGAAATAAACCGTGCTTACCTGCTGGTGCTCAACCTGCAGCCCGACAAAGCGCTCGAAATCCTGAATAGGGTGAACAATCCGTCTGAACGACTGTACAAAATGTATGTTCAGAGCCTGAGCGAAACTGTTGACATACTGATTACCGAAGACGACAAAAAATTTGAGTTGCTGGAAGCGCATTTTAAAGAACGGTTGCAAAGCCTCGAACCGCTTCCTGACAGCCCCGAAAAATTATTTTTAAAAGCAGAACTCAATTTGCAACGGGGATTTAACTTGTTGAACTTGAACCAAAATATCGGTGCTGTGTTGGCCATCCGCAGGGCTTACAATGAAACACAGTCGTGCCTGAAAAAATATCCTCAATTCATCCCCATCAAAAAAACAAGTGGTGTCATTCAGGTGATGCTGGGCTCGGTGCCCGACAAGTATCATTGGTTTATCAGTTTGCTGGGCATGCGCGGATCTGTAACCACCGGCCAAAAACAACTGCACGAATTGCGCACTTCCGAATCATCGTTGCGCCTTGAGGCTACTATTCTATATTTTACGGTAAAGGGTTTTATCAACCAACAATTTTCTGAAGCTGCCAAAGGAATTTTAGACTGCCTGCACGACCAGCCCGACAACCGCCTCATTCTTTTTTTGGCCATCAACATGCTCACCAAAGACGCGCAGAGCGAAAAATCGCTCGAGTTGATTTCTACACTCGACAAAAATAACCGGGGGCTGCAGATGCACTATATTGACTATTTGCGTGGCGAAGCACTCGTCAACAAAGGAGAATACAATGCGGCTATCTTGGCTTACCGTAAATTCATTGATGGCTACCGCAGCCAGAGTTTTAAAAAAGATGCTTACTACAAAATTTCGTTGTGTTATTGGCTGCTGGGAAATGTGGCCGAAGCAAAAACATATTTCGAGAAAGCAAAAACAGTGGGGAGAGAACAATCAGATCCCGACAAATATGCCGCCAGCCAATTAGCAGAAAATAAATTCCCCAATGCCAAACTTCTGAAGGTTCGCTTTTTTACTGATGGCGGATACTACAAAGAAGCGCAGGTTGCTTCGCTCGACATCAACTATACAGAACTGAAAACCTTGAAAGAGCAAACGGAATATTTCTACCGTAAAGCCAGGCTGGAACACAAACTCAACGAACTGCCGTTGGCACGGATCAACTACCTCGAAACAATCAAACTAAGCGGAGACAATCCTTGGTACTTTGCACCCAACTCAGCCCTGCAACTGGGCTATATCTACCGCGACCAAAATGACGATGTCAATGCAAAAAAATATTTTGAGTTGGCATTGAGTTATAAGAAACACGAATACAAAAATTCGATAGACAGCAAAGCCCGCTCTGCTTTGGATCAGCTAAAAACAAAATAGTCAATGTTGCAGTTGGGGTAGCCGAATATTTTCTAAGTGGCTTACATCATTATACTTTTTTACTGAATAAAGCGTACCGGTGTATTCCAGCAAATACAAACACAAATTTCGGTGTTCAAAAAAATCCATGCTCTTCAGTGGGTAATGTAACAATTGGCAGAGTAAAATACGGATAGCACGCCCATGCATACAAACCAAAGCTGTCTCGCCCGGATCATGAAGGATTTTTTTGATGATGGGCTGCTGGCGCAATGCTACTTCTTCCGGGCTCTCGCCACCGTTGATCCGCAAAGATGTCTCTCCCCCCTCCCAACGTTTCAACACCTCGTGGTAATACGCATCTTCCTCCGGTGTAATCTTTTGCCCTTCATTGTATCCCCAGCTAATTTCATTCAATCCGGTATGTGTTTCGTGTGGTATTCCTAACTCGATAAAACCAGCTACTGACTCTATCGTCCGCTTTAGGCGCGAAGTATAAATCCGGTCAAAAGGAACAGACTGATAACGCTGGAAGAATGAGTTTGCCTGTGCACGCCCGGTTTGGTTAAGAGATGAATCTACTCCGCTTCCTTGCACAATGCCCTGCAGGTTATAATCCGTTTGCCCGTGACGAATGATATAAATTTTTTTGCTGTTCAATTTAAAGTTAATTTGGGCGCAAAAATAAAGAAAGTTCGCACAGTAAGTCTATCGTAGAGCACCTCAAATGGCTTATTTCAGATCAGGTATAACACCGGAGGCATTAAATAAACTATCTGCCCACTCAATGGTGGCGCATCTCGGCATCGAGATAACGCACGTAGAGAATGATTCTATAGAGGCTACTATGCCGGTAGATCACCGCACCCATCAGCCGTTGGGTCTGCTGCACGGTGGCGCCTCCGTAGCTCTGGCCGAAACGTTGGGCAGCATAGCGGCCATGTGTTGTCTTGATACGCAAACTCAATATTGTGTAGGGATAGAAATCAATGCCAATCACATTAAAAGTGTACGCAATGGAATAGTGAAGGGAAAAGCCACACCTCTGCACATCGGCAAAAAAACGCATGTGTGGGAAATACGCATCACCTCCGAAAAAGATGAACTGGTGTGCATCAGCCGTATTACCATGGCTATAATTGACAAAAAATGAACAGCAAAGCAGCGTCAGTAGTTGATAGGAAGATAAAAGCAAGAGACCTGATTAATCATTACCTTCTATCGGGTGGATCAATGATGTATTGGCGAAAGCCCGGAAGCGATGAAAGGCTCTTGTTAGTCTGCAACAGCGGAGCAACAACACACGAAGACATTACACTTGAAAACGCAGAGCCCGGATTTGCCATCGCACCATTCGATCCGTCTCAGAAAAAATATTTCTTCAAGGCAGAGCAGTTATTCAGATTCAAGGGCGAGACGTTGACTGAAACCCCTGACGCAGACATACCCGAATTAGATAGAAGTAAAAATACAAATGACCAAATTCATTCAAAGTTTTTTGTTGCTGCCGGAGAACAAAAATCAGTTGGTAATTTTTCTGATTTGATTAATGGCTGTATTCAACAGGCGCAACTTCAGCAAGTAGAAAAGATTGTTCCCTCCAAGTTTCATGAAACCGAGTTGCCGGAAGGTGTTGATCCGCTGGCAATCTTTAATCGCCTTTGCGAAAAACACCCAATGGCATTTGTATCTCTTGTCTCTTCGCCAGACACAGGCACATGGTTGGGAGCCTCGCCAGAACTATTGGTTTCCGTAGATGCCCATGACCAATTCAAAACGGTAGCCTTGGCCGGAACACAAAAAATGCAAGCCGATGTTCCTCCTAAGTCAGTTTCGTGGACACAAAAAGAAATTGAAGAACAAGCGCTGGTAAGCCGGTACATCATCAACTGTTTTAAAAAAATCCGTGTGCGCGAGTACACCGAGCATGGGCCCCATACAGTGGTCGCAGGTAGTTTGCTTCATTTGCAAACTGAGTATAAGGTGGACATGAGAGAAGTAAATTTTCCACAGATGGGGTCAGTCATGTTAAAACTGCTACATCCCACCTCAGCCGTTTGCGGTATGCCGTTTCAGCCTGCGTTTGATTTCCTGAAAAAAAATGAAGGCTACGATCGCGAGTTGTACAGTGGCTATTGGGGGCCTGTAAATATTGATGGCGAAAGTAACTTGTTTGTAAACTTGCGATGTATGCAGGTGTTAGAGAAAAAAGTGCGCATCTATGCCGGTGCCGGCATTACGGCAGATTCTGTTGCCGAACAAGAAGCAGCAGAGATAGAAATGAAAATAAAATCACTCGCCCAACTCATCAATTTGTGAACGTACGCCTTCAACCGATTTATGATATTGCCGAACTCTGTGCACAAAAGGGCGTCACGCAGGCAGTGATTTGTCCGGGTAGCCGTTGTGCTCCGCTCACACTGGCCTTAGTAAGACATGGCGATATTACCGTTCGTACTTTCAGCGATGAGCGAAGTGCCGCATTTATTGCCACGGGCATCGCACACGAAACACAAGCTCCGGCTCTCCTGTTGTGCACGTCCGGCTCGGCAGCTTATAATTTTGCGCCCGCCATTGCTGAAGCCTACTTTCAACAACTTCCGTTGATTGTTTTTACTGCCGACCGGCCTAAAGAATGGATTGATCAACATGATGGGCAAACCATCCGGCAGCCTGGTATATTTGGAAGTCATGTTAAAAAATCGTTTACGTTGCCGGAAGATTACGGGCATCCCGATGCCGTCTGGTATTTGCACCGAACAGTAAATGAAGCCATTAATCTCGCCAATGAAGAACCCAAAGGCCCGGTACATATTAACGTGCCATTACGAGAGCCTTTGTATCCTGTCGGCAGTGAAAAGATCGCCTATTCAAACAATCTGAAAGTAATTCATGCTCATCCGACTCAGCTATCAATTTCTGAAAAAGAAATATCGAGGCTGTCTAAAAAAATAAATGGCTATTCAAAAATCCTGGTGGTAGCGGGACAAGACGATTTCAATGATGATCTTGTCAAAGCACTTGAAAAATTTTCAAATGTGGTGGGCGTACCTGTTGTGGGCGAGATGTTGAGCAACCTGCATGCATCTCAATCCACCATCCGCCATGCCGATGTATTTTTGGGTGCTTGCAGCGATGATGTAAAAAAATCCCTGCAACCGGAATTACTGATTACAACCGGTAAGTCCATTGTATCTAAAAACACCAAACTGTTTCTACGGCATTTTAAACCGAAAGAACATTGGCATATACAAAATGGAGGTATTACTGCTGATACTTTCCAATCATTAACAGAGGTAATCAAAACAGAACCTGTCAGTTTTTTTAAAGCGCTCTCTCACGCAGAAAAAGAAAATAATTTCTCGTCACAAAAAAAGGAAAACTTCAAACGGGTGTGGGAAGCGGAAGAACATAGAACCGTACATTCCTTTCAATCATTTTTTCATGACAATATTTTTTCTGAGCTGCAGATTGTTAAAGAATTGATTGCCCAACTCCCACCCCGGTGTAACCTGCACCTGGCCAACAGTATGTCGGTGCGATACGCATCCATGATCGGCTTAGAGGCCGGAAAAAAAGGTGTGCGTGTTTATTGCAACCGGGGCACCAGCGGCATAGACGGCTGCACCAGCACAGCCGTGGGGCATGCGCTGTGTAATGAGACCCCTAATTTTCTGATCACAGGCGATATGGCTTTCTTTTATGACCGCAACGCCTTCTGGCACAACTATCCGCTGCCCAACCTGCATGTGCTGTTGCTCAACAATCATGGCGGAACAATTTTTAATATGATTGACGGCCCCGATAACCTTCCGGAAAAGATGCCCTATTTTGTTACAGGACAGAAATTATCGGCTAAGCATCTGTGTCAGGAATTTGGTTTTGATTACCTGCCTGTTGATTCAAATAAAAAAATAAAAAATACATTGAAGGATTTTTTTGAGTTCGATAGCCACACGAAGATACTTGAAACCGAAAGCACCCATCAACAAAACAAAGAAGCATTTCTTCAGTTAAAACAGACAATAAAAAAAGGATATGAAACAAACATACGATTGGAAAGAAATTAAACCGTACAGCGAAATCTTATTTCATCAATACAACGGCATTGCGCGCATCAGCATCAACCGCCCGCAAGTACATAATGCGTTTACACCAAAAACAGTCATGGAAATGATTGATGCCATGAACTTCTGCCGCGAAGATGCTGCCATCGGTGTAATTATTTTAACAGGCGAAGGTGGTAAAGCATTTTGCAGCGGAGGCGACCAAAGTGTGCGTGGCCACGGTGGCTATGTAGGAACTGATGCCGTGCCGCGCCTGAATGTGCTTGACCTTCAAAAAATGATCCGGTCTATTCCCAAACCGGTAATCGCTGCGGTGGCCGGGTGGGCCATTGGCGGTGGCCATGTGCTGCATGTGATGTGCGATCTGACCATAGCGGCAGAGAATGCACGCTTCGGACAAACCGGCCCTAAGGTCGGGAGCTTTGACGGAGGCTTTGGCGCTTCGTACCTGGCACGGATTGTCGGGCAGAAAAAAGCACGCGAAATTTGGTATCTGTGCGATCAATACGATGCGCAAGAAGCACTCGACATGGGATTGGTAAATAAAGTAGTGCCCCTCGAAAAATTAGAAGAAACGTATGTAGCTTGGGCAAACAAAATATTAAAGAAAAGTCCGTTGGCTCTTCGCATGCTGAAGTGTGCATTTAATGCCGAGTTGGACGGACAGGCCGGCATACAAGAGTTGGCCGGCAATGCTACGCTGCTGTATTACTTGAGCGATGAAGCAAAAGAAGGCAAAAATGCTTTCATCGAAAAGCGAGAACCCGATTTTTCAAAGTTTCCTAAATTTCCGTAATCCAAATTTTTACAAGTGTTGGAACAGCATCTTCGATAAATATTGACGTGTGGAGATCAATGGCAGAAAATATTCTATCGAAGAATTAAAGAAAGGATCAAATCATTTCGCCCGTACTCCTTTTGAGAAAACGACTCTCCAGTTTTGCCGGGCGTGGTTAAGCGGGCAGCAACATTTTATCATCCACACATCAGGCTCTACTGGTGCGCCTAAAGAAATTCAACTCGAAAGAGAAGCCATGAAAGCAAGCGCACAAATGACAATCCGTGCGCTGCAACTGAAGCCGTCTGAGACTTCACTTGTCTGCCTTGATACACAATACATTGCCGGCCAGATGATGCTGGTGCGCAGTCTGCAGAACAAAATGTCTATGGTAGCCATTGAGCCAACAGCCAATCCTTTTAAAGACATCAATCAGCCGGTTGACTTTGTGGCTTTAGTTCCCTATCAACTTGAAACGATCTTAGACCAATCACCTGAAAAATTGAGCCAAGTGCGCTGTGCGTTGGTGGGGGGCGCAGGAGTGAGTCAATTTTTACAAAAAAAAATCAGCAGGAGTAAATGTGCTGTCTATGCTACCTACGGAATGACCGAAACAATTTCGCACATTGCTTTGCAAAGATTGAATGGAGATCATCCGCAAGATTATTTTGAAGCGTTAGATCAGGTTCGTCTGCGGTTAGATGAAAGAGGATGCCTCAGCATCCGTACACCTTATCTGTCCAGCGAGATCATTACAAATGATTTGGTTGAGCTCATAGACGAAAAAAAATTCAGATGGCTAGGGCGGATTGATCACGTTATCAATTCTGGTGGTGTAAAAATCATTCCCGAAAAAGTAGAAATGGTTTTTGAAAAAATCCTGCAATCATTGCTAATCAGCAACCGGTTTTTTATTGCCGGGCTGCCCGACAAAAAATGGGGGCAACGGGTTGTGGTTTTTATGGAAGGATCATCGCTTTCAGACGAGGATCAACATAAAATGATAGAGATAGCTTCACAGAAACTGGGCAAGTACGAAGTGCCTCAAGAATTTATCTTCATCCATAAATTTACAGAAGCTGCCAATGGAAAAATAAACCGGAGAGAGGTTGTTTCTGTCTATAAACAGTAGGGTTTCCGATTGCGCTGTCAGTTTTCGTCTTCGGCAAAAGTCAACACATATCCGTTGTTATCCAGAATAGAAAACTCGGTAGCGCCATAAAATGTTTTATTCAGTTCGGCTACGACAGTAACCTTTCCTTTCAGTTGATTAAAAAACTCTGTGATTTTTTTGACTTTGATATAAAACAGCAGAGAGCCACCGCTTGCCCGGCTTATCTGGGGCAAATTATTCCCCAAGCTGTCGAATGTTTGAAACATGATCGTCACACTTTCGTTGGCCATCATTACCCAATCATAATTTCCCGTTTCGGGTACCGATGCTATTTTTTCAAAGCCCAGCAGGTTGTAAAAAGAAATGGTAGCATCTATGTTATGCACGAAAATATTGGGCGATAAATTTTCCATATTTGTTTGCTTTAGTGCCTCACCCTCACTCCTTCCCAACAAGGGGAAAGAGCATCGGGCTTCGGCTAACCGCTAAGTTATTTCTTTTGTTTCTCTGACTTCAACTGAAAAAGTTCTTTTTGTAAATCCAACACTACGCTGGCAAGTTGATCCACAGACGCATCTGCCTTATTTTCTACCTCGGGAAACTGTACGCTGATGTAGGCTTTGGCAGACCATGCTTCTATTATATCTTCTCCCGCCACTTGGTAAGGTGCATACTGACGATTGTCGGACACCAAAAATAATTTTCCGTTTTCGCCTAAGTAATTAAACACGCGCTTGTACACAATGCCATCGTGTTGTGTCACCAAAATATATGTTTTGCCGCTTTTTATATCGTTCAGGTGTTCCACATATTCGCCCACCACAATAGAGCCGGGCAAAAGGGGCAACATGGAATCGCCTTTGATTTCAAATGCCCGGTAGGTTCCCTGTTTTAAAATCGGCAGGTTGAATTTGGGTAAGTCTTTAATGTATTCAGTGTCGGCATACCCTGCGAGATACCCGGCTGAGGCTTTTACCGGTACAAACTCTATGTTATCTCTCCGGCTACTGTCAACCGTTACCACCACCACCTCATTGCCGCGTTGGTAGGTGGCTGATGGTTTAACATCGCCTTTGGTTAAATCTACACTGATCAGAGATTCCATACTAACCCCAAACAGGGTGGCCATCTTCTGGAGCAACTCAGCGCGGGGCTCGGCTCTTCCTTCTTCATAGGCGCCTACCAATGATCGCTTAATGCCCAGCTTTTGAGCAAATTCTTCTTGCGTCAGTTGTATTTTTTTACGGAGTGTACGGATGTTTTCGTTGAGGCTTACCATCGTTTTATTTTTTAAAAATCAAAATCCTTCCTGTCTTCATTTTGCGGTGGCCAAACGAAAAAAGATTGCGCTGAAAATAACGCTCGCTGTCGGCCATGGCATGGATGTGTCTTTCTATTTTTCTGAGCACCTCGGCAACCGGTGTTTGTGACTCTGTTAATAAGTAACCATAATATCCGGCTGAAATTCCCTCAGTAGAAAAGCCTACCTGAAACCTGCCGGAGTTTAACCTTTTGCTACTTAGCCTAACCTTTAATTCATCCATAAACTAAATTATTTAGCTAAATAACACATAAATACGGTTACACACAAATAAAAGCTAAATATTTTAGTTTTTTATTTTTAGGATATGTACAAAGATTCACCTGATTCCTGCGGAAACAGGTTTGTAATATCCCATTTTTCTTCAGGTTGAAAATGAAGAAGTCCTTTTTCGGCCAGGAGTGGCGAAGGGAAATTGTTTTCATAAATCTGGCCTGTGCCTAACCCGTGGTGCAATGCCGATGAATAGCGGGACGTAAATTGGGCAATGGCATTGAGGCCAATATTAGATTCCAATGCGGAAGTAATCCACCAACCTATTTGCTGATTGTCGGCTAACCGAATCCATTCATCGCACCCCACAAAGCCGCCATGCAGCGTGGGCTTTAAAATGATGAATTGAGGTTTTAGTCGTTTCAAAAGATTTTCTTTCTGATCGAGTGAATGGATGCCGATCATTTCTTCATCCAATGCAATAGGTATGGGCGATTGGGCACATATTTCTTCCATTTCGGGCAAGCCTGGTTTAATGGGCTGTTCAATAGAGTGGATGTCAAACCGCTTGAGCGAATTGATTTTGTCCAGCGCATCTTCTTTTTTGAAAGCTCCGTTGGCATCAAGCCTGATCTCTATTTTTTCGCGAAAATATTTTCTGCGGATATAATTCAGCACATCGCACTCTTTCTCAAAGTCGAGCCCTCCTACTTTCAGTTTCATGCAGCGGTAGCCTTCGCGTATTTTTATCTCTACCTGCTGCAACATAAAGTCAAGGCCTCCCATCCACACGAGGCCGTTGATGGGAACCGGTATCTTTTCGATAAATTGATTTTTAAAGATCAGCCGTTTGCCTCCATGCATCAAATCCAGTAGGGCTGTTTCAATTCCAAAGACTATTGATGAGTGTTCGCGGCTTATCGCGCAAGCAGAAAAAAAATGGCTGAGTGCCGCCAGCGCATCCTCCTGTTTTTCGGGCAACGAAAAATTATTTTTTTGGAAGGTGGATAAAGCTTCTAGGAGGGTACTTTCAAACTGATCTCCGTATTCTCTGCTCAGACCTTGCAGCGGGCCACACTCGCCCAGGCCGTACACTTGCGGGTTGCTGTCATCCCACAGACGTACAAACCACGATGTCTTCTCCGTCATCGGGCCGCGCGAAGTGCGTGCGGCAAAAGAAAATTTTAAAACATAACGGTGGCTGTCTGCCCTGAGCATGTGTTTCTTAATTAAAACAATGAGGTAAGGTACAAATTTAACGGAGAGATGGCAGCACGGTAAAAACTAAGTGCCAGCCCTGTCTTTCTACCTCACCCCAAATCTTTTTTACGGTTATCGAAAGTTATCTATACCCCTCTCCGGTGGAGAGGGGTGGCAGAAAGCAGCGTTTAGCAGAGAAGCTTTCGGGGTTGTTGGTCAGCGGCCAACAACAACTTAGGGTTAGTGTAGGTCGAGGCTTCCGGTTTGATTCAGTTAACCCTATACTTCCTACCTCACCCCAATTTTCCTTACGGTTATCAAAAGTTATCTATACGTCTCTTTTTGCTGTTTGCTGTTCGACATGTTAGCGAAGCGCATGTCGAACGACAAATAAAAAGGCATTTGCAATGCCGCCTCAGACCTCCTTACTTTTCATCATCACCTGCTGCAATACTTTTGCTGTTCGACATGTTCCGAAGCGCATGTCGAACGACAAATAAAAAGGCATTTGCAATGCCGCCTCAGACCTCCTTACTTTTCATCATCACCTGCTGCAATACTGCTATAAAGTTGGCAGACTGATTGAGGAGAGTCAATACTCCTAAAGGAGTATTTTTAAGTGCCCGTCAGGTCTTCCCACCTCACCCCAAAATCTTTTTTACAGTTATCGAAAGTTATCTATACCCCTCTCCGGTGGAGAGGGGTGGCAGAAAGCTTTGCTTAACAGATGAGCTTTCCGGGGTGAGGTTTAAAGTAACAGTCAGGTATTCCAACCATAGCCGTCAAACTAAGACAGTTAAGTTTATAAAACCTGACGGGTACAAAAACCAAAAGCCCGAACTTCTCAGCCCAGGCTTTTTCTTAATTTATTAAACAATCCGCTGTAGAGGGAGGGGTCGAACCTCCACGAGGCAGTTAGCTGCAGAACATAAGAAAACTTTAGTGGTCAACCCATTATCCTGCGTTTATCCTGTGATCCTC
>JAFDYX010000031.1 GCA_018267215.1 Bacteroidota bacterium
CGTCCCTAATCCACAACCAATATCTACTACACTTTTGGGGTTTAAAAGCTTAATGATCACAGGAATAATAATGTTCGGATCTTTTAAGTTGTGAACATTTTCTTCGTGTATGTATTTATTCATTTGTTTCTAATTTTGTGTAATTTTTACTAATGTCACGGCATATTTGAAGTGCTGGGATTAGGATTTTATGTGAATAAATATAGGCTAAATGAAAGATATTGAGTGGCACTGATGGGAGACCAAAATGTATATCAAAGGTATCATTTACAGAACCAAATAACTAATTAGTGAAGCTCATTATAGTCGGCTCAGATAAAATATACGCTATCGAAAATTTTTATGTGTATCACCTAAAAAATTTTGGTGTACAGGTGTCTCGTTATGCAGCCCAAAGTTTGTTTTATGACTATTACACGAAAAGCATTGCTAACAAAGTCTTTTTTAAACTTGGTGTTTCGACCATACACCGCCACCTCAACCGCCAACTGCTGGAAAGGGTAGAAGCTGAGCGGCCTGATGTAGTATGGATTTTTAAGGGAATGGAAATTTTTCCGGAAACATTAAAACTGCTGCGCGAAAAAAAAATAAAATTAGTCAATTACAACCCCGATAACCCGTTTCTTTTCAGCGGAAAGGGGAGTGGAAATAAAAACATCACACGTTCCATCAGTTTATACGATCTGCACTTTACGTACAATCGCGAAATCCAACATCGCTTAGAAAAGGATTATAAACAGCAAACTGCCTACCTTCCATTCGGCTATGAAATTGCTGACAGTTTGATGGAAGAATTGGAGACAACAACAGAAATTGTAGAAGCTTGCTTCATCGGCAACCCCGATGCCAACCGGGCATCATTCATTCAGCAGTTATTAGCGAAAGGAGCAAAAATCAATTTGCACGGCAATTTCTGGCAGCGGTACATTCAGCATCCCCATGCGGTAGTTCACCCACCCGCCTATGCTGACGACCAGTGGCGGGTATTGAGGAAATATCGCGTTCAATTAAACATGATGCGCATCCACAACCCGCAGTCGCACAACATGCGCACGTTTGAAATACCCGGAGCCGGAGGTATCATGCTGGCAACTTCTACCCCTGAACATCACTCATTTTTTACGGAAGGAAAAGAATCTTTTTTCTACCGCGATGCGGAAGAATGTTTTGCTAAATTGTCTTCGTTGCTGTCGCTGCCGGCAGAAGAGGCAAATGTTATGCGTAATGCTGCCCGTGCCAGGTCTGTAGCTTCAGGTTATGATTACCAAAGCCGCGCCCGGTTGGCATTACAGGAAATAGAAAAATTGTGAAGAAATTAGTGATCCTGCACTTCGGCCCATTAGAGTGGTATCCTCCCGTACAAAATGTAGTGCAAGTATTGGCGGGCGAGCCATTCTTCGATCGCATCGTAGTCATAACTACCCATAGCCAATCTTATCTTCCGTTATTTTCATTGTCATCGGAGCGGGTGGTTATTCATCGGCTGGGGTATTCCGGAGGGCGGATGAATAAACTAAAACGCTTATTTTATTACGGATGGTTTTATCTGGTTAGCCTGTGGTTGCTACTGAAAACCAGACCGGCTCAGGTTCTCTATTTTGAAACCCTTTCCTCGTGGCCTGCCTATATCTACAAACGCTTTTTTTTTCGCAACTGCCGCATATTTATTCATTACCATGAGTATGTAACACCCCAGGAATATAATAGGGGCATGAAATTGCTCAGTTATTTTCACCGCTTAGAACAATGGCTTTATCCGCAGGCCGTGTGGGTATCGCACACCAACACAGACCGGATGAATTTTTTTAAACAAGATATAGCCCCGGTGAAAATCGGACAGTCTAATATTCTGCCCAACTATCCGCCTAAAAGTTGGCTGTCACCGCCCAGAGAAACAGGCAGGCCGCTGAAGTTTGTCTATGTAGGTGCCTTGAGCCTCGACACGATGTTTACCCGCGAGTTTGCCCGGTGGGTTGTTCGATGGAAAGACCAGGTACAATGGGACATCTACAGTTATAATAAGAGTGCAGATATTGACGGCTATTTCCGGCAACTGAATGCGGTTAATATTTCGTTACTGCCCGGGGTATCCTATCAAAGCCTTCCGGCTATTCTGATAAAGTATGACGTGGGAGTTATTCTTTACAATGGCCATATTGCCAATTATGTGTACAATGTACCCAACAAACTTTTTGAATATGTGGCTTGTGGACTTGATGTTTGGTTTCCGCAGCAGTTGGTAAGTACGTTGCCTTACCAAACTCAGAGCAGCTACCCTCAAATTATTCCGTTAGATTTTCTGTCCTTGGATGAAATAGATCCGCAAAAACTAAGCAACCGGCAAGGCCTTTCTTCTCGGCAAGATTATTATTTTTGCGAAGAAGCCATTAAACCGTTAATTCAAAAACTAATCTCAGCGTGATAGCTAATCTTTTACGTGCATTACCTCCCTTATTAACTTGAAATGAAAGTTGTTTTTTTTCAACGAAAACCTCGCCCAGACTACAATTTTAGCGTAGAGAATTTGTTCCATGAGGTTAGGAAAGAGTTGCCTCCTCTTATTCAACAAAAGGTTAAGATATTATCATTTTTCAGCAATGGATTTTTTAAAAGAGTTTATATTTCATTAGAAGCCATGTTCAGCCAAGGAGACATAAACCACGTTACAGGAGACATAAATTTTATTGCAATATTTTTAAAAAGAAAAAAAACCGTATTGACAATACTTGATTTAGGCTTCATGGATCAACGCGTTGGTGTATCCAGATTTTTGTTGAAATTGTTTTGGATAACGTTACCCTCTAAGAGAGCAGAAGTGATCACAACAATTTCGATAGCTACCAAAAATGAATTGCTTCGCTATGTTAATGTACCACCATCTAAAATCAAAGTGGTATATGTACCGCTAATTTCAGGTTTTTTTAAAAATTCAAAATCATTTAATAAGGATAAGCCAGTAATTCTTCAGATAGGTACAAAGGATAATAAAAATGTTTTCAGGTTAGCAAAAGCCTTAAAAGGTCTGAAATGCCACCTTTGTATTATCGGTGATATTTCTATAGAACTTTTATTAGAATTAAGAAATAATACTATTGAGTATAGCTCCTTCAAAAACCTTTCTAACCAAGAAGTCTATGAAAAATATGTTGCAGCAGATGTAGTATCCTTTGTTTCTACCGTAGAAGGTTTTGGTATGCCCATCGTTGAAGCTAACGCGGTGGGCAGGGTGGTAGTTACCAGCAATATTTCTTCGATGCCTGAGGTGGCAGGAAATGCAGCACACTTGGTTGATCCATTTGATATAGAGTCTATCCGATCGGGTGTAGAAAGAGTAATTGAAGACGATTTATACCGCGATCAGTTGATCAGTAACGGATTTGAAAACACCAAGCGATTTAATGCGACAACAATTGCCAGACGGTATGCCGAGATTTATGATAGCTTGCTGGCAAACCGGAAAATATCATGATACTCTTTTTAATATTTGCTATTTTCTTTGCTTTCTATTTTTTGCTGATACGAAACGCCCATCATTTTTTGCCCATTGTCTATCTGTTTTTTTTTACATACTACATACAATATATTTTTTCTGTTTACCTGATCTACAATGTTTACCCAAGTCTGGAAAACCAGATGCCCATTCCACAGGAAGAATTGTTTCAATATTTGATCCCGGCTATTGCTGTTTTCTTTGGAGGAGCATGGCTATTTAAAAAAGATATAGACCTGTCAGGTTATTTGTATAAAATTAAACCCGAAGAGGCCACCCGGTTAGGCCATTTGCTATTAGCCATTTCTATTGCAATGGATATTCTTTCCTCCGTTTTCCCAGTGGTTGGCTCTATCGTATCGTTTACCAACTATTTAAAATATGCGGCCTTTATGTGCTATGTTTTTGCTTTAACGCCCCTCAATCTATTTATCATGTTTTTGATTTTTCTGAATTTGCTGCGCGATGCGCTGGCAGGCGGCATATTCGTAGATTTTTTTATGTGGTGTACACTTTTCTTTTTGTTGTTTGCTTTCCGGTTTCAGTTCTCAGTTGTAAGGCGTTCATTTTTTTTAATACTGGCCGTGCCGGTTTTAATTTTAATTCAGTCAATTAAACAAGAGTACCGTTATTATACCAATAGTGGCAAGAAAGAGCAGGGATTAGGAACACTGACAGAATTAGTATTAAAAAAACAGGAAAAAGAAAACAGCCCCTTTGCTGAGTCATCGGGTGTGGTGAATACGGTAGCCCGCCTAAACCAGGGCTGGCATGTGGCCAAAGTGATGAAGCACGTGCCCAGCAAAGTACCTTTCTCTAACGGCAGCGATTTATTGTCTGATTTAAAGGGAGTCATCCTTCCCCGGATTTTATTTCCAGAGAAAAAAATTGCCGGAGACCATTCTAAATTTGAACATTTTACCGGCCATATTTTACACAATAATACTTCCATGACCGTAGGCGTGTTGGGCGATTTTTACCTTAACTTCGGCTACACCGGGGCATTGGTAGGTCTTTTTATTACGGGGGCACTGTTGGCCAGAGCGCTTTATTGGTTTACCAAAAAATATGTTGTCACACAACCGCTCAACATTATTTGGATACCCGTACTGTTTGGTTTCTGGATACGTGCCAACAACGATTTTTATGCGGTGATCAATAGCTTGTTTAAAGGGTTTCTTATTTTTTTGTTTGTACGCTTTTTGTATAAAATCCTGTGGCCTGAACCGGTACCCCGTTGAAAAAAAAAATAATTTTTCTTTATCCTTACTATTGGCCGCACTACCAGGCGGGCGGCCCGGTGCAGTCGTTATATAACCTGACCGGCATATTAAAAGATGAGGTAGATCTATTTTTTTTATCGAAGGCCACCGATTGCGATGGTTCACCCATAAAAGATTTGCCTATAAACAAATGGGTAGAGGGGTCTCAGGGAGAGCATATACTTTACAAGAAACATATTACCCCGGCATCCATTTTTAAGTTATTGAAAAACGAAAAACCCGATGCGGTATTTATCAACGGTATTTTCAATGCGTCCACTACATTGCCGGGAATATTTTTTGCGCGGCTTCTTGGTATAAAAATATTTTTTTCTCCCCGCGGTATGCTGCAGGCATGGGGGCTTGCCAGAAGGAAACAAGCCAAACGGCTCTATCTTTTATTGATCCGATGGATGCTCCCCAAATCTGCCGAGTGGCACGCCACGGATGAGAAGGAAGCACAAGACATTGGTAAGATTTTCGGCACACAGCGCGCAATCCACATTGCTTCCAATGTACCCAGAAAGGTAGCGCCTTATCAGCCACTCAGCTGGGTTAGCCGTAACGAAAAAATCAAACTTGTTTTTTTATCGTTGATCAATCCCAATAAGAACCTGCATGAGCTGATAGATGCCGTTACTTCTTTTTCCGATACTTTTACACTCAATATTTGGGGACCTGTGGCAGACGAAACGTATTGGCAGACTTGTCTGGGAAAAATGAACAGAGCAAAAAATATAACCTACCAAGGTGCCGTACCTCCCTGGCAAGTGCAGGAGTTGCTGGGGCAATATCATTTTTTTGTGCTGCCCACCCAAGGCGAAAATTTTGGCCATGCTATTTTTGATGCGTTGTCGTCCAGTGTGCCAGTCATCATTTCTAAAAATACACCGTGGGCTGCTGTGGAAGAAAAGGGAGCAGGTTTCTATTTGAACATCGGAGATCAGCTACCGGATCAGTTGAAGCAACTTTTTCATCGCGTACAAGAATTGACTGACTCCGAATATGATCAGTTCAGGAAGTCTGCCCATGTTTATGCCGCTCAATATGAGGACTCAACTGATTTTTTAAATCAGTATAGATTTATGCTGGAGCAATGACATTTGATTTTTTGCCCCTAAATTCGTGGCAAATTATTTAAGTAGTGTAACCATGTTCATCCTCGGCCTCAACGCTCACCATGCTGATTCTTCTGCTGCCATTTTTAAAGACGGGGTGCTGCTGGCGGCTGCCGAAGAGGAGCGCTTTCTCCGCATCAAACACTGGGCGGGTTTTCCGGCTGAGGCTGTCAAATTTTGTTTGCAAGAAGCAGGCATTACTTTACAAGAAGTAGATCATATCACTATCGGGCGCGATGCCAAAGCCAAATTCTGGAACAAGGTGAAGTTTGTACTCTCCAACGCTCACAAAAAAAATCCGCTGTTGTTGGATCGTCTTAAAAACTCAAAAAAAATTATCAGTATCGAAAGCGAACTGGCGGCCATCAGTGGTTTAAACGAGCGCGCTATCAAACCTAAGGTTATCCATGTAGAGCATCACCGCAGCCATCTGGCATCAGCTTTTTTTGCCAGCCCTTTTGAGGAGGCAGCCATTTTATCTATTGACGGCTCGGGCGATTTTACCACCACCATGCTGGCTACCGGAAAAGGCAACCAGATTACCGTCCTCGGCTCTGTAGATTTTCCTGTGTCTGTCGGGTTGTTTTACACCGCCTTCACGCAATATCTGGGCTTCCCACACTATGGAGACGAATATAAAGTGATGGGCTTGGCGCCTTATGGAAAACCTGTGTTTGCAGAAGAAGTGAGAAAAATTTTTCAGTTCCGGCCTGACGGTTTGTTTTCCTGGGATGCGGGTTATTTTGCCAACCCCACTGAAATAAAATTAGATTACACCACTCACGTACCTACCATTTCTACTTTGTATGGTGAAAAAATTTTAAAGACGTTTGGCCCTGCCCGCCAGGCAGGAGAGGAACTGACCCAACGCCACAAAGATCTGGCTGCCAGCGTGCAAAAGGTTTGCGAAGAAATCATCTTTTATTTGCTTACCCATCTGCAACATACTACCGGACTAAAAAATGTTTGCATTGCAGGCGGTGTCGCGCAAAACTCCGTAGCCAACGGCAAGATTTTAGAGAAAACAAAATTTGAGAATTTATACATCCCCTCGGCAGGGCACGATGCGGGCATCAGCATGGGCAGTGCGTTGTATGCTTACAATCATATTTTAAAACACAAGCGGTCGCCAGCTATTTACAGTGCTTACACAGGCAGTCAGTTTTCTAATGAAACTATTGAAATACTGTTGCGCGCGAAAAAAATACAATACAAGCGGATGGACGACTCTGTTCTGTACGATTATGTAACTGACAAACTAATTCAACCGGGTGTGGTAGGTTGGTTTAGTGGGCGTGCCGAGTTTGGGCCGCGCGCATTGGGGGCGCGATCTATTTTAGCCGACCCGCGAAATCCTCAGGCCAAAGAACTGCTCAATTCAAAAATTAAAAGACGCGAAAGTTTCCGTCCGTTTGCGCCATCTATTTTGAAAGAATATACAGCCGACTATTTTGAAAAAGTAGAAGACGTGCCTTTTATGGAGAAAGTCTTTCCGATAAAAAAAGAAAAACGTGCGTCCATTCCGGCTGTAACGCACGTGGACGGAACAGGACGCCTGCAAACAGTGATGAAAGATATTTCGCCCCGTTATTATGCGCTGATTGATAAATTTCGTGAGAAGACCGGAGTGCCTATTTTACTTAACACTTCATTTAACGAAAACGAGCCGATCGTTAACACACCTGCTGAAGCTTTAGATTGTTTTTTGCGTACCAATATGGATATGCTGGTGCTGGAAAATTGTGTGATCGAGCGATGAAGATTTCTATTCTTACGGTTTCATTCAATTCTGCACGCACGATTCAATCTACATTCGATTCCATCCGCACACAAACCTATCGCGACATCGAGTACATCGTGGTAGATGGAAACTCTACCGATGGCACAGGTAAATTAATTGAAGCTAATCAAGACATCATTTCTAAAAAAATGATAGAAGCAGATCAGGGCATTTATGATGCGATGAACAAAGCCATCGGGCTGGCTTCCGGAGAAGTGGTAGGTATTTTAAATTCGGATGATTTTTATGCAGATGAAACCATCCTTTCGCAAGTGATGGATGTTTTTAAAGATGACTCGGTAGATGCCGTTTTCGGAGATTTGGTATTTGTTGATCCGGCCAACACATCGAAAGTTGTGCGCACCTATTCTTCGGCTCTTTGGAATCCGAAAAAATTTGCCTGGGGATTTATGCCGGCACATCCTACTTTTTTTGTCAGGAGAAAATATTATGAGCAGTATGGTGTGTTTAAAACAGATTACAAAATTGCCGCAGACTACGAGTTGCTTATCCGTTTTTTGGCAGTGCATCAATTAAAGTATCAATATCTTCCGATGAAAATGGTGGTGATGCGCAAAGGGGGAGTGAGTTCAAAAAATTTAAAAAGCAATATTATTTTGAATCAGGAAATCATGCGCGCCTGTCGCGAAAACGGTATCTACACGAATGCGGTGATGGTGTACAGCAAATATTTCAGAAAATTGTTTGAGCTTTTTTGAAGGAGACAGCATAACTTACTTTAGATCGTGAAGACTATTCTCATCACCGGCATCAGCGGATTTGTAGGCAGTAACCTTACTTCTTATTTATGGCAGCATACCGATTACAAAATTTTGGGATCGAGCAGGCACGAACATTTTTCTGTTCAGGGCAAAGAGATTGAAATCATAAAGAACGACAGTAAGCAGTGGAACGATCATCAGGTTGATGTAGTCATTCATCTGGCAGGCATTGCCCACGACTTGTCTGGTAAATTTCAGACCGATGATTACGAGAGAGTGAATGTAGAAGGTACGCGCCAAGTGGTGGATGAATTTCTGCAATCTGCTGCGTCCGTTTTTATTTTTGTCAGTTCCATTAAAGCGGTGGCCGACCATTCGGTGGAGGTGCTGGATGAGTTGGTTGTTCCCAATCCAAAATCAGATTACGGCAAATCGAAATTAAAAGCAGAGCAATACATCGAATCCAGACTCAATAATTCAAAAAAAAGATTTTACATATTACGTCCTGCCATGATGCATGGTTCCGGCAATAAAGGGAATCTGAACTTACTTTATCGGTTTGTAAAGAAAGGATTTCCGTTTCCGTTTGGCAAGTTTCACAACCAGCGCTCTTTTCTTTCGATCGAAAATTTTAGTTTTGTTGTTCGGGCATTGATGGAGAAGCCTGTCTTATCGGGAGTTTATCATGTAGCCGATGACGGAGCGCTATCTACTGGTGAGTTGTATGGACTGATAGCCGACACGTTGGGTAAAAAGAAAAGAGTTTGGAATGTGCCGGGCGGCTTACTTAAATCATTGGCTGCTTTGTTGGGTAAAAAACAAATGGTTGATAAATTGACGGAGAGTATGATCGTTTCAAATAAAAAATTGTGTCAAACACTAGATACCCAATTACCGATTGAGATAAAGGAAGGATTGCAAAAGACCATCCGCTCGTTCCATGGTTAGTCATTTAATACTTTGGGGTATTGCTTTTCTTTTTTTATGGCTTGCCGAAGTGGGCTATTTTAAAATAGCTACCCGCTATCATATTGTAGATAAACCCAACGAGCGCAGTTCGCACGCACGTCTGATCATCCGGGGCGGTGGTATTATTTTTCCTGTCAGCATCATCGCATGGCATTTCAGCAGTTCGTTTTTGTTGCCCTGGTTTGTGCTGGCCATGGTTGTGGCTGCCGTTGTCAGCTTTGTGGATGATATTGTTTCTGTTAATTTTTTAGTTCGCATTTTTTTTCAGTTGGCAGCCATACTTTTAATTTTTTATCAGGAAAGTATTTTTCACTACCCGCTGCCGGTAGTTGGTGCAGCGCTGATTATTTGTGTAGGCACGCTCAATGCTTTTAATTTTATGGACGGCATCAACGGAATAACAGGAGTTTACTCGTTGGTTACGCTGCTGTCTTTGCTATATGTTCATTTGTTTGTTGAGCCGTTTACTGACTTCAATCTGTTGATCTGGGTTTTGTTAGCGCTGATAGTTTTTTTGTTTTTTAATTTTCGAAAAGATGCCCGTTGCTTTGCGGGCGATGTGGGCAGCGTAATCATTGCCCTGATTATTGTCTTTTTGTTGATTCAACTGGTAATGGCTACCGGCTATGGCTGGTGGATTTTTCTTTTATTGATTTACGGAATGGATTCTGTGATCACCATTGTGATGCGGCTTTCGCGGAGAGAAAATATTTTTAAGGCACACCGCACGCATTTGTATCAGTTTTTTTCTAATGAATTAAGATACGACCATCGGCTGGTTTCGGTTACCTACGGTGCGTGGCAGCTGATCGTGAATGGCGTATTGATCTATTCGTACATTGATCATAACTATTTTTTATCGATAGCCGCGGTTGCTGTTTCTTTTTTGTTGTACATCGTTCTGCGTTATTCAGTTGTGAAAAAGATAACACCTCCATGAGCTCTATTTATGCTTTGCACATCAAACGGCTTCTTGATATTTTTTTAAGTATCATAGGCTTTCTGCTGTGTTCGTGGTTGCTTGTCACCATTGGTTTGGCATATCTGCTCACTTTACAGTTTCCTGTTTTGTTTACGCAAGAACGGATCGGGAAGGGCAACCAACCATTTGTGATGTACAAATTCCGTACACTGCGGAATGGCGCTGCTTCGTTACAAGACCGTAGATTTTGGCTGGGCGATTTTCTACGCTTCTTTTCTCTCGATGAATTGCCCCAACTATGGAATGTGCTGCACGGGGATATGTCGTTAGTGGGGCCTAGGCCACTGCCAACCGAATATTTACCATTGATGAATGAAGAACAAAAGTTGCGGCATCAGGTAAGACCGGGGATAACCGGATGGGCACAGATAAACGGGCGCCACGAAATTAACTGGCAAACAAAATTTTTGTTGGATCAGTATTACATCAATCACATCACGCTGGTATTCGATATAAAAATTATGATCCGCACATTGGCGCTCTTACTGATTCCAAGAAAAGACCAATCGCTGCAAGAGAAAAAATTTGAAGGAAATTAACAGCCGAAAGACAGTTACCCGTAGCTTTGTAGAGAATGAAAGACATCGTTATTTACGGGGCAGGAGGTTTTGGCAAAGAAACTGCGTTGTTGCTCAAGCAAATCAATGCAGCAAAACCCAGTTGGCATGTTATCGGTTTTGCTGATGACGGCATAGCGGCAGGAGAGAAGGTGGCAGGGCTGTCCGTATTAGGCGGGCTTTCATTCCTGCAAAACTTTCATACGGAGATAGCTGTTGTTATTGCCATTGCAGAGCCTTCCATCCGTCATACGATTTATCAACAGCTTCAACTTCCCCGTTTATCTTTTCCTTCGATTATCCATCCGGGTGTTTTTGTAGATGAAGAAACTACTGTGGGCGAAGGCTCGATTATCTGTGCTGGTGTGCAGATGACGAATCATATCAAGTTGGGCAGATTTTCGTTGGTCAACCTTTTGTGCACATTGGGGCACGACTGCCAGATCGGAGATTTTTCTTCGCTGATGCCTTCGGTCAACATTTCGGGTTGTGTGACGATAGGCCAGCGGTGCTTTGTGGGCGTTGGCGCTTCGGTGCTTCAGGGGTTAACCATTGGCCATGACTGCCGTATCGGAGCCGGGGCAGTTGTTACCAAATCGTTTAGCGACAATAAAAAAATTATCGGCATGCCGGCACGTTCTGTTTGATTATGAAATTTTTGATAGAAAATAAAAAGTCGCTCATTTTTTTGGCCACTTTCGTTGGCGCTTACCTGATTTTAAATACACTCTATGGTTTTTTTATTCAGGCTTACTACCCATCGTCCGATCCGTTTACGCGGTTTGTTTCGGCCAACGCAGTTTGGGTTTTGTCTTGGTTTGACCCGAGCGTAGCAGACTTTCCATCGCAGTTTAGCGAGTACATACCCATTGCCAACGACCGCGAAAACATGATTTATGTTTTCGAGGGGTGCAACAGTCTTAACGTCATGATTGTATATGGCAGCTTTCTGCTGGCGTTTAGAGGCTCGGCCAAAGCCTTTGCTGTTTTTATGGGCGTGGGCATGGCAGCCATTTATGTTCTGAATGTGGCACGTATTGTTTTGCTGTATGCGGTAGCATTTTATTTTCCGGCACAACTTTATTTTTTTCATAAATATCTTTTCACGGCCATTATTTATGTGGCGGTTTTTGTGCTGTGGTTTTTTTGGGTGAAACAAGTGAAGAAAACATCCGGTGAACCGTCCTAGGGATATTGCCAATAAACTGATGCTGGCAACAGCATGCCTTGGTGTGGCGGCTACATTTTTATTTCAAGATTTTTCATTTATCAATGAGTTGGGTATTTCGGAAACCAATCTGTTCATTGTAAAGAAAGTATTGCGTGTTGTGCTCAACGACTTGTTTATGTTACTTTTTATAGGGGCTTGGTTTAGAGAAAAAAAAATTACCCGATTGGCCATCGCTGTCCAACTTATTGACAGTCTTATTTTGCTTCCTGTTTATTTATACTTTAAACTTTCGTGGGAAGGAACTTCCGAAATTTCAGCGCCACTGTTGTCACAGTTTCATCGCCTCATCATTAACCCTACATTGATGATCTTGTTGATACCGGCTGTCTATTTTCAAAAAATTAAATTAAAGAAATGAGAAACCGGATTTTTCTTTCACCACCTCACCTGAGCGGTGAAGAGATCAAAGAAATTGAAAAAGCCATTCAGTCGAACTGGATTGCCCCGGCAGGTCCAGCCACGGCAGCGTTTGAAAGAAAGATAGCACAATACAATGGGGTGGAGCATTGTGTGGCGGTTAATTCGGGTACAGCGGCCATCCACTTGGCATTGGTAGTCTTAGGTGTGGAAAAAGGAGATGAAGTGATATGCCCCACATTTACTTTTGCCGGCTCTTGCTATCCTATTTTGTATCAGTCGGCCACACCGGTATTGGTGGACTCTGAAAAAGAAGGGTGGGGGATTGACCCGAAGTTGATGGATGAGGCGATTGCTGACCGCATCAGGCTGGGCAAGAAACCCAAGGCCATCATCGTGGTTCATTTGTTTGGCATGCCCGCCCGGATGAATGAGATTATGGCGATAGCCAAAAAATATTCCATTCCGGTTATTGAAGATGCTGCCGAAGCATTGGGCTCAACATACGCTGGCAAGCATGCCGGCTCGATGGGCGACATCGGTATCTATTCGTTCAATGGAAATAAAATTATCACCACTTCGGGCGGAGGGGCATTGGTGTCGTCAAAAAAGGAGTGGGTTGAGCAGGCGCGTTACTTATCGGGGCAGGCCAAAAGCCCCGTTCCATACTACCATCACGAAACAATAGGATTTAATTATCAACTCAGTAACATCAGTTCCGCGATGGGAGTAGCCCAGTTTTCAGTTCTCGATGAACGCATCCGCGAAAAGCGGAAGGTCTTTGATTTCTATAAATCTACCCTTACAAATCATGGCTTTGGATTTCAAAAAGAAGATGAAGTATCATTCTCTAATCGCTGGATAACCAGTGTGTTAACGCCTAATTATTCTACTGATAATTCTAATAATAAAATACGCTTAGAATTAGAACACGAAAACATTGAAGCCCGGCTCTTATGGAAACCAATGCACCTGCAGCCTGTTTTTAATAAATTTCCTTTTTACGACTCCGGTGTGGCCGAAGACTTGTTTTCAAGAGGATTATGCTTGCCCAGTGGCACAAGCCTGACTGAAGCAGATCAGAAACTAATTACTTCTAAATTGATAAAAAATTAGGGTTACTCAGTTTATAAAAACAGCATTTATTCCCCGATTTACTTCATATTTTTAAATTATATTTGCAAACTACCTTTATGGTGATGAGAGCGAAAATTACACTACTTGCCTTTTTCTTTGTTGTTGGGTTTCAAATGGTATTTGCACAGAATGTGGGCGACTACCAAACTGCACAAAGTGGCCCTTGGAATTTGGTTTCTACCTGGCAAATCTGGAACGGTACGGCTTGGGTAACTCCTGTATCTGTTCCCTCGGGATCTTCGTCAGCCGTGGTTACAATTTTATCTTCCCCTGCAGTCCATACGGTTACAGTTACGACAGGCACTGTTAACATTGATAACTTAGTTGTGAACGGAGTGCTTACTGTTAATTCGGGTACTACGTTAAATCTGAACCTTACCAACCCAACAACGATCAACGGTACTTTAAACAATATTGGTACAATTACCAGTTCTACCTCGTTGGTTACTGTTGTGGGAAATTATAATCACCAGAGAAACGGTGGGGTGATTCCATCGGCAACATGGAGTGCCGGCTCGTTTTGTAATGTAACGGGCATAACCAACACCGTACCTACCGGGTTAGGACAAAGTTTTGATTCCTTTATCTGGCAGTGTACTCAAACCGGTACAATTAATTTGGCAGGAAACCTGACTGCCATCGGCACCAATCTGACTATCAATTCAACTAATGGCCAGCAACTTCAGTTGGCAACTACGCAAGTTCCTACTATCAATATTGGAGGTAATTTGACTGTTGCCGGAAATTCAAGGTTAGCTTTCGTAACTACAGGCAATGGTGCAATTATTAATGTAGGGGGTAACTTTTATTACCAATCTACCAACACCAGCGGATCTATTTTAAAAACGTCCGGATCATATACCTTAAACCTAACAGGTGACTTCGATATGAATACCGGGGGGGCAACAGGAGTTCTATCTTTTTCTTCCGGTGCCGGCAATGGCACTTGGAACCTCAATCAAGGAAATTTTAATTTGAAAAAAGGTACTTTAACCCGAACAGGAGGGGCTGGCGTGATCAACTTCAATTTTGCAGGTCTTCAAACATTTTCTAACGACTCGGTAGGCACTATCTCATCGGTGATAAACTATACAGTAAGTTCGGCCACCACGCTGAGCATGCCAGTAAATAGCTGGGATAACACGACCGACTCGCGGGTTCAGGGCTCGGGTACATTTACCCTCAATGGGATTTTGAGAGTGGGGTCAATCAATGCTTCGGGTGCAATTGTTACCGGTACTACGTTGGGTAACATCAGAACATCGGGCTTAAGAACCTATAATAGTGGAAGCAGAATAGTCTATGCGGGCGCGACAGGCGCACAAAGTATTGGAAATGGGCATCCTAGTACAGGAAACGTTACTACGGAATTGGATAATACCAACGGGGTTACGTTTACTTCCGCCAATGCCGGCAATGGCGGAGCTGCAATTTTGGTTATCCCTTATGATTGGGTGCTGACCAATGGCTCATTTACCGTAGGCACGGGTCGCTCGCTTACACTATTTACGCCATCTACCACGGGCGGTGTGGTAACGGCAAATGGCAATACCATTTCGCTGGCTGCCAATTCAAATCTGGTAATTAACGGTTCGGGGGCATTCGGCACATTTCCATTTCCGTCAGGTGCTCAAACATTTGCTGCATTGACAGTGAATAGAACCAGTTCCGGTACTGTAAATTTTGGAAACCCCATTACGGCAACAGGCACAACGACTATCAGCAATGGCACGGTAACGCTGGGCGGGGCAACTACTTTAACAGGCAATATTTCTTTGGCTACCGGTACTGTATTGGCATTTGATAATCAATCATTGACTACCGGAGGTGACATTACCTACGCTGGAACGGGTGCACTTTCAGCCAGTGGCACATCTACACTGACGATGAATAGCGGTGCCAGCATTACTTCTGATCTGGTGTTTCTTAACTCGAATAAAACAGTTCAGTCGCTGACGATAAATTATTCCAATGCGTCAGGTACAGTAGCTGTTAATTCTCCAGGCCTGAATGTTACCAACTCTTTAACTTTGACAGACGGCATATTGAACATTTCCTCTCCCGGCCTTTTAACGATGGGCAGTAACTCAACGCTGAAGAGAAATTTAACGGGTGCCAGCCCAAGTTCCATATCAAATAATAGCCCCTCCGGTGGCCTCTGGACAGTTATTTACAGTGGCACAGCCAGTGCAACAACCGGGCTTGAAATCCCCGCATCAGGATCTCCACAGATTGCCGGACTATCAGTTACAACGACTGCAGGAACCGTTACATTAGGTCAGCCATTGACAGTAGGAACTGGAGGTATTGTTCAAAGCGGGGCTGGTGGAACTTTTACGTGTGCAGCAAATGCCGTATCAACTTCAACCCTTAGCCAAACAGCAGGAACATTTACCTCTTCCAGTTCAACCCTGACATTAACCGGCAATCTGACCCTTTCGGGAACAGCGTTTAATAACAATACAGGTACTGTGGTCTTTAATGGTACAACAACTATTTCGGGAAGTCTGAACCCCAATTATTATGCGGTTACAATCAATAGTTCTTCATCTGTTACACCACCAACTATGTGGAATATCCAAAGCAACTTTACAAATAATGGCACTTTTGTAGGCGGCTCTGGTACAGTAAATTTTACTGGGGGGAATGTTCAAACTATTACAGGGTCATCTAATACTCCCTTTTATGATTTAATCGTAAACAAAGCAGGAGGGAGTATTACCGTGAGCGCCCCTCAGACAGTAAACAATACCTTAACCCTGACAGCAGGAGCACTGACGAATAGTTCAGGTAATTTAAGTTTAGCCAATGGAGCTAATATTTCCAGAGCTGCAGGTTCGTTGGCAAGTTCTTCTCCGGGTGGTGGCCCATGGGATGTAATTTATACAGGGACTTCGAAAACAACTGGGCTGGAGATACCCGCTTCAGGTAATGTGCTAACCATTACGTTAAACAATAACAGTGGCTCTACCATCACACTTCAAGCCGGACAAAACTTAATTGTTGCCAATGCTTTTACAATCAGTAATTCGGCACGAACTTTTGCTTCGGGTTCCAATAATGTAACGGTGGGCTCACTTACAAACTATGGAACATTCACCGCTCCGGCAGCCGCTGCCTCTACAGGCCTAACATTAAATGGGAACTTTACTAACAATGGTACTTTTACTCCCAATGGAGGAACTGTACATATTGGCGCTACCGTAACTATTTCGGGTACGTTCCCCACGTTTAATAATTTTGTAGTAGATGCCGCAGGTAGTTTTACAGCTCCAGCATCTTTCCCTTTAACGGGAAGTCTTACCAATAATGGAACGTTTACAACTACCGGCAGCACTGTTTCTTTTTCGGGCAATACAGCCAAACAAATATTGGGCAGCAACAAGATTACCTTTAATAATCTGACGCTAACAGGCGGAACAAATGCCAATGACCTGACATTGGCCACCACTGCCGGTGCAGATGTTTCCGGTATTGTAACATTACTGGCACCAGCAAATGCTGCAGTATTCACCATTAACCTCAACTGCCCTTTCACCCTTTTATCAACAGCCGATCGCTCTACAGTAGATGCGGGTGTTGCCGCTATACCTGCCGGGAGTTCAATTGTTGGAAAGGTAACGGTACAACGCTACATGAGTAAAATCGGAGTGGCTGCGTACAACTATCAGGTTTACCACGATATATCTTCACCTGTCAATACTGACGTAGCCGACTTGCAAAACTCGCTGCCCATTACAGGAAATTTTACGGGTGCCAGTACGGTATCAGGAGTAACCAATTCAAATCCCGGGTCTGCCGCCATGTCTTGGTATGATGAAACCCAAACGGGCGGTATTGACGTAGGTTGGACGGATTTCCCGGCTGATGGCACAGACAATACAGCCTCTTTTGTGAAAGGCAGGGGCTACTCTCTTTTTGTTTTTGGAAGCGACCCACCAGTATCAACCAATGGCATGGCCAAGTGGTCGTTGACGGGTTCCATCTGGAGCGGCTCATTTAATTTGCCGATTACATACACCAACACGGGAAGCCCATCGAGTGATGGATGGAATTTAGTAGGAAACCCTTACCCTTCTGCCATTGACTGGAAAGCCGCCAGTGGCTGGACAAAAACCAATGTGGACGATGCTATTTATATCGATGATTACAATACGGCCATTCCTGTCTTTGCAACTTATGTAAACGGGGTGGGTACGAATGGCGGCAGCCAATACATTGCGACAGGGCAAGGCTTTTGGGTTCATGCCAACGCAGCGGCACCTGTGGTTGGTATAGCAGAAAATGTGAAAGTGGCAGGTCAATCCACCACCTTTTTCCGGCAGGCTGAACCGTCTAACCTGATCCGAGTGGCACTAACCGATGCTAACTCATTACGCGATGAAGCGGTAATTTATTTCTCAGATTCAGCATCGGTTGGTTTTGATAAACGATACGATGCCCGCAAATTGAATAACGGTGGTCTCTATCCTTACTTAAATCTTTCTTCTTTGTCTCCCATCAATGAGCCGTATGCCATTCATGCCATGCCATTTAACAACACCACCTGCGGCATGACAGTACCGTTAAAAATTACCAATGTGGTGACAGGTAATTACAGTTTGTCGTTTAGCGAATTTCAGTCTATGCCTTCTTCGCTATCTATTAAATTGATGGATAAATTTTTAAGTCAAACAGTAGATGTACGCCAAAACCAAACCTATCCATTTTCCATTAATCAAAATACCGCAGGTTCAATTGACTCCACACGGTTCAGTATGGTGTTTACCTACTCTGCCGTGCCTTTTGCTATCATAGCCAGCGGAGGAATTGTTTGCGATACAACGTTGGCGAAAGTAACGATTAACAATACTTCACCTGAATTTGTTTATACACTCAAGTCTGCCAGTGGTGCTGTAGTGGCATCAAATATTCAAGGAAATGGAACTAACTTAATCCTTCCTGTCCCTTCAAAAAACTTGGTGGCAGGAAAAAACACTTTTACTATTCAGGCTGCCAATAGTTTTTGCCAGACATTATCACTCTCGGATACGACATCTGTTAACTTGGTGCCGCCCCCCGCGGCACCGGTCGCAACTTCATCGGCAGTATGTGGCAGCGGACAGGTTACGTTAACTGCTGCCGGGGCTGTCGGAACTGCGCACTATAATTGGTACGATTCATTGAATGCACCGTATCCTTATCCTGTGCAAACAGCAACTTTTCTGACTGACAGCTTATCAAAAGCAAAAACATTTTATGTTTCTGCCACCAGCAATTTGGGCTGCGAAGGTGCAAAGACAGCCGTTACTGCCAATGTGGTTAACTTAATTCCTGCTACTATAACTGTAACGGGGCTTACTACATTGCAATCTAATTATGCTGCAGGCAACCAATGGTACTTCAACGGCTCACTGATTAATGGTGGAACTAACCAAACATTAACAATCAATCAATCGGGTACTTATGGGCTCACGATTACTTCGCAGGGTTGTTCTGTTTCGTCCCCTGATAAGAGCATGGTCGTAACGGCTATTGAAGATATTACAACGAGTATCAAAGCTTACCCCATTCCGGTAAAAGGAACATTAAATCTGGAACTGCCCGATGGCGATGTAGCCTCCGGTGAACTGTATAATGTGATGGGATCGCGGATAGGTATGTTAGGCTTTGCCGGAGATGGACAGAGACAAGTTTCCAGCTACGATTTTTCTCGTGAGAGTGCAGGAGTTTATTTTGTCAGGATCAATCAGGGAAATACCACAACTGTTATTCGTATCATTAAAGATTAAACAACCATGCACCGCTTCCTCATGAGGCTTTTATTTTTCTCTGTTCTTTTCTTGGCCGTAGCCAACCTATCTGCGCAGCCGGGTGGTGGTCGGCCTTGCCCTAAACCACCGTGTCCTCCACCCGTACCCATTACTGGTATAGAATACTTAGTCGGGCTGGGCGGTTTATATGGAGTCAGAAGGTTGTTGAAATCTAAAAATAAAACCAATCATCGGTGATCCGATTGTTTATCCGTTTTATCCGTAATCTGCGGATACTTCCCCGGTGGGTTATCATTTTTATTGATGTCATTCTCATAGCCTTCTCTGTATTGCTCGGTTATTTACTGCGTTTCAATTTTTCCACAACAGAGTTGGTGCAAAACCAATTTGTGTTTGGCATAGCTATCTATTCTTTCTGTGGTTTGATTTCGATTCTGCTGACAAACAGCCATCGGGGAATTATTCGCTACACAGGCACACAAGACGGGGTACGCATTTTTTACATGAATACCCTCAATTTGGCTTTAGTGGGCAGCACCAACTTAATTTTTAGTATGGGGCATAAGCCTAACTTGATACCTTATTCGGTAATCCTGATCAGTTGGCTGTCTTCGTTCCTTCTTTTGTTTTACTATCGCCTATTAGTTAAACAGGTTTTTTCGTATTACCGTAATTCCATGATCAACCAGGCGCGCATCATGATTTTTGGTGCCGGACAAACCGGCATTATTACACGCCACGTACTTGAGTCAACTCCGAAAATGAAAGTAGTAGGATTTTTGGAAGATGCACCTGATAAAATTGGAAAGGTAATAGATGGTATTACCATTTTTGACAGTAAAACCTCAGAACTTAACCGCTTGCTGAGCGACTACACAGTGAACGAAGTCATATTTACGGCTTCTACCGTTTCACTCGACAGAAAAAATGAGATCGTTGATGTCTGTGTGCGAAGACAGATAAAAGTGCGGACTGTTCCGCCTGTAGAGAAATGGGTAAAAGGCGAGCTGAGTATTAACCAGATCAAAGATTTGAATATTGAAGAGTTGTTGGGGCGCGAATCTATCAAGATAAAAAACGGCAATATTGAATCTGATTTACGTGGTAAAAAGATAATGATTACCGGAGCGGCAGGGTCTATCGGCTCAGAACTTTTTAGGCAGCTAATATTAGCTAACCCAAGTTCAATTATACTGGTGGATCAGGCTGAGTCAGCTTTATATGAATTAGAACTCGAGTCGCGTTCAATGAATACAAGTGCGCGTCTCTACTGGTATTTGTCAGATATTAATGACACCGACAGGATGCGGTTTATCTTTGAAGAACACAAGCCATCCATAGTGTACCATGCGGCCGCCTATAAGCATGTACCCATGATGGAGAACAATCCATCGGAAGCAATAAAGTGTAATATTTTAGGTACCAAGAATATTGCCGATTTAGCGGTGGCAAGTGGCGTGGCCAAATTCGTGATGGTATCAACAGATAAGGCGGTGAACCCTACCAATGTAATGGGTTGCTCGAAACGTATTGCTGAAATTTATGTACAGTCGTACAACGATTATTTGGAAACGCAGGGAAAACACAGAACTGCTTTTGTTACTACACGATTTGGTAATGTATTGGGTTCTAATGGATCGGTAATTCCTCTATTTAAAAAACAAATTCAAGATGGTGGCCCAGTTACTGTTACCCACCCGGAGATTACGCGCTATTTCATGACCATACCCGAGGCCTGCCAATTGGTATTAGAAGCTGGCACGATGGGGAAGGGGGGGGAGATTTATATTTTTGATATGGGCAGCTCTATTAAAATTCTGAACCTGGCCGAGAAGATGATCTGGCTTTCAGGTCTTGAGCCAAGGAAGGATATTGATATTGTTTTTACCGGCCTTCGCGAGGGTGAGAAGTTATATGAAGAACTGTTGAATAACCAGGAAAACACCATCTCCACGCACCATGAAAAAATCATGATCGCCAAAGTAAAGAAATACCCTTATGAAGAAATCAACCGGTATGTTGATCTTTTCAATGACTTGTTGTACGACAAAAACGAACTGAAAAGTGTGGCGTTAATGAAGGAACTGGTGCCGGAGTACAAAAGCAACTATTCCAGATACGAAATACTCGACAAAGAAAAATAAACTACCTGCGTCTGAGACCGCCACTTCTTTTGTAGCGGTACATGGATGAGCGCTTCTTGCCAAATAGTAAGCCATTGCCCCGGCTGTATCCTTCACGCATCGGGAGGTAATATTCTACTTTTATGTTCAACAAAAAATAGCTGTCGAAATGAGTGGGGTCGCCTCGCTTGGAGCCGGCATTGTAATTATTTTGCTCACCCGGAGGTATAGACGTCAAGGTGTTGTAGGCCGGGTTGTTTGGATTAATGAAATAGTTTCTGATGGGATCAGACGTAGGTGCAATGTATTTTGAGCTTACATCATCCAGATAATCAGTAAAAGTTTTGCGGTAGCCTCCTTCTATCACAATGTTTGTATTGGGCCCCATTTTAAGGCGCATACCTAATCCAAATGGGATTACAGGTACTACACGACTGTAACTTACCCCCTCAGTGTGAAGCGGTTCAAGGTTGTATGTTTTTCCGTTTAATTCTGCCTGCGGGTTAAAGTACAATAATCCGATACCGGCAAACCCATAGAAATTAATCTGTTGCCTTCTGTAATAGCGATTTCCGTTGGCAAAAAGATTGATGGCACCGATGGTTGTTAATTCAAAACAATTTGTGTGAAATGATAAGCCTCTGGCTTTCCGTGCCTGACTGCTGGCTTGGGCATCAGACCCCGAAAGCCTGAACCAATTCATCTCTGCTCTAATATTAATACGGGGCGTGACGAACCCTTGCAGCCCTACATTTAAATTGGGCTGAAGCGTGAAGACAGAGCCCGGGTTAGAAAGTTCTCCATAATAGGTGGCCGAGCCCGTGCCTGCAGTAACCATCAGTGTACGCTCTCTGCGCACAGCATAAAAACTTTGTGCAGATGCCAGCCCAGAGAGAGCCAGCAAAGAGAGTAACAATAGGTACTTCTGTCTTTTCATTATTGCAATTTATGCAATTTCCTTTGATTAGGAAACCACTTAGGCCAAGACTTCTTTGATACGCTGTGCGGCTTCTTTCAGCAAAATGGCAGAGTAAACCTTCAGCCCTGATTCTTTTATAATTTTTGCTCCCTCTTCTGCATTAGTGCCCTGAAGCCTGACGATGATCGGTACGGGTATATTTCCTACTTTTTTATATGCTTCGACCACACCATTGGCAACACGATCGCATCGTACGATACCACCAAAAATATTGATCAATATAGCTTTTACATTAGGATCTTTCAGGATGATGCGAAAGCCTGCTTCTACTGTTTCGGCATTGGCACCTCCGCCCACATCCAAAAAATTGGCAGGGTCGCCTCCCGATAATTTGATGATATCCATAGTGGCCATAGCAAGGCCGGCTCCGTTTACCATACAGCCTACGTTGCCATCTAATTTTACATAGTTTAATCCCGATTTGCCGGCCTCTACTTCGAGCGGATCTTCTTCGGTAATATCGCGCAACTCTTCCAAGTCAGGATGACGGAACAGGGCGTTGTCGTCCAGATTAACTTTTCCATCTACAGCTAAAATACGATTATCTGATGTTTTCAGCATCGGGTTGATTTCGAACATAGATGCATCTAAGCCAACATACGCTGCATAAAGTGAGCTGACAAACTTCAGCATTTCCTTGTAGGCGTTGCCCTCGAGCCCTAAAGCAAAAGCAATTTTACGGGCTTGAAAAGGTTGCAGCCCGATAGTGGGGTCAACCCATTCTTTCACTATTTTTTCAGGATGGGTAGCAGCTACTTCTTCAATGTTCATTCCACCTTCCGTGCTGGCCATGATGACAGGCTTGCCTTTGGCGCGATCGAGCAGGATACTGATATAATACTCTTTTGGTTCACTCTCACCCGGATAATACACATCTTCGGCCACCAATACTTTATTTACTTTTTTGCCGTGAGCACCCGTTTGGAGCGTAACCAACGTGCCGCCTAAAATAGCTTTTGATTTTTCAAAGACCTCATCAATACTTTTGGCCAGCACCACACCACGCGAGCCCGTTTCTTTGATGGTACCCTTTCCGCGCCCGCCTGCATGAATCTGCGATTTCACCACAAACCACTTTGAGCCCGTTTCGGCCTGTAAATTTTTAGCCGCAGCCACCGCTTTATCGGGGGTGTCGGCTACAATGCCGCGCTGTACTGTTACTTTGTATTTTTTCAAAAGTTCTTTTGCCTGATATTCGTGAATGTTCATGTGATCTTGATTTTTGGAAGCAAGCTACTTTTTTTAAACCTTTATTTCAAATTAGCTTTGCTACTCAATTTTTAACCTATGCTGAAAGCTTCCGGCCTGACTAAAACGTATGGATCATTACAAGTATTAAAAAGAGTTGACTTGGAAGTTGAGAAGGGAAGTATTGTGGCCATCATGGGAGCTTCGGGCGCGGGCAAGAGTACGCTGCTACACATTCTGGGCTCGCTCGATGTGCCCGATGGTGGCAAGGTGGAAATAAACGGCACAGATGTTTTTGCACAGCCCACTCAGTTGTTGGCTGAATTCAGGAATAAAAACATGGGTTTTGTATTTCAGTTTCATAACCTGTTGCCTGAGTTTACTGCGCTGGAGAATGTGATGATACCAGGACTGATCGGAAAGATGGATGCCGGAAAGGCAAAAAAAAGAGGGGAGGAGTTGCTCGGTCTATTGAACTTGAAGCACCGTATCAACCACAAGCCTTCTGAGCTGTCGGGAGGCGAGCAGCAGCGGGTAGCTGTTGCCCGTGCACTGATTAATTCGCCTGTGATTGTCTTTGCCGATGAACCCAGCGGAAATCTGGATTCTAAAAACGCAGATGAACTACACGCTCTATTCTTTCAACTGCGAAAAGATTTTGGCCAAACCTTTATTATCGTTACCCACAATGCTGAATTTGCCGCCATGGCCGACCGCAAACTCGAGATCAAAGACGGGGTAATGATGGCTTAGAAGAATACCTGATGTTTCTTGTTGTGGTTGGCGTACTTAGACTGCGACTTTTTACCATAGTGGGTGGTTTTGTTAGTTCCACCATAAGAGGAGCATTGGTATTCAGTAGTACAAGATGCCAAGAAGCAGATTGCGATAAGTGTGATGATGAAGCGCATAACATTTGTGTTTTGTTGATACAAATGTAGAGCGGCCTACAGGCCTGCATTTGGCTTACTCGGCTTCAATAAAAGATGTGTAAGCGGTAATGATAAAATGTACCAAAAGCAGTTGAAATAGGTTTTTTCTACGATGAGCATTCAAAATCTTACGCCAATCGCACTTTAAAATACATCTTAAAGAAAAACTTTAAGGGACTAATGCGAAAAAACCGCTTCGTCTATTTCGTGCACGTCCACTACGCCCTTATCGGTGATGGAGTGCAGGCGCACTTTTTTCAGTTCATTAATAAGAACCGGATCATATTGAGCTGTTACCCGCACATAGTTTTCGGTGAACCCGTGCATCTGCCCATTTTCTACATCGTTTTCGAATAATACAGTGAAGTCCTTGCCGAGATTGGCTTCGTAAAACGACCTTCTCTTTTTGTCGGATAAGGAATGCAGCATGGTAGAGCGCTCGTGCCTTTCTTTGGCGTGAACAGAGTTAGGCAGGGTTAAGGCTTGCGTATTTTCGCGCTCGGAGTAGGTAAATACGTGCAGGTAGGAAACATCTAATTCATTTAGGAATTTATAAGTTTCCAAAAAATCTTCTTTTGTTTCACCCGGAAAGCCTACAATGACATCTACCCCGATGCAGGCATGGGGCATGGTAGATTTAATCCGCTCCACACGGGCAGCATATAACTCCCGCAGGTAGCGCCTGCGCATCATCTTCAATATCTTATTCGACCCCGACTGCAAAGGCACATGGAAGTGAGGCATAAAACGTTTGGATTGTGCCACGAACTCAATCACTTCATCGTGCAACAAATTGGGCTCAATGGAGGATATCCGAAAACGTGCAATTCCTTCTACCAGGTCTAACGCTTTAATCAGATCAATGAACCGCTCTTTGCGTTCGCCCTCTTGTAATCCGAAATCACCTGTATTAACACCAGTCAACACAATTTCTTTTACGTCTGTTTGAGCTATTTTTTCTGCAGTCTCCACAATGTTGGCGATGCTGTCGCTGCGGCTGCTGCCGCGTGCCAGCGGAATGGTGCAGAAACTGCACGAGTAGTCGCATCCGTCTTGCACTTTTAAAAATGTCCGTGTCCGGTCGAAGAGCGAGTAGGAGGTATTGAATTTTTTTACTTCCGTTATTTCAGAATTGAAGACAACGGCCTGTTTCGGCCGTCTGAACCCATCGAGGAGTTCAATCAACCTGAATTTTTCAGACGCTCCCAGTACGGCATCCACACCGGGAATGCCCGAAATCTCTTCCGGCTTCAGTTGGGCATAGCAGCCGATAATGGCGATGTAGGCATCGGGTGATATGTTCCTGGCTTCGCGCACTACCTTCTTGCATTTTTTGTCGGCATTTTCGGTAACCGAGCAGGTGTTAATAATAAATATGTCAGGCGTGTCGGTGAAATCTACTTTGCAATAGCCTTTCTCTTCAAATTTTCGTGCAATAGTGGATGTTTCTGCGTAATTGAGCTTGCACCCCAGCGTATAGAAAGCTACTTTTTTCATACCGAACCACAAAGGTAAAACATTCGTGGCGCATTTCGTTTATTTTGAACCTTGCGGCTTACATTTCTGTTGATGACTAAAAATTGATCATGAAAAAACCGTTGATAAAAATTGATGTCGTTTCCGATGTTGTTTGCCCGTGGTGCTACATTGGCAAGCGCAGGTTAGAAAAAGCTATGGACGGACTGAAGGCCGAGATGGATTTTGAAGTGGAGTTTTATCCGTTTGAACTGAACCCCTCCATACCTTCCGAAGGGATAGACCAGAAAAAATATTTGTCAGAAAAATTTGGTGGCGAAGATCGCTATAACCAGATCACGGCTCATACTACACGCACGGCAGCGCAAGAAGGGCTCCACTTTGATTTTGCCAAACAAAAAATTTCTCCTAACACTTTTCAGTCGCACCGTCTGATTGCATTTGCCCGTCTTTTTGGGAAACAAGCAGCTATGAACGAGGCGCTGATGCGCGCTTATTTTGAAAAAGGTACAGATCTTACCCAAAATGAAAACCTGGTGGCTATGGCGGCAGAAGTGGGATTAAACCCTGACGACACCCGAAAATTTCTGGCAAGCCAAGAACTTTCCGATCAGATAAAACAGCAAGAGCAATTAAACTACCAGCGAGGTATTTCAGGTGTGCCGTACTTCATTATCAATGGTAAATATGGTTTATCAGGAGCACAACCTGTAGAAGTCTTTACTGAAGCACTGCGTGAAATTGTTTCAGAAACCAATCAAGGCGAATCGTGCAGCGTGGAGGGGGTATGTACTACCTGATTTTCTTGAGGAATAACAAAGACATAATAAACGAGTGATAGATACATTCCGCAAGTCCTTATTCTTCCTTATTTTTGATACGATAACAATCCATTTATGAAAACAGCATTTATTACAGGTGGGAGCAAAGGAATCGGCTACGCCATTGCCGATATATTAGTGAGAAACAATTGGAAGGTGGCCATCACAGGCCGGCAGCCCAAAGCAATTGAAGCCGCCTTGTCATCTTTGAATGCCATTAAAAAGGGAAGTGCTATCGGCTTTGTAGCCGATGTGCGCAACTTTGAACAACAACAAACGGCAGTTAATAAAACGGTAAGCGCTTTCGGCCAGTTGGATGCCCTGATAGCCAATGCAGGTGTTGGTTTTTTTGGCTCTGTCGAGACGATGGATGTTAAACTATGGCACGAAACCATTGATACCAATCTGACGGGTGTATTTTATAGTGTGAAGGCTTGTTACGAAGCACTGAAAAAATCCAAGGGATATATTATCACGATGGGGAGTTTGGCCGGCACCAATTATTTTGCGGGTGGCAGTTCGTATAATGCCAGCAAGTTTGGGTTACTGGGCTTTACGCAAGCCATAATGCTCGATGCACGTGCCCATCAAATAAAAGTGAGCACGATTATGCCCGGCTCTGTGTCCACGCACTTCAATGATCATACACCTAATGAACAAGATGCATGGAAGATACAACCGGAAGACATTGGCAAGATTGTACTCGACTTACTGACCATGAACCCGCGCACGCTGCCCAGCAAAATTGAAGTGCGGCCTTCGTTGCCTAAATAATGATGAAATCAATTGATGTCAGTGTAGTCTGATCCGGTAAACATCAGAGTCATTGCGTGTGATGTGGCGCGAAATAAAACCTCCGGGTTGAGGTATGTCTTCAATCAGGTCAAACATCTGGCACGATTTGGGTAACGCAGAAAAGATAAGAAGAAAATGATAGGTGCCGCTGTGCGGAACGGGAGTCCATGCTGGTGCATACGAAATATTTTCGGCATGTAGGAGTTGTGCGGTGGCTGAGGAGTGACAGTCGTTAAGTGTGGTTGTTTTCCAAATGCGCACGAGCAAGCCGGGCTCGGGAATATCAAAAAAACAGTGCACATAAATACAAGCATCTTCCAACAGGTCAAACTCAGTAGAGGCTAACCCATCTGTTTCTAATATTGTCTTTTTTTCCGGACTCAGCGTGTGGCTGTATGATGCAGAAGTAACACTCACAATTTATCCGTTTATTTTCTTCCATGTTTTTTCGAGCAATGCTTTGGTAGCGCGTATGCCGTCCGGTTCGCTTAGCCGGTGCCCTTCATATTCAATACCCACATGTCCCTTGAACCCCGCAGCCTTTACTAACTGCAGCATACGGGTAAAGTCAATGATCGTTTCTTCTCCATCTTTATTGAAGTCGTACGATTTGGCGCTGACACCTTTGGCAAATGGCAAGAAATCTTTTACGCCCTCGTAGCGGTCGTACACTTCAGTGCATTTGTTGTCTTGCGTGCTGCCCCATTTGGCATTGGTGCACCAGTTGCCGAAGTCGGGCAGCGTACCGCAGTTAGGTTGGTTCACGGCCTTCATAATGCCCGCTACCCATTGGCCATCGGCACTGTATAAGCCGTGGTTTTCAATAATGACATTGATGTTTTCCTGCGAGGCATAAGTACAGAGAATCGTCATAGATTCGATCATGGCTTTTTGCACCGCCTCTTTGGCGCCATCGCCAAAAGCATTGACACGGATAGAGTGGCAACCCAACAACTTGGCGGCATTGATCCATTTAAAATGGTTTTCTACTGCTTTTTTTCTTTCGGGTTTGTTTAGGTTTCCCAAGTCGCCTTCGTTGTCAACCATTATGAGCAGGTTTTTCACGCCAAGATCGTTGGCCGTTTTCTTCATCTGCAGCCAAAATTTTTCTTCGGTGGCATGTGCCTGATAAAAGCTGCCCACATATTCAATGGCCTGAATACCATAATTATTCTTGGCAATAGCTGCAAAATTTTCGGGCTTCAATTCTCCTTTTTCTATGGCGCGGTGCATTGACCATTGCGCCAACGAAATATTCAGTGGAGGTAATTCATCGGTAGTCAAGGCACTGAATGCCGACCCGATTACCGGTATCTGTACAGCCGATGCACCGGCTATTAATTTTTTAATGAACTCTCTGCGGTTATTCATAATTCTTTTTTTTGTACATATTTTTCCTACTGTATTTTTCTTCTATCCCGAAATGCTCGCTATAATTTCTGAAACTAATTTATTCATGTCAAAGTCATCTTTTTTGGTGAGTCCCAACCTGACCACCACTAATTTTTTTGAAGGGATGACAAAAATAAATTGTCCCTCAAATCCTTCTGCCTGAAAACTATCTGCCGGCACGTTGGGATAGCTGCGATTGGCCGGATTAGATTTCTCTCCGGCATTTGTCCACCACTGCGCCCCATACTCGCCCCGGTGCGCTCCGTTGGCGGGTGTGGAAGAATAAGCTACCCATCCTACGGGCAATATCCGTTCGCCCTTCCATACGCCATCGTTGAGATACAGCTGACCGAAGCGGGCGAAATCGCGAGCTGTAGCAAATGAATAAGAGGAGCCAACAAAAGTGCCTCCGGCATCGGGCTCTAACACGATGCCGTTCATGCCTATTTTGGTAAACAATTCGCGATAGGGAAACTGGTAATAATCTTCCTCTCCAATCGTTTGCCGGACGATGCGCGAAATAATGTTGGTGGTGCCGCTGGAGTATTGAAAAACTTCGCCAGGTTTATTTTCAGGCTGGGCTTCGGCAGCATATTGTCCCATATTTTTTTTCTTGAACAGCATGTTGGTTACCCCGCTCGGACCGCTGTAGTTTTCTTCCCACCGCAGGCCGCTGCTCATGTGCATCAGGTCTGATAACGTGATGTTTTTACGTTCATCATTTTTCCATTCGTCCACCGGGGCGGGCGCGTCTAATTTCAGTTTCTCCTGTTTCACCAAAATACCTACCAACGCATTGGTGATGCTCTTGGTCATAGACCAGCCGATGTGTTTGGAATTTTCATCGAAGCCTTGGGCATACCGCTCGGCAATCAGTTGTCCGTTTAGCAACACAACTACTGCCCGGGTTCTTTTCAGGAGTGCTTGCTCAGACGAGTTCTCTGCAAAAGCCGCATCTAAGGCTGATTTTAATTTTGCCTGATCAACAGCAGGCAACTGACTTCCATCGGGCAGACTAACCGAGTCTGATTGAATTTCTTTGCTACGAAACGTTTTTATTTTTTGATGGCGCAATTCATCTTCAGTCATTTCTACTACCAGCGTGCAGCCCAACCCTTTTCTATAAATCGCTTTGCGCTTGGCCAACCCCCAAACAGTGGCGGTGGCAGAAGAGTCGCCTACATTGATTTTCGCAGAAGCCAGCGACAAAGGAAAACTGCTCAGCTCGTTGTTGAGTACATCTTGCGGACTGCGCCCACCCACAAATACACAGGAGCAAAGGTCTTTGGCATCGTACCCGGTGATGATCGGAAAAGCACGCCAGCCGTATTGCACTCCATAGACTATGGCGAGCAGGAGTACAGTAGAGATTAGTCGCTTAATGGTTTTCAAGAGAAATTTTGTTTGCTAAAAATAGTGAAAAAGCTTCTAAGTATTGTAGGTAGTTATTTGGGCGACATCATTCACCTGTGTTATTGTTTGTCAACCATATTCCCGCAAAGTTACCTGCCTCAGGAACTCTGCGCCTTCGAAGCACAACCTACTTCGTTAAATCAACATCTTCCTAATCAGGCGCAAGAGTCTCTCTTGTGCCGAAAAAGCAATAGCAATTTTTTTTTAAACACAGATTATAAAATCTACTTTATCTGTCGTTCGACATGCCCTTCGGAACATGTCGAACAGCGAAGACTGTAGTGTGTCGCCCTGGTAGATAAAGTCACCATCGTATTCCAAAGTCTTGGCCAGCGCGCCAGATGCACTGTACACTTGTTGTGCTAATTTTCTCCCGCCCGCATCGTAGGTGTAAACTATCTTTTCGCCCGTGTTCTTTGTTACCTGCGTGGGCAGCAATGTTCTTCGAAGAAAATGTAGGGAAGAAAAAGTTGGAACGAAAAAGAGTTATATTTCGCGCCTCGGAAAAGGAAGTACGAGAAAATGAAGGCATCCAACTCTCATCTTTCCTAAGAAGTGGAGCGGAACTAATAGGAACCACATAAAAACAAAATTAAATTTTTCTTGACACTAACAACTAAACCAATGAGCAACAGTTTTACTAAACTCAGTGTGTTGATTTTATTCTTGTCAACCATTGCACAGAATACTTTTTCGCAAAAAGACCCTGCCAAAGCAAAATTTATTGACCCTGCCAATATGGATGTATTGGTAAAACCCGGTGATAATTTTGTGGAATATGCCGGAGGCACTTGGTTGAAGAACAATCAAATCCCGGCCAAAGAAACACGCTGGGGAAGTTTTAATATTCTGCACGAATTCAATGTAAAAGCATTGCGCAAAATACTGACTGAAGCGGCAGCCGATAAAAATGCAAAAACCGGTTCAGTAAAAAAACGGGTGGGCGATTTTTACACAGCTGCTTTCGATTCGGCCACTGTCGAAAAATTAGGAGCCGAACCAATTCTTGCTGACCTGAAACGTGTAAGTGCTTTAAACGACAACGGTCAGGTATTAGATGAAATGGCTTATGAACGCACTCATGGTATGGGCTCTGCGCTGTTCGGGTTTTATGTAGATCAAGATGAAAAACATCCGACTCAAATGGCCGTGCAACTTAACCAAGGCGGCACCTCGCTGCCCGACCGCGATTATTATTTGAAAGCTGACCCGCGCTCGAAAAAGATACAAACTGCTTTTGCTACTTATGTTACTTCCCTGTTTACACTCACAGGCTCTTCAGAAGAGCAAGCCAAGAAAAATGCGGAAACTATTTTTGCTTTCGAAAAGAAATTGGCGAAAGCACAATGGAGCCGCGTTGAAATGCGCGACCCGGTAAAAACTTACAATAAATTTCTGATCAATGATTTCACCAAGACAACACCGTCTATTGATTGGAAAGTTTTTTTGTCGAAGTTTAACATCAATAACCAAGACAGCATCATTGTCAGTGTTCCTCATTTTTTTGTTACAGCCGATAGTTTGATAAAGAACGCAAGCATTGACACATGGAAAGTTTATTTGCAATGGCAGATTTTACGGTCTGCCGCATCGTATCTGAGCAAAGACTTTGTCAATGCACAGTTTGCTTTTACGCAGGCATTGACCGGGCAAAAAGTGCAAACACCACGGTGGGAAAAATCATCGAGCCTGACAGACAATAACATTGGTGAGTTGCTCGGCCAACTTTATGTGGCCGAATATTTTAAGCCCGAAGCCAAAGCACGCATGGACGAGATGATTAAAAACTTAATCAAGGCCTATCAAATCCGCATCAAGCAATTAGATTGGATGAGCGATGTTACCAAGAAGAAAGCATTGGAAAAGTTAGCATCATTCAATCCTAAAATTGCTTACCCGGATAAATGGAAAACCTACGATGGACTTGAAATTAACAGCAAAACCTTTTTGCAAAATGTGCGCAACGCAAGCCACTGGCGGTTCAATGATATGATTAGTCAATTAGGAAAACCAGTTGATAAAACCCGCTGGGGCATGACTCCGCCCACCGTCAATGCATACTACAACCCGGTGATGAATGAAATAGTTTTTCCGGCAGGGATTTTACAATATCCATTTTTCCACCCTGATGCGGACGATGCGTTTAACTACGGTGGCATCGGTGCGGTAATCGGTCATGAAATTTCGCACGGCTTTGATGACCAAGGAAGCCAGTACGACAAAGACGGCTCGCTGCACAATTGGTGGACAGCCGAAGACCGCCAAAAATTCGATGCGAAAGCCAAACAATTACAACAACAATTTGATGCATACACCGTACTCGATACGATTCATGTAAACGGCAAATTGACTTTGGGCGAAAACATTGGCGACCTTGGTGGGTTGAATGCTGCTTACGAGGCATTTAAAATGACCAAGCAAGGAAAATCAAACGCGAAGATAGATGGCTTCACTCCCGATCAGCGTTTCTTCTTGGCGTGGGCACAAGTGTGGCGCGGGAAAACACGCGATGAAACTGCTGCCCGATTGATTTTGACAGATCCGCATGCTCCCGGAGATTATCGTGCCATCGGCACACCTGTCAATATGGACGCATGGTACAAAGCATTTAACGTGAAGCCCGGAGAAAAACTCTATAAAAAACCCGAAGACCGGATTAAGATTTGGTAGCAAATGATTCTTTTGCGAGAAACGGATAAAGCCATTGATAAAATGGCTTTTCTGTTTAAAGGCAAGTAATTTTGTAAGGAGCCGACAGGATGAATACCCAATTATCTTTTCTGCCTCTGAGCTATTTTATTTTGTGTACCTTTGCCGCCTATTTAACAATTTATAATGAAATCATTTGACGCCCTGGGTTTATCCGGGGAACTGGTGGAAGTAGTCCGCCAATTGGGCTTTGAAAATCCTACGCCCATACAAGAAAAAGCGATCCCGGTCTTATTACAAGGAAATACGGATTTAGTTGGCCTGGCACAGACTGGCACAGGTAAAACAGCAGCCTTTGGTTTGCCCTTGCTGGAATTGGTTAATGCCGATAACCGCCACACACAAGCGCTGGTGGTAGCTCCTACGCGCGAGTTGAGCGTACAGATTACGAATGACTTAGAACGTTTTGCCAATAACTTCAAAAAACTGAACATCGTTACAGTTTATGGCGGGGCGAGCATTTCAGATCAAATCAGAAAAATAAAACGGGGCGCCCAGATTATTGTGGCTACACCGGGCCGTTTGATTGACTTACTTTCCAGAAAAGTAGTTGACCTGACACAGATTCAATATGTGGTGCTGGACGAAGCCGATGAAATGTTGAACATGGGTTTCAAAGAAGATATAGACGAGATTCTCTCCACCACGCCCGACACAAAAAATGTGTGGTTGTTTTCTGCCACCATGCCTCGCGAAGTACGCGAAATAGCCAGCAACTACATGAGCAACCCGCAAGAGATTGCCATGGAAGGCCAAAAGCAAGGCAACGAAAATATTGATCATCAATATGTGATGGTAGATGAGCGCGACAAATATTTGGCTCTTAAACGTTTTGTAGATTATACGCCCGATATTTTTGCTGTCGTTTTTTGCCGTACTAAAATGGATACGCAAAAAATTGCCGAGCACCTCATTAAAGACGGATACAATGCTGACCCGCTGCATGGCGACCTGACACAGGCGCAGCGCGACCGCGTGATGAAAAGTTTTAAAAACAAAACGCTGCAACTTCTGGTGGCTACCGATGTGGCCGCACGGGGTATAGATGTAAGCAACATCACACACGTGATACACATGAACATGCCCGATGAGATGGAGTTTTACACCCACCGCTCAGGGCGCACAGCCCGTGCCGGCAAAAAAGGAATTTCTCTTGCCATCGTTTCAAAAAAAGAAATGGGGCGTGTGCACCAAGTGGAGAAAAGTATCAAGCGCAAGTTCACACAGGTATTAGTGCCAACAGGAGATGAAGTATGCCAGCAGAAGATGATGGACTTGGTGAAGAAAGTGCGTTCGGTAGAAGTGAATGAAGAAGAAATTGATTCTTTCCTGCCCGAAGCCTATCACGAACTGAAAGACTTCTCCAAAGAAGATATCATCAAACGTTTTGCTTCGATCGAATTCAATCGCTTCTTGGAATATTACCGCGATGCGCGCGACATCAACAAATCTGATAAATCGGAGAAAAGAAGATTCTTTGAAGATGAGGACGAGCCGGCCTATTCTACCGGAGATCGCATCTTTATTAACATTGGCAAAATGGATGGGTTGGACAAAGGCAGTTTGCTTGGTCTGATCTGCGACTATGGAGATACTGATAAAAGCAAGATCGGTAAGATTGACCTGAAAGGCGCTTATTCTTTTTTTGAAGTAGAAAAAGGCATGGCCGACCAAATTATGAAAGGCTTTGATGGCGTAGAGGTGCGCGGCAGACGTGTGCGTTTAGAAATGAGCGGAGATCGCCCCGAAAGACGCGACCGCGATGGCTACAGAGGAGATCGGGGGGGTAGAGGAGGCCGAGGCGACAGAGGCGATAGAAAGAGAAGTTTCTCTGGTAAAAAGCGTGAAGAGTTTTGGGGTGGCAAGAATAAAAGAAAGCCAAAAAGATACTAATCAGGTTTTTTTCTTTGCACCAATCGCTAATATTCAGCGGCAGTGCTTTTGTAGAAAATCATAAGCTTCGCGGTTGCCAAGTTGTGCTGAGTGCTGCCAGTCGGCACAAGCACCTTTCTTTCCTGTAGCTTGTCGGGCAATGCCGCGGCCAAAGTAAGCCAGCGCATATTGAGAGTCGAGGCGGATGGCCGCATCAAAGTCATTCAGTGCGCCCGCATAGTCTTTCATCTTCAACATCGCTTCGCCCCGGCCACCATAAGCAAGTGCATAAGATGGATTGATGCGGATGGCTTGTGAAAAATCAGCAACGGCATGGGGGTAGTCGTGGGAGTAAAGCCGGGCAAGTCCGCGATCTACATACGCCACTTCAAAATTGGGATTGAGGTCAATAGCTTTGCTAAAATCTTCAATAGCTGACGGGTAGCTTCCCAATTTTTCTTTGGCATGGCCCCGGTAAGCATACGCCAGTGCAAATTTTGGGTCGAGCGAGATCACCTTATCAAAATCAACGATAGCACCCGCAAAATCTTTTGCTTCATATTTTGATTTGGCATTATACAGATAGTTGGTGGCACTGATGGTATTTACCTGTGCTTTGTATTTTTCTGCAATGGAAGCCTTGGCATCTTCTTCTTTTTGTTGCTGAAGTTGGCGCGACAAGGCGGCCAATTTTTGGTTGGCATCGGTCAGGCGCTGTTTCATTTCTTCCAGCTCGCGCATTTTTTGATGGTCTTCACTGATCCGCTTGAGCGATTCTTTCAAACTGGTGGTATCTACTTTGATGGAGGCCTTCATCCAAAAAGTTTCACCATCCCATTTTTCGTCCAACACATCCAGTTTGGTGATGCCTGCGGTGATGGTAGATATTTTTTCTTTAAAGTCTTGCGAAAATTTCCCTTTGTCGTCATGCGAAGTGAGAAGGTCATTACTTTCTACATAAACCCCCAGTTCGTTGAGCAGTTCCGTTCTCAATTCATTCATAGCGATGGCGCGGCAAGATACTTTGCTGTCTGCCTCGCTGGCTTTGTAGGTATATTCGCGCACAAATGTTTTTTCCTGCCCGTATAATTTCAGGCTGGAGAGAAGAACAAAGACTAACAATAATTTTTTCATGCTGGAATGATTACACGATATAATGACACGTGAATGAGCAGTTAGATGGATAATGCTGAACCTGGTTTAATATTTTTTTAAATGCTGAATAGTATGATGTCAATGTGGACAGCAACTTACAAAGGTTTAAATTGCTCAAATGCTTCCTTACAGTCATAACAATAGTAAATAGAGCGACAAAGGGTGGAGCCAAACGGAGATTTTAATTCAGTATGGCTGCTGTCGCACCTCGGACAAATGGCGTGTTCCAATACTTCCAAGTCAGTAAATATTTTGGCAGGCGGGGGAGGAGACAAACCAAATTTTTTTAAGGCAGTTTTTCCTTTTTCAGAAATCATGTCAGACGACCAATTCCTTTTAAAAGAGATATTGACCTTTATATTTTTTAGCCCTTTACTTTGCAGCAACTGCAATACTTCTTCCTTCATATAGTCTATCGCTGGGCAGCCCACAAAAGTAGGTGTCATGTCAACGGTTACTTGGTCTGCTTCAATCACCACATCGGTAATCACCCCCAAATCAACCAGCGACAAAACCGGTATCTCCGGGTCTTTCACCGCGTCCAGCCAATGGATGATCTCTTCCCGTGTCATGATTTTTATCAGATGTAAAATTACGAATTTGAAATCCATCCTTTCTACCTTGCTAATGCCTGTTTTTTTTTACTACTTGGGCATCAGAATCAGAAGACAGATGAAAGATTTTCCGTGGTATAAAAATTATCCTGAGGGAGTGCCCAGTGAAATCGGTGCGCTTCCCTTCGAATCGTTGGTTGACTTGTTTGAAAAGGCTTCAAAAAAATATGCCGGGCTTGTGGCGTACGAAAACTTAGGGGGGAAATTAAGCTATCAGGAAGTAGATAAACTCTCTTCACAGTTTGCGGCCTATCTTCAAAAAGGATTAGGGTTGAAAAAGGGCGACCGGATCGCTATCCAGATGCCCAACTTATTGCAGTTTCCGGTTGCTTTTATTGGGGCACTGAAAGCCGGGCTGGTAGTGGTGAATACCAATCCGCTTTATACGGCACGCGAGATGGAGCACCAATTTAAGGACGCGGGAATTTCCGCGTTGGTAATCGTAGCCAATTTTGCTCATAATCTGGAAGAGATAAAAGGCAAAATACCCGTTAAGCATTTCATCGTAACCGAAATGGGCGATTTGGTAGGAGGCCTCAAAGGGTGGCTCGTCAATTTTGTAGTGAAGCACATAAAAAAATTAGTGCCGGCCTACCATTTACCTCATGCCATTACTTTTAAAGAAGTGCTCCGCCAAGGAGCTGCGCTTACTTTAGATAAACCTGCGATTGGGCTGGAAGATTTGGCCATACTTCAATATACGGGAGGCACCACAGGCGTACCCAAAGGAGCACAACTTTCGCACCGCAATCTGGTGGCCCACAATGAAATGATTTCGTATTGGTTTGAGCCATTGCTGAAAGATGCAGAGAAGCAAGAGATCGTGATAACTGCCTTGCCCTTGTATCATATTTTTGCGCTGTCAGTCAACCTGACACTGATGTATCATCGTGGATTGCAGAATGTGCTGATCACCAACCCGCGCGACATGAAGGGATTTTTAAACGAGTTGAAGAAATATCAGTTTTCCATCCTCACCGGTGTCAACACATTATTCAATGGCATGATGAACCATCCGATGTTTCATGAACTTGATTTTTCACTTTTGAAAGGAGCCGTGGGTGGCGGCATGGCTGTGCAAGATGCCGTAGCTATCCGGTGGGAGGAGTTGACCAAAAGCCCGCTGGTGGAAGGATATGGGCTGAGTGAAACTTCGCCCGTGCTTTGCTGCAACCCGCTGAACGGAAAACAAAAACGCGGAACGATAGGCTTGCCCATGCCCAGCACGGAGGTAGCCATCTTTGACGATCAGGGCAACCAACTTCCACAAGGAGAAACCGGAGAAATCTGTGCACGCGGTCCACAGGTAATGCGCGGCTATTGGGAGAAAGACAACACCGATGTATTCTATCATCAAGAATGGTTTAAAACAGGCGACATTGGATTTATGGATGCTGATGGCTTCTTTAAAATCGTAGATCGGAAGAAAGACATGATTAAAGTAAGCGGTTTCAATGTATTCCCCAACGAAATAGAAAATGTAATTGCCATGCACCCCAAGGTGCTGGAGGTGGCCGCCATCGGCATACCCGATGAACGGTCGGGAGAAGTCATCAAAGCATTTGTCGTCAAAAAAGATCCTTCACTGACGGAAGAAGAATTAAAAAAATATTGTCATGAAAATATGACAAACTACAAAGTGCCTAAGTACTTTGTCTTTAAAACAGAGCTACCCAAAACCAATGTGGGCAAAATACTGCGCAGGGCACTGAAAGAAGCTGAACTCAAATCGTAAAATTTATTTATTCCTATTCATCCATGAAAAAAATTGCACTCCTTGTCGTATTGACATCGTTTATCTCGCTTTCGCTGACTATCAATAATAAAACGCAACTGGCTGATACGGCAGACACCGTTCACTATGCCAAAGAATCACATTTTAAAAATATTCGTCAACTGACTTTCGGTGCCGACAATGCCGAGGCATATTGGAGTTTCGATGGAAAAAAAATCAGCTTCCAATCTAACAACTCTGCGTGGGGGCTGCACTGCGACCAGATTTTTTACATGCCCATACAAGGAAAGGACTTGAGCCATGGCGAAAAACCGCAGATGATCAGCACCGGTGATGGACGCACCACTTGTGCCTTTTTTATGCCTGACGGAAAATCAGTTTTGTATGCCTCCACCCATTTAGGTGGAAAAGAATGCCCTAAAGATGTAGAGCGCAAGCCCGGAGGAAAATACCTGTGGCCTATCTACGACTCGTACGATATTTTTGTGGCCGACCTGAACGGAAAAATTATTAAACAACTGACCAATACTCCGGGGTATGATGCCGAGGCAACTATCTCACCGAAGAAAGACAAAATTGTTTTTACCTCTATGCGCAACGGAGACCTGGATTTATACACCATGGACATCAATGGAAAAAATGTAAAACAGATTACGCATGAACTGGGATATGACGGTGGTGCCTTTTTTTCGCCTGACGGGAAGAAAATTGTTTTTCGCGCTTCGCGCTTTAACTCCGACCAGGAAAAAAATGATTATGTGGAATACCTCAAGCAAGGGTTGGTAGCACCTACGGCCATGGAAATTTTCACCTGCAATGTAGATGGCTCTGACCTGAAGCAGATCACACACTTAGGAAAAGCCAACTGGGCTCCGTTCTATCACCCGTCAGGCAAAAAGATTATCTTCAGCTCCAACCACAAGAGCAAACGCGGGTTTCAGTTTAATTTGTTTATGATTAATGAAGATGGATCGGGCTTGGAACAAATTTCTTACGACACGGTGTTTGATTCATTTCCCATGTTTTCGCCTGACGGAAAAAAAATTATTTTTTCGTCTAACAGAAATAACGGAGGCACACACAATACCAACCTGTTTGTAGCAGATTGGGTAGATTAAATTTCTTCATTATGATCAACGTTATCACAACCACCAACACATCCAAGGAGGATGTAAAAAAATCAGTAGAAAAATATTTGAGCGAAGTAGGGCTTACCATTTCCAATCATGACTTTACCAGACCGTGGGGTGGTTTTTTTGTGTTGGATGAAGCGCAAGCCGATCGGTTCATTCAACTTTATTTTCCACACCTTCAGGCTAAAGACTTAAAAATTTCAGGTAAACTCAGTCCTAAAATTTTAATTGTGGCGCCCGGCCAGCGATTGAGTTGGCAGTATCACCACAGGCGTGCTGAAATATGGAAGTTAGTAGCAGGTGTGGCCGGAGTGGTAACAAGCAACACAGATGAGCAGGGTGCATTAAAAAAATTGGCCATCGGTGAAATTATTAAACTGAAACAAGGCGAGCGCCATCGTTTGGTTGGCTTGCCCGAAGGGTGGGGCATGATTGCCGAGATATGGCAGCATACCGATGCCAACCACCCATCGGACGAAAATGACATTGTGCGTGTGCAGGATGATTTTGGCAGGTAAACAAATGCGATAACAAAATTCTCTCATCTTAAAATAAAGTCATTATGGATGAAACAATAAAAAACGAAGACGAGAACGTTATTAAAGCACATCAGCATTTAGAATCTGTTCTTGTTCCCGGTGAGCATTTGGAAGGATGGGCTGTGCAAAGAAGAATATTTGCACTGACACACAGGCGGATTCTTATTGCGGCTACATCAGGAAGATTTATTGTTATTGAGAGAAACCTTTTGGGTGGCTTTAAGATGAACGATTTTCGCTGGCAAGACCTCGAACGGGTAAATCTTTACACCGGTATTTTTGGTGCAGACATTTCTTTTAAAGCATCTGACAATTCTGATTTGGCAATCGGCAAGTCGTACAACAACTTTTTGAAATACATAGGCTTACGCAAAGATCAGACACAAAACATTTATCGCATCGCTCAGGCGCAAGATCAAGCCTGGAGAGAGAAAAGGAGAATCAGAGAGATGGAGGAACTCAGGGCCAAATCAGGTGCTATTCATCTCGGCAATTTATCAGGAGGGCAACCTCTTCCTTCTTCCGGCTCTATGGACGACTCCACTGCCCGGTTGATGAAAGCCAAAGAAATGCTTGATAACAAACTTATTACTGACTCTGAATATGAGTCAATCAAGGCAAGAATTATTAGTGGGCTTTAGATCATAAAAGTAAGAGAAGGTAAAAAAAATACTCATCCTATTTACCGGCAAAGTATTTTACATAGAGTAGCCATTCAATAGTAACAATTTGCCAGTTAAAAAAAATCTTAAATAGTAAGATGTTTTCATTGTAAAAAAAAAATGAAATGAATGGCGATTTCCGGCAAAAATCATTTCGTTTCAATCATTTTTCTTTTATTTTTCGCTCGTGAAAAACATTCAAGGCCCGGCCATTTTTTTAGCTCAGTTTTTAGACGACCAACCTCCGTTTAATAATCTTAAATCCATCTGTAAATGGGCTAAGTCACTCGGTTATACAGGCGTACAAATCCCCACGTGGGATGCCCGTGTGATTGATCTGAAGAAAGCGGCAGAAAGCAAAGACTATGCTGATGAATTGAAGGGAACAGTAGAGTCGTGCGGACTACAGATCAGCGAACTATCCACCCACCTGCAAGGGCAGTTGGTGGCTGTGCATCCTGCCTATGATACCATGTTTGATGGTTTTGCTCCCAAGAACCTGAGAGGCCAGCCGAAGGCGCGCACGGCTTGGGCAGTAGATCAGCTAAAGATGGCAGCCAAAGCCAGCAAAAATTTAGGCTTGCCAGCACACGCTACGTTTTCGGGTGCGCTGATGTGGCACACGGTGTACCCATGGCCGCAGCGTCCGGCCGGCTTGGTAGAAGATGGCTTTAAGGAGTTGGCCAAACGCTGGCTTCCGATTTTAAATACTTTTGACAAAGCCGGAGTAGATGTTTGTTATGAAATACACCCCGGTGAAGATATGCACGATGGCATTACGTTCGAGAGGTTTTGGGAAGCTACATCGAAACACAACCGTGTTAATATTTTATACGACCCCAGTCATTTTTTGCTCCAGCAATTAGATTACCTTCAGTTCATAGATTTCTATCATTCTTTTATTAAGATGTTTCATGTAAAGGATGCAGAGTTTAACCCCACCGGCAAGAGCGGAGTGTACGGAGGTTTTCAGGATTGGATTAACAGACCCGGGCGCTTTCGGTCGGTAGGCGATGGGCAGGTTGATTTTAAATCAATTTTTTCAAAACTGGCACAATATGGTTATGGAGGATGGGCTGTGCTGGAGTGGGAGTGCTGCATTAAACATCCTGAACAAGGCGCCCGCGAGGGAGCGCAGCGTATTCAGGAGTATATGATCCGGGTAACAGAGAAAGCATTTGATGATTTTGCCTCCACCGGAAAAAATCCTAAACTCAACAAACAAATTCTCGGCATCAGATAAATGTAATTTTTTAAATAAACCTTAAATAAAATAAATATGAAAAAAGTAAATGGTTTTTTGATTGTACTGGTAATGGTATGGACAGCAATTTCTTGCGGTGGAAAAAAAGAAGAGGCCTCAACAGCGGCCAAAGAAGATTATGGAACACCTCAGGAAGAGGTAGCAGCCACTAAGTCGGATCCGATTGCCCAAGGCGAATCGTTGGTAAAAGCAAATGACTGCAAAACATGTCACGATAAAACCAATAAAATTATAGGCCCGAGCCATACCGATGTGGCTAAGAAGTATGACTTTACCGATGCCAACGTAAAGAAGCTGGCCGAAAAAATTATCAAAGGTGGCTCCGGAAACTGGGGCCAGGTACCGATGACTGCCCACCCCAACGTATCTGAATCGGATGCAGAATTGATGGCAAAATATGTTTTGTCATTAGATGGCGAGAAAGAACATTGATTAACTTAGCAGCTTAATAGTATAAACCGTCAGCATTTTGCTGACGGTTTAATAATTTTTTGTTAAGCCTAAGTAATTTTTTGTAATGAGTGAAGAGCTCCTCAAAGCGATTATCCAGTTTTTTGCCATTGTTGCCAAAGAGCGTATTACAGAGGATGAACGAACCATTATCAAAGAGTTTCTCGGGCTTCATTTAAACCAAGACGGAGTACGCTATTACCTTTCCCTCTTTGACGACTTCTGCAAAATAAATAAGCGTACGACTACGCAGGTCGTCCATGTTGACGAGGAAACACAAGAATTTGTTGACGACTGGGCTCAGATCATACAGATTGCCCGCAAAGTAAATCAGGCACTGACTATGCAGCAGAAAGCTGTGTTGGTTGTTAAGGTGATTGAACTGGTTTTTGCAGGCCAGGAATTATCCGAACGGCAGAGTAACCTCATTTTTTATATTGGCGAAGCTTTAAAAATTCCACATCGTGATTTCAAAGCCATGCGTGCTTTCGTACTCAGTCACGATGCGGAAGAACTCGATTCAAAAAATATTCTGATCATAGACGAAGGCACCGTAGCCTCCTCCACTCACCACGGCCCCCACCTGACGGCCAAAAACATTTCGGGCATGATCGCCATCTTGCGGTTGCCAAGCATAGAAACTTATTTTATCAGATACCTGGGCATTACACCTTTGTATCTCAACAGTCTGCCGCTCAAGTCAAGAAAGGTTGATGTATTCCCCACCGGCAGCACTATTCGTGGCTCGAAAATAGAGTCAATATATTACAGCGATGTAGTGGGCAAGTTTCTGTCGCAGGAGAATAACACTAAAATAAGTTTTATAGCCGACCATGTTTTTTATCATTTTAAAAGTGGTCGAGCCGGGTTGCAAAACGTAAGTATTGCAGAGACAGGCGGCAAGCTGATTGGTATTATGGGAGGCAGTGGCTCGGGCAAATCCACATTGCTGAATGTATTGAACGGAACAGAGAAACCATCTAGCGGGCGTGTGCTGATCAATGGTATTAATATACACGAAAGACCACATGAAGTAGAGGGCGTGGTCGGCTATATTCCGCAAGATGATTTGTTAATGGAAGACTTAAGTGTGTATGAAAATTTGTATTACTCCGCCCAACTTTGTTTCGGACATTACACTCATCGGCAGATTGTTGAAAAGGTAGAAACAGTTTTAACAAACCTGAGTTTGACTGAGATAAAAGATCTGAAAGTAGGATCTCCATTGCAAAAAATAATCAGTGGCGGGCAACGGAAAAGGCTGAACATCGGGTTGGAATTGCTGCGCGAGCCGAGCATCCTTTTTGTGGACGAGCCCACCTCGGGGCTATCTTCCCGCGATTCAGAAAATATCATGGATATGCTGAAGGAACTGACGCTGCGCGGCAAAATGATTTTTGTCGTCATCCATCAACCTTCTTCCGACATATTTAAAATGTTTGACACACTCTTGATTTTCGACTCGGGCGGCTTTCAGATTTATTATGGCAACCCGGTAGAGTCGGTCAATTATTTCCAAGATATTATTAATGCAGCCAACCGCACGCCCGGTGCCTGCCCCGAGTGCGGCAATATCAACCCCGAACAAATTTTTAACATCATCGAAACCCGTGTGGTCAACGAGTATGGCCGGCTGACGCACACACGCAAGGTTTCTCCCGGCCAGTGGTATCAATATTTTAAAAAGAATATTAAGATACCCAAGGTAGAAGAGTTTATAGATCCGCTGCCGGCAGTTCAGCAAATCCCTAATTGGTTTCAACAACTTCGCACGTTTATTGTGCGAGATGTAAAATCCAAGCTGGCCAACAATCAGTATGTTGCCATCAACTTGGCTTTAGCACCTTTATTGGCTCTGTTTATCGGATATTTTGTAGAGTACTATGATTATGTGGGCGTAGATCATCCACATTATTCATTTTATGATAACGCCAATGTGCCGGTCTATTTCTTTATGAGTATTGTGGTGGCCTTGTTTGTGGGGCTGATCGTTAGTGCCGAAGAAATTTTTAGAGACCGAAAAATTTTAAAGCGCGAACGGTTTTTGCATTTAAGCCGCAGCAGCTACTTTTTTTCGAAAGTGGTTATTTTATTTGCCATCTCGGCCATTCAAACAGTTTGCTTTGTTTTGGTAGGTAACGCATTGCTCGAAATTCCGCTTACCGAAATGCGGTACTGGCTCATCTTATTTTCATGCTCGTGTTTTGCCAACATGCTGGGGCTCAATATATCGTCCGCTTTCGACTCAGCTGTAACGATTTATGTGTTAATTCCCATACTCATCATCCCCCAGTTGTTGCTGAGCGGGGTGGTAATCAATTTTGATAAGTTTAATCCCAAAGTAGGTTCGCCCGTTGGTATTCCTTTATTGGGCGAACTGATGGCATCGCGCTGGGCTTTTGAAGCGTACATGGTAACACAGTTTAAAGACAATCCACTTGAGAAAATATTTTATCCGATAGATCAAAAGCGAGCCAATGCCGAATACAAGCGCGGTTATTATTTACCCGAGCTCGAATCGCGGTTGGCTTTTGTAGTCAATCATCCGGGTGAATGGCACCGCCACTCTGGTGATAATAAGGTAAAGGCAGCCTTAGATTTACTCCGCAAAGAGCTGGCGTACGAATCTACTTTTGTAGGAAAGAGCATTCCGGAAATTGAAAATCTCGAAGCAGGTAAATTCGATTCGACTACTTATCGCAAGGTGAATGAATACATTAAATTGCTGAAAGAATATTATTCCATCCGCCTTCGCCATGCCGTGGCAGACAAAGAAAAACTGATGGCGCAACTTACCGATGATGAAACCAAAAAAGTAGCGTTTGAAAAATTGAAATTCAAATACCAAAATGCAGCCGTAACCAAAATGGTGGAAAATACGGAGAGTGCCATGCGCGTGGTAGAGTGGGATGGCGAATTGATTCAAAAAATCTATCCGATCTATTTTAACGAACACCGCCCGGAACATTTTTTAGATTTTCGCGACAACTTTTATATCCCTACCAAGTTTTTTGCAGGTCATAAGTTTAATACACTCTATTTTAATCTAGCTGTGATTTGGGTGATGGTGATAGCCCTGTATGCCGCGTTGTATTATGAAGTACTCAAGAAAATTGTACATGGGTTTAATATGCGGAGGCGCTATGGCGGAAGGAAAGTATAAAGAAATTTATCAATCTGGCCGGTGCTTTGCGCTTTGGTTTACTCATTGTAATTTTACAGAAATATATTTTTTTAAATTCTCTCTTTGACATTCCACGATTTTCATTTTAATCAAAAACTGCAAGACGGATTAGATGCCATGGGTTATGAAAAACCTACGCCCATCCAACAAGAAGCTATTCCGCAGATATTAGCTAAGCGCGACTTGGTAGCCTGCGCCCAAACAGGTACAGGCAAAACTGCAGCCTACCTGCTGCCCATCCTCCATAATATCATCCATTCAGATCATCGTCATCTTAATACGTTGGTGATTGCGCCCACTCGCGAGCTGGTTCAGCAGATAGATCAGCAGGTGGAGGGGTTGGCATATTTTACGGGCGTAAGTTCTATCCCGATATACGGAGGTGGCGATGGCGCTGTGTGGGATCAGCAGAAGAAGGCACTCGAGGCAGGCGTGGATCTGATGATCGCTACCCCCGGACGGCTGATAGCCCAACTGGCTTCCGGTGTAATTGATTTAAAGTATGTGCAGCACCTTGTGCTCGATGAAGCCGACCGCATGCTGGACATGGGCTTTTATGATGACATCCTGCGCATCATTAAATACCTGCCGTCCACTCGGCAAACTTTGTTGTTTTCAGCCACTATGCCTCCGCGAATTCGTGCACTTGCCAATAAAATTTTACGCGACCCGGCAGAAATTAATATCGCTATCTCTAAACCTGCCGATGGAATTGTGCAGGAGGCCTATCTGGTGAATGATGATCAAAAGGAAAAACTGATTACTCATTTGCTGAAAGGATCAGCTTTTTCCAGTGCACTGATTTTTGCTTCCACCAAAGAAAAAGTAAAACACTTGGGGCGTTTGTTGCCTAAACTCGGGCTGCCCTCAAAGGCAATCCACTCGGATCTGGAACAAAATGAACGCGAAGAGATTTTGAGGGAGTTTAAAAACAAGCAACTGAATTTACTGATCGGTACCGATGTGCTTTCGCGTGGTATTGATGTAGAAGGCATAGAACTGGTGCTGAACTACGATGTGCCGCCCGATCCGGAAGACTACATCCATCGCATTGGCCGCACTGCACGGGCAGCCAGCACCGGCCATGCCATTACGTTTGTCAATCAACTGGATCAGCGAAGGTTTGGTCAGATTGAAAAACTAATAGGTACTGCTATTTCTAAAACTGATTTACCGTATGGCTTTCATCCTTCTTTTGCCTATAACCCAGATGGGAAGATGAAGCCGGAAAAGCCACATCACCACCACAAGGCCGGTAACAAAAAACGTTTTTTTAGAAAACGCCCCGGCAGCAACTAAAAGTTATTTTTCAATAACCTTCTTTACAATATCCGAATAGTATTTTCCGAAGTGTGGTCCCACCCAGTTGAGTGCCATCACTTCCTCTTGTTCGGAATGACCATAGTATTTATCAGAGGTGATGTAGCCCACATAGTCGCCATTAAAACTGGTGATGAATAATTTTTCATCTTTTAATTCTGCTAACTGACCCAGGTGGTCGTCAACAAAAATTTCACCTGAAAAATCGCAAGGCATACCTAGCATGATAATATTGCCAAGCTTCAGATAAGTAATGTTTCCTTCCAGTTTTTGAAACAACCACCGGAATACCCAATCGCGCACTTTCAATTTTTGCAAGATGTGCAGTTGCGAAGGGCCGTAGTGTACCTGTATTTGTCCGGTTGATATATTTGATGTTGAAATAGTTTGTGTGGAAGCTGATTTAATTTTTCGATACAACCGTTGCCCAAGCGAATCGCAATAGACAAACTCTTTTTCGTTGGTAAACTTAGTGCGATGGCTGCCAATCATGCCGGCAGCAAATAAGGCAAAATCATAATCTTTTTTTTCTGCTTGATGAACCATCGCTCCGATATAGTCGGCAGAGATAGCTCTACTTAAATGGCTGATGTTGGTGGGGTGTCCGCTGTAACTGGCCAACAAAGCTTTGGTGCTATCGTTACGAACAATTTTGAGACCTCGAATTTTTCCGTCTATGGAACCGCGCAGCGGATCAATGCGGTTTTCTACATATTCGCTGGCATCTGTTTCAAAATACTTAATCGTTGAAGGATGGAGTTGCCGGGTGGCTTGTAGGATGGCTTCATTTACGTGCGCAGCCAAGGAGTTGAGCCAGGCATCGTTATAGCTGCCGAGGATAAAATTTCCGAGCGGGCTGTCGTTCCACGCGCCTAAGCTGCTGTGCACGTGCGAGGCGCTGAAGTACAAAAAGCAATTGGACTTGTTGAGTTGACTGATTTTTTGTTTCAGGGCAGGAGGGAAGATGAGTAAATCGGCACTGATGATACAAACTGTGGTATATCCATTACTGATAAGCAGCAGCCGGATGTACACCGAGTCGTGCACCGACTCAAAGCGGCTGCGGGGTGCATAACCTGCCATGGGCATGGGAGATGCCGGTGTGATGTTAATTGATTTCCACGCTGTTGTCCATCCGTTGGGTGAAGAAGAAAGACTGGGACTAAATACATCAAGCCCCGCCATGGTTTGATGATAGAAGTCCTGTTGCATTAATGGCCGATCATCTACTGATCCGATGAGAGAAAAAAAAATGACGGCCAGTACGCCTGCTGTAATGATGACGATTCGAATAGCTTTTTTCACTTTTTAATAAAATAACTGGATGCTCAATTAAAGTGCCAACATTCTTTTTCTCAAAGAATAGCGGATGCTTTCAGTGGATATAAATGATCTCTATCATGACAGGCTGCACCAAACAGTAATGATATTTTTGTTAACGAGATATTCACAGCCTATAGGAGAAGACAATCTGCAATCTGCAAGCCGCATGATCAATAACCAGCCTGAGAAAGTACGTCCTTATTTAACAGCTACAATTCGCACCTCCACTCTTCGTCCTTCTTCTTTGCTGGATTTTTCGTCTTTGGTAGCGCCATAACCTTTGGCCACAATACGCCTCCGTACGATGCCCTGATGGTTGAAGTAATCGAGTACGGCAATGGCCCGTTTGTTAGACAGTTCGCGGTTTGCCTCTTCCGTTCCTTCTGATGAAGCATAGCCTGAGATTTCAATACCAAGTCCCGGGTTGCTGTTCAGGGTTTGAAGGATGTCTTTCAGGGGAGCGTTGTATTGTTCTTTCAGATCGTTTTTACCCTGATCGAAAAATATTTTCAAAAACTTAGTAAGCAGCGCTTTATCATAGGTGGGAGACTGAGTAGTTTGTTGCTTCATGCGTTTGGCTTCTTCTGTTACTACCATGGTGGGCAGCGAGAAAACGGTTTTGCCTTCTACTTGCTTTTGCTCGAATTTACTTTCATCGCTTTCATCGTAGTAGTAGGTTCGCGAGGCTACTTCAATTTTGGCATTTTCTTTTTCATTGAAGTTAACAGACTCCACGGGGTTAGTCTGCTCGATCAGGCTTACTAAGTAGTCAATACCGTCTTTGTCTTTGGCGGCAATCAAATCTATCATCATGTCGTACGGATCTACACTGCCGCTTTTCACTAACTGCGATTCGTGGCTCTTGCGGAAATCAGTTTTTACATCCTGATCGGTGTCATAAAACGCATTCTTTACAATCACTTCTTGCCCTACCTTTACATCAAATTGTTTGATCGTGCGCAAGTTGATTTGCTGATAGAGTTCATAAAAATAAGTTTGATTGGGGATGTTTACATTTAACGTGTAGGGCAAAAATTCTTCTGACTCAATTACAATGTCATAGCTTTTAGAAGGAGGCAGAATGATGAGATAGTCTCCGGTTTTTGGATCAGGATCATAGACGAAGTCCAATTCTTTCTTCGACTCCTTATCTATCACATACATCTTCGTACGGATAGGCTTCCCTGTTTCAGCATTAATGATTTTGCCTTTCAACATAGTTAATGGAATACTGGCAGAGTTTTCGGGCATGTCTATGAAGTAAATATCTTGCGCGCCCTGGCCGCCTTTCCGGTCAGAAGAAAAATAGCCGCGCTTGCCGTCAGCCAATAAGGTAAAGTAGTTGTCGTTGGCTGTGGTATTTACCGGGTAGCCCATGTTTTCGGGGCGTGTCCATTTTCCGTTTACCAAAGATGATTTGAAGATGTCGTTGCCGCCCATCGTATTATGCCCGTCTGATGTAAAGAACAATGTCTTTTGGTCGGGGTGGATGAAGGGAGCATCTTCGTTGTCGGCCGTATTGATCTCCGGCCCCAGATTAACAGGCTGCCCCCATTTCCCGTCTGCTTTCAATTCCGTTTTCCAAATATCAAGTCCACCTTTACCACCAATGCGATTGCTGGCGAAATAAATGGTTTTGCCATCGGGTGTAATACTGCAGGTGGTCTCCATCGAACTGGGCGAGTTGATGCTTCCCGCCAACAAACTGGGCTTAGACCAGCCATCACCATCTTTGGTGATCTGATAGAGGCTCCCGGGATCAGAAATGCCTCCGATGAAGATCATCAACTTCTGGCCATCGGGCGAAATACCGGCCGTGCCCACGTTTTTGTCGCTGGCAATAGGGACAACAACGGGTTCAGTCCAGTTGCCGGCTTTGTTGTAAGAAACATATACTTCTTCAATGAACTTGTCGCCCGAGCGGGTACGCCCGGTGTTGGGTCTTAAGGCTGTGAATGCCATCACACTCTCATCGGCAGACACAGTGGGATTGTATTCGGTGTATTGGCTGTTGATAGTTCCCGGAAAGGGATGAACCACAAAGTTTCTGGGCACCGACATCATGGCTACAGCATTGCGGCACACGTCCATGGCTTTATCTGCAGCAGCTTTTGACTTGGGGTCTTTGGATTCCTTTTTATAGTTGTCGAACGAAATGAGGGCTTTATCTAGTTGTTCATCTTTCAGGTAGAGCCAGCCAAGGTCGTAGGTTAATGTAGCCGGTAAGTTCTTACCATTGGCTAAAGCTTTTTCGTAGTATGGTATGGCTTTTATCTGATTGTCAATGGTTTGTTGCTTTTCATAGCAAATTCCGGTTTGATAGAAAGCCAACGGGTCTTTTACACCCGACTGAATGGCATCTAAAAATAGGGGCAAAGCTTTATCGTAGCTTTTGATGGCAAAAAGCCGTTGGGCTTCGGCCAGTTTTTTGGTGTCTTGCCCCGCAACAGACATAACAAAGGCAAACAAAAAGATAAAGAACCCAAGTGTTTTCATACGTTCATTTTAGGTAAAAAAATTTTTGCAAGTCATGAATAAAATGTGAAACAGTTTTTTCTATACCCAACCATTCCTTACAAGTGAAATTTAACGACCAAACGGAAGAATATTTCTGCTTGCATGATTTTAATTGATTTGGAAATTAAAGCATAAAGTTAAGTTTTTTATAATATTTTATTTCGAGACTGTTTATGATGAAAGTCAGATTTAAGTAAGAAATGTTGTTTTTTTCGACAAATAATGTAATATTTCGTTTCTAATACTGCCAACTATGTTCAAACGTCTCTGGAAAATACTCGATGTAGAGCCGGACGAGGAGGGGAGAGTAGGGCTGTTGCTGGTGATGAGCTTTTTAATGGGGCTCTTTCTGGCATCATTTGCTGTGGCTTCGCAGTCATTGCTTTTAGGCTTGCCGGGCGATGAGTTTAGCGAAAAGAATGACCTGCCCCGCATATTATTCTATTCCGGGATATTTGGCATGGTGATTACCTTCCTCTACAACTTCCTTCAGGGTAAAATTTCATTTTCTGCGTTGGCCGTTTTTAACTTACTGCTGGTAATTGCTGCTACTGCTTTTATTGAGTATGGACAAGCTTATGTTTCAGATAAAAAAATTCTGTTTGAGTTTGGTTTCGCGCTGATCCTGCCGGTAACATTTATTATACAATTGGTTTTTTGGGGAGCCTTCAGCCGGATGTTTAACGTGCGTGTGGGCAAGCGGCTGATCGGCAGTGTGGATGTGGGCACTGATATTGCCTCAATCATTGCGTTTTTTTCAATTCCCATTATGATTACCTCGGGTGTAAAAGTGGAAACACTTTACACTATTGCACTGGTCAGCATTATTGCCTACACATTGTTTTTCATTGTATTGAGCCGGGGTTATCTGGGCAAAAAATCAAATGTAGCCGTAGCAGAATCAGACATTAAGAAACTTTCCCCGTTCCAATTTTTTGGCAACAAATACATTATGCTGCTGGCAGCCTTTGTAATTGTTTCCATGATCGCGCTGCGGTTTGTGGACTATTCATTTTATAACGTATCGGTGGTGCAGTACACCAATCAGGAGTCATTGGGCATCTTCCTGAGTTTATTCGAAGCCACCATTGTAATCTTGGGGTTTGTTTTCACTACCTTCATTACCGATCGCATCGCCCAAGATTATGGCTTGCGGGTGGCCATGATCATTAACCCGATTGTGGTTTTTCTATTTACTGTTGTAGCTTTTCTGTTGGGATCTTTCTTTGGGTTTGATGCCTTGGTGTCAGGTAAAAATGAAGTGATCTACTTCTTTATTGCTATTGCCATGAGCAAGCTGTTTATCAATATGCTGCGCGATGCATTGGATACGCCCATCTTCAAGTTCTATTATGTGCCGATTGATAAGTCAATTAAGATTGATGCCCAAACCAAAATTGAAGGTTTTGTTTTTGCTTTGGCCAGCACGGTGGCGGGTGGGTTGATCGTTTTAATCATTCAATTCAAATTCTTTAATCTGCTTTCTGTTACAGCATTTACCGGCCTCTTTTTAGTGATCTGGTATTTTGTAGCCAACAAAATGTATCACGGCTACCGCGATACGTTGCAATCATCGCTGATCAAAAACAAAGAGGCTGTAGAAAAAGATGTGGTGAAAGAATACACCATGGACAGCGTACTCGACAAAGAGGTGAAAAGCGATGCCGAAAGCAAAGTGATTTATGGTTTAAAACTGATGGAAAAACTGGAGCCCGCCCTGTTTGAGTCTTCCATCGTGCAGCTTTCGGAGAGCCCGATGAAACGCGTAAAGCAGTTTGCATTTGATAAAATAGCCGAGTTGGGTATTGTGCCCGAAGCTAAAAGCGAAATGCAAGGATTAGCATCGCAGGCTGCAGGCTCGGCCGAAGACAGCGACTTGCTTTCTATTTCTCCCGACAAACTGATGAAACTCAGCAAGTCGGTGAAGCAGAGCGACCGCATGCTGGCTGCTAAGTTTATGCGCAAGCTGGCCAACAACAAAACCATTTTTATCCTGCTGGAGTTGTTACGCGATGCAGACCCAAAAGTTCGTGGCGAAGCGATCTTAACGGCACGCAAAGTAAAACGCCCCGAAACTTGGACGGTATTAATTGATATGCTGTCTTCGCCCCAATACTCTCATCAGGCAGCATCTGCCATGAAAGAAGCAGGCCCGGCCGCACTGATCCATTTGGAAACAGCCTTTCACAAATCAGGTCAAAGCGATTTGGTGATGGTGAAACTTATCCAGATCATCGGGCATATTGGTGGAGACGAAGGGCTGCAGTTACTTTGGAAAAAAATTGATTACCCCGACAAGCGCATTGTAAAGCAAATCCTTTATGCACTCCGCTTTATCAATTACCAGGCCAAAGGGAGGGAAGTGTTGGCGGTGAAAGATCTGCTCGATACCGAGATGAGCAAAACACTTTGGAATATTGCCGCATTAGATGAAATACCCGAAGAACCAATTTATTCTTTTTTACGCGAAGCACTGCAGGAAGAAATCCGCGACAACTACGACCACCTGACGTTGCTGCTCTCCTTGCTGTACGACCCCGAGTCGGTGCAGTTGGTAAAAGAAAACATTGAAGCCGGCACCCCCGACAGCATTCAGTATGCGCTGGAGCTACTCGATCTTTTCGTAGATCAGGATTTGAAACCCAAATTGATCCCGTTGCTGGATGACTCCTCTACAGAAGACAAATTAGAAAAACTACAGATTTATTTTCCGCGCGAAAGCTACAATCCCATTCAAACTATCAATTACATCCTCAACCGCGATTTCAATTACAATAACCGGTGGACGAAAGCCTGCGCTGTGCATGTAACGGCCTACATTGAAAACTTCCGCGTCAGTCGCGGATTGATCAGCCAGATGTTTAATCAGGATAAACTGATACAAGAAACTACTGCTTGGGTAATTTATAACAAAGACAAACAGGCTTACGCAACAGTTACCGAGCGCCTGCCCTACCGCGATAAAAAATTTCTTGATTCATCTATCGAGAACAATCAGTTACTCGATGGGCTGGACGATGGATTTTTCCTGTTCATAGAGATGGTGATGTTCATTAAAAAAATTCCTGCCTTTAACCGGATCAACGGCAAAGTACTCAGCGACCTGTCCGACAAAATCCAGCCGGTCATTTTGCAAACCCGCGATAAGCTCATGATCACCTCAGCCGAAACACCTATTTTAATTGTGGCGTCTGGCGAAGTGAGATTAAAGAGAAATCAGGAAGAGATTTCGGTTAATAAAACAGGCGATGTGTTTGGCGATTTGTTTCAGGAAGGACAAGTACCCAAAATCACCGAAGTGGAGGCGCTGGAGCGATCTGTTGTGTTTAAAATTGAACTCATTGATTTCTACTTTGTGCTGGCGAGCCATCATGAATTGGCACAAGGCCTGATTTACAATATCACCGAAAAGAAAAAACAAAAGCAATTAGCCTAATCTACAGCCTATGACAGACATTGACGTACTCATTACGTATGCCGAAAAAGACAATGAAACCGAAAAGAAAAGTGAGCAGGGTTGGGTAACCCAGTTTAGAAAATTTTTGGAGTTGATGCTTTTTCAGGTGCTGGGCACAAAGCCCGTGATCGTCATCAAATCTGAATTTGATACGGCTACTGCTCCGGCTATGGACAATGCCTCCATTTTAGTAACCGTGCTCACCAAAGATTTTGTTCAGTCAGGCCGTTGTTTGGACTTGGTAGAGCAGTTTTATAGAAATACATCGGGCACATCTTTCAATCGCGTGTTCAAAGTATTGAAGTCGCCACTTACCATACAAGAACAACCGCCACGGCTGCGCGATTCCATCGGCTATGAAATGTATCAGTTAGATGCCGAAACCGGGCAGATGAAAGAATATGCCGACTTCTTCAGTCAGGAAGCAGAGAAACAATACTGGATGAAACTGGTGGACTTGGCCTACGACATCCATGAGTCGCTCATGCTTTTAAAGCAGGGAGAAGTGAAAGAGGCAAGCGTAAAAAATATATTCAAACGCAAAAATATCTACCTCGCAGAAACAGGCCACGATCTGTCCGTTCAGCGCAACATCATCAAGCGCGAACTGCAACGCCACGGATTTGTTGTGCTTCCCAACCACACGTTGCCCCAACGACTGAATGATCTGGAGAGAGAAGTAAGGAGAGATATAGATATATGTAGTATGTCTATCCATTTAATCGGCAGCGCGTATGGAGAAATTCCCGAAGAAGGAGACCGCTCCGTAGTGGATTTGCAAAATAAAATTGCCGCAGAGATTGCACTGGAAAAGCGCCAATCAAAAGGAGAATTTTCACGACTTATCTGGATAGCTCAAAATTTAAAAAATGCCAGCGATCGGCAAAAAGCATTCATCGAAACCATTAAGCGCGACACCGAGGCACAAGAAGGGGCAGAGATTTTACAAAATCCTTTGGAAGATTTTAAGAACATCATGCGCGAAGAGCTAATGGAATCGCAAGACCGATTCAATGTAGATGCTTCGGGCGGAAAATCCATCTACCTGGTGCACGACAAAGTTGATGTTACGGAAGTAAAACCCATCAAAGAAGTAATAGAAAAATCCGGCTTCAAAGTGTTGATGCCCGCTTTTGAAGGCGATCTTTTAGAAGTGCGCAAGCGGCATATTGAAAACCTGAGAAACTTTGACGGTGCCATTATTTTTAAGGGAAAAGTAAACGATCAATGGGTGCGCATGAAGATTTTAGATTTATTGAAAGCGCCCGGCTTCGGCCGCAACAAACCCATTCAGGGAAAAGCGCTGGTAGGTGTGGGTAGCATAGACAATTATAAAAACCAGAACCTGACATTGATATCAAATGACTCCACTCATTCAATAGACAACTTGAAAATTTTTTTACAAGAATTTAAATAACAAAAGTTATGAACCAGTTAGTTGACGACTCGCAAGGTGCGGCAGCCGTAATCGGCACCGACAACCCGTTTCCTGGTTTGCGCCCTTTTAAAGTAGAAGAAAGTCACCTCTTTTTTGGCCGCGAAGGCCAAAGCGATGAGGTGCTGCTCAAGCTTTCCAAGAGTAGGTTTGTAGGCGTCATCGGCCCTTCCGGAAGTGGTAAATCATCTTTCATTTATTGTGGTGTGTTGCCTATCCTTTACGGAGGTTTCCTGACCGATGCCAGCCCTAATTGGGAGGTGGTAGTAACACGTCCTGGCGCAGGCCCCATTGATAACCTGGCCGAGTCGCTGCTGAAATCCACCAAGGATTATATCTATGCAGACCCCGAAGACAAAAAAATAAAACGCACGATTGTTTCTACGTTGTTGCGCAGCAGTTCGTTAGGTTTGGTAGAAGCCATCCAGCAATCCAGGCGCAGTGCCGACATCAACTACTTAGTGTTGGTAGATCAGTTTGAAGAACTGTTCCGTTTTAAAGACAGCACTGATCCCAACTCAGTCAACGAAACGCTGGCATTTGTAAACCTGCTGATGGAGGCGGTGAACTATGAAGACTCACCGATCTATGTAGCCATTACCATGCGTTCGGATTTTATTGGCGACTGTGCGCAGTTTCCGGAACTGACACGCAAAATCAACGACAGCCACTACCTCATCCCGCAGATGACCCGCGACCAAAAGCGGAGAGCCATCGAAGGACCTGTGGCGGTAGGCAATGCTAAAATTGCACCTCGGTTAACACAACAATTACTAAATGATCTGGGCGACAACCCCGATCAGTTGCCGATTTTGCAACATGCGTTGATGCGCACATGGAGTTACTGGAGCAAGTACCGCGACTATGAAGACGAAGTGCTCGACCTGAAACACTACGAAGCCATCGGCACCATGCGCGAGGCACTCTCCATGCACGCCAATGAAGCTTATGATGAATTAGAAGAAGACCAGAAGCGGATATGCGAGGTGATGTTTAAGGCCATCACCGAAAAAAGAGGAGAGAGCTTTGGCATCCGAAGGCCAACCCGGTTGAATGAAATTGCCTCTATTGCCGATGTCAGCGAAAACGAAGTCATTGAGGTAATCGAAAAATTCCGAGAGCCGGGTCGTTCGTTGCTGACACCGGGCCATGGGTTGCCGCTGGGTTCAAAATCCATGATAGATATTTCGCACGAAAGTTTGATGCGCATCTGGGTGCGCCTGAAAAACTGGGTGGACGATGAAGCCGATGCCGTGCAGATGTATTTGCGCTTGGCCGAAGCGGCCAACATGTATCAGGTAGGCAAGGCCGGCTTGTGGCGCCCACCGGATTTGCAGTTGGCGCTCAACTGGCAGGTGAAACACAAGCCCACATTGGTATGGGGGCAGCGCTACCATCCTGCCTTCGAACGGACGATGATCTTCCTCGAGTATTCTAAAAAAGAATTCGAGACCGAACAACGCATCAAAGAACTGGAAGCCAAGCGCAAGTTAGAACGTGCGCGAACCACCGCCATTGTGTTTGGGGTCATTACCATGTTCGCACTCATTGCCTTGGTATATGCCTTCGTGCAAAAAGGAAAGGCCGATGATAACTTAGCAGAAGCACAAAGGCAGGAAAAGCTGGCCAGGGAAAATGCTGACTTAGCAAAGGAGCAATCTAGACTTGCCCAACAAGAGGCTGAGAAAGCAAAGAAGGCAGAAGCGGAAGCTCGAGAACAAGCTCATATTGCTGAACTGGCTCGTAAAGATGCCGAAGAAAAGAGGATACAAGCCGAACGGGCAGAAGCAGCGGCAACAGTAGCACGCGATGAGGCAACCAAAAATGCTGAGATAGCCAGAAAAGCAGAAGCCAAAGCTAAAGATAATGAGCAAAAGGCTATTGCAGCCCAGAAGGCTGCTGAGCGCGAGCGCTATTTAGCTGTAGCTAAGTCCATTGCGTTAAAGTCAAAGGAGTTGAACGACAACGAAACTGCCGCGCTGCTGGCACAACAAGCGTACAACTTCAACACTCGATTTAATGGCTACCTCTACGATAACGATGTGTATAATGGGTTGTTCAAAGCTTTGAAAAATTACAACAACCCGCTCACGTTAAGTTTAGAAGGGCATGATAAAGGTGCAGCCCGTGCTTTGGTTACACGCGATAAGAATGCCAATATATTTTCGGGTGGCAGCGATGGCAAAGTGCTGCGGTGGAGCAACCAGAATGGTACATGGACTCATGAAGTGTTAAAAGAATTTGCAGTATCAAATGGAGCCAATTCGGTGGTAACGTATGCTGTGTATTCGCTGGACATCAGTCCCGATGGAAATTACTTAGCTGTTGGCGGATTGTTTAATGCAGATCGCGATGCCAATTACGCGATGGTCATTAATTTGAGCAACCCCGGTGCCGAGCCCACCAAAATCATGGGTTACAAGAGCGACATAGAGAATATTAATTTCACGCTTGACGGGAAAGGGTTTTATGCCCGTTGTAATTCCGGAAAGAGTATTATGTATTCCGATTTAAAAACAGCCCGCGAAGTAATTACTCCTGCAGAAAAAATTACTTCTATTGACCTGAGCCCCGATGGTACGAAGTTAGCCGGAGCTGGCACTGATGGAAATCTCTACATCTGGGATTTAAAAAATAATTATGCCACGTCCAAGTATTCTGTGCTCAGACAAGGCAAAGATATTTTGGCCATTCAGTTTATGCCCGACAGCAGGGGAGTAGTAATTGGCGATGAAGAGGGGATTATCCGTATTTTTAATTCTGGTATTGTGATCCGCACATTAACAGGTCACACCTCGCAGATTGAACAGATTAAGTTCAGCCATTCTGGACAGTTTATGGCTACTGCCAGCAAAGACGGATCCGTTCGTATTTGGAACATCAACCAATTGACGGAAGAACCCCAAGTGCTTGCCGACCACGACTGGGTATGGAGCGTAACCTTTACCCCCGATGATGAACAACTGATGGCCGGTATCCATGCCCGCGAGGAAACGGTGAAAGGCGTAAATCAAACCATACACGCGTGGCCCACTAAAAGTAAAACCATGTCAACCCAGCTATGCGGTTATGTAAAACAAAACTTGAGCCGCGAAGACTGGAACCTGTTTATGAAAGGGCTGACATACGAAGCTACTTGCAGCAACCTGCCGCCCAACAATAAATAATACAGCATGAAGAGGATATTAAAATACATAGCATGAAAAGACTTTACCTCTCGGCATTCATTATTCTGTTACTGTCGCAAGGGAGCTACGCGCAATTGACAACATGCGCCCAAACGTTGCGCCTGGCCAACTCCACCTACGAGCAAGGCCGTCTGCATGAATTGCCCGACTTGTTGGCTAAGTGCTTGGAAAATGGATTCGATAAGCAGGAAAAAGTGCAGGCCTACAAACTACTGGCGCTGACCTATATCTATTTGGAAGAGCCCGAGAAAGCTGACGAAATGATGCTGAAGATTTTGCAAACCGACAATTACTTTACCATCAACAAAGACATAGACCCGGCAGAGTTTATTGCGTTGTATAATACATTCAGAACGAAGCCAGTATATCGGTTAGGAGTTAAATTTTCTATGAATGTTTCGCAGCCCAATGTGTCGCAGTTTAACCCGATAAGTGATGGTAATGCAAAATACACCTACAAACTGGGGGTAGGGGCAGGAGTTGCTGCTGAAATTCCCATCAACCTACCTTTTTTTAAACACAGGGCTACCTTCGCACCCGAGTTATACTACCTTACAAAATCTTTTACCAATCAAACTAACTCTGTCCAGCTAAATAGTGTGTATGCTACTTCTACCGGCAAAGAAACTCAAAATTGGATTTCTGTTCCGGTCATGTTGCAATATCGGTTGTTTGATAAAGATGAGCTGGAATCAGCACACCGCTGGATTGAGAACCTCAACCCCTATGTGTCATTCGGGGTTAGCGGAGATTATTTACTGGGCGCTTCCACTTCCGTTGATCAGAAGCGTGTGAACAACCAATCTATTGACCTATTTACCGAAAACATTTCTCCGCAACGGATGAAGTTTAATCTGAGTGTATTAGCAGGGGCTGGCATTAAATCAAGGGTAGGGAAGGGGTTTATTATCGGAGAAGTACGGTATGCCTATGGGTTGACTAAAGTTAATTCACAATCCACACTATTCAGTAATCAACTCATGCTGAACAATTATAAATTAGTTGATGGTGTGTTCTCCCTCAACTCACTTTTCTTGAATGTAGGTTACGTTCAGAATTTCTTTAACCCTAAAAAACTAAAAAGAAAATAGATGAGTAATGGATATTTTTTCAGGGATATGATTACTACAACTCACGACAATCAAAACCTGTGGATAGAAACTCAGCAGGGTGGTTATGCCAGAACTTTCTACAGATTAACTTTCTTTGTTATTCTATTAATAGCTTCTGCACTGCTTCTATCTTGCAGCAATCTGGATGGAGTAGCCCCTGCCAACCGTACTTCATTTGTTTTTTATTACGGGGGTATGGGTAATTATAAATCGGCCGCAGCTCTGTCATTGTCAGATGGATATTTAATGGTAGGCGATAGCATTACTAACCAGCAACTATCTATCGTACTGATTCGCACCAACAAAGAAGGGTCAACCCGCTGGCGGAAAAGGATCATCAATGCAAGTGCTAATTCCGTGCTGCAGACAACTACCGGTTACTTGATTATTGGCGACAGTATTTATATTGATCCTTCTCAAAAACTTGTGGTCAATCAGATCAGGCGAAAAATGAGACTCATCAATACTGATTTAAACGGAAATGTAAAAGCAGACAGAAGTTGGGGGGACACTACGGTGATACCCTCCTCAAGCCGTGTTGACAGGAGAGGCTCTGCCGTAGGGATTGACCCGGCCGGAAACATCATCACTACCAGCACCATCAATTACCTTTTAGCATCACCCACCATTCCACAATACACTTCACTGGCCTCGCACGATCCTGTTACATTAAAAATGAATTGGTCAGTGCAGTACAATAACTTAAATGATCAGGATTACGAAAATTCTATTTCGTTGCATATCAATCCAACCGGAGATGTGATATGGGCTACCAGTGCGGTGTACGCCACCGCTAACACAGCCTCAGCTTTTGTGATGATGCCTGTTATGCCGCCCAGTGCTGCCAATGCTACGTTTGTCAATGCAGGCAGGTTTGGTCAGAATGATGTGAACGTATATTACTCGGGCAACGACATTCAACCGGCCGGCCCTAACTATGGCATTATCGGCACTTACCAAACCTACACAGGCACAAAGGCTAATATTTTTTTCATGCGAACTGATTTACAGGGTAACCCCATCGCCAGCTCAGCTATTTATTTTGATGGTGTAACTATCGCTAAAGACAAAAAACCACTCACCGATACCGATAAAAATTCATCTGTTGTGCAAGACAACGGCATTGCACTGGCCGGTACTACCGATGGCGGCTTTTTGCTGGCCGGTTATACTACTTCTACTAACGATGGCACATGGGGCAATGGCGGGAAGGATTTGTTTCTGATCCGCATTGATGCCTTCGGCAATTTGCTGTGGTATAAAACATGGGGAGGCAGCGGAGACGAAGTGCCCACTTCTGTTATGCAGACAAATGATGGCGGCTTTCTGATTTCCGGTACGCTGATCTTGGCCGGGCAAAGCTCTATGTTCTTATTAAAGACCGACAGCAACGGAGAATTAAAAAATTGATGACTGATTAACTATGAAGAATTTTACTACGGTAGTCTTGCGAATTAGTATAGGGTTAGCTTTGTTAGCCTGGCAAAGAGTAATAGCACAACCCACAGTCAATGCGCCAACCATTACAGCGGTAACAACCACATCAGCAACATTGGGTGGTACCATTGCCGTAGGCACGAGCATTACGCACTATGGTACAGCCTATAAAACTGCTTCAGGGGTTACTCAAACTGATAATCCACAAGATGGAGGGGCTACTTCGGATGGAAGCATTCCGTTTACCTTCACCCAAAACAGAACAGGCCTAAGTGCGGGCACACTCTATTACTGGAAAGCCTGGGCAATTGGTACGGGCGGACCAGGGCTTACTGCAGAGCAAACTTTTTTTACCGAACCCAGCCAGCCGGCCACCTTTTCCATCACAACTTCAGCTACCACCAATAATCAAATCACTTTAGCTTTTCCGGCAGCCTCTACGTTAGTCTCCGGCACGGCCACCGGTGGCTACGTGCTTTTTAGGCATGCTGGCAGTGCGCCTACCGTTTCTGTATCAGATGGCAGCGCACCACCGGCCAATGGCACAGGCGATAAAATTGCTACCATTACCTCGGCTTTAACTTCTTATGCAGATGGTAGTTTGTCGCCCCACACACAATATTATTACACCCTTGTGCCTTTCGTGTGGGATGGCTCCACCACAGCATTGTATAACTATAATACAACCTCGCCACTTTCTACTAACGGTTATACTCTTTCCAACCCACCCAGTGGGCAGCCTACAACACTTGCTGCTGCGGGGGCGAGCAACTCGCAAATCAATCTCACTATCAACTGGGGAGCAGTAACAGCCAATGGTTTTTTGATATATCAAAACACCAGTGGCACACCCGTAATAGCGGGAGGAGATTTTACCAATGGCACAACACCCCCGGCTTCTTTGGCAGACGGCAGCACCCAGATAGCTTCATTGTCTTCGTTAGCCACCTCGTATAATAATACAGGCCTCACGGCCGCTACGCAATACTACTATATCGTTGTGCCGTTTGGTTATGATGGCAGTAATGCTGCTACCTACAACTACCTGACAACTTCACCCAAAACAACAAACGCCTACACTTTATCTAACCCAGCCAGCGGGCAACCTACTCCGCTTAATGCTACAGGAACAAGTATCAGCCAGATTAACCTGACATGGAGTTCGGTAACAGCCACCGGTTTTTTAATCTATCGCCATGGCGGAAGTACGATACCCAATGTATCAGCTATTCCCAATGGTGCTGCACCCCCCGCCACATTGGGCGATGGCAGTACATTAATAACAACTGCCGCAGGTGGGGCCACCTCTTACAATAATACCGCCCTCTCGGCCGGCACACAATACAACTATACTATTGTACCCTTCGGCTATGATGGCAGTCATGCCGCTACCTATAATTATCTGATAGCTTCTGCACCAACAGCAACAGGCTTTACTTTTTCTAGTCCTCCCAGTGGGCAGCCGGCAGCTTTTTCCGTTACGGCCACTGGCGTAAGTACGATTAACCTATCATGGCCTGCGGTAACTGCTTCGGGTTATTTGCTATACAGAAAAACTGGGGGGAGCCCTAACCTAACCGGACTGAACAGTGGCAGTGCAGCACCCGCCTCATTACCCGATGGTAGTGTGTTAGTAATCTCTGTTGCCTCTTCGCCCTATAATGATACCGGGCTGGCGGGAAGCACAAAATATTATTACATGCTGGTGCCTTATACATGGGATGGCACTAACACAGGAACATATAATTTTTTGACTGTAGGTGCAAAAAGTGCTAATGCTACTACTTTCGACAATACTTCTACAATTACATATAATAGCGGAACGGCAACTGCTTCCATTCCATATATTAGTTACCAAACTGTGGGATCTCCTATAGATAATAGTGCTCCCAACTGCGTACGATTAGGCCAATTCAAGATAACGGACGTGGGAGGGGATGGGCTTCCTACAACTCTAAAATCTGTTACATTCAGCGTAGCCAATAGTGCTAATGTATCTGAAATAGCTATTTTCGACAGCAGTGGAAACAATTGGCAGCAGTATTCTAGTGTAGGCTCTTCAGTTACATTTTTGGGACCGGCAATGTCTAATATTTCTGTGCCGGATGGCAGTAGCGATTATTTTGAGATTTGGGCTACATTCCAAGGAACAGTAACAGATCAACAAGTAATTCAATTAACTATTACAGCTGCCGCAGTTTCAGTCAGCGGCTCGGGGCTTGCTTCCTTTGCTTCTACCACAGGAGCCTCGGCAAATAAAATACAAGTTGCCGCTACACAACTTACTATGACCACAGGCTCATCAACTGCAAACACGAATACCAATTTCGGACCTGTTACTGTTTCAGCAGTAGATGCTTTGAGTAATGTACAAATAGGCAGGACAGATGCTATAGCCCTCACACTTTTGTCTGGTGTAGGGACACTTACCACTGCACCCGGAGGGAATCAAAACTTAGTTAATGGAACTATTAGTTGGTCTTCTGCCAAAATAGATTTGGCCGGAGCAAAGACATTAAAAGCTGCCAAAACACCAACTACACCTAATCCACTTACATCTGCTACTACTAATGTGACAATAAATAGTGCCGGAGTGACGGTAAGCCCGGGTACATTGGCTAATGCACCAATTTGTTCCAGTGGAGATTATCAAAATATATCGGCAATAACAATCACTGAATCTGACCCGGGCGACTTTGCCATTGGCACCAATGTAACATTCTCCATTATTTTACCTTCTGGGTTTTTGTTTAACAATGCAGCGGTAGCATCTTTGACCTATGCAGGTATTCCGGGACCTGCAACAGATTTTACTGGTTCACCAACTTACTCTTATTCTGGGGACAAAACTACAGTGACCTTTACATACACGGTAGCCACAGTAGCCAATAAGGATAAAATTACAATCAGTGGACTGCAGGTTAATTATACCGGATCTACCTTACCTTTTAGTGGAAATATGGTCCGGTTAGGCGGCACAGCCGTACAGCAGGGAAACGCAACAACAGACGGAAAAGTCTATTGTGCTTTGAGTGCTGCTCCATCGGCTTCGGTAGTTAGTTTTTCTGTGCAAACAATTCCGGGACAAACTTCCGTTACACCCACTCAAACTAGGTTTGCCGTTTCAATAAATAGCGTTCAACTAATTGGCACACCTGCTGGTGGTACTTTCTCAGGGCCAGGTGTTTCGCCCAATGCAACTTATGGATATATATTCTCACCTTCTTCTGTTGGCGTAAGTTCTGGTAACCAGATTATATACTCCACAAAAGAAACTACCGGTCAACACTGCACTATTACAGCTACTAAAAGTTTTGATGTTTACGCTTCCGTAATCCAGAATTTACAACTTTCATATTGCACCAATGCAACTCCATCAACAGGCCTAGGTGTGTTGCAAGCGGACATTGATAACCAATATCCACCCTCTGGCACTGATAGTTATTATGACCTTATCTATTATGATAACTCTCCTCCTTGTTCAGGTCTTGGTTGTAGCTATGCTGGCTCAAATATTTATGCTGGTACAGCTACTATAACATCAACATATACCAATAACTATAATCTGTTAGGTACCACTACTTTGGCACAACAGGATGTTTTCACCTATACATACACTTGGACTTATTATGCACCCGGCAATTACTTTTACTATGCTTACACTAGCTATGTGTATAACTCAAATAAAATTACTAATGCGGGTTCAATTAATACTTTTGATCCGAGCCAGCCTTATTACCGAGATGCTTATCCAACAGCTGTGATTATTTATTATAGAGCCATAAACAATTCAACTTCGGTAGTTACAATTGGGGGAGGGCAGTATGTTCCTTTAATGGCACCACCTTCTGTTACATTTTCTTTGCCAAGTAGAAAATTTTGCTCCACAGATGCCCCTGTTAACTTAGTAGGTACACCGGCACAAAATAACCCAGTTACTGATAAGTTTACCATTGTGCCGCCTGCTGCTGGCAGTTTACCACCTAATTCAGGGAATACATGGACATTTAACCCCTCATTGATTACACAACGGGGAAGCCTGCTTTCCATTCGTTATGATTATACTGATCCTGCCACATCATGTTCTAATTATGATACGCTTATGGTGACTGTATATAATTTACCGGGGCAGGTTGCAGCGGCAGAACTAAACGGCACAGGCACTCCATCAACCTTAATTACTTGTGTGGGCAACCCAGCTGTAAAATTTATTGCCACAGCACCACCAGGCCCACCCACCACCTATAACTGGTACAGTAGTTCTGTTATTTCTCCAGCAAACTTTATACAAAGTGGTAAAAAATTTACCCCCTCTACAAGCACAGCTACAGCAGGAAGTACCGACTATTATGTCACTAAAGTTCTCTATTCTTCTTCTGGCTTTTTGGGATGTGAAAGTGCAACAGCTACCAATGTGAGAATGACGGTGCAAGCAGGCCCAACTTTAGCATTGAGTTCATCTGCCACACAAATTTGTTATGGTAGTGTTGTGGATATACGCCAATCTACTATTGGTGCGGTCTTAACGAATGCAACTACGGCTACATGGTCAACTGCTGGGGCTGGGCAATTTTTAGATGGTTCGAATAACCCGTCCACTAGTTTAGGGTCGAGCACACCTTCAGTTGTAAAATACAATCCATTAGGCTCTGATTTACCCATTTCGCCCGGAATCAACCCGACAACGGTGATACTTACACTGACTACTGATAATTTACAAGCGCCTTCGTGCCTTCCGGCCACACAAAATTTTACTGTTACCATAAACCCCGCACCGGTAGCACCTCAGTTTACCGTTCCGGCTCAAGCTTCTTTGCCGGGCGGTTTATTTGAATTTTGTGATTACGACATTGCAGCTAATAATACCTTAAAAGTTGCAGGGTCAGGAACGGGCACGATAACGTACTATAGTGACAATTTATTAACCAACGTGCTAGACTCTGGCCCTGACCCGAGAACATACACTTATAACTTTAACCCCAGCGTAAGCAGGAGTGTTATTATTTATGCTACATCAACTGTTAATAATTGCCGCAGTACCTCTGCATCATTGACTTTCAGATTGAACCCTGCTCCACAGGCAAGCTTCAAAGTCAGTCAGGTGTGTTTTGGTGCTCCTACACAATTTACTGATACCACACACTTGCCTACCGGGGCAACTACCTATTTTAAACAAGCTTGGAGTTGGGGTTTCGGTGATGGCAGCCAGCCATCTGCTATTCAAAACCCTACCCACTTATATAAAAATGCTGCGGTTTACCCCACTACATTAACTCTTACCACTGCCACTACCGATACCAATTTTCCTTGTACCGCCACATCGCCAATCGAACAAATTGAAATTGGCCCTATTCCCCAAACTGGTTTTTCAGTGATGAACCAATGTTATGGCGACAGTACAGTTTTTCAATACTCTTCGGGTAGTTCGTTCGACCAAACCTCAGCCGGTAGAACCATTGAAAAATGGCAGTGGGACTATGACTTTGCTAATCCCGGTACGTCTGTAAAAACACAAACATCACCGCTTCCACCTGGTGCCATAATACCATCTGCCCCAAAGTTTAAATATCCAAAGCCAGGACTTTATTCTGCTAACCTCAATTTGATATCAGGATTAGGATGCCAGAATGCCATTACGCTGCCTGTATATGTCTTACCTTCTATTTCGTTTACTAACTCCAACAGTTTTTCATACAGTGAAGGATTTGAGAATAACAACAATGTCTTGCCCTCAAACTACACCACCTCAAACAATGGAGGTTGGGCTTACCAATCATTTGCAGGCCCTCCGGCTACCAGTTGGAATCTTCAAAGCCCGGCTGGCTCTGTGATTACCTCTGCCTCAAGCGGATCTAAAGCATGGGTGGCCGGGTTGTTGCCCACCGCCAATAACGGACTGAACAATACTTACAATAACAGAGAGATATCCGTTTTAAACAGTCCATGCTTTGATATTTCCGGACTTGTTAAACCTGTCATAGCCTTTGATTACCTTGCTGATACTTGGGCTAAAAATGATGGTGTCTATCTTCAATACTCTGCCGATGGCGGCTCAAGCTGGAACACATTTGGACAGAAAGGAAAAGGCTTGAACTGGTATAACGACAACAACATTATTTCGTTAGCCTCCATCAACCCCAACTTAGGCCAGCCTACCGGCCAGGAAGGGTGGGATGCCCCAGCTACAGCTACTAACGGATGGGCTACGGCACGTTATTCGCTCAGTGGTAAACAGGTGGGCGCTACGCCACTGCGCTTCAGGTTTTATTTTGGATCGCAAGCCAATATTGACCCTACCACCAAACCTGGCGACCCCAGCCAAACGCGCTTGCCTTACAATGGGTTTGGGTTAGATAGTGTTGTAATCCAAAATGCTAACCGCACTGTGTTGGCCGAGTACTTTACCAATCAAACGGCAGCAAGCCAGGATACGCCACCCTATAACTCGGATACCAATTTTCTTAACTTCGAGAGTTCGGTAAACACACAATCGTTGGTGAAGATGCAATATCAGACTTCTATAGGTGGCGCAGATTCTATCAATGCACTCAACCCGGCTGATAACCAGGCGCGGGCTGCTTTTTATGGAGTTACTGGTGGGGTTACTGGTTCGACTAATCCATTTAAGGGTTTTATTGATGGCTTTTCTGATCCCAACACTTATAATGGAAAACTGATGTCCAACACGGGGCCGACACCATCTGCTGCCGATAATTATTATGATGCCAGGATATTAGTTACCTCGCCACTCTCCATTTCGCTGGCCACTTCCACTTTAGGCACGGGGCAAAAAGACAGTTTGTTGGTAGATGCTACCATAACTATACAAAATTTAGCTCTACCTATTAATGGCCATCAGTATGTTGTTCAGACGGCTATTGTAAAAGATATGAGCGGAACAGGCGCTGGACCTTTCGTTATGCGCAAGATGTTGCCCAATGCTACCGGTAAGCCTCTCACAGCTTTGTCTGCTAATGCAGTTCAGAAAATTCATTACGGATTTACAGTAGCCAAACCTTACGACACCACTCATTTATATGCGATAAGTTTTGTGCAAGATTTAGTAGCGGTTCAACCTCCCAAGGCAATGGCGGGCGCTCAAAATATTTTACAAGCTGCTATACAGAAAATAAAAGTAAATGCACTGAGTTTAATTACAGAAGTAACACCCCTCACCGCTGATCAGGTAAAAATTTACCCTAATCCGGCCGATCGGGAGTTTACCATTGCTTTGCCTTTAGCGGGGCAAGAGCCTATGCAGGTGCAGTTAATTAACCAATTGGGTCAATATGTAGAGGCAGGGTTTGTAGGCGTAGGCGAGCAAACGAAAACCATTAGCACCCAAGGGTTGGCAGAAGGTGTGTACATCCTGCAACTGGGCGGCACCAGCGTGCGGGCTAAAATTGTGGTGCTGCATAAGTGATTGCGGTTCTCGCGAGCTGAGGGGTAGTGCGTAAGCGCGAAGCGATCTCCTGGATTGTAGCATAGAGGCATTAGCAGATTGCTTCGGTCGGTAAAGTTCAGTATTACACAATAGATTTTAATACTCCCTCGCAATGACGGAAAATACAGTCGTCATCGCGAATTGGGCGGGTAGTGCGAAAGCGCGAAGCGATCCCCTGGATTGTAGCCAATAGACATCAGCAGATTGCTTCGGTCGGTAAAGTTCAGTATTACACAATAGGTTTTAATACTCCCTCGCAATGACGGAAAATACAGTCGTCATCGCGAGTTGGGCGGGTAGTGCGAAAGCGCGAAGCGATCTCCTGGATTGTAGCATAGAGGCATTAGTAGATTGCTTCGGTCGGTAAAGTTCAGTATTACACAATAGGTTTTAATGCTCCCTCGCAATGACGGAAAATACAGTCGTCATCGCGAATTGGGCGGGTAGTGCGAAAGCGCGAAGCGATCTCCTGGAATGTAGCCAATAGACATCAGCAGATTGCTTCGGTCGGTAAAGTTCAGTATTACACAGTAGGTTTCAACGCTCCCTCGCAATGACGGAAAATACAGTCGTCATCGCGAGTTGGGCGGGTAGTGCGAAAGCGCGAAGCGATCTCCTGAATTGTAGCCAATGGGCATCAGCAGATTGCTTCGGTCGGTAAAGTTCAGTATTACACCATAGATTTTAATACTCCCTCGCAATGACGGAAAATACAGTCGTCATCGCGAGTTGGGCGGGTAGTGCGAAAGCGCGAAGCGATCTCCTGGATTGTAGCATAGAGGCATTAG
>JAFDYX010000032.1 GCA_018267215.1 Bacteroidota bacterium
ACGGTAACCATCAGTGGTTCTGGTTACGATGGGGCTACGCTCTCTAATAATATAGTCAAGTTCAATGGCGTAGCTGCTACCGTTTCCGCATCTACTTCCACAACCCTGACAGTGACGGTGCCCAGTGGCGCTCTTTCGGGGCCATTAACAGTTTCCGTGGGCGGGCAAACAGCTACCGGTAATCCTAATTTTATTGTGCCGGCTTTTCAATTTATAACACCCCAGTTTCCATCAACTATTTCAACAGATGGAGCGCTGGCTGCCACTATCTCTGTCAGCGTTCCCATACAAGTATCTAACCCCTCCTTTATTTATTATGGTCTTTCTTCGGGGGCATCTTCGGCCAAAACCCTATCTGTATCGTTATCAGGTTCTACCTTGTCTGCTTCTGTTTCGCAGAATGACCCCATCGGGCTGGGTTATTATTTTCAGGCTACCGATCTCTCTACCGGAGTGCTGGTGAAAAGCCAGACGGGACGGGCATATCTTAGTTATACATCGGCCAATAGTCCTTCCCTACCCAACCTTGTGTTTGGTACTTCGCAGCGCGACTATCAGATTATAGCCACACCTATCCGGTATGCAGACAGCACGGTGGCTACTGTAATGAAATCTTTGGGCGCCTACAACAATACACAATGGCGGCTGTTCGACTATGCCGGTGGCGCCAACGAAGAGTATCCGGGATTTAATTATATCGTGCCCGGCAAAGGCTATTGGTTGATTATCCGCAATCAGGTAACCATCAATCCCGGAGCCGGCACTGCCGTGCACAATGATGAAACCAAACCGTTTCCTATCAACCTAAAGCAAGGTTGGAATTTAATTGGCAACCCCTATAATTTCCGTATCTCCTGGAATGATGTACTGACGTTTAACAGCTCCCCTTCGTCTGTTGGCAGTCTCAAAACTTTTTCGAATGGCACGCTGGCTGCCAACACAATTTTAAATGCCTGGCAAGGTGGATTTGTTTATGCCCAAACGCCCGTAACGATTTATGTGTCGCCCCTGCGCAACGCATCGCTGGGCGGAAGGGTTGCTTATCAGAATGTAATATCAGGATCGGAATCATCGGGCAACTGGCAGGTGAACCTGGCGATCAGTTCAAACGGTTTAACCAATGAAGTAGGTGGTTTGGGTATGGATGAAAATGCATCAGACAGTAAGTTAGGCCGGGCAGATGAACCTGCCATGAACTTCCCGAAGGGGCTTTCTATCCCTCAGATTCTTTTCGATCAAAAGAAAGAAGGCATGAACCTAACGAAGTTTATTGCTGCCAACCATACTTCCTACACGTGGGCTTTCTCAACAGATGCTGCGGGTGAATTGCGGTGGGATGCTTCCGCTTTCGCGGGAAGCGCCCAAGGATTGGTGCTGGTTGACCTCAACCAAAAAATATCAGTGGATATGCTCCGGGTTTCGTCCTACGATTTTTCAGGAGGCGGCAAATTCAAAATCTATTATGGCAACGAGCGCTACATCAGCACCCAATTAGATGAGGTGTTGCCCATCTTGGGCGATCCTTATCCCAACCCCTCGAATGGTATCATTAAACTGCCGCTGCGTGTGTCGGCCGAAACCGGCAGCACCAGCATACAGGCCACCTTATTTGATATGGAAGGAAAACAAGTGTTAAATTGGAATTCGGAAGAGGTGTTTACAGGGAGCCACGTGATGGAGATAGATTCCCACTTGCCAGCCGGCCTTTACATAATGAAACTGAACACACACCAGGGTGATATGAAAGTAGTGAAAGTAATTATTAACTAACCTAACTAAACCACAATACCATGTCTGCTCCCCTAAAATTTTTGAAAGTGCTGTTGCTGCTCACAGCCGGATATGTTACTTCGTATGGACAGGTTGTTGAAAAAACAACCTCTCCTGTTCGTCTCACATTGAAAGACACTTCTCCACCGGAGATCAAACTTTTATATAAAAACAACGGAGCGCTTACCCGGGATGGAAAAGTAGAAGTTACGATTAGTGTGAGAGATCAATCGGATATTTTGTCCGTATCCATAGACAATGAGATGCAGCCGGTGCCGAACGGCCAGGATTCAGTTACCTATGCCAAAATATTTGCACCCGACCACGAGGTGTTGGTAAGGGCAAAGGATAAATTTAACAATGTTAAAGAACGCTCGCTGATCATACGCGGGCAAGCCCCCCAGCCTGCTGCCACATCATTGGCAAGTGAGCTGCCTGTGCGCAAGAACTATATGCTTCTCATTGCAGAACAAGAGTATGGCGACCCTACGATCGCATCGCTGAGCGAGCCCTTCAAAGATGCACTGTCGCTCAAAGATTTGTTGGTAAAAAAATACACCTTTAACGAGAACGAAATTTCGCTGTTGAAGAATCCTACCTACGAAGAAATTGAAATTGAATTTGAGCGCCTGAGCCGGGTGGTTACCGCCAACGATAACCTGTTACTGTTTTATGCGGGGCATGGATTTTTTGATGAAAAAACAAACATAGGGTATTGGTTGCCTTCTGATGCCCAGTCGAAAAATAAAGCCCGTTGGTTTAGAAACAGTGCCTTGGTTGAAAATATAGGCGCGATTAATGCCAAGCATACTTTACTGATTGCCGATGCCTGCTTTAGCGGAAGCATTTTTAAAACGCGGGCGCCCTTTAACAACGGAAGCATTGATATTGCCAACATGATGAAGCGGCCAAGCCGCAAGGCCATGACGAGCGGGTCTCTCTCTACCGTGCCGGACAAGAGTATGTTTATGAAATACCTGATCAAATCACTAACAGAAAACAACAACAAATATTTGCCATCGGAAGACCTATTCGATGAAGTCAGGATCAGCCTGAAAAGCAATTCAGACATTAGGCCTTTGTATGGCGAAATAAAAGACGTGGGCGATGAGGGCGGAAATTTTGTTTTTATCCTCAGAGACTGAGTAGAAAGAGGAGATCAGAATAATTTCAAAAATTCTCTACTGGTGCAAGCTTGTCTTGGTTGTAGTTAGTCAACTATCTTTTCAATAGGAGTGTATGCTTAACCAAATTGAAAGATATGACTTGTACTTAAAATCTCACCTCAATCCTCTCCAGAGAGAGGAAGTTGATGAGGCTTTAGTAAACAACATTGTTAACCCGATATCTCTGCGTGCTTTGCGATTAAAATTGCTTAGTGCATTTAAAATCGAATAGTAGTTAGTGAAGAATGCTGACCACAGTTCGGGGATGGCTTCGCTTTGCTCGCCATGACAAATGTAAAATAACAAATAAATCAAATCTACCTGACTGACTCTTATGGTAAAATAACCAAATTGCACGAATAAAATGAACGCGCCATTTGTAGTTTATCTGAGGTCTGATGCGGCTCGCTATGAGGCTGAAATTTCATATTGCTTTAAGCTGCTCGGAAAAAACATCAACAAACATATACAGGTTGTAGCAGGCGATAGCCATCAACCATCTGTCGGTTTTGCCGATGGCAGCACCATCCGGCTGGCACAGGTGTGGGACAAACTTCTGCAAGCTTCTGTTGATGCCTCAGGAATTATCAGAGACAGCAACCACACACCCGACTTGCTTGCTTCGGTATTTTATCTGGTCAACTCCCTGCAAGAATACACCAGTCCGGAAAAAGATGAACTAGGGCGGTTTCGCTATCAGGCCAGCTACCAATACAAGCATACGCTGGCTCGACATAATTTAGTGCAGCAACACCTCAATGAAATTTGCCGCTTGCTGCAGTGGCAGCCCTCGCAAGAAAAAACAAAATTTTTTCTCAGTCACGATATCGACTCGGTGTACGGAGCTTGGTTGGAAGATGGTTTTTATGTATTAAAAAAAGGACGGGTTGATCTCTTCCTGGCCATGCTGTTCCGCATGACCATCGCCCGCCCCGACTGGCTCAACATGGATCAAATCATGAAACTGGAAGACATCCATGGTTGCAAGTCAACGTTTTTTTGGTTGGTAAAAAAAGGAAGAATAAACCAGCGCGAGCGCAATGCCGACTATCGGTTTCGTTCGCCATCAATCCAAAAAATAGTTGGCCGCACGGTGGCTGCCGGTTTCGGTCGTGGTATCCACAAAAGTATTTCTGATACAAGCCTGGCGGACGAGTGCCATCTGCTCGGGGCGGAAGTGAAAGCCAACCGGTACCATTATTTAAAATTCAACCTGCCACAGGCTTGGCGCGAAATAGAATCGGCCGAACTGGCTATGGACGCCAGCCTCGGGTTTGCCGATGCCATGGGCTTCCGCAACAGCTACGGCCTCCCCTTCAACCCCTATAGTTTTGAAACAAACACCCCACACCATTTCATTGAAGTGCCCTTGCACGTAATGGATCGTACTTTCTTTCAATACCAAAAAAATTCGCCACAACATGCTGCTACCGAAATCATTGACTTCTTTGAGGCCAACCGCACTTCGTGTGTTATTTCAGTGCTGTGGCACAATAATTTTTTCTCTAACTATAAGTTTAAAGGGTATGGGCAACTGTACCAAAAAATACTGGGCTACATCCACGAAAGTAAATCGGCCACGGTAATACCCGAGGAGTTGATCAGCCGGTATTCATTTTACTGACTACGCCTTCTAAATTTATTTAACTGTGCACGCAACTCCGCCTATTTTCTTCCGTTGAGAAGGTAAGAGAAATGGTAATTATTCAACAGTAAAACTGATGACTCCCTTCGCCCCTTAATTCTGCCGTTCGTTCCTTGAATTGGAAACGATGTATTTAACTTGATTTTAACTTTCTTTGTAACGGCATTTTAATTCTTATTTAGATTGTTGCACTAAAATTCCCCGATAATGTTTTTAAGGCTTTTAGGTTTCATTATAGCAGTCCATTTTTTGAGTGCCGTTCATGCGCAGCAAACCCCCACCCCACCTGATACGCTGACACTGACGCTGGCCGATGCCGAAAAAATCATGATCAGCCAAAACCTGATCTTGCTGGCCAGACAATACGATATTTCTGCTGCGCGAGCACAAGTGGTGCAGGCCAAACTGTGGGACAACCCCACCATGTACTTCGAAACAAATCCATACAACGGGCAAACCCGAAAGTTTTTTGCTTACTACCCAAGTGACCAACTCAATGCCAACGGCAACTATGCCGGCAATGAAACCATTGGCTCGATAGATCAGCTAATAAAGACCGCAGGCAAACGCAGCAACTTGGTAAAACTCAACCGCATCAATGCCGAGATAGCCGAGTTTGTTTTTTACGATGCGCTGCGCAGCTTAAAATATACATTGCGCGATGACTTCTCTTTGCTGGTACAGTTTCAGCAGTCCATCAACCTGTTGAACGATGAAATTGTGGCGGCCGAGCGGCTGGTAAACATTACACAAGAACAACTGTTGAAAGGAAACTTTGCCGAAAAAGATTTGATCCGCCTGCAGGCGCTGGAGTTTTCGCTGCAGATGATGAAGCGCGACTTCTTAAAGCAATCGGCCGACACGCAAGCTGAAATGAAAACTTTGCTCGGAGTAAAACCCAACGTATTTCTGGTGGCCACGCGCGACACCACCATTTACTCAAGACCATTGCCACCACTGGTAGAACCACTGATAGATATGGCGCAAGAAAAACGATCGGACTTAAAAGCCATGGAAGGCCAATTCCGCGCAGCCGAAATGAACGTGCGCCTGCAAAAATCATTGGCCGTACCCGATGCGGACATTACCGTGAACTACACCCGGTACTCTAACTACATCATTGACTACATCGGCCTGGGGCTGCGCACCGAGTTGCCTTTATTAAACCGCAACCAAGGAAACATACGCACCGCCAAAGAGGCGCTCAACTCGCAGCAATCTTCGTACAACAATATGCAGAAGCAGGTAAGCAACGAAGTGGTGGCTGCATTCAGTCAATTACAAAACAGCAAGAATGCCTACGAAAGTTTCGACCGGCCTTTCATCGGGAAATTTGATACATATTTCAAAAAACTGATCATCAACTTTCAGCGAAGGGTAATAGGCCTGATCGAGTTCATCGATTTTTTTGAAACCTATCGCGACACCAAGCTCTCTTCATTTAATCTGGAACAAGATTATTTTGAAGCCATGGAACAATTGAATTTTAAAGTAGGCACCGAAGTAATAAACACGAAATAAATTTATGATACGACTCTCCCCGATCGCTCTTTTCCTTATTGTGTGGCTGGCCGTCAGTTGCGGTAATCACAGTAAAGACAACACGGGCACACCCAAAGGATACTGTGTTTCAGATTCGCTGGCCAAAATTATCCGTTTCGATACGGTAAAAATTAAACCGCTCTTCCGCGAGGTGCGGATGACGGGAAAAATATCGTTTGATGAAGACAAAGTGGTGCACGTCTTCCCGCCCGTGTCGGGCATTGTGCAAGATGTAACCGTATCGTTGGGCGACTACGTACAACCCGGCCAAATTTTGGCGAAGATCAAAAGCTCTGACATTGCCGCCTACAACTCGCAATACACTACCGCGCTGGCCAACCTCTCCATTGCCAAACGTACGCAAGATTTTACCGAAGAACTTTTTAAATCAGGAGCCGCTTCAGAAAAAGATTTGTCGGTAGCCCGCGATAACACCAAAGTGGCCGAGTCTGAAGTAAACCGGATCAAACAAGTACTTTCTTTGTATGGTGGAGGAGGGGCCGAATACTATTATTTAAAATCACCGATACCGGGGTTCATCGTAGAAAAGAAAATTACAGAAGGCACCATCATCCGCCCCGATGCATCCGACTATGCGCTGACAATTTCAGATTTAAAAGAAGTGTGGGTACTGGGCAATGCTTTTGAGCGCGACCTGGAGGGCATTGAAGTGGGCGACCCTGTCTATGTAAAGACATTGGCTTACGAGAAAGTTTATAAAGGGAAAGTGAACAAAATTTCGCGCACGATTGACCCTACCACCAAAACCAACAAAGTACGGGTAGTGATCGAAAACCCCGACTTTAAATTGCAACCTGAAATGTATGCCACTGTAACGGTGCATGCCAATATTGAAAAAGATCTGTCCGCCATACCGGCCGAAGCCTCTATATTTAATGAGAACCGCTACTTTGTAGTGGCCTACAAAGACAAATGCCATCTGGAAATACTGCCGCTCGAACCTCAATCTACTGTGGGGAAAATTATGTACCTCAACAACAAACTGTCTCCGGGCACAGTCATCGTTTCCAAATACCAACTTTTGATCTACAACGAACTTAGCGCCCTCAACTAATCCCTATGCTCCGTTTACTAAAAGGCATTATCACATTTTCGCTGGCCAACCGGGTGTATGTTCTCCTTTTTGCTGCTGCCCTGATTATTTCCGGATACATCGCCTATCGCAACACACCTATTGTTGCTTTTCCTGATTTAACCAACACGCGTATTACCATCATCACACAATGGCCGGGACGGAGCGCACAAGAAATAGAACGCTTCATTACCATTCCGATTGAAATAGAAATGAACACCGTGCCCAAGCGCACACAGGTTCGCTCTATTTCATTGTTCGGTTTGTCGGTAGTTTATATCATTTTTGACGACAACGTACAAGACTTTGAAGGCAGGCAGTATGTTGTAAACCGGCTGGCTAATATTGACTTTCCGGATGGTGTTTCTCCCTCGTTAACTCCGCCTCAGGGGCCTACGGATGAAATCTACCGATTTACGCTTGAGTCTAAACAATTCAACGCGCGCGACATGAAATCAATCATGGATTGGGTGATTGACCGGGGGGTTAAATCAGTACCTGGTGTGGCCGACTTGGTCAGCTTTGGCGGAGAGGTAAAAACGTATGAGGTATCCATTGACCCCGCCCTGCTGGTTCGCTACGACATCACCATCTCCGATGTGTTCAACGCCATTTCGAAAAGCAATATCAACGTGGGGGGCGATGTAATCACCCACAGCCAGCAAGCTTATGTAGTGCGCGGCATCGGGTTGCTGACTGATATCAAAAGTATCCGCAACGTGATCATTGATACCTATGCAGGATCGCCCGTCTTTTTAAAAGATGTGGGCAAAGTGCAAGAATCTAATTTGCCGCCATTGGGCTATGTAGGCCGCGACTCCACCAAGAATACAGTGGAAGGTATCGTCATCCTGCGGAAAGGAGAAAACCCCAGCCCGGTGATTGATGCTCTCAAAGAAAAAATAAAAGACCTTAACGACAATGTGTTGCCGGGCGATCTGAAAATTGTTCCGTTTTACGATCGGTCTAATCTGATCAATTATACCGTTGAAACAGTAACACACAATCTGGTGGAAGGAATGTTTTTAGTGTGCTTAGTGGTGATGTTGTTTCTGGGCGATTGGCGCGCTACGCTGGTGGCATCATTTACAATTCCTTTCGCTTTGCTGTTTGCCTTTTTCTGTTTGCGGATGATGGGTATGTCTGCCAATTTACTTTCGCTCGGTGCCATTGACTTTGGTATTATTGTAGACGGCACTGTGGTAATGACAGAAGGGCTTTTTATCATACTTGATAAGAAAGCACACGATCTGGGTATGGAGCGCTTTAACAAGACTCTGAAATTGGGTACTATACGCAAGGCTGGTCAAAACTTGTCGCGCTCGGTGTTCTTTGCGGCACTTATTATCCTTACTGCCCTCATTCCTATTTTCGCTTTTCAACGGGTGGAAGGAAAAATGTTTTCCCCTCTTGCATTTACATTAGGCTTTGCGTTGATCGGTGCACTTATCTCCGCCTTGACTATCGTACCCGTGCTGGTGAGTTTCTTGCTTGATAAAAATGTAGTAGAGAAGCACACTTTTATGACACGGGGGCTGTCGTGGGTATTTGAGCGATCGCTTACGTGGGTTGACAAAAATAGAAAAGTGAGTTATGGTGTAGCAGCCGCATCCTGGTTAATTGCAATTATTTCTGCTTTTTCATTAGGTACAGAATTTTTGCCCCACCTCAACGAAGGCGCCATCTACATCCGTGCACAGATGCCCTACAGCACCAGCCTGCAACAAAGTATAGATATCAGCGAAAAATTACGAGCGATCATGGCCTCGTACCCGGAAGTAAAACGGGTGCTCTCGCAAACCGGCCGGCCAAATGATGGAACTGATGCCACCGGTTTTTTTAATATCGAACTTCATGCAGAACTGCTGCCCAAAAAAGAGTGGAAACGAAAAATCTCGAAAGAAGAATTGATAGAAGAAATGCGTGCCCATTTAGAACAATACCCGGGCATTGTATTTAATTTTTCGCAGCCAATCATGGATAATGTAGAAGAAGCCGTATCGGGTGTAAAAGGATCGCTGGCAGTAAAAATATTTGGGTACGAACCCGAGCAGTTAGAAGACTACGCCCTGCAGGTAAACAACGCCATCAAAGATGTGCCCGGTGTGGCCGACTTGGGTATCATCCATTTAAAAGGGCAACCTGAAATTCAAATCCTGCTCGACCAGGATAAGATGGCTGCCTACGGAGTAACCACGGTAGATGCCAACGCAGTAATCGAAATGGCCGTAGGCGGAAAAACCGTAACAGAAAAATTTGAAGGCGAGCGTAAATTTGATATCCGCGTCCGTTATCTGCCAGAATACAGAAACTCGCCTGAAGCGCTGGGCAATTTACTGGTGCCAACCGTAAGGGGAAGTCAGGTAAAACTAGGAAGCGTTGCCGACATTAGGCCTGTTTCGGGTAACGCATTTTTATATCGAGAAAATAACCGCAGATTTATTGCTGTAAAATTTTCTGTTAGCGGACGCGACCTGGGCAGCACAGTTGCCGATGCCCAGAAAATGGTAAGCAAAGCTCTCCCTAAACTACCCAAAGGCGTAAGCATTGAGTGGAAAGGAGAATTTGAAAACCAGGTGCGCGCCACGGCTCGGCTCAAACAAGTTATCCCCATCAGTTTAGGAATTATTTTTATTCTTCTCTTCACTGCATTCGGTAATGTACGCGATGCTGCACTGATATTTTTAAATGTTCCTTTTTCTCTGATGGGCGGAATCTTAGCACTACATCTTACCGGCACTAATTTTAGCATTGCAGCCGGCATCGGCTTTATCTGTCTTTTTGGAATTGCCGTGCAGGCAGGTGTTATTTTAATATCTATCTTTAAATTAAATTTACAAGAAGGAATGACACTTCGGCAAGCTGTTTTCTATGGAACTTTGCGAAGAGTAAGACCTGTGTTCATGACCGCACTCATGTCTATTTGTGGATTAAGTCCAGCCGCCCTGAGCACAGGCATTGGCTCGGAAACTCAAAAACCTCTTGCCATTGTGGTAATCGGTGGTTTATTTACAGATATGATCTTAGCTTTACATGTATTTCCTTTAATAGTAGAATGGGTGTATGGTCGTTCAAAAAATATAGCCAAATAATATTATGAGAATTTTAGTAGTAGAAGACGAAGACAAAATGGCGCAAGTAATCAAGCGCATGTTAAACGAGCACGGATACATTGTAGATCTGGCTCATGATGGCGTAGCGGGTTTACAACGCTTCCATGAAGATCAATATGATTTACTGATCATTGATGTGATGCTGCCGCGCGAAGACGGCCTCACGATGTGCAAAAAAGTGCGCGAAATCAATGCCTCTATCCCTATCCTGGTGCTCTCCGCTTTAGATGCAACCGATGATACCGTACGCGGCCTCGAGGCAGGTGGAGATGACTACATGTCGAAGCCTTTTGAATCGGTAGAACTGATTGCCCGCATTAGAGCCTTACTACGCAGGGGTAGCGATCTGAAGCAAAATACCATCCTCAAGTGCAATGACCTGGAACTTGATCTGGCAGGCAGGCAGGCTAAACGCGGTGGCAAGGTGATTCAGCTCACCCTGAAAGAATTTACATTACTTGAATACCTCATGCGCAATCAGGGCCGTGTGCTGTCGCGTTCTCAAATTTCTGAACGGGCATGGGAAAGACCTTACGACCTGAACGACAACAACGTGGATGTGTACATCAACATGCTGCGCAAAAAAGTGGACAAAGGATATGATGTTCCGTTAATTCAAACGGTAGTGGGCGTTGGCTATGTAATCCGATAACTGTATGTTGGTTCGGGGGATGAGCCTCAAGCTCCGTATTACGATTGTTTTTACCCTGATCGTTTCTTTTATTTTGGGATTCTTTGCCTGGTTCATTTATTTTTTTTCCAAAGAAACACAACAAAACCTTTTCTTCGAAAGGTTAGAAGAGCGTGTCAAAACCACAGCTAACTTAGTTTTAGAAAAGGATGAATTAGACTCACTCTCCTTTAAAAGAGTGGAAGAAATATTTGCCGATGAACTGCCCGGGGAAACGATAGAAGTTTATGACTCTAAAAACCAACGGATTTTTTTTGAGCCTCATCATACAGCCAAAGAATTGAAGTCTATTTCTGTTCTGGAAGAAATCCATGAAAAGAAAATAACCAAATCGGTATCCGGTACACACCAGTCGCTGGGCATATTATACAACGACAACGAAGGAAACCACGTTATTTTTGTGGAGGCGGCCGATGATGTAGGTGTACAAAAGATTATCAGCCTGAAATATCTGCTGCTGGCATCTTCCGTAGTGGCGATCATGGTTACGGGATTGATCGGCTGGCTGTTTGCTTCCCGGTTAGTGAAACCCTTCACCCGCATCAACTCCGGATTAAAAGAAATTTCAGAGCATAATCTCAGTCATCGGCTGGCGAGCGAAAGAGAAGCCCAAGAAATCACGCTGCTGGTTCAAACCATCAACGAGTTGATTTCAAGATTAGAGCGTTCCTTTCAGGCACAAAAAACTTTTATAGCCAATGTATCGCACGAAATACGCACGCCTCTGTCCATCATTTTGGGTGAATTGGAAGTAGTAGCCTTAGAAAAAAATGAGGAAACTATCAAAGCACACCTCATCTCCTTCCGGGAAGAAGTAAAAAGACTCGTCCGATTAAGTGAGCAACTGCTGTGGCTCGCCCAGACCTCCCGCGATAAACATGAGATTATTTTTTCGCATGTGCGCATGGACGAAATTGCATTTGAAGCCGTGCATTACATCACCCGCATACCTAAGGGGAACCGGAAAATAAATATTGAATACCGCAAAGACCCGGTTGACGACCACGTACTGATGGTAAACGGCAATGCCGATCTGCTGCGCGCCTTGTTTATCAATCTTATAGAAAACGCACTTAAATACAGCTCCGAAACAAAGCCCGTAGATGTTTGGATAGACTACACCGCCAGCGAGGTAATCATCATCATCAAAGACCACGGGCAGGGGATTGAACAATCGGAAATCCAAAAAATATTTAAACCCTTTTACCGAAGCCACCAATCTAAAAGCCAGATTGCCGGCAGTGGCATCGGGTTATTCTTGTGCAAGCAGATCATCAATGTGCACGGTGGCCAAATGAACATGGAGTCAAAACAAGGAGAAGGAACTTCTGTAACTCTTTATTTTCATCAGGCCTGATGGTAGCCTGCAATACCTTACCTTTACAAAAAAATCAGTATGAAAATTTCAAAACACAAAGTAGCAGCCATCCATTACACCTTAACAGACAATGCAGGCAAAACGCTGGACTCCAGCGCAGGGCGCGAGCCGCTCTATTATATTCAGGGAGTCGGCAACCTGATTGCCGGCATGGAAGAAGGGCTGGAGGGAAAACAGCAAGGCGATAAATTCAATCTAAAAGTGAGTGCCGAAAAGGGGTATGGACTGAAAGACCCTCAAATGATTCAACGCGTGCCTCGCTCTGCTTTTGGAACAGGCGACATCAAAAAAGGTATGCAGTTTCAAACCGACCACGGCCAGATTGTAACCGTAACCGATGTAGGCCTGAATGAAATTACCGTTGATGCCAACCATCCATTGGCTGGCGTTGAATTAAATTTTGCCGTAGAGGTGATGAGCGTGCGCGAAGCCACGCAGGAAGAACTCGACCATGGCCACGTGCATGGCCCGGGCGGGCATCATCACCATTAAGCTAACGGATAAAAAGCAGCTTCCCTGTTTGGGTTGCTGTTTTTCCATTGACACTAACTGTCAGACGGAAAATAACTAAACCACTTGGTAAATTAGATTGTGTGGCACTCCACGGTAAAATATTATTGCCGATAATAAAATGCCCCACTTCATTCCGGTCGAATTGCGCCAGCAGTTTTCCTTCATCAGAAAACAACTGCAATAAAAACTCGTCTGGCAGCACATTGCCAGACAGTACAAAATTAAAATTGAATAGATCACTGGAGGGGTTGGGATATACAGACTGCAACAACAAAGTGGTTTCATCTTTCACCTGGAAGTTAACAGCATAAGGTTGTGTTCCGCTGATGTTGCCGCTTTCGTCTGAGCCTGTTGCCTGCAATGTGTAAATCCCTTCCGGTAAATTTTGCGGATGGAAGGAAAACGAAAAATCTGAGCCGGCTGTAGCCGGTGTCCACGAAACATCTTGCCGGCTAAACGAAATGCGCTGTGTAGGGCATGGGCTGCTGGCACAAGGATATGTGAGAAATAAATTGAGGTGGGTGGTATCCTGAATCGGCATAAATGGGTTTCCATCTATCAACTTGGCTTTGATCAACGGGCTGGGCGACACAAAATCTCCATTTTGTAAATACCTGCCATCTACTGTTATATCTAATGAGGGAGCCGACTTGTAGGCGAGTACGTTGAGATAACTGCCCAATGTGATGACATTATTGTCATACCGTTGTTCGGGCAGAATTTTTGGATTGACAAAAACGGTAACATCATTGAGGCCTGCTTTACCAACTGTATTAATAGATACTGCAAACTTCGTGGTATCTCCCGGTGCCGGTTGTTTGATTTTAAAAGTTTGTGTTTCCATAGAAGCTATTGCCTGTGTTAGCACACTGCGTTGCACCAGCAATGAGTCAGTAAAGTTTTGAGGAGAAATATTAACAAAGCCATATTGCCCGGTAAAGTGTTGTCCCTCGTGAAGTGTTTGTTGAGTCACCGATCCGTTGTAGTACAGCAACCCTTCCGCCACCGGATCAAAAAATACAAACCAATTTCGAAGTTGTGGAGCCGTCAGATTTACCGTATCGGTTACTGTCATTTGAATTTTAAGCTGAGGATATTGAACCGGGTTAATGAAAGACAGATTCAAAGACAATGGTGCATTTGCCTGTAGTAAAGTTTCTTGCCCTGAAAGCGATTCGCCAAAAATTGAAAATGCAACCTGGTCTGCGGCATCTGTACTTTTGGAATGAGCCACAAAAGAATTCCAACGGTTGGCCGGGCCGATCAAAGAAGATTTAATAAACCCAGATGAAAATCCACCGGTAATCGTACCGGCAACAGACAGATCTACAGACGTAGAAGGGGCGGAAGGAGAACGGACAACTTTAGCGGTACCTGCCGGTGCTCCCTTTTTGGCAAAGATAATTACGGGCTCTCCATCTTGCAGTGAAGTAATTTGCGAATTGGCAATACCCAAGTTATTCAACTTTGTCAGCGCAGTTGACGACCACGTAGAAAAAGCAGCATTACCTTCCGTAAATAAAATGACGGAATCGCCCGGGCTCACATTATCTACATAGCTCAGCAAATTAATACCATCCGGTGCTTCAAACTCTATCGGGAGAAAACTGTTGATAACGGATGGAAAAAGGCCGCATCCGCGCGGATCGTTGTTGTACAACACCACACCGGCATAAGGCAGTGCGGTCGTCCGGTTAAAGGCAACCAAGTTCAATGTATTGGGGCGGCAAATTACCTGCACGCCCACATCATACTCTACTCCGTTAATTTGTATGGATGCATTGGAAAAAGGCGATGCGCTGGTAGCACCAATAGATTTTACAGTTACCTGAGTGACGTTGCGTACAAAATTAATTTTCTGTTTTGCGTTATTGGATGCAACATGGGTCAGCGCGTTTTGGGTTACTTGCGCAAACTTAGTTTGTGCCCAGCCCGTAGGGCCCCCAAAAATATTTACAAAAGAAGAGCCAGTCCAGTTGCTGCTGTCCGACTGGCTTTGCGGGGCAGGGCGAGTGCGCCAATAATAAACCACCGAATCTTTCGGCAATAAGATGACAGCTTGCTTCACTAACACTTTTCCGCTCAGTGTCTGGGTTTTCAGATAAGGACTGTTAAATGAATTTACCGTGTCTATTTGAAGAATAAAATTTCGCTGCTGCCCTAACAAGTTTGCATCCTGAAATAACATATTGACCGAACCGGTGCTGACGATCCCAAAATCGGGAGGGTACAAATTCAACGTTCCATTAGATGGAATAAAATAACTTAATGAAGCCGTATTGTTGGCTTTAGAGATTTCTTTGATGGCATTGAGCGGGTCGAGAACAACGGTGAACACATTGTTGCCAAAACCGTTAGTAGTTCCTTTGTGCAAAATAAAAGTGAGTGTGTCGGTATTGTTTATCGAAGCAAAAGTAGAGTCGTACGATTGCGTTGAGTTATCATTAAAGGTTCTGATCACCCGCACTTTTAACGGAGTTGTATTAGTTGACCCTAAATTTTTTACAATGATCTTCAGTGCAAAAGAGTTGCTGATAGAAGTAACAGGTTTCCCATCCAGCGAAGTAACCGACAGCGAACCATTGTTAATAGAATAATCAGGAAGATTAGTGCCAAAGAGTTTTACAGCCGGGTCGCCCGATAAAACCATCTGCTGCACCTGGCTTGTGTTGATCATCGTCACTCCGTTCTGTGCCAGTAAACGTTTACCTACCTGTTGCTGTATATTCCCTATTCCTTTTTTGATAAATGTAGAATCACCAAAGCCAACAGAATAAAATAGGTCAGAGTATGTCTGCAGTTCGTAGGTGTAACCAAACGATGTGCTACCAATAAAATTTCGGGAGCCAAGCTGCGAAGCCAACAGCCAATTTTCTCCGAAAGTTACTTCGTTGGCAAAGATAGTTCCGGCATTGCATCCATTGATGAGGAAGACAGGGTATTTGCTTGGGTTATTATACCCCAGCGTGGGGTCGTCCACATTACCGATGTCTATATCTATGGTTTGAGAAGAAGAGTGGCCAAAAAATGTAACCAAGTTTACGCCTTGATTTACGCTGGTAGATACATTTATCTTCTGCACATCAATGGTTTGTTTTGAAATAGTAGATACCATACCACCCAGATAAGGGCCTTGTGCAATGGCCGCAAAGCCATTCATGATAGCACGGAATGCACTTAGCTCCGATTGCCCTGCATCGTAGCCACCCCCGCTCAGGTGCAAAATATTTTTCATCCACGGTTGGATGGCTTTGGATTCGTGATCCATAATTTTATTCAGGTAAGCCGCTACTTGTGCGGCACTCGTGGCCGGCAGCCTGCCGGTAGGTACAGCGGGTTCGTCTCCGGCCATGCCGAGATGAGCCGTAAAGGCAGCATCTCCGCCCGGATAACCTGCCGATGGAATTAGATCCCGGTACTCGGTAGGTGGCACAGGCAACCGTTGGTATGCAGAATAAGTAATGTCCCTCCCCTTCCCAATCAAAAAAAGATATTGGATGTTGCCCTGCGACACCATGAAATTCATAAAACTGTAAATGGCCAATGACGAAGTCTCGCCATAGTTAAACTGATTGTAGAGCTGATCTATGTTCACCACCAATGTATCATAACTTCCTCCGGCAGCAGAAGCCCTGTATCCGGCATAAGATTTTACGGGGTTAGCATAACTCAGTGCCGGTTGTTGCAATATTTTGTTGCTGATGATAACAAAGTTTGCACTGGCCGGATTGATCTTTCGAAAGGAAACGGGGAGTACAACCGGTGTATAATATGTATTGGAGACGATTATATTTTTAGCAGCAGATGTGCCGGGTATAATGGCATTGAAGGAGTTGCCGGAAGTGGAGAAAGGTAAAATCCTGACAATATCATTCATGTTGGTAACATCCCACATTCTCATTCCTGCGGAAGCATTGGAGATAGAAACATAAGACGTACCTCCCGGATTGACGACCGTTTGAAATGCCTTGTTGCTGACTCCGGAAAAATTATACGACTGCGGAAATGTTACCTTTACATACGAAACACTGGCTTGGTATCTTTGGGTGGAAGCGCTGGCCGCTACTAACTGTACCTGTAGTTTTCCGTCTGCGCCAATGTCGCTCCAATTCAAATTAGCAGTAACTATGTAAGTTTGGAATCCAATAAAAGAAGGCGATGCTATCGTTCGCAATGGTCCGGAAGTAGGGCCTACATTCACCTGCAGATTGTGCTGCACAAAGTCGCGGCCCACCAACATGATCTCTACTGTCGGGCTTCCTGCTGTCGTTACACCATTTACTAACGAATCAATGGTGTAGCTGGCACTTTGCGATTGCTGCAAGGCTACACCCGTCCATCCCTCTCCCTGATCGAAATAGGTTGACTGGGTTACATCATTTAATGTGAGGCCGGCAGAATACTGATCGTGGTTTACCAACAGCCGCTGTGTGTTCTGATATGCTTCTGCCGGCAGCCCGCTAACGTTAACAAACTGAACGGAATCCATGCGCAAGCCGCGCGGTGGCGCTATGGCATACGTTAAAAAATAGGCCGTGGTGTCCGAATACAGATTGTAATATTTGTGCGGCTGCAAAGCAGAAGGGCGGTACAATAAACTATCAAGCGTGCCATCATTTTTTTGTCCGAAAAACTCAATGTAGTCGTTGTTGTTAAACACACCATCGGCTTGCCCGCGAACATAAATGGATTGTTCCTGCCCGCGATGATAGATTTTTATAAACCGGGGATCTACTGCCCCCACCGGAAACCCCGAAGATTGTAAGTTGGCATACGTAAGCCGATAGATTCCATTTTTGGCTATCGGTATTTTGTAATAAGTCTGGCTGAAATTAATCCAACTGTTGCTGTATTGAGCCGACAACGCAGCCGGAAAAACTATGCCGGCCAAAAAAAGAAAAGACGTTGCCCACCACTTCATGCTTGCTGGATAAATACAATTAGCAAAGATAGGGTAACTCCTGTTTCTACACTAACTCGATATTTATCTTCTCCGGTGAGAAAACATCCACGAAAGAAAATCCGGCTCGGCAAAGGCATTGTCCCAACTGTTGTGGTTTACACCGGGGTATTCGGTGTACCGGTTTTTTATTTTTAATAATTTGATCTTCGCTTCCATGTCCCGCGATTGTTGGGGGTTCACCACCGCATCGGCAGAACCATGGAAAATCCAGAAAGCAGTTTTGCCCACACGCTTATCATAGTGTGTTGCATCGCCACCGCCACAGATGGGGAGTGCCGCAGCATATAAATCGGGGTAGCGGTACACCGACTCAAAGGTGCCCATGCCGCCCATCGAAAGACCTGCCACATACACTTTTGATTTATCTACGGCCTCTTCTTTGATTATTTTTTTCACCAACTCATTAGCTGCCACTAAAGGCCATGTGGGGTTTGTCGTATAATCAAATTCAAATTGAAGGGGCTGCTTCGAGCGATCAATTTTTACAGAAGACCAATACGAATCTTCCGGACACTGCGGAAATACAACGATGGCGGGAAATGATTTTCTGTTTTCATCTTTTAAAAAAAGTTTGGCGCCATGCACTAATTGCTTGCGGTTGTCGGTGCCGCGTTCACCCGCTCCATGTAAAAATAAAATGAGCGGGTACTTTTTTGTTTTATCATAATTCTCCGGATATAAAATACGATAAGGCAACTCATGACCTGCGGATATAAATATTTTTTTCTGATAGGGCTTCAGGGCAGGATCGGGCGGAGTCAGCAAGCCTTGCATGCCCAGCCACTCGCCAAACCTGTCAATCCATGTATCAGAAGGGAGATTTTTTTTGCGCATGCCAAACCCATGGCCGCCCTGGGCATACATGTGCAACTCGGCATCTTGTTTTGCCTTCAGCCAGGCCGAATAGAGATCTACACTGTGTTGCGCTAAATTTAATTCATCATCCGATGCGGCTGCAATAAACAAGGGAGGCGCATCATCGTTCACCGTTTCCATCATAGCCGAAGGAAAATAAGGATAAATAGGAGCAGCAAAGTCGGGTCTGTTTTCGCTTGTGGTGTGAAACAAGGAGGCTGCTGTTACAGTACCTCCGGCCGAAAAGCCCATAATGCCGATGCGGTTGGGTTCAATGTTATATTCGTCTGCGTGTTTTCGCACGTAGGCGATGGCAGCCCTGCCATCGGCCACCGCCATAGGTATGATTTCATTGACAACATCGTCCCACTCTTTCTTTCCAAACCGGGCATTCATCTCACCTACCGGGTCGTTGTTAATAATATGTACCAACCGATACCTGAGCACAAAACAGGTTACACCTTTTTGTACTAACCACTTGGCCACATCGTTTCCTTCGCTGTTAATGGATAAAGCATGAAAGCCACCACCCGGACAAATAATGACTGCTGTGCCGTTGGCTTTTCCTGCTTCCGGCTGAAACACTGTTAATGTAGGGCGAGTAACATTATAAACTATTTTAGTATTCCAGGCATTCTGTTCTTGCTCGGCTTCGCTCCACGTCCACGACTCCGAGCCCGGAGCTGCCCCATTATATATTGGCACTACTTGTTGTTGAGCCTTGAGGCCAACTGCCAAAAGCAGCGTGCCCATCAAGCAAACGATTTTTGTCTTCATAAAAGATTGTAGTTTGATCTGTTTACACTATGTGAGGTATTACAAACTGAGCGGCTTGCCATCCAGTACAATCTCTAATGGCTCGCCTGACTCTAACACCACTTCAGTTTTGGTTTTCGTTACTTTCACTTTCAGTACGCGACCTCTAAACTCAACCCGAAAAGAATATGATTTCCACTGATCGGGAATGAACGGACTAAAATGCAATTGGTTCTTGCGAACGCGCATGCCACCAAAACCTTTTACTACACTCATCCAGGTGCCGGCCATGCTGGTAATGTGGCAACCATCTTCGGTGTCGTTGTTGTAGTCGTCCAGATCCAGTCGAGAAGTACGCAGGTACATTTCATACGCTTTTTCCTGATAGCCTAATTTAGAGGCGAGGATAACATGCACGCAGGGCGAAAGCGATGACTCGTGCACCGTCATCGGCTCGTAAAAATCAAAATTGCGTTTGATCTGATCTAAGGTAAAGTCATCTTCAAACAAGTACATACATTGCAACACATCGGCCTGCTTGATAAAGCAAGAGCGCAAGATTCTATCCCACGACCACTTTTGATTAAGCGGGCGGTCTTCCGGCCTCAAATCATTGGCCGCCATCAGTTCTTTATCCAAAAATCCGTCTTGCTGCAAATAAACCCCTCTCGATTTATCTTCAGGATAATACATCTTATCGGAAATGTCTTTCCATTTTTTCGTTTCAGAATTTTCGTTAAAATTGAGTTGGGTCACTAACGCCTGATATTTTTCGGGCGAGTTCTTTTTTACAAAGTCAATGGCCTGGCAGGTGAAGCGTAATGTCCATGCGCCCAGATAATTGGTGTACCAGTTGTTATTTACATTGTTTTCGTATTCATTGGGGCCGGTTACCCCGAGGATCACATATTTGTTTTTGTCGCTCGACCAGTTGACACGTTGTGCCCAAAAACGCGAGATGCCGATCAATACCTCCAAGCCATAGTCCACCCAATAATTTTTATCTTCGGTATATTCTATGTAGTCGCGCATGGCATAGGCCATGGCGCTGGTGCGGTGTATCTCTTCAAAGGTGATCTCCCACTCGTTGTGGCACTCTTCGCCATTCATGGTGACGAACGGATAAAATGCGGCACCATCTGTAAAGCCCAACTTCTTGGCGTTGGCAATAGCCAGCGGCAAATGCTTGTAGCGGTAGATCAATAAATTGCGTGCCACATCAGGGTTTGTCGTACTCAGGTAAAATGGCAAACAGTAGGCTTCGGTATCCCAGTACGTGCTGCCACCGTATTTTTCTCCGGTAAACCCTTTCGGGCCGATGTTAAGCCTCGCATCTTCACCGGTGTAGGTTTGCATCAACTGAAAAATATTAAAACGGATTCCTTGCTGGGCAGCAATATCTCCTTCGATGGCAACATCGCAGTCTTTCCAAGTGTGTTCCCATTTGGCTGCATGATCGTGCAGCAGGGCGGCAAATCCTTTTTTGCATACCTCCCCTACTTTACCCAAACAGTGTTTCACCAATTTATCTTTCGGATGATTTTCTGATGACAGCACGACTGCATATTTGTAAACCACTAATTCCTTTCCTCCCACCAACGACAACTCCACCACATTGTCGGCATACTTCTCTCGGTTGTTGGTAAACACCTTTCCACCGATGCGTTCACCGCCCAATTCAATTTTATATTCCATGGCGGTGCACACCTGAAATTGTGTCTTCTTGGTTTGGGCATTAACTACCGCCCAGCCCATCTGCGATTCTTCGTACACCCTATCCCAAAACTTTTCATCATAGTTGGAATCTTTGTTGACCACATCGGCATCAACCGATAATTTAATTTTGACCGTTCCGGAAAAGTTTATGGGCGTCAGCGCATAACGAATGGCACCCACTTCGCCATCGGCCATGCTGCAAAAACGCTGCGCCTGCACCGACACTTTTTTTCCGTCTGCTAAGGTTGCTGTGAACGAGCGCGTGAGCAGTCCTTGTTTCATATCCAGCACACGTTCAAATTTTTCTACCTTCGCCTTGGCCAGATCCAACTCCTGTCCTTCAAAATTAAAACCAATACCTATCCATGAAGGAGCATTCAACACTTTGGCAAAATATTCGGGGTATCCGTTCTTCCACCAGCCCACACGGGTTTTGTCGGGATAGTAAATGCCAGCCACGTACGTTCCTTGATGGGTATCGCCCGTATAGGTCTCTTCAAAATTGGCACGCTGGCCCATTCTTCCGTTGCCCAAACTGAAAACGCTTTCGGAAATGCGGTTCAGGTGCGGGTCGAAACCTTCTTCAATAATTTGCCATTCGTGGTGTTTAAGGTATTGCTTCATGCCGGTTTGTGTTTTTGATAAGAGAGAATATCTAATCAGTTAAAGCCAAATGGGCTGAGTGATCAGGGAAATTCAATTCAAAATTTCTTTTTTAGTGTTGATGTGTCAAAATCAGTTACCCGCGATAATACCAAATTGGCTTTGCCTAACTGAGCAGGCGAGCCCACGCCCACACTCTTCATGCCTGCAGCCAGTGCTGCTTGTATGCCTGCTTCGGCATCTTCGAAGACCAAACATTGCGAAGGGAGAATATTTAATTTTTTTGCTGCCAGTAAAAATATTTCAGGGTCGGGTTTGGTATGAACAATCATGGTGCCATCTACGATCACATCGAAAAGTTCCTTTATGCCAAGTAAAGTCAGCACGGTGTCGGCATTTTTGCTGCTCGATGCCAGCGCCACTTTCAAGCCGTTTTGGCGAAGAGAAGTGATCAACTCGTGAACGCCCGGAAATAGTTCGGTGGCCTTCATCTGGTTGATGTATTGCACAAACCATTTATTTTTTTTGTCGGCCAGCTTATTTCTTTCCTCCTGACTTAACTGCAGGTTGCCCATGTCTAAAATAATTTCCAGCGAGCGCATGCGGCTCACTCCTTTTAGCTGTTCATTTTCTTTTTCGGTAAACTCGATTCCCAATTCGCTGGCCAGCCGTTGCCAGGCTAAAAAATGATAATGGGCGGTGTCCACTAAAACGCCATCCAGATCAAAAATTACTGCTTTAATCATTCGGGTATTATCAATTGTCTATATGAAAATAAGGTCAGATGTATCCTTTCTTAATAATGTCATTCGTTTCTTTTAATGGCTTAAACACATCAAAAGTTTTTCCTTGTGTTCGCAATGCCCCGAGGGCATTGCCATACCGGGCAGCTTGGATGTAGTCAGTCGGTTTTTGCAACAACCCGAAGCCGAGGCCACCGGCAAACGAATCGCCACATCCGGTGGTATCAATCACCCGTTGCACTTTCACGGCCGGCACCATTTCTTCTATTGTTTTTTTGCGTTGCCTGAAATACACTAAGCAACCTCGGGAATCCACTGTTATATAAACTGCTTTGACACCCCGGTCGAGGCAGTGGTCGGCAAATGCCCGCAGCGAAAGACGGTCTGGTTCTTCTGAAATAGTAAAGTCGGAAGTTTCATATTCTTTTTTAAACCACGAAGATTGCGCTTCTTCCAAATTCATTTTCAATACGTCAATGTAGGGCAACCACAGATCGCGGTCAATCCAGAATTTACGTTGACGCTCCCCGTTTACCAAACAAGCCGTGGTGGGGCCGTGGGCATCGAACACAATCAGCCCTTTGCTTTTTTTCTTCAGGTACTTCAATGTGTCTAATGCAATTTCATAATCGCTGATGGGTATAAAAACAAATACGCTGCAAGCCGTGAGGTGGCGCATATCTTCCGGCACAATGGGATCCATGAAGCCGGTTTGCTTTTCCAGCCTGTTGTTTACGTCAACAAAACGCAGACTGATAATATCTCCCTGATCGTTTTTTGTCGTGAGCTGGTTGAGATTCAAACCCCGATATCCTTTAAACACGGCACGCACATTATCGAGGTCAACCTGGCGCAAATGCGATACCGGTATGATTTCGATTTTATCCCCAGCCATCACCGACAAAGCGATGACAGGGTGTGTTACACATCCCCACTTTTGAATCAACTCGCCCTGATGAGTAACAATATGGTCTCGTGGAATAGGGCCGACAATGGCGATGCGTTTCATATTTCTGCTGGAGGATTTCAGGTTACAGGTTACAGGTTACAGGTTACAAATAGGAACCGGTTGTCATGATCGTTGAATTGGGGTGTTTCCGTTTGCTATTATTTTTTTCTTGTATTCACATGTGCCCAAACAAATTGGCCTATATCCAACCCTTGTTGCTTTCCATTCTCGCAAGCCGGCATATAATGTATGCCTCCATACACACGACTGATGGCCGCTTCTTCGGATGCTTGCTTAAAAGATTGAAAACTACGTGGGGGCATGCCGTACTCTAACTCCGTGGAGTCAGTAAAAGCATAACTATTTCCTAACAGACCTGTTAACTGTATCTGGGCTGCTGCCGAAATAATACTGTGTCCGCTGGTATATTCCGGAAAAGGTGGTGTTTGCAATAGTGGTGTCCAATCAGGATCAATGTTATCGTGTATGTATGTTTCGGGGCGCACTAATTTAGATCTGTATTTTTCATCCCAGCAGCAGATAAACGCATCGGCTACTGCCAACGATACCCGCATGTACGCTTCGGCAGACTGTACCATATCCAATTTACTGCGGGTGCACGCCACGCGGGTGATGTTGACCCAATGGCCTCCGGGCGAAATTTTTTTGGTGGCAAACATCACGTGTCCTTTTACGTTCATCACAAACGGGTTACAATCCCAGAAACTGGCGATAGCTCGTTGCTCGTCCGTCAGGTGCACACCGGTTTGATAGACGAGATCTGCATCTTTATAAAATGGGCTATTCTTCACACTCGAGAAGGGAGTGGGCGGAGGCGGTGTAAACTGTGAAGCTGAGTCAATCACAAAAGTCCTGATCTTATTCCAGTGTGGCTCTACCGCATCCATGTAAGCGGGTGGGGTCGGCTGCCAAGTGGCCGGATTTTTTTCGATGGAATATTTAGGATACGTTCTGGTTTGCTTGTAATTATCTTGGTTAGCCCAGCCTAATACATGTTTAGCTACGCTGTCGCCAAAAGCAACAGAGCGCGTAAAGACTTCGTCAGGCACACCTGCTTCTTTAAACAAATTCATTTGCTGTTGATAGAATTTGTCGAGGTCTTCTTCTGAGAAAACCAATGCCCTGCCTACTTTCAGCATGGCTTCGGTAGCGGCCAGCGGAAAGCAATATTCTTTTGATGTATCGGGTTGTGGAAATGGCTTCAGCCCGCGCAACTGCCCCGCTATGCTACTAAATCTTTTGTCTTGATGGATGATGGCTTCATACCCTGCTACAGACGCGTACGCATAAATGCGGCTGGCCACCGGTGGTGAAAAGATGTCGTGCACAATACGGTCAGTAATCTCTTTCATAGACTGATGAAGAAACTCGGTGTTTTGCACTTTTGATTTGTACTGGCCGGATTCTTTTGTGCATGAAAAAGCTATCATCAAAAAAAGTGGCAGGATTAGTAATCTATTCATATTCATAATATCATTATTTACTTCATCTGATAATCAGCACGGTTGGAGCCTACTCCTGTTATCTTCAAACTTTTCCATTTTACCGGTAACATGCCTTTGCCTTGAACAACACCCTGATCGGTTATTTGTAATCCGCCAAACCCAAAAATAGCAGCTTGCAAAAAGCCGCCCGCTCCGGTGGCAAAATAAGGATTGGTTCCTCCGGCCGTTTCGGCTAACACACCAAATGGCTGAACCTGATTGGGTTGATAGCTCTTATTAAAATATTCATACGCTTTTTCCGGTTTCCCCAGTTTAGCGTAAAGAATAGATAATACAGAATAACCCATGGCCGGGCCCGCAGGCGACATACGGGACTCGTAGTATTTTAAGTCTTTTTCAATTTGTGCGTTGTCGGTAATCACTCCCAGCGGGTAGGCCAACAAATTTACATCAGCTTGTTTAATCATCACCCCATCGTAAGTGGCATTTTCTTTTGTGGTGCCATCGGGGAATTTTAAGATCGGAATATTTTGCGCCACAGTTTCCCAATCGGGATCGGGAGCAACACCCAATTCGCGGGCGGCCTGCGAAGCCTGGCGAAGTACTAATTTCACAATTCCGTTGGTGAAGGCATTGTTGTCAATATTTTCCTGCCACTCGTTGGCTCCTATGACGTTGTTGATTTCAAACTTTCCGGGACCTTTACGCTCCACGCGGCTTGCCCAAAAATCGGCCACTTCTTTTAACACCGGGTAGCCGCGTTCTTTCAGCCAAAGTTTATCTTTCGTTACCTGATAGTATTTCCAAAATGCCCAACCGACACAAGCAGAAATGTGTTGCTGGAAGGGGCCGGTCAACGCCCACACTGGCGTGTCTTCACTGCCTTCGGCTGATGACTCCCACGGAAACATAGCACCCCGGTAGCCGTGCGAGAATGCATTTTTTTTGGCGGCTTCCAATCGCTGAAAGCGATATTCTAACAATGACTTGGCTATGTCGGGCTGAAGCACCAGCAATGGTGGGTACATCCACAGTTCCGTATCCCAAAATGCGTGGCCGTTGTAACCCAGTCCCGACAAACCCATGGGCGACAAACTATATGCCGTGCCTGCTCTGGCAAACGAGTACAAATGATATAATGCAAACCGCACATCGCGCTGGGCTTGTTCATCTCCTTCGATGAGGATATCGCTTTTCCATAATTCATTCCAAGCTTCCGTATGGCGCTGCAGCAACCGCTGCGTGCCTTCTAACTTGGCAAAGATGGTCAACCGCTCGGCTTCATTCATCGGGTCGTTGTACTGGGCGGAAGAAGTGGCGGAAGAAACCATGGCAAAATGATAGGTCTCTCCTGCCTTCATTGTCTTGGTAAATTTTACCAAGTGCATATTGTAGTTCCAGTCTTCATGAACCAACCGAGGCTCTTGTCCATGCGGTTCCTCAAAAATAAAACTGTTGCTCACCGCCACAGTCAGTTTCCCCGAAGGGCTTTTTGCCGTGGAGGTTAACAAGGGAATCAGCACGTGCGGGCGATCTATTTCGCTGTAAAAATTTCTGACGTCCGACAAGTGATCCGGGGCTTCGATCACGCTCATCGGGGTAACCGTTACATCTTTCTTTGCTTTGATCTCAATGATAGTCAGTGCGGTGTAGGGCAAATGCCTTAATGCCATCAACGTATGCGAAACAGTGAGTCGGTCGTCCACCTCAAATGTAGTGGTCAGCGATGCCTGCTTCATGTTTAAGGTTTGGGCATAATGGGAGATAGATGACCGGCCGATACGCTGGCCATCTACATCCAAATTCATATTGACATGATTGAAGGTTTTTAAAATATTAGAAACCCTTCCGCGCTGATAGTAGTCATACGCTCCATTCAGTACCACATCTTTTACCTTCATCGGCTCAGGCGAAGACACCAGCCCGATCACGCCATTGGCTACCGTTACACCATAATAATTGGAGGGATCTATGTGGTTTGAATATACTTTCCATCCATCTACAGTTTGAGCATAACCTGCTTCTGCATACAAGACGATTAGTAATAAATAGAGATACTTCACCTTAATATTTAATCTTGGCTAAAGTTAAAAGATGTGGGTTTATTATCCGCTTCAAAACTTCAAAAAATGATAAAATAATTCAAGCTGTTCGGTACAAAAAAACTAACAGAAGTCAGCTATTTTTTCATTTCAAACGTTAGCGTAAACGAAATACTAAATGACACGACATAGGTAAATGGAAGTAAAAAATATTTGAGTAGCTTAAGCCCTGCTTTTTTAAAAAAAATACAAAAAATGATGTCTTTGGCTCGTAAAAAAATCTGGATGCCGCTCGGAGCGGTTATCGTGCTGGTGACGGTTTTAGTTGTTGCGTTGCCTCTCCAGTCGAAAGTCTATGAGCAAATCAAAATTATATCTGTTGCCGATGCGTTCAACAGGCAACTATTAAAGGATAGCATTTGGCATCAGTGGTGGCCTGGCCGGGTGATAACGACTGGTAAAAATTTGGTACTTGAAGCAGATGGTTTCAGTTTCGAGAAAAAGAAAAATTACCTGAACGGGGTTGAGTTTCAAGTTGTGCAAAATTCATTTTCTATACCCGCCACGCTATCGGTGGTTACTGACAGCACTGGCTATGTGGTGTTGTCTTTGCATGCCGTTGTTGATTGGCCTCGTCATCCGGTAAAAAGAATTCAATCATACTTTTTATCTGTCCGCTTAAAAGATGCTTTTCGTCATATCTTAAGCAGCCAATCAAAATATTTTTCATCCATCAAAAACCTGTACGATATTGACATTGAGGAAACCACTGTTCAGTTTGAGTTCTACACCACGCTCACTCATTATTTTTCGCATCCACCTTCTGTGGCCGAACAGTACGCGCTGATCGGTGCAGTAAAACAATTTATCCGCAAACATCATTCGGTTGAAAACGGAGCGCCCATGCTTCATGTTAGCCAAACCGGAAACAATGAATATTACACACAGGTAGCCATTCCGGTACCCACCCCACTACCCGATGAGGGCAACATCAAATCCAAGCAGATGCTGAAAGGAGGAAACATATTGAAGGCGCAGGTAAAAGGAGGGTATCGTATTCTTGCCAATGCCCGGCAGCAAATGCGAAACTATATGGCCGACCACCACAAGCAACCGGCAGCCATTCCATTTGAAACACTGATTACCAACCGGCTCGAACAACCAGATGAAACCCAGTGGGTAACTGACGTTTATTTTCCGATTTTTTGATGATGGGATGTAATGCGTGTCGGCAAATCCTATTTTAAAATTTCCAACATCTCACCGTGATGGTTTAATCACCCGGAGGCTATCGTTATTCATGGCCAACACGTAGTTAATCACTCCTTTGATTGAGATAGGTGCTACGTGCCTGACCTGCCCTTTCAGGATTAACCCGTTGAGTAGGTTGGCATGAATCTTTCCGGATGTATCGCGCACTAACAACGATCCGTAGTCTGCATCGTTTCGGCCTATCTGAATATTGTTCTGATAAAAATTTCCAAAAAGCATGACCTGACCGGGCGCAGGAGATACTCCTGCCTTCAGGCAGCTGAATTGATTTTCGGGTGGCAACTCCTCTAATGTGAAATTTCCTTTTCCATCATTTAGTAAAACAGCGTTGGCAAAATAATCTACAGAAAGAGTTTTAGCATGATCGAGTTTATCGGGTGAAAAAATCTTACGAAGTGGCGTCTGCGCATAGTCAGCGGCATATAAAAATTTTTTCTTGAGCATGGGCATCCACCGCTGCAAATCACCTTTGCCCATAAATGGTATTTCTTCTCCTTCTACATAATACGTTACAATCTGTTCCTTCTTTCCGTTGTCGTCAAAATCATTGTAGTACAAGCGTACAGGTTGCTCTGCCGATGCCTTCAGTTTGCTGTTCAATCCCTGGTTGCCGGCAATGATGTCTATGTCCCCATCTTGGTCAATATCCAGAGGGAGAACAAAATTCCACCAGCCGTTTCGTTTGGTAATAGTTTTTCTTTCAAACTTACCGTTGCGTTGCACATAAAGATTAATTCCTCCCCAGTCTTCGCACGTTAGCAGGTCGGGGTGGCCATCTCCATCCACATCCTGCCAGCGGGCATCGGTTATCATACCGGCCTGAGCGAGAGCGGGTGCTATGCTTGCCGTAACATCTACAAATTTTCCGTTGCCATCATTCTCGAGCATGTACGAAGACGGAGCCATGCCGTATTCCCATGGTACCGACCGCCCGGCTAAAAAAAAATCTGTGTCTCCATCTCCGTCAAAATCAAAGGGGCAAATACGCGAGGCGTTCACAAAAATATTTTCAAATGCGTTTTCCTTTTTTTTCAGCAGGCCGCTGCCATCGTTCAAATAAATAACCGGACTGAGATGAGCGTCTTTTCCAAAAAATTCATTGCCCCCGTTGGCAATCACCAAATCCAAGTGTCCATCCCGGTTAACATCCGTCCAGCAGGCATCAACTTCCTCATTCATCAAATCCTTTTCCAACTCTGGTTGAATGATTTTTTTAAACGTTCCGGTTTTTTCCTGAAGCAGGATAACGGCAGTAGATGTTTTCGAGGAACCCAAAAAAATATCTTCCAACCCATCGTGGTTGATGTCGGCAATGGCTAATGCCGGCCCATCGGTAGAGATCATTTTCGGTATAAGCGGCTCGCGGGTAAATTCAGGGAAAGAGTTTTCTTCGTGCACCACATCTATTTTCAGTTGGCGTGTAACATCTTCAAAGTGCTGAGTAGAATTTTTCTTGAAGTGGTGTATCCATTCATAATTAAAGGCTGCATGGGTTGACTGAACTACCTCTACGAGCGTGTCGCGCAAGCGTGGATCAATTTTTTGAAAAGTATTATCTGGCCATACTACAGCGATGGAATCTACTTTGTAACCCGACAGCCCCACATGGACAGGTACTTGCATGCTGGATTGAAATCCGCGCACCGGAAAATTTTCGAATGCCTGAATTTCATTGCCAGCGAAAGCAAAAATTTTTGCTCCCAGTGCATTTATATTTTGGCCACTGCCCTTTAGCCGGAGGTCGAGGTAATGAGTTTTTGATTTTTCTGTGCTCGACAAATTTTCATACACCATGGCGCGGTCATCAATGTTGCTTACCACCATATCCAAATCTCCGTCACGATCCAGGTCGGCATACACAGCTCCATTCGAAAATGTAAGCGTATTGTTTTCCACTAAATGAGAAATATCTGCCAGCCGGTAGTCGCGTGTGTTTTTAAAAAAACGATTGACCAGTTTAATCTCCGGAAATTTATTGACTAATGCCATGTCCTTCTGCTCGATGTGGTTAGCACGCAACTTTTCCTGTATCTCGCGGTTCGATACAAAATTGACATAGTCAATGTCATTCATCCGTTTGGGGATGCCGTTTGAAACAAACAAATCTTTCCAGCCGTCATTATCAAAATCTACCCATAAGGTGCTCCAACTCCAATCGGTAGCATAGATGCCCGCATAGGTGCCGATTTCGCTAAACACTCCGTTGCCTCTGTTCAGTTGTAAATTATTTCGTGTGTATTGGTAGGAATAGCCTGTCTTGATTTTATAGTGATAGATATCATAATCATCTTCGGCCAGCGACCTGCGGATCATGTACGGATCGGAGGGCAACATATCCATCGTAACGATGTCGGTCAGCCCGTCATTATTATAATCGGCCGCATCAACGCCCATCGAATACATACTGGTGTGCATCATTCGTGATGAAGACTCATCAGCAAACGTTCCGTCTTTTTGGTTGATGTACAGGTAATCATTTTCATGAAAATCGTTGCCCACATACAAATCGGGCCAGCCGTCTAAATTGATATCTGTTACCACCACACCCAACCCAAAGCTGATGGCCGAGCTGTTTATTTTTGAATCGCTGGTAACATCGGTAAAATGATTGCCATCGTTGCGGTACATTCGGTCTCCCACCTTATCGGCATACGTTCCCAAAAAGCGGTGGCGTGGAGCAAATGTTCCGTTCTGGTCTATGGCATGATTAAGAAGAAACATATCCAGGTCGCCATCGCGGTCGTAATCAAAGAAGGCTGCTTGGGTACAATAGCCCGAATAATCTAATCCATATTCTTTGGCTTGATTGACAAAATGCGGGATACCATCGGTGACACCTTGATTTATCCAAAGCTCGTTTTTGCCGGTAAGGTTTTCCATCCCACTGACGCGGCAAACATAAATGTCGAGCAGGCCGTCTGCGTTGATATCCACTACGGACACACCCGTGCTCCATCCGCCATCGTTCGTCAATCCGGCCTGTGATGTTACATCCTGAAAGCGAAGGTTTCCTTGATTAATAAAAAATTTATTGGCGCTTTGGTTAGCAGAAAAAAAGAGATCAATCAATCCATCTTGATTAAAATCTCCGGCACCAATTCCGGCTCCGTTATAAAAGTACATGTACTTAAACATGTTAAAAGTGGGCGAAGGCTGCAACCGGTTTTCAAAAGCCAGCCCCGTGTGCTCGGATGTTAAAGTCTTAAAAAGAAATTTTTTTTCTTCCTTGCGACAGGATGAAAAAAAAGAAAACAACAAAGTGCATACAATGAAAAAACGCATACGCTAAATTACTGAGTTGTTGCCTGCTTGGCTATATTATTTTGAAACATCACCGGGAAATCGTTGTTGCGGAGAAACAATAATTGGGTTTTATTTTTTTGCGTTATGTATTTGATGTCGCGCACCTGGCCTGAGATTTGGATGCCCGCTTCGCGGGTTGACAACAACTGAAAAGTGCGGTTCCCCTGATTTATCATCACGCTGCCAAAATTAGAATCGAGCCGTTCCAACTGGGGTGTAAAATCATAAATGTTTCCCCCGGTGATGATGTCTGGTTTGCCATCGTGGTTAACATCGGCACATTGGATGGCATTGACCGATGAAAACTGAACCTCCACCGGCAATTGCTGAATTTTGAATTGACCGTTTCCTTCGTTCCAGGCAATGACAGAAGGACAAAAGTTAAAATATTTTTTTTCAGCATCCTGAAGTAGTTTTTTATCAAACAATTCTTCAGCCGACTTTGAAGCATACGAAGTGTATTTCAAACTTTTCTTTTTTAAGTAGGAGAACTGCTCTTCCATGCTCCGCTTCATAAACACCGGCACATCTCTTCCCGCCACTGTCTGGGTCATAAATTGCTGAATGCTGCCGTCCACACCAAAATAATTAATCCATAGTTTCACCGGCTTCAGGCTGTCGGGCCGCAGGTAAAAATTTTCTCCGATGTTCCCCAATATCAAATCCACTTTGCCGTCTCCATCCAGGTCTGAGGCACTCACGCTTTGGTACCAACCATGCAGGTTATCGAGCGAGGTCTTTATTTCTGTGATGCCGTCTTTCGTTACCTGCAGTACTTTAGGGCTCATCCACTCTCCTACCACAATCAGTTCCTGAGTTTTATCACCGATGATGTCTGCCCGCACCGACCCGGTGATCATCCCCGGCTTAAAATTTCCTTTGCCTTTCTGTTTCCACTCAGTAAAATGACCGCTTCCGTCATTCATGTAGAAATAGCTGTCGGGCACTACGCCATACAAGTAAGGAGCAGACCGGCCGCCAATAAATAAATCGAGATCGTTGTCGCCATCAAAATCAAAAGCCTGCACCGTGCCTACGTTAGAACTGTTTTCTGTAAACGCACCGGGCAATAAACTGAAATTGCCTTTGCCGTCATTTTTAAAAAGTTGATGTGCTAATTGGGGGGACCGCGGTGGTGCGTTGTTTCCGCCCGAGCCCACATACAAATCCAAATCGCCATCACCATCGCAATCAAAAAACAAAGCCGCTACTTGTTCTTGTGTGTTATCCTTCCATGCTTTTTGGTTTGAGGCTACAAATTTTCCTGAGGTAGTTTGCAAGTAGAGCGTGCCCGGATGGCCGGGGGTAGAGCAGATAAAAAGATCATCAAGTCCATCTCCGTTTACATCGCCTTGCGCAGCACGCGGCCCTTCTTTCGAAAGCATCCTCGGTATATTTCTCTGCTGGTAAAAATCCACAAACTCATCCTCTTCGTGCTTTTTAAAATCCGATGCGATTTCAGAAAAAAGTGGAGGCTCATTTTTGTTTTGTTTTGAAAGGAGATGTAACGCTGCCGGCTGGTTGACTGGCTGGCTTACTTCGTGCACTTTGTTTAATGTTGGCGATATCAATTTCGTCTTTGTTAAATCAGGCCAGATTATCACAGCTGAATCTACTGCTGCGCGATGCCCAACTCCGATAAAAATTTTATAGTCCATAGATGACTGAAACCCCCGGCTGGGAATCATTTCGCGGGAGGCCACCTGCCCATCAAAATATACTGACACCTTGCTGCCCAACGCAAAGCGATTTAGGTCTTTTCCTTTTAAAGAAAAACCCACGTAGGAATTTCCGGTCAGCTCGCGGTTATTATTTTGATAGACAAATGCCGTTTGGTTTACATTGTTCACAATCAGATCCAAGTCTCCGTCATTATCCAAATCTCCATAGGCCGCACCGTTGGAAAAAGATGTTTGCGTCAGCCCCCAGGCATCGCCCGTGTCGGTAAAAGTTAAATCCCCATTATTTTTAAAAGCTTTTTTCTTCTGCGGCTGAGACGACATTTTGCTGATGATCTCATTCATGTCTTCTTTCCGTCCGGCCACCGCCAATTGTTGTACGATGGTACTGGAGAAAAAATTAATAAAATCTTGATCGGTTAAATCATAACGTATTCCGTTGCAGATATACAGATCGTTGTAGCCATCGTTATCGGCATCTAAAAAAAGTGCGCCCCAGCTCCAGTCAGAAGCATGAACATTGCTGTAATTGGCAATCTCCATAAACTTGCCGTTGCGGTTATTCAGTTGCAACGTATTTTTCATGAACTGATGATAGAACCCCGATGTTTCTTTTAAATGATAGGTATCGTAATTATCAAATGAAGCAGTTGTTTTCAATCGGTAATCATTGTCGGGCAGCATATCGGTAGTGAACAAATCGGGATAGCCGTCATTATTAATATCCTGAATGTCTGCCCCCATCGAAGCTAAGCTGATGTGCTGCACCCAGTTTTCCAGTTCGTCTTGAAAGGTTCCGTCTTTTTGGTTGATGTAGAGATAGTCTCTTTCGAAAAAATCGTTCGACACAAAAATATCCGGATAGCCGTCTTGGTTTACATCGCCCACAATCACCCCCAAGCCCAGACTGATCAGGCTGCCGTGAATGCCCGCCTCCTTCGTTACTTCCTTAAATTTTCCGTTGTCGTTTCTGTACAAATGATCGCCCCCGCCTTTTAAGAAGAAAGGAACATTCCACTGCTTGGCCGGCAAGTCGCGTTTGTTAGCATAGTTTAATGAGTTGACAGGGATGGGCGAGTTATCAACCAGAAAACAATCCAAGTCTCCATCCAGATCATAATCAAAAAATGTTGCCTGGGTGGTGTAACCGGTTTCGGCCAGCCCATATTTTTCTGCTTCTTCCGAAAATGTTAAATTGTGCCGGTTGATGAAGAGCTGGTTTCTGCGCAGCAGGCTGTCTGTCATGTTGCCGGCATTGCAAACATAAATGTCGAGCCAGCCATCGTGGTTTATATCAACCAATGTTACACCTGTACTCCATTGTTTTTTTTCTCCAAACCCGGCTGATGCAGAAATGTCTCTAAACTTCATGCCACCCAAGTTGAGGTAGAGCCGGTTGGGTACTTGGTTGCCCGTAAAAAAAACATCGGCTAACCCATCGTTGTTCAGGTCGCCTATGGCTACGCCTCCCCCATTATAAAAATTTCGGTATTTGAAAACGTTGGCTTCATTACTTTCGGTAAGCGTGTTAGTAAAATCTATTCCGGAGTTTTCAATCAACGTGAAGAGTGTCTTTTGCGAATCGGTGCTGCACGAAAAAAACAAAAAGCAAACTGTAAAAAAATAAATGTATTTCATCCGACAATATAAAAAAGAATAGGCCATCAAATGTAATGGCCTATTCTGAGAAATAGTTTTAAAAAAATCAGTAACCCGGATTTTGTTTTAAGTTGGGGTTAGATGACAATGCTACGTATGGAATAGGGAACAAACAACGTGTGGGGTCAGAGGCTACCGGCCGCTCGGTTACAGGCTGGTTAAACACTCCAAAACGAACCAAATCATTTCTTCTCACTGCTTCCAAATACAATTCTCTGCCACGCTCATCCAGCACATCTTGTAACGCGGCCGTACTCACAGTAGCCAAAGGTTGTCCTTTGTAATTACTGCGATGCCCTCTGATAGTATTGATGATAGAACTGGGCGTATCTCCATTCGTACCAGCACCTCCTCTTAAAATGGCTTCTGCCTTCATCAGCAATGCGTCAGCATAGCGATAGAAAACATAGTCATTTGTACTGGAGCTGCCATCGCCAGATCCCACCATTGATTGAGGATCTAAAGGATATTTATTGGCACGATATCCCCTTGCCTCTGTGGAAAAGAAGAGGCTGGCTGATTTAGTAAATACCAATGGGCTGCCACTGCGATCTGTCAAAGCAGCTTTGGGAGCTCCAACAAAATGTTTGCCCGATCCCGGGTCGGTAGGTCCATATTGCAGGCCTGTCAGAACGCCTACATTCCTAAACAATTTGCTCGTATGCTGGCTAAGCGTATCGTACGCGCGAGAATCTTTCAGTGTGTCGAATTTATTGTAAAAATCCGATAAAATAACAAAGCCATTCCATCCGCTCGGCACCATGTTATAGTGTGCACCCATGTAAGTAGGCCAGCGCATATTTCCTCCGTCTTGCACTCTTCTCACAAATATGTTTTCTGTGGAGTTCGTTCCGTTGTGCCAGGAGAAGTTGTCCCAATAAAAATTGGATATGGAAAACATACCGTTTAAGGTAATCTGATCTACAAAATAGATAGTAGAATCCATGTCTGAATTAGCAAAAGTAAATGGCCCGGCCGGTTTGGTGGGATCACCTTGAAAAACAGCACGGTTCAGATATAATTTGGCCAACAAGAAATAGGCAGCCTCTTTAGTAGCCAATCCTCGGTTCGTGCCATTATAAGAAGGTAAGTTAGCAATAGCACCTCTCAATTCTCCCACCGTAGCGCTCCATGCCTGAGAACGTGTGTAAACTTGAGGGAGGTCTAATGAAGCTGCAGTAGCAGGGCGGTGTTGCACCACACCATACATATCCATTGACATATATCGCCAGAAGGAGCGCAGGAATTTAGCGGCCGCAATATCAGATGCTGCTGCAGTTGGGCTCTCTGCTAATAAGGTAGTTTGAAACAAACCTGACTGGATATTATTCCACGCGGTTACTACCTGATTATGAGTGCCATCCCATGTGTGGAGATGCAGCTTGCGCCATGTACCAAAATCATCCCAGTCTGTACCGCGTGTGGGGCCCATCATTTCGTCAGTCGTGTGCTCGGCCATACCAAACCAATCTCCCTGGTCTGTAGTGAGGCCATTTAACTGATTGTATATCTGAGACAAACTTTCAGCCTGAGGTGCACCTGATGCAGTTACCGGCAGTATGACATTGGGGTCTTTAATCTGAACATCCAGATTACATGACACTAAAACAACCACCGCACACAGAATCATACACCTCTTCCAAATTAAACTGTATTTCGTTTTCATAATATTGCTGTTCATTTTTTAGAAGCCAATGTTTAAACCAAGTGTAAAAGTCCGCGGTTTAGGATAGCCCGCATAATCGAACCCGCGAGAGGGTACTCCATTGATGTTCTTATCAACGTTTACCTCCGGATCCAAGCCTGAATACTTAGTCCATAAGTACAAATTTTGTCCGGTCAGGCTCAGTGCCAATGACTTGATGTACTTTCCATCTACTTTGAAATTATGGCTCAGTGTAACGTTAGATAACCGAATAAAATCGCCTTTCTCAAGGAATCGGGTTGATACCGCCCCGGGGTTGATGCCATTTTCATTAGAGTTATACACCGAATACGTTACGTTATGAGCAGTCTTTAAACTTCCGGCCAAAAAGTAAGCATTGGCTGTATTGTTATAGGTATAGAAACCTGTGGTTGAGTTAACAAACACAGAAAGGCTCCAATTGCCATAGCTGAAATTGTTGGTTAACCCTGCTCCAAACTTAGGAAGTGCGCTGCCCACAATTTTATTAGCTGCACCGTCTGCATATTGTGCATAACCATTGTTATCAAATCCCTGAAACACAGGCATATTCCAAGAGAAAATAGAATATCCATTTTGTATCACCTGGGCATACGCACCTGTTAAGCCTTGACCGCTTACTGCACCAGTTTGCAAAGGTGGCTGGTTAAACTGCTTCAGTGTATTGTGGTAGAATGTCATATTGTACGCAATATTCCAGTTAAACTTGCTGCGTTGAATAACTTCATACTTCATGTTTACTTCCAAGCCTGAGTTTACCACAATACCCGGCAGATTTTGCCATTCGCTCGGACCTCCGCCAAATCCACCCGGTGTAGGGCCAAAGAAAATCATGTCTTTGCGCTGTGTGTTGAAGTAATCAAACGTACCCGACAAGCGGCCGCTTTTAATAGCCCAATCTAAACCAACACCTAACGTGGTAGCACTCTCCCATTTCAAATGATTGTTAGCTTGGTTCACAAAAATCTGTTGTGGCGTAATCGTGCCATAGGGTGTATAGTTTTGATAAAGGTTAACAGCAGCATACGGAGGTAATCCATCCTGGCTACCCATTTTACCATAGTTTGCCCGTAAACTGAAATCAGCAAACAAACCACTCAAAGATGAACCGAAATCTTCCTTCAATAACTTCCACTTGACGGCTGCTGCCGGGAATACCCCGTATTTATTATTGGTACCAAATTTTGAAGATCCGTCAGCCCTTACCGTACCGGTAAAATAGTACTTCTCAGCAATGTTATAATTTACTCTGGCAAAATAAGAGGCTAGCGTGTACTTGGTGTAAGAAGGAATGTACGCATCGGCTTTGTAGCGGAAGGCTCGTATGTCTTGGACGAATGGATCTGTGGCATACGTAATAGGTCTAGCAGCATGAGTAAGAGGATCAATCATCTGTTGTCCCCAGGCCACATCGGCATGGTTGTATGTTTCAAAAGATTGGTATGCAAACCCACCCACGGCATCTATGGTTTGGTCTCCGAATGTTTTGCTATAATTTAATGTCCACTCTGTCAGCAACGAGTTATTAGTCAGGTACTGATACACCGCGCGGCCATTTCCTTGAATTGTATTAGGATAATTTACACCTGCTATTGAAGTAAAACCTCCAAAGGCGTTACTGCTCAAGCGAGGGTCAGCAAAGGATTTACGTTCGGTGTTTACAAAGTTGTAACCAAAAGTACCCTTGGCGGTTAATCCTTTGGCAATTTCATAGCTGAGTTGAATGCTCGAAACTAACCTTTTCGTTACATCATTATCCTTAAAATAATTAAGCATTTCAACCGGATTCCTATTTCCATCGCCCGGATCGAAGAAAGTACCATCAGCATTATAAATAGGTGCGGTCGGATTAAATATAATAGCTGCTCCGATTAAGCTTCCCTGATATCCGGCATTATTGGAATTGGGTACATACGAATTTTTTATATTGGCATACGTGCCGCTCAAATCAAGTTTAAGTTTGTTATCCAAAAAGCGTTGTCCCCAGTTTATCCGACCGGTCATTCTTTCCAGATCGCTATTTCTCACTATACCTTCTTGATTGTCGTACGCACCACTAATTCTCAGCGTAGTTCCTTTATCAGACATAGCCCAACCTAAATTATAACCTTTTGATATGGCACCTCCGGGTCTGTAAATCTGGCTTTGCCAGTCTGTAGAACTTCCTCTGTATAAAGGAGCCCGCAGTACTTGTGCATTAGCCGTGTCAGCATTCACACCGACCGAAACAAGCTCTTTGGCTACACCCTTTGTAAAATCTTGAGAATTGAGTAGGTTATATGTTTTTAAAGGGTTTGAAATACCTACATAAGTATTGAAGGTAAACGCACCTTTTTTGCCGGCTCCTTTGCCACTCTTTGTTGTTACAATAATAACCCCGTTGGCAGCACGCGAACCATAAATAGCTGCCGATGAGGCATCTTTCAGTACGGTAATGCTCTCAATGTCATTCGGGTTGAGAAACAGCAGTGGGTTTTTGGGTGTTGTTGTTCCTTCTACTCCGCTTTGCGATGAAAGCATTGCATTACTATTATCTAATGGAACACCGTCTATAATATAGAGAGGATCCTGATTCCCTCGCACAGATGCAGAGCCTCTGATGGTAATCGTGGAGGCAGCACCGGGTTCACCACTGGATGGAAGAACGTTAATACCGGGCGTTCTACCTTGAAATAACTGATCAGGCGTTTGGATCACCCCTTTGTTAAAGTTTTCATTGTCCACTACAGCTACTGAACCCGTCAAGTCCTTACTTTTTGTTGTTCCGTAACCTACCACCACCACCTCAGATAAACCTTGAATGTCAGCCTTCAATACTACATCTAACGATGTTTGGCTGCCTACGGCCATCTCAGTTGTGGCGTACCCCACAAAAGAAAATACCAGTGTAGCATTAGATCCTACCGAGATAGTGAATTTACCATCGGCATCTGTTACCGCACCATTACCAGTACCTTTTTCTAAAACATTTGCCCCGGGGATGGCGCTGCCATCGTCTGCCGAGGTCACCTTGCCCGTTACCGTCTGCTGAGCAAAGGCCGTAGAAGCCATCAGCAACAGAACTACGGAAAGGTACCTGCACACTTTCAGATACAATTTGAACATAGAATTTAATTTAGGGTTAAAAAAATTAGGGTTAACTAAAAAACTCAGACTTAATAAGCTGCACACCTACTTAGTCTTAATATAAATATGATGTTAACGCCTCAAATTTTCAAGTAATGCAACTGATATTTTGTGTATTTTTTTATGCAAACGATTACAATTTCCCTGATAATCATACTTGTTTAATATTATGTCACTGTATGGTATGTGTTATTCATGATTTCACCTGTAATATTTTACCTCTATCAATGCTGCACTTGGAAGATTGTGGCACCAATGATTGTATTGCCTATAATTTAAGAAGTACCAGCGCTTATTCTAAATTTTGTACTTTGCAAAAAATCATAAAGTATTTCGTCTCTGAAAACCTGCTACCGACATGCCCGAATCATTAAGTCCTGAAACTATTATTCGCCTGGGTGGGGTCGCCCTGCTGGTCATTGTTGTATTTACTGAGACAGGTTTGTTTTTTGGTTTTTTTCTTCCCGGAGACTCGCTGTTGTTTACAGCCGGTTTGTTTTGCCACACTGACCTCATTAAAATGCCGGTAGCCACACTCATTGCGTTACTTATTATAGCTGCTACTCTGGGCACCACTACAGGATATTTTTTTGGTAAGTGGTTTGGCAATTATTTCAGCCACCGAAAAGAAAATTTCTTTTATCGAAAGAAATATGTTGATCTCACCCAAGAATATTTTCAGAAGCACGGCATGATGGCTTTTGTCTTTGGCCGCTTTATACCCATCGTGAGAACCTTCCTGCCCATCCTGGCGGGCCTAGCGCAAATAGAAATTAAAAAATTTTGGATTTATAATCTGTTTGGGGCAAGCCTGTGGGTGCTGCTGCTGGTGATGGCCGGCTACTGGCTGGGCAAGCTCTTCCCCAACCTGACCGAGTACATCGGCCTGATAGCGCTGATCATGATATTGGTATCTACCTTGCCGGTAATCCTTTCATTTTTCAATAAAAAAAGGGTATCGGAATAATAGCAGCGTATCATCTTTATTTTTTTTTAAACCGGCTTGTGACTTTCTCTCCTTACCCGAATTAGGAGAACAAGTAAATAATTAACGGTTTAAACTAACAGCCATTCGTAACCAAAATTCACTATTTCACATTTTTTAGTTGCCAGCAGTTGTGGATTTCAAATCTGGCTTGCATCTTTAAACTTTCTAAATAGTGTTGTTACAAGGAAAAAACTAATTTTAAACCCTTAACCTTTACTTAAATTTTATGAAAACTCAGTCAAAGTCATCATCATCTCAGGGCGGAAGCTTAAAATCAATCTTCACCATAGCGGTGATCCTGATCGAAATCATCGGTGCTTTTTTAGTGTATTATTTCGTGCTGGGAGATGGCTCCCACTTCCAAGGCGGGGATAACCACAACCACCCTATTCCCGGAGATTATCTCGGCATTATCTACAAGGGCGGTGTGTTAGTACCTCTTTTGATCGCTCTGTTGGCCATGGTGATTACTTTTGGCATCGAGCGCTACATCACTATCGGTCTGGCTTCCGGTAAAGGCAGCACTCAGAATTTTGTACGCAAAATCAAAAGCCTGGTAGAATCCAACAGTGTAGATCAGGCTATCGCAGAGTGCGACATGCAAAAAGGATCGGTGGCCAACGTGGTAAGGGCAGGATTGCACAAATACAATGAACTGAGCAAAAACACTTCTATCGAAGTAGATAAGCGCATTCAGTTGATTCAAAAAGACATCGAAGAAACCACTCAATTAGAAATGCCTATGCTCCAGAAAAACTTGGTCATCATCGCCACCATCGCATCCATTGCTACCCTGATGGGTCTGCTCGGTACAGTGTTGGGTATGATCAAATCATTTGCTGCGTTGGCTACTGCCGGTGCACCCGACTCTGTTGCGCTGGCCAACGGTATTTCTGAGGCGTTGATCAACACCGCATTGGGTATCGGTACTTCAGCTTTGGCCATCATTCTCTATAATACATTTACCAGCAAAATAGATGCCTTAACTTATGGCATAGATGAAGCCGGATTCAGTATCGTTCAGAATTTTACATCACAAGCAAAAGTTTAATCAATAGAGGGAATTAAACCTATTTTGATATGTCAAAAGTAAAAATGCACCGGAGTTCACCCTCCATCGACATGACCCCGATGGTGGACTTGGCATTCTTGCTGGTTACGTTCTTTATGCTAACCGCAACAGCCAGACCCGATGAGCCGGTGGAAGTATCCGCTCCGAGTTCCGTATCGGAAATGCCAATACCCGAGCGGGATCTGATCATCATCACCATTTCAAAAGACAACCGTGTGTTTTTTAACGTGGACGGGCAACCTACACGCGAAAGACTCTTGGCAGAAATGGGCAGCCTTTATAATATATCTTTTACGCCCGAGCAAAAAGATGTATTTAAAGTACTGACCACTTTCGGTATGCCCATTCAAACGTTGGGCCAGTTTCTGGATTTGAGCCGCGAAGAACGCAAAGAAGTGAAGCAACCCGGCATACCGGTGGATTCGCTCAACAACCAGCTAAAAGACTGGGTGCTACAAACACGTTTGGCTAACCCACGCGTGCGCATTGCCATTAAAGGCGATGGCGATGCCGGTTATCCGGTACTGAAAAAAGTGATCAACACCTTGGTTGACCGCAAGGTAAACCGCTTCAACCTGATCACCGGTACCGAAGAGATGCCCGCAGAAATGAAAGCTGCTCAGGCTACAGCAAAGAAACCTTCTTAATTGTTTAACGAGTAAATAAAAACAGTATGGCAGAAATACAAGGTGGCGGTGGCGAAGGCGGTAAAAAAGGAGGCAAGGTAAGAAGTAAAAAGACCTCTACCCGGATAGATATGACCCCGATGGTAGATTTGGCTTTTTTGCTGCTCACCTTCTTCGTGCTTACCTCTACGCTATCCAAGCCCAAGACAATGGAAATTACCTTGCCCGAAAAACCAAAAGAAGGCGATAAACCACCGGAAGTAAATGAAAAGAAAGTACTGACCGTAGTGCTGGGCGCCAACGACAAAGTTTATTGGTATGTAGGAATCACCGAACCCGAAGCCAAGCGCGAAGATTTCTCTAAAAACGGAATACGCAAGGTTTTGCTGGACAAAAAAAGCAACATCCGCGATATGATCGTGCTGATTAAAGCCATGGATGAATCCAAGTATAAAAACATGGTGGATATCCTTGATGAAATGACAATTTGCAATATCCAACGATATGCCATTGTGGACATTACTTCAGCTGATAAGGAAATAGTAAAACAAACAAAGCTATGAGCACACAAAACGAAAATCAGGGCAGTTGGGATGACATGGTTTTTGAAAATAGGAACAAAGCCTATGGCGCCTATTTTATCAGACAAGTGTATTCAAAGAATGTGTTGATTGCCTGCCTGTTGGCATTTTTCACGATCAGCTTTGGATTGGCCTACCCCGCCATTGCCGAGTTCTTTAAAGGAGACGAGGAAGCAGTTAAAAAACCCCGTCTCAGCAAAGTTGTGTCGCTAGAGCAACCACCGCCCATCAACCCCGACCAGCCACCGCCACCCAGCATACCTCCACCTCCGGTAAAAACCATCATTAAGTTTTTGCCTCCGAAGGTAACAGATAAAGAAGTGGTGGAAGAGGAAAAAATGCCTACCATTGAAGAGATCAAAAAGAATGAAACTGGCTCTGAAAATGTAGAGGGCGATGCGGAAGTGAAGTTTGAAGAACCGGTGCAGGAAGTTGTAAAAAACAATGACGATGCCAACAAAGTGTTTTTGGCAGTAGAGCAATCTGCAGAACCCATCGGTGGTATGGCAGCATTTTACGCTTGGGTAGGCAAAAATTTGCGCTACCCGGCATCGGCCAGACGGATGGGCTTGGAAGGAAAAGTGTTTTTAAAGTTTGTTATCGAGCCTACGGGTACTATCTCGAACGTTGAAGTATTAAGGGGCTTCAATGCCGAGTGCGACCATGAGGCCGTTCGCGTTCTTTCCATGGCTCCTAAATGGAAGCCCGGAAAACAAAGCGGCCGGGCTGTGCGGCAGGCGTATAACCTACCTATTACATTTAAAATCGCTGATCAATAATAACAGAAGCCCCTTTCAAAAAGGGGCTTCTTCATTTTAATATGAATTCTATTACAAAATATATTGCCGCCCTCATTTGCCTGGTGTACATCTTGCTCGGAGCTGGGTTGGTCTGGGGAAAGGGAGCATTTAGTTTTTCATCCAACTATTCTTTGGCAGCCGGTATTATTTTAATTGCTTACGGCATCTTCAGGTTATATCGTATTTATCAAAAATATTTCAGCTAAAATGAAAAAGATAGCTATTGTATTTGCTCTTAGTTTGCTTTTGTACGCTTGTGCCGAGCGTGATAAAAAAGGCAAAATCCTTGATACGCCTACATCGGGTACCATCAAAATTGCCGTAGATGAATCGCTCAAGCCTTTGATCCAGGCCGAAGTAGAAGGTTTTGAAGGAATCTATCCGTTGGCACACTTTCAGGTAGCATACACCTCGGAGCAACAAGCCATCAGCGACCTATTAAAAGATAGCGTGCGCCTGGCTATCGTTACCCGAAAATTATCTCCTTCAGAAAAACAACCGCTGGAAGCACTGAAAATAATACCCACGGAGGTAACGATGGCGCGAGAGGGAATTTCCCTCATCACCAATAAAGAAAATCCCGACAGCCTGCTGACTTGGAAACAAATTGAAGATATGTTTTCGGGCAGCATCAAGACTTGGAAACAACTGTCTCCCACCTCCACCTTGGGCGATCTGCAAATTGTTTTCGATCATCCCCAGTCGGGCATTATCCGGTATCTGACCGACACCTTGAAACTGGATAAACTCCCTTCTACTTGTTATGCTGTGTCTAGCAATGAGGCGGTTGTCAACCATGTAGCCAAAACCAAAAATGCCATCGGCCTGATCGGGCTTAGCTGGATCAGCGATAACCACGACCCCAAAGCCAACAGTTTTTTAAGCACCATCAAAGTAGTGAGCATCCAGGCAGACGAAGATTATCTGAAGCCCTACAAGGCGTATATCTTCATGAAAAAATATCCGCTTTCGCGGGATGTTATCATCATCAGCCGCGAGGCACGCTCTGGCCTCGGTAGTGGTTTCATTGCCTATGCCGTGAGCGACAAGGGTCAGTTGTTGGTGCTTAAATCCGGGCTGGTACCTGCCAAAGCGCCCGTTCGTTTGGTAGAGGTGCAGCGCAGGCCGCTCGAAAAAATTACAAAGAATTAGAGAACCAGAACAAAATTGAAAAGTCTGGCAGCAAAATTGTTTTGCTTCTTATAAAATTTAGAATTGCTGAAGATTTACCGGTTACCTTCCTTCTAAAAAAATAGTTTTGTATCGGCTTTTTCAACCGTGCATGCTATTCGCTTTTGGAAAATCGGCAGCCGTGTATTTTATTTAGCCCCTCATTCCTAAAATCTTTAGTAAAACCTATGAAAAAATTCATTCTTACATTGGGCAGTTTGATTGTCATGAGCAGCCTCTGCTTTGCGCAGGATGCAGAAATAAAGAACGCCCAACGACTGGCCGAGCACGGGAAAACTAAAGGGGCCATCAGCGCCCTGCAAAAAGCCATTACCACCTATCCGGAGGCAGCCCAACTTTATTATTATTTGGGCGAAGCACAACTGGCAACCGGAGATCAGAAAGCAGCCAGCGCCTCTTTCAACAAAGGTTTTGAAGTCAACCCCAAAGAGCCATTAAATATTGCAGGCCAGGCGCAAATCCTGATATTGGAAAAGAAAGCTGCTGAAGCCAAGCCTTTATTAGATAAAGCATTGAGTATGGGCAAAAAGCATGTTGATGCCCTTCAAGCTATTGCCAGAGCGCACATGGCAGATAAAACAACCCTTAAGGGAGCTCTCGCTATATTAGAAAAAGCAAAAGGAATAAACCCTGACGATGCCCAAACGCACATGTTGCTGGGAGATTACTACAGTATGGAAAATAACGGAGGCTCTGCCGTGAGTGCTTATGAACGAGCCGAAGAACTTAGCCCGAAAAGTGGGGCTCCCTGGTATCAGGTAGCCATGATTTACCACCGGGCTAAACAAACTTCGGTATCGGAAGATAACCTGAAGAAAGCTGTGGAGGTTGACCCTGAGTATGCCTTAGCCCATAAAAAATTGGCCGAGGTTTATTATCTCAAAAAAGATGGAGCCAATGCCGCCAAACATCACAAAATCTATCTTGACCTGACCGACAGCCCCGAAAAGGACGACCAGTTTCAATATGCTTTCTTTTTGTTTATGGCAAAAGATTACCAGAACGCCAATGCCACCTTTAAAGCGCTGAGCAAACAGCCCGATGTTACTCCGCAGACTCTTCGCTTTTATGCCAAATCACTAACAGAATCAGGAGACTTGGCCGAAGCACAAAATGTGTTTGAAGATTATATGAAATCAAGAAAAGACAGCTTAAAATCTGTTGATTACCTAAACTATGCCAGCCTGTTGTTAAAACAAGAAAAGGACTCGCTTTGGGCGGTGGCCCTTGAAAAAAGTGTGTCGATGGACAATAGCCAGACAAGCATTTACGAATCGCTGGTTTCATACTATTTTAAAAAACGTCATTTTGCAGAGTGTGCCGATGCTTGTAAAGGGTTAATTAAAAGCAGAAAGCAACCCAATGCCAACGACTACTTTACCTTAGGCCGTGCATTGGTTGCCTCCAAACAATATCCCAAAGCCGATAGTGCCTTTGCTAAATTGATTGAATTAAAGCCTAACTTCTTATCTGCTTATTCTTGGGCTGCTAAATCCAAAATTGCCCAAGACGGAGACTTCAACGATAAGAAATCAAAATACGAATGGCTGGCCAAGCCTATTTACGATAAGTTAATTGAGATCGGTGAGCAGAATAAGGAAGAAAACAAAAAAGAATTATCTGAAGCCTATGAATATCAGGCCGGCTATTTTATGTCGAAGCAAGAGTTCCATAAAGCCAAAGAAGTGCTGAAGAAAATATTGGAAATAAACCCCGATGACGCCAAGGTAAAAGAAACCCTGAAAGAATTGGAGCAGCCTTCGCAGCCGAAACACAAGAAAAAGCCTTCTTAATCAGAAAGCATATCTCTAAAAAAGGCCGGGATTCAATTTCCGGCCTTTTTTGTTTCATTGCCATTTGCAATCCTTTTCCGATTTTTGCGTTCGTAAAAAAATAAACTGCTCATGATTTTACAGATTGCCACCCCCCCTCACGATGAATTGTCATTTATAGAACTCATTTTAAAGGGCGGGGTCGTGATGATCCCGATTTTGCTATTATCGGTTGCCGCTATCTATGTAGCTGTCGAACGGTTTTTATATCTGCGGTCAACCCTCAGCCGCGACAACAATTTCTTATCAAAAATTACTCGCTCGCTTTCTGCCGGCAACATTGCCGATGCCAAACGTTATGTAGAAAGTGAAAATTCTTCCACCGGCCGGATTATATCAGCCGGTATTGACAGCATTGGCAGGCCCATGCGCGAGATTGAATCGCTGATGGAGTCGGCCACCAACATAGAAGTATCGTTGATGGAACGCAACACAGGCTACCTCGGCATTATTGCCGGTGTCGCCCCCATGCTGGGTTTCATCGGTACCATTGTTGGCATCATTCATATCTTTTACAACATCTCTCTGTCTGACAATATCAGTATCGGCATCATTGCGGGCGGCTTGTACGAGAAAATGATCACCAGCGGCTCGGGTTTGGCGGTAGGCATCATGGCTTATTTGTGTTATCATTTATTACAACTGCGCATAGACCGGTTTACGCTGCAGATACAAAAGGATGTTTTTGATTTTATGCGCGCCCTTCAGACTCCCTCTAAATGAAAATCAGACGAAGACATAAGTTTGCGGCCGAAGTGGCCACCTCCTCGCTGAACGACATCATGTTTTTTCTGCTGTTGTTCTTCCTGATCATCTCTACGGTGGCCAACCCTAACATTATTAAGGTACTGGTGCCCAAAGCCAGCGAAACCCAATCGTTGAACAAAAAAACCATTACCCTTACCGTAACCAAAACCAAAGACTATTACATCAACAACAAGCCGGTAGGCAAAGGAAATTTGGAGTTAGATCTTTTGGCAGCTACCAAAGGGCTTGATGAACCTACTGTGGTACTTTATATTCCGCGCGACCTGGAAATCCAAGATTTAGTAGATGTGCTAAAAGTAGGGGTAAAAAACAAAATCAAGATAGTGCTGGCTACCGAACGCAAGTAGCCTGCGCCCCACAGGAAACCAACCGCTCCTGTAAATTCAATGCAGGCGTAAGATTTTTTTAGCCAAATCGCCAACCTTTTGGATGATTTTCAGGTTTGAGGTTGTCAAACAAGCAAATTTTTCTGAACACCTAATTTACAATTCAATTTACCATCAATGAGACTATTAGTAATTCTTTTCCTCATCATTTCGGCCAATACCCTGCTGTTTGCTGCGCCTCCGGAGGATCCGATCAGTATCAAAATAACAGGGATTGTTATTGACTCTACCAGTAACAAGGGTGTAGAGTTTGCCAATGTGGCCTTGCTTGATGCGGCTACCAAAAAGCCCATCAATGGTGAGATGTGTGATGAAAACGGAAAATTTACTTTATCGAAAGTGGCTCCTGGCAATTACCTCATTGCAGTATCATTTATCGGTTATAATACTAAAACAATTCCCGTTCAGATTACCAGCAAACACAGCGACATCAATTTAGGAAATATCATTTTGGGTACTTCTGTTAAAATGCTGAAGGAAGTTGAAGTTGTTGCTCAAAAGCCACTCATCGAAGAAAAAGTGGATCGCATGGTTTACAATGCCGAGAGCGATGCTACTACTAAAGGCGGAGATGCTACTGATGTGCTCAGACGTGTGCCCCTGTTGACGGTAGATATGGACGGCAACCCATCATTGCGCGGAAGCTCGAACATCAAGGTATTGATCAACAACAAACCTTCTACCATTACCGCCAGCAGCGTTTCTGATGCCCTCAAGCAAATTCCCGCTGATCAGATCAAAACCGTGGAGGTGATTACTTCGCCCTCGGCAAAATACGATGCGGAAGGATCGGCCGGTATCATCAACATCATCTTAAAGAAAAATACACTGGAGGGATTGACATTAAATATCAACAGCAGCGCGGGCTACCGGGGCAGCAACCTGGGATTGAATGGCGGCTATCACAAAGGAAAACTCGGTATCTCGCTGGGTGGATTTGGAAGAGCCAGCTACAACACACCCGGAGAATTTTACAATAAGCAACAGACTTTTATACCTAACTCAACGCAGATCATTCAGAACATCCAAGCAGCCAAAACACAGATGCAAAATCTTTTTGGCAACTACACACTGGGATTAGATTATGACATCGACAAAAAAAATTCATTAACCGGATCTGTTCGCTTCGGTGTTCGTGGTGGTCATAATTTTCAAAACGATCTGACAACCAATTCATCACTCATCTCAGGCGGTACTGAAACACAAACCGGAAGTATGATTAAGAATATTAATCAAGTAAATATCAACAATTCGGTAGATGCAAGCTTAAACTACACCCACACCTTTGATAAGCAAAACCGCGAGTTTAACTTACTGACTATGTATAGCGAAAGTCATGGCAACAACAACTTTGTAACCCAGACTACACAGACAAACGGACACGATTCTATTTCTTATATAAAAAACATTAACCCTACCGATAACTCAGAAGCCACGGTGCAGGCCGACTATCAAACACCTATTAACGATAGGCAGTTGATAGAGGTGGGAGCCAAAGAAATTATGCGGAAGGCAACGAGTAATTTTAATTATTTCTCAGCAGGCAGCGATGGAATTTATTCTTCGCTGACCGGATCTCCTATTTACAAATCCAACCTGCTCGACTATACCCAAAACATAACAGCCGGCTATTTATCGTACACATTAACCACAGCCAACAAATATTCATTAAAGGCGGGAACCCGATATGAATACACCACCATAATGGCCAACACACAAAGCGGTGCTATTTCTATTCCATCTTATGGCGTGCTGGTACCCAGCCTGAACCTTTCTAAAAGGCTTGACAATGGCAACATGATTAAGTTGTCGTTTAACAGAAGGATCCAGCGTCCCTCCATACAAAATCTTAACCCGAACACGGTCGCTTCCAACCCGCTCAATATTTCTTCGGGCAATCCGCAACTAAGTCCGGAGTACACCAACAATTACGAGTTGGGCTACAGTTTGTACATCAAACAAACGTCACTCAATTTTTCTGCTTTCATGCGCAACACGGACAATGCTATCCAGCAGGTGCGCAGTACAGACCCGGGTGGTGTCGTGTTGACTACCTATCAAAACATAGGTATTCAAGATGCCTACGGTGGCAGTATCTTCGGCAGTGTTTCTTTATCTAACAAGTTTTCGCTCAGCGGAGGATCTGATATGTATTATGCTTATCTGAAAAATCCGGGGACATCCGCCAACGACCCGTTAAGAACAAGCAACAGCGGTTTTGTTTTTAATGTGCGTGCCTTTGGTAACTACACCATCGGCAATGGCTGGGGGCTTCAGTTCTTTGGCTTCTTCCGTGGCCGGCAGGTGCAATTGCAAGGTTACCAAACCGGATTTCGGGTGTATAGCCTGAGCTTACAAAAAGAGTTCAATGAAAAACGCGGCAGCATTGGCTTTGGTGCAGAAAATTTCTTCACCCCTACTCTTACCATCCGCACGGCATCAGTATCTCCGATGCTGAATCAGGAAAGTTATAACACCATGCACTACTTTAACTTTAAAGTAACATTTAATTACCGCATTGGTAAACTGACCACCAGCCAACCCAAGAAAAAAAGAATGTCTATCAACAATGATGATTTGAAAGAAGGCGGTGGCGATGACATGGGCGGTGGCCAGCAAGGTGGTGGTGGAAATGGCGGTGGCCAACAAGGTGGAAACGGTGGAGGTGGCGGTCGTGGCATGGGTGGCGGAAACCAACCTAACCTTAAAATGACCAAGGCTGATGCCAATGCACAGGTAGAGGCAGCCGGCACGTGGAACTACACCGTTGAGTCTCCTCAGGGTGGTGCCGGAAAAATTGTGCTGACCAAAAATGGCGACACCTACTCAGGAACAATTACCAGCACACGCAACAATCAAGAGACTGCATTAAAATCTGTTGTTGTAAAAGGAAATGAAGTAACGATGGCCTACGAAGTATCTTTCGGTGGCAACACGATGGCGCTCACTATTGTGGGCACTATCAATAATGATGAATTGAATGGCAATATGAGCGTAGGCCAGTTTGGCACATTCCCCGTTAACGCTAAAAGAGAAAAATAAGACCGAGTTCAAACCTTCAAGCCGCAAACCCTAAAAAGTTTGCGGCTTTTTTTATGATAAACAAATAGGCACTCTTCTTTGTCAATACATTTCGGTAGCGATATAGTGCGGATAGATCATCAGATGTTTTTTTCTTACTTCTTCAAAAATAAGATGGCGCAATGTTTCAATATTTTCCTTTTGGGTGGCCGATATAAAAACAATATGATCAAAACCCTGTTGGCGGTAGTAGCCTTTTAATGTGTCAGTATCTATTTTCTGTTCATCAGAACTGATCAGATCAATTTTATTAAGCACTAATACTACCGGTATATTTCCTGCTCCGATTTCGCTCAGTGTTTTTTTAACTACAGTAATCTGGTTGTCGTGAAACGGGTGCGAGGCATCTACTACATGAAGCAACAGATCGGCTTCGCGCACTTCATCTAAGGTAGATTTAAACGACTCGATCAGATGGTGCGGCAACTTCCTGATAAAGCCCACCGTGTCAGACAACAAAAATGGAATGTTTCCGATCACTACTTTTCGCACAGTAGCATCAACGGTGGCAAACAATTTGTTTTCGGCCTTTACATCTGATTTAGACAGCAAATTCATCAGCGTGCTTTTGCCTACGTTGGTGTAACCTACCAAGGCCACACGCACAATGCCTTCGCGCGACTTGCGCTGGGTTTGGCGTTGCTTGTCAATTTTTTTTAGTTCTTCTTTGAGTTTGGCAATCTGATCGCGGATAACCCTGCGGTCGGTTTCAATTTCTTTTTCACCGGCACCACCCCGGGTGCCCGTGCCCCCGCGCTGGCGCTCTAAGTGCGTCCACAGGCGCGTCAGGCGCGGCAGCAGGTATTGGTTCATGGCCAACTCCACTTGCGTACGTGCCTGTGCAGTTTGTGCTCGCATCAAAAATATATCGAGGATCAGCAGTGAGCGATCGTAAATGCGCACCTTGTAATCTTTTTCGCCTGCATTAAATTCTTTTTCCAAGTTTCGCAACTGCGAGGCGCTCAGGTCATCGTCCACCAGCACGTAGCGGATTTCATTAGCCTGTGCAAAATTTTTTATTTCCTCCAGCTTCCCCTTGCCCACAAAAGTGCGAACGTCAGGGTGCGGAAGTTTTTGTGTGAAACGCTCGATGGAATGAATCCCTGCGGTTTCGCCCAAAAAAGCTAATTCATCCAAATGCTCAACCGTTTCTTTTGGGTTCGAAGGATTGACCAAGGCAATCAACACCGCATTTTTTTTATTTTTTTCCATATCTCAGGTGGCAAAAGTAGTTTCATAAACCCATTCAGCACAACGGTTACTTTTTTGTAGATTTGCCGAATTGAGTAGTCAAAAAAGGTTGTTTGACTCAAAAATGACAATCTTTTTGCTATAATCTAACGGATAGTTGGCCTAACATGAGAATTGCAATCGTACTGAACACATCCTGGAATATTTACAATTTCCGGATGAATTTTGTGAAAGCACTGATGGCCGAAGGGCACGAAGTGCACACCATCGCTCCGCATGACGACTTCACTGCTTTTTTAACAGAAGCCGGTTGTACACACCATGATGTGAAGATGGACAGCCGGGGCGCTAATCCACTGAAAGACTTTCTGCTGATATTTGAATTGAGGGCGATATACAAAAAAGTGAAGCCCGATGTGATCCTTCATTACACTATCAAGCCCAATGTATATGGCACGCTGGCGGCAGCTTCGCTGCGCATCCCATCTATCAACAATGTATGTGGCTTAGGTACGATTTTTTTGAAAAGAAATTTAGTATCGCAGGTGGCTATCTCGTTGTACCGGCTGGCGTTTCGGTTTCCTAAAAAAGTATTTTTTCAAAACCAAGATGATCAGGCTTTGTTTGTCAACAAAAAACTGATCAACCCAAGTAAGACAGATCTTTTGCCGGGATCGGGAATTGACCTGAACCGCTTCGTTCCTGTTGACTTCTCTAGAAATGAAACATTTACTTTTTTGTTGATATCGAGGCTGATTACAGACAAAGGCATTCTTGAGTATATTGATGCCATCAAAAAATTAAAATCTCAGGGCATGAAAGCAAAATTTCAATTGCTCGGGGCAAAAGACCCGATCCATGCCAGAGGTATTAAGCTGGAAGTCATAGACGAGTGGATTCAGTCGGGAACTATTGAATATCTGGGCACCGCCAAAGATGTTCGCCCGTTTATACAGCAAGCAGATTGTATTGTGTTGCCTTCTTACCGCGAAGGCACACCCCGCACGCTGTTAGAAGCGGCCAGCAGTGCCAAGCCCATCATTACTACCGATGTGCCAGGATGCCACCAAGTAGTGCAAAACGGATATAATGGGTTGCTGTGCCGGCTGAAAGATGCAGATGACTTGGCCAAAAAAATGGAAACCATAGCCGGTTTTGACGACCACACCCTGAAGCAGATGGGGAAGAATGGCCGCCACAAAGCTGAATCAGAGTTTGATGAACACATTGTCATCGAAAAATATCGCAAAGCCATCGGGCAGGTAACAGCCCGCTAAACTGTGTGGTATTCGCTCGACCATCATAACAGATGGTGAAAAAATCGTAATTTCACGCCTGTCTGTTCATTCGAATTATGCGTTACGTATTATTATTCATTGGCATTATTTGTTGGTCTGCTTGTTCTTCATACAAGCAAAACATCATGTTGATGCCTACGGAAAAGCATCCGGTGGAAGTAATCAACCGGCAAGCCATGACCGTGCAGCAGGATTATGTCATTCAAAAAAATGATTTACTAAAATTGGCGGTGTATTCCAATAAAGGCGAGCGTTTCATTGACCCCAACCCCGATATTTCAAACACCAATACAGGCGGAGCCAAAACGGCCAAGACTGGTGAAGAAATTAATTACCTTGTTGATCAGGCAGGCATTGTAAAACTACCACTGATTGGGGAACTGAAACTGGAAGGACTTACCCTCAGGCAAGCAGAAGAGGTTGCGCAAAAAGAATATTCAAAATTTTTTACAGACGCCTACGTACAGTTGGGCTTTGCCAATAAACGTGTGATTGTGCTGGGTGCACCGGGCGGGCTGATCGTACCTTTGGCCAACCAAAATGTAACCGTAGCTGAGGTGCTGGCTTCTGCCAAAGGTATTGGCAACGATGCCAAAGCCAACAAAATAAAATTGATACGCAACGATCATGTTTACGCTATTGACTTCAGTACGATTGAGGGTTTTCAGCAGGGTAATGTAGTAGTGCAGGCAGGCGACATCGTTTATGTGGAGCCCGTACGCAGACCATTTGCTGAAGGCTTGCGCGACAACTATTTTATCGGGTCGATGTTACTTTCGTTAGCCACCATTTTTTTAATTTATCGCACCAGGTAGATCATGACAGATAAAGTTAAACCACTTCACCGGCAGCCCGATGATTTCGACTTTGAAAAACTGAGGGCTGTTTTCAGAAAAAAGCTTGGATGGATTATTGCTATTTTCCTTATTTGTAATCTGTCTGGTTATCTGGCCACCCGTTGGACGAAAGACAAATTTGAATCTGAATCGGAGCTCAAGTTGGACATTAAGCAAGATGCTACCGAGTTGGGCATCAATAAAATTGTGCAAGACCAAAATCTGGATATTGTCTCGGGCGAAATCGAGCAAATCAAATCCAAGCTTTTTCTCAGCCGTGTTATAGACTCGCTCGACCTGAAGGTAAGTTATTTCAGTGAAGGAAATGTACTCTTTAATGAGTTGTACAAAGCTTCTCCCTTCCGGGTTAACGTCATCACACCATCTGAGCAAATTCAAAATCAGCCTATCTATTTTTTTCCTGTCAGCGAAAACACATTTGCCATTAGTGTGGGTAAAAAAGATAAAAAAATTCAAGGAAAATATGATGAGCCCGTGCAGGTGGAAGATGCCGAAATAGTGCTGCATAACATCAGTCAGATTACCGAAAAAGACCCCAACGATTATTATTTTATTGTAAACAGCAAATCATATTTATTGAATTTTCTATCCAATAATCTATCGGTAGAACCGCTCAATTTTAATGCCCACACCATCCGCATCACCTTCAAAGATTATAATGCCAATAAAACCAGAGATATTGTCAATCAAATTGATTCGCTCTACATTCTGTACAGCAATGAGCAACAGCGCCTGGCCAACAAACAAAAAATAGACTGGCTGAATAAGGAACTGGAACAAGTGGAAAAACGGATGGAAGCTTATGAAGACTACTTTGAAACGTTTACACTCCAGAACAAAAGCAGCAATCTGGGAGAAGACATCAAACGAACTATTCAACAAATCAACCGGATAGATTCGCAACGATACGCTTACAACAAAAAAATAACTGAACTAAACAGTCTGGTAGAAAACTTAGCATCAGGAAAAAACCAACTAACTACTACTCCCCATTTATTTTTACCCGACTTCTTAAATAAAAAAATAGATGTGCTGGCTTTACTGACGAAAGAAAAAAACAGGCTGGCGTTATCTTATAATGAAAACACCATTGCTTTCAGGCAAAAAGAAAAAGAAGTGAGCACGCTGAAGGATGATATCTTCAGTAACCTCAACCAGTTAAAAGAAAACTGGATGAAGGCAACTGCCGACTTGACCACCGCCAAACAAAAATTGGAACGAGAATTCAACGCGATGCCCGACAAAAATATCAGGTTCACTAAAAATCAGCGCTTCTATAATCTTTATTCTGATTTTTATTTGTCGATGATGCAATCCAAAGCGCAATTTGAAATTGCTCAGGCCGGCACTACACCCGATTTTAAAATTTTGTCGTCCGCCAGTTTCCCTTCTTCTCCGATATGGCCGCGAAAATTAGTTTTTATTGCCATTGGCTTCACCGCCAGCCTTGTGCTCAATTTTTTCTTCATCGGTTTGGTTTACCTGTTGGACAACACCATTACCAGCGCTAAAGAAATAGAACAACTGATTGAAGTACCCTTGCTGGGAGTTATACCTACTTCCAAAAATTCTTATGAGTCTGCCATCCAAATTAAAGACAATCCCAAGTCTATGGTAAGCGAGGCCATCCGGTCGCTCCGCACCAATCTTGATTTTTTTACTTCGGGTGGAAACAAAAAAATAATTACTATTACCTCCACTGTTTCCGGAGAAGGAAAATCTTTTTTAGCTGCCAATCTGGGTGGTGTGCTGGCTCTGTCTAAAAAGAAAGTAGTGCTCATAGATCTGGATATGCGGAAACTGAAGAAGTCTGTGTTCGCGCGTGATGAAGACAACCAAAAAGGGCTAAGTACAATTTTAATCAGAAAGAACACGTGGCAAGATTGTCTTCGCACTACCGAAGTTGAAAATTTGTCTTTTCTTCCTTCGGGCCCTCATCCGCCCAATCCCTCCGAGCTTTTATTGAATGGCGAATTTGCTTCGTTAATTGAGGAACTGCAACATGAATTTGACTACATCATCATGGACACGCCCCCCGTTGGGTTAGTGACTGATGGCGTGATGGCCATGAATAAATCTGATTTCTCTATTTATGTTGTGCGCGCCAACTATTCTAAAAAAGAATTTGTAAAAAATATTGAACGGATAAAATCGGTAAACAAAATCAGCCACATTGCTGTGGTGCTGAACGCCTTGCCTCCGGTGGGCAAGGCGTATGGGTACGGATATTATGTTGACAAGCCGGGCAAAAAAATATAATTCGTTGTTTTCGTTATTTAAAAAGAAATTAAGCTCTACTCCGTTGCGGGCGGATATCCATTCGCACCTGCTGCCCGCCATAGACGATGGCGTAGCCGACTTCGATGAATCCATCCGGGTAATACAGCAACTACACGAACTGGGGTATCAAAAATTGATTACCACACCACACATCAAAAGCGACTCCTACCGCAACACACCTGCTGTCATCCATCAAAAGTGGTTCGAGTTGAAAGAAGCAATCAGTCATTATCATCTCCCTGTTGAAATAGAAGTGGCCGCAGAATATTATCTCGACAGTTGGTTGATCCATCAGGTTGATACCAACCAACCCCTTCTCACATTTGGCGATAAGTATTTTCTCTTTGAGATCAACTACATTACCGAACCTTATCAACTCAACGATTTTATTTTTAAACTTATCACACTGGGCTACAAGCCGGTGCTGGCACACCCGGAGCGCTATTTGTCTATGACGATGAGCCGAATAGAAGACTTGCACTACCGCGGGGTTTTACTGCAAGCCAACATCATGTCTTTCACAGACTATTACACGAAGCCTATCAGAAGATTTGTTTCGCAGATGGTAGATAAAGGATGGATTAATTTTTTAGGAAGTGATTGCCATGGAGCACATCACCTCAAACCTATTTCAGATGCTTTCCATTCCAGACATTTTAAAAAAGCACTTGACCTTCCGTTGCTGAACTATCAACTTTAGTTTTATGATCGCGATAACCGGAGCCAGCGGACTATTGGGAAATTTTATTACGAGAAAATTTATTTCTTCGGGCGAAACGGTGGTGGGCATCAAGCGCAACAACAGTGACCTCAGTATGATGAATGATATTTCTCCGCACATCAGTTGGCGGGAGGCCGACATAACCGACAGCCGCTCCCTTGTCGAATCGTTTCAAGGTGTTCACACCGTTATCCATGCTGCGGCATTAGTTTCATTTGACCCGCGTGATAAAGAAAAAATATTTTCAAACAATGTAGAAGGAACACAAAATGTAGTGAATGCTTGCCTAAGCGCCAACGTAAAACGCTTGATCTACATTAGTTCGGTGGCTGCCCTAGGAAGAAAAAAAGGAAATTTTCAGTTAGACGAAGAAAGCAAATGGGAAGAGAGCAGTACCAACTCCGACTATGCCCAATCGAAATACCTAGCAGAGTTAGAAATATATCGCGGCCGCGAAGAAGGGTTGTCTGTTTCCATTGTTTGTCCCTCCGTCATTCTGGCACCTGCCAACCGGCACAAAAGCAGCGCACAACTTTTTAATTATGTTTTGAACGAACGAAAATTTTACAGCGAGGCTACTATCAATTTTGTGGATGCGCGCGATGTAGCTGAAATGGTTTGGTCTGTTTTTAAAAAACCTGCGATTGAAAAAGTGATTGCCAATGCCGGCACGGTTCCGCTGAAAGAACTGCTGAGCCAGATTGCGCTGCGGCTCGACAAGAAAGCCCCGACTATAAAAATCAACAAAAAAATTCTACGGCTGGCGGCTTGGCTCGAAGAATGGCGCTGCCGCCTCACAGGCCAAGAGATGCTGATCAGTCGGCAATCGGTAAAATCAGCTCAAGGCAGTTTTACCTACGTCAATAAAAAATCTGTTGACCAACTGGGGATGCGCTACACACCCCTGTCGGAAACGCTGGATTGGTGCTGTGCGCACTACCGACATTTACAATAAACAATCCAAAATAGCAACTTGCACTTGTTTTTTTTATCGTTCAATTTTGCAACGGAAAAGGAAAGTTTTTGGTGTGTTGATTTTTAGTAATTTTAGGTAAACGAATTCGCACGATGCCTCAAGAATTCAGAAAACGTGAAGAAGAAGACGAGTTGATCAAGCGCTACGAAGAGAGCCTCCGAAAGAACGCCAACGAATTTTACGACATCGACTCTTACGAAATCATCATTGATCATTATCTGGCCAATGCCAAGTTTAAAAAAGCTTTGGTAGCTGTTAACCAAGCCATCCATCAATTTCCGTTTTCTACCGATCTGCTTTCTGTCAAAGCGCAGGTACTCTCTCACCTCAAGCAATACGATGAGGCGTATGAGCTGCTGGAAACAGCCAAGCAACTTCATCCCTACGATTTGGAAATTTATTTTACGATGGGTTCCGTTCGCTCCCTGCAAGGCAAACATCAGGAAGCCATTGCCTTGTATGAAGAAGCCCTGCTGTTTGCAGATGAGAGCCACGATGAACTGTATTACAATATTGGCTTAGCTTACCAAAGTCTGGAAGATTATGATCAGGCCATTGCACACTACAAAAAATCTATTGAATTAAATCTCTCGCACGAAGGCTCTCTCTACGAGTTGGCCTTTTGCCTCGATATAGTTGGGCAATTAGAAAGCAGTTTGGCCTACTATAAAAAATTTATTGATGAAGACCCCTACTCTACCGCAGCGTGGTATAATTTAGGTATCATTCACAATAAACTGGAGCAATATGAAGAAGCTGTAGAAGCTTATGGTTACGCCCTGGCCATAGACGATAATTTTGCTTCGGCTCGTTTTAATATGGGCAACTCGCTGATGAACCTTGGCCAATACAACGAGGCCTTAGAAGAGTTTAAGAAGACGATGGAGATTGAAGGCCCCAGCCCGGAAGTATATTGCTGCATTGGGGCAGCCTACGAAGGACTGGAGCAGTACGACCTCGGCCTGAAGTATTTTCAAAAATCAATTAAGCTGGATTCGCTGTATGACGATGCTATTTTTGGTGCCGGCAACTGCTTGGAAAAGCAAGGCAAGTGGTATCAGGCTTTGCATTTTTTCAATAAAGCCATCAAACTTAGCAGCGACCATGCCGAGTATTGGAAAGCCGCTGCCCATGCCGAGTATAAAATCGGGAATATCATTTCAAGCATCAGTGCCTACGAAGAAGCCGCCCATCTCGATCCGCAAGACAAAGAGACGTGGCTAAACTGGTCTTTCATATACTTTGAGCAGGGCGAACCACTCAAAGCTATTGACGTATTGATGCAAGGCTTGCTGGAAATGCCCGATGAAGTTGAATTTTTTTACCGGATGACGGCCTACCTCATCGAAGCCGGAAAATTTAAAGAAGCCATGTCCTATCTGGAACTTGCCTTGAGCTTAAATTTTGAAGCACACCATACCCTGTTCGATTTCTTTCCGAAACTCGCCACCCAAAAGGCTCTTTTTAAAATCATTGACCAATACCGAACCGACAAGCAATGAACTATCATCTTTCAAAACTACCCGAGCGCACGGCCAAGCCTCGGCAAGCTGGATTTACAATGGCCATGGACAAAGGGCTGAGCGTGCGCGAAGCCGAAGACTTCATGAGCATTGCTGCCCACCATGTTGATATTGTAAAACTCGGATGGGCTACTTCCTACGTTACGCCCAACCTGAAAGAAAAAATAAAAGTATATCACGATGCAGGCGTTCCATGCTACTTTGGTGGTACGTTGTTTGAAGCATTTGTCATCCGTGATCAGTTTGATGACTATCGCAGGGTATTGGATGAATATAACCTGCGCTTTGCAGAAGTTTCTGACGGCTCTATTGATTTGGAGCACGACAAAAAACTCAGCTACATTTCGCAATTAGCCAAGCAAGTAACGGTACTCAGCGAAGTGGGCTCGAAAGATGCCGACAAAATTATTCCGCCTTACCAGTGGATAGAGTTGATGCAAAGCGAACTGGATGCCGGATCGTGGAAAGTAATAGGCGAAGCCCGCGAAAGTGGCAATGTAGGTTTGTTCCGTTCTACGGGCGAGGTACGTTCTGGATTAGTGCAGGAGATATTGACCAAAATTCCTTTTGAAAAAATTATCTGGGAAGCCCCGCAAAAAGCACAGCAGGTGTGGTTCATCCAGTTGTTGGGCGCCAATGTAAATTTGGGCAACATTGCCCCAAATGATGTCATTCCTCTGGAAACCATACGTCTAGGCTTACGGGGCGATACATTCCTCCATTTTCTGGGAATTGCGCGAAAAAAAGACAATACAGCCCCTCCCTTTCATGCAGACTGAGTTATTTCATGTCTCCATTAAATAATTTATTACATACCCGGTGGGCAAAGACCCAGAGCGAGTAGCTTTGCCCAACTCAAAAAAATTAATTTACTCCCCCTACATTTATTTTTTAAACATGGAAAAAAAATTTGGCTTAATCGGTTCTACACTTAGTCATTCATTTTCTAAATCATATTTCGATGAAAAATTTTTTCGCGAAGGCCTGCGCGACTATCACTACGAACTCTACCCGCTCAATAGTGTGGACGAGTTAAAAAAATTAATCTCTGAAAATCCAGAACTGACCGGGCTCAATGTTACCATCCCTTACAAAGAACAGGTCATTAAATTTTTGAACGACATTGATCCTTCCGCTAAAAATATCGGGGCCGTCAACGTAGTGAAAATCCAAAACGGAAAATTGACCGGCTTCAATACCGACAGCGAAGCATTTTATGAAACCGTGGAACGGTGGTTTCCAAAAATCAAAAATGCTAAAGCTCTCATCTTAGGCACGGGCGGTTCTTCTAAGGCGGTGCAGCAAGCACTGAAAAAATTATCCATCCCGTTTGAGGTTGTTTCGCGCGAGAAAGGAAAAGCACACCACACCTACGAATCGTTGAATACCGACAAGGCTATCCTCTCGGAAGCCAACCTGCTGATCAACACCACCCCGTTGGGCATGACACCCAACACCAACACCTTCCCCCCTATTGACTACGAACTGATCACACCACAACACTACGTGTACGATCTGATCTACAACCCGGCTCGCACATTGTTTATCCAAAAAGCGGAAATGCACGGAGCCAATGTCAAAAACGGATTGGAGATGCTACACATCCAGGCAGAAAAGGCCTGGGCTATTTGGAATAACTAATCCTATTGCTATCCCGATGAAACGTTAGTTGAAGTTCATCTATCGGAATGAACAATTAACGCTAACTTTCAGCATGGATTTTAAACTCTCCAGTGAATATTCGCCCACCGGTGATCAGCCAACAGCTATCAAACAATTAGTGAAGGGCTTGGAGGAGGGGGAGCCGCATCAGACCCTGCTGGGTGTAACCGGCTCAGGCAAAACATTTACCATTGCCAACGTCATCTCTCAAATCAACCGACCCACACTGGTGCTGAGTCACAATAAAACGTTGGCCGCTCAGCTGTATGGCGAGTTCAAACAATTCTTTCCCGACAATGCCATCGAATACTTTATTTCGTACTACGACTATTACCAGCCCGAGGCTTTCATCCCTTCTTCTAACCTCTACATCGAAAAAGATTTATCCATCAATGAAGAAATTGAAAAGCTGCGGCTGAGCGCTACCTCCTCGCTGCTAACGGGCAGGCGCGATGTGCTGGTGGTAGCGTCCGTCAGTTGCATTTATGGTATTGGCAACCCCGAAGAGTTCGGCAAAAACAGGATAGAGTTGGGCGTAGGCCAGCGCATACCGCGCAACAAACTTTTATTTACACTGGTAGATATTTTATACAGCCGCACCGAAGCAGAATTTAAACGAGGCACCTTTCGCGTCAAAGGCGACACGGTAGATGTGTACCTGGCTTATGCTGACTATGCTTTGCGGTTTTATTTTTTTGGCGATGAAGTGGAGGCCATTCAGGCAATTGAGCCCGACAGTGGCAAAAAAATTTCTGACGAGCGCAGAGTAACTATTTTTCCTGCCAACTTATTTGTAACCGGCAAAGAATCGCTCAACCGGGCTATCCATGAAATACAAGATGACATGATGCTGCAGGTGGGCATGTTCGAGCAAGAAAAAAAATATCTCGAAGCCAAGCGCCTGAAAGAACGCACTGAATTTGATCTGGAGATGATGCGCGAGTTAGGTTACTGCAGCGGCATAGAAAACTACTCGCGCTACTTCGACCGCAGAAAAGCCGGGGGCCGCCCCTTCTGCTTGCTCGATTATTTTCCTGACGATTACCTGATGGTAATAGATGAAAGCCACGTTACCCTGCCGCAGATTCGCGCCATGTGGGGTGGCGACCGCTCGCGCAAAGTAAACTTGGTGGACTATGGATTTCGCCTGCCTTCGGCCATGGACAACCGGCCGCTGACTTTCAATGAGTTTGAGTCTATGCTCAATCAGGTTATTTATGTAAGCGCTACACCTGCCGAATACGAGTTGCGAAAATCGGAAGGTATTATTGTGGAGCAGTTGATTCGCCCCACAGGCTTGCTCGATCCGGAAATTGATGTGCGCCCCAGCAAAAACCAAATTGACGATTTATTAGAAGAAATTGATGAGCGTGTAAAAAAGAAAGAGCGTGTGTTGGTTACCACACTCACGAAGCGTATGGCCGAAGAGCTGACTAAGTTTTTAGAGCGTGCGGCCGTTAAGTGCCGTTACATACACAGCGAAGTGCAGACACTTGACCGCGTGGAAATTTTGCGCGAACTCCGCCTCGGTGTGTTCGATGTGCTGGTGGGCGTAAACCTGCTGCGCGAAGGGCTCGACCTGCCCGAAGTGTCGCTGGTAGCCATCATGGATGCCGACAAAGAAGGCTTCTTGCGCAACCATCGGTCGCTGGTGCAAACCATTGGCCGGGCTGCACGCAACGAAAACGGGCGCGTCATCATGTATGCCGACAAGGTAACTGAATCTATGCAGGTAGCCATAGACGAAACCAACCGGAGGCGGAAAGTGCAAATGGACTACAATCTGGCGCATGGCATCAAACCCCGTACTGTACTTAAATCAAAAGATGCCATCTTGGGGCAAACGAAGGTGGCCGATGCCAAAAAGTCTATTAAAAAATATTATATCGAAGAAGAAGAAAAATCGTTGGCAGCCGACCCCGTGGCCGCCTACATGACGAAAGAAGAATTAACAAAAATGATAGACCGCACCAAAAAAGCGATGGAGAAGGCCGCCAAAGAACTGGAGTTTATGGAAGCCGCCCGCTTGCGCGATGAGTACTTAGCACTGCAAAAATTAACAGAAAATAAAAGATGAAATCATGAAATATTTTATTGCCATCATCTCCATTACATTTTTTTCTTCACTGCTTCAGGCGCAGGACTACACCTGGAAAAATATTCCGGTTAATGTCAAGTCATCGTTTCGTGCACTATCCGTAGTAAACGATCACGTAGCCTGGGTAAGCGGCAGCAAAGGCTGGATAGGCCGCACCCAAAATGGCGGCAAAAGTTGGACATTCCGGCAAGTAAGTAATTTTGAGTCGCTCGACTTCCGTTCGCTGTATGCTTTCGATTCGCTGCGGTGCATAGCAGCCAATGCCGGCTCGCCTGCCTACATTTTTCTCACCACCGATGGCGGTAAAAACTGGAAAGCAGTTTATCAAAACGATCACAAAGAAGCTTTTATAGACGGGCTCGATTTCTGGAATAATGAAAAAGGAATAGCCTATGGCGACCCACTGCAAGGAAAGATGTTGCTGATTGCCACCCACGATGGAGGCACCACATGGGCAGACCTTGCCGAAAATCTGCGGCCTGAACTGAAACCGGGCGAAGCCTCCTTTGCCGCCAGCGGCACGGGTATCCGCTGCTACGACAAAAAGAAAGTAACCATCACCACGGGCGGTAAGGTATCGCGTTTATGGACATCGCACGACAATGGAACAACGTGGAGTGTGGCCGAGTTGCCCCTCTTACAAAATGTAGAAACAGGTGGCGCATTTTCGTCTGCCTTCTGGGGCAAACGCGGAGTAGTTGTAGGCGGAGATTTTAAAAACGAAGCACAAACAGGCAAGCATATTTTCTGCACTGACGACAGAGCCAAATCGTGGGTGCTGCCCCTGCGCCCCACCCGTGGGCTGCGCGAGTGTGTGGAGTATCTCGGAAAAGACAACCTCATTGCCATTGGCCCACAAGGCTGCGACACCACCAACGATGGCGGCTACAACTGGTATGCGTTGTCTGATGAACCGGGTTTTCATGTCGTGCGGCAGGCACGCCAGGGGAAACTGATCGTGGCGGCAGGCAACGGAAAGATTGCCGTGATCGCACAAAAATGAAATAGCCATCGTACATTTGAAAAAAAAATACCAAGCATCATGAGCAAGTCTGTCGGCATTCTTTTCCTAATATTATTTTTAGCGGCCTCACTCCGCGCACAAAGCACGCACGATTTCATGATCGGTGGCGGCCTCGACCTGCTGAAAACCGACAACCATGCCCTGCTGAAAAAAGTACAGATAGGCTTAGAAGCCAACTATTTTGTAGTGCGCCATTTTTCGGTAGGCATCGGCACCGAAATCTGGACTGCTAATCAGAAAAGTTCGTTCGTGATGGGCGCGCGCTGGTATGCCAACGATAAAGTGTTTGCGCGCTTCCGCGGATTGATCGGTGCGAACGATGCCTCACTGGGCTTGGGCTTCGCCCACCCCCTCAACAAAGACCTGCGCCTGGAAGGTATTGGCGATTATTATTTTTCGGGCAATGCCTTTGCTTTGCGCATGGGTATTGGCTACATCCTGCGTTGATCGTAGCCTCCTAAAAAAAAGACCCGCACAAAGCGGGCCTTTATAAATTATCTCCATAACCTGAATTCGTGATGAGATGCTGTTTTATGTTTTTAACCACATAGGCACAAAGGGCACATAGAATTTTCCTTCTCACTTTTTCTGCATGATATCCATGCTCAACTTCCTCGTAGCTTACACCCAAAAAAAAAACCTTGCGGTTTGTTGCGCAAACAAAAGACCGCACAGAGCGGGTCTTCAAAAATTACTTCTACAATAGACAGATGGGCGAGTTATCCGTAGATGTCTTTACGATGACCTATCTTTCGTATCTCCACAATCTTAATCACATCTTCCACTAAATAGATGATACGGTAGTCTCCAATCCGTATCCGTCATAAGGATACTTTTTTGCCTACTAATTTTTTTTGATCCCTCCGGTCTCGGGTTTAGTGTCAATGCGTCTATCGCTTTACTGATTCGTTTAATGACTGAATTCGGCAATCGCTCTAATTCTTTCTCTGCCGATTTCTTAAGTGTAATGATATACATATCAGAGTTTCGCTTTCTTCTTCAGGCGTTTCTTTACTTCCTCCCATGTCACAGAGGGTTCATCTCGCCTAGATTCCGCTATGATTGCATCAAATAAATCTTCTATCTGTTCATCGTATTTTTTCAATATTTTCAGATCTATAACTACAGCCTTCTTTTGGCGCTTCTCATTGGTAATGTAACTGATACCTTTCATGTTTACTTTTGTTTTCTATCAAAGTTAAGGCTTTCATCTAGCTTTCCGAAGTACAAACCATTTCTTTTAGTTCGCTTCTCCACAGCATGACATACACTAAGAAAATCCTGCGGTTTGTTACACAAACAAAAGACCCGCACAAAGCGGGCCTTTATAAATTATCTCCATAGCCTGAATTCGTGATGAGATGCCGTCTTATGTTTTTAACCACATAGGTACATAGAACACATAGAGCTTCTCATCCCTCTCCCGGCTTCATTAAAAAAATTATTTCGCAGTAAAACGTTTTTCTACCTCGCTCCAGTTCACCACGTGCCAAAATGCCGCGCAGTAATCTGGTCTGCGATTTTGGTAGTGCAGGTAGTAGGCATGCTCCCACACATCCAACCCTAAAATAGGTGTGCCTTTTATTTCGGCCGTAGCTACATCCATCAGCGGGTTGTCTTGGTTAGGCGTAGAAGTAATCGCCAGCTTGCCGTCAGCGCTCTTTACCAGCCAAGCCCAGCCCGACCCAAAGCGGCCGGCAGCGGCAGCATTAAATTTAGTTTTAAATTCTTCGAAGTTGCCAAACGCTGCATGGATAGCATCGGCCACAGCGCCCTTGGGCGCACCGCCCGCGTGCGGAGCCATGACAGTCCAAAACAAACTGTGGTTGTAGTGCCCGCCTCCATTGTTGCGCACGGCAGCCGGGTATTTAGAAATGTTTTTGCAGATTTCTTCAATGCTCAGGTTTTCTTCCGGTTTGCCGGCAATGGCATTGTTCAGGTTCGTTACATACGCATTGTGGTGCTTGCCGTGGTGTATCTCCATCGTGCGAGCATCAATGTGCGGTTCCAGCGCATTCAGCGCATACGGTAGTGCAGGAAGTGTAAAAGCCATAGTAGTTATTGATTTATGATTTTTATAAGTGACCAAATATACCAACAAAAAATTTGCTGAAAGGTTCACATTTTTTTTGTGGCGGCATCCCCGGCCTGGACGGCCGGGGTCGGGCTGTACGCTGCAAGTCCGGCCAGGCACGAACCCACGCGCTTCGGGCTTTCCGCTGCCATCCCTTGCCGGATTTTTTTGTTTAAATATATTGCACCATGACCTCGGCCACCTCACTGCCCACCATCGAATTGAAAAATATTTTTCACCGCGAGCAACATGTCATCGCCCTATTCTTTAAATATAACCGTACGCTGATTGACTTAGTTAAAACAATACCACAAGCCGCTTTTTCAAAAACAAATCGTTGCTGGTATGTGTTCAATATGCCAGGAGTGCTCCTTTAAGTTTTTAAAGATATTCAGAAAATAAATACAAGTGAACTGACTGTGCGCATGTTACAAGTCTATAGATATTCTCACTTTCCCGCCAAGTCCCTTTTCTACAATGTCAAACAATGTTTTTAAAGTGAGGTTGCTTCCGTTGTTCTCTACCCGCGAAATGTACTCTCGTTTTTTATCAACAAGTTCAGCAAGTTGATTTTGCGTCAAGCGCTTTTCTTCTCTCGCCTTCTTAAGAAGTAATCCTATTTTAAACGATTCAAAATCTCTGTCGAGTTCGTCTCTTCTCTTAGTTCCGGGTTTGCCGTAAACTTTGTTTTTTATTTCTTTCCAACTCTTAGTTTCCATCTTCTTTCCGTTTTTGTTCGTTATATTCTCTCATAATTCTCAACGCTTTTTCAATTTCATTTTTTGGCGTTTTCTGGGTTTTCTTTTGAAAGCCATTTGTTAAAACTACCAACCTGTCGCTGTCAAAGAAGAAAAACACTCTCCATATATTCGACCCCAGTTGAATTCGGGCTTCATAGAGGCCATCAGTTCCTGCTAAATGTTTTAAATAGTTTGAAGGTACTCTTTGAAGAGTTTCTATGGCTTCAATAACTTTAAAAATTTTGTCTTGAACTTTCTTGGGTTGTTGTATAAGAAAGTCTTCAAAATAATTTTTGAATGCAATAACTTCCCTCACCTTCATTTTTCAAAGGTAATTTAAAAGTTACATTCATGCAAATGCAGCAAGCACTCTCCGCTGCCATCCCTTGCCGGATTTTTTTGTTTAAATTTATTGCACCATGACCTCGGCCGCTTCGCTCCCTACCATCGAACTGAAAAATATTTTTCACCGCGAGCAGCATGTCATCGCCCTATTCTTTAAATATAACCGTACGCTGATTGACTTAGTTAAAACAATACCACAAGCCGCTTTTTCAAAAACAAATCGTTGCTGGTACGTGCCCAACAAACCCGAAGTGCTTGCCCATATCCACCGGGTTTTTAAAGACAAAGCCATCGTAAACGATCAGAGCCAAAAAAATACTGTGCCACCTGCCGTCTCCATCCATCTGCCCGAAATACCTTCGGCAAAAGAAGAAGCAGAAACCATCTTGCGGCTGATGGAGCAAAGGCTGCACCTGAAAGGCTACTCAGAATCAACAGCCAAAACTTACCTCGACCAGTTTAAACGCTTTCTTCAGTTTTACCACGAGCACCTGCCCAGCGATTTGTCGGAAGCGGAAATCAGAAACTATTTGCTCTACTTGGTAGAAAAAAGAAAGGTGAGCCGCTCTACACAAAACCAGGCCATCAATGCCATTAAGTTTTTTTATGAAGTAGTTTTAAAAGAAGACCGCAAAGTCTATTACTTAGAGCGTCCTTTAAAAGAATACAAGTTGCCATCGGTGCTGAGTCAGGAAGAAATTTTACAACTCTTTCGGGTAACGCAAAATCTGAAACACAAAACCATGCTCATGTTAATCTACTCGGCCGGGCTGAGGCGTGGCGAAATGTTGCGCATGCGCGTAGGCGATGTGGACTTTAACCGCGGCATGGTGTTTATTAGAGGAAGTAAAGGCCGCAGAGACAGGCAAAGTATTTTGGCACAAATGCTGGTGCCTTATCTAAAAAAATACCTGACAGAATACAAGCCGGCCTACTGGTTGTTTGAAGGCGACAAAGGTGGGCAATACAGCGAGCGCAGCATACAACAAGTGCTCATGGCCGCCAAGAAAAAAGCAGGCATCAAAAAAGATGCTACGCTGCACACCTTACGCCACTCGTTTGCCACCCACCTGCTGGAGAGCGGCACTTCTACACGCTACATACAGGTGCTGCTGGGGCACCAGTCGCCTAAAACAACGGAGATTTACACCCATGTTTCGCGCTTTGCATTAGACAAAATCAAAAGCCCGCTGGACGAGCTGGCCTCGGGCAAGTTTTTGAAAAAGCCAGATGAGGAATAATGGGGTTGCCTAAAAAATATATCAGCGAATTTTATATCTCTTACTGCATTTTTTTCATAATTTGGTTCTTAAAACCAAAAGGTATATACACGCAACAGTCGGCATAGCCGAGCGTTAGCAGCAATAGCATTTATGAAGAGTAGAACTAAATACAGCAGACTCGGGATCTTTATTTTAGTTTCAACACTGTTATTTATTGCTCTTGCAATCAAGCCGAACATATTTGGTTGCCAATTTGAAAACCAAGGACTATTATTTTCTGGACTTTTGGCAACTCCATTATTAGTTTGGGTTTATGACACAATAAAAAAATGGGACGGAGACAGAGAGTATTCATTTCTTGCTGATAAGTTTGAAAGGACATCTATAAAGGAATTAAAGAACGGACAGTATGTCGACCTGAATGCTGGACTTCAAGAGCAAATCGATTTAACTCAGACAGGGCGAAAGTTTGAGGGAACAATTAAATATCCAGAAGGAACTGTTACCGTGACGCTGGAGATAGATGCAGATAATAAATACTTGGGGAAAGGGATTTATAAATACACAGACAAGTTGGACTTTGGGTTCTACGAGATTTTGATTGACCGCGAAACCCAGGACAATATTTATATAAAATACAAAAACCGAATTTCATCTAATCCTGAGGACAGTGAGAAAGTAGAGGGCATAGAAATTTGGACACGAAAAAAGGATTGAGTGAAATGCTACTGCTGCTAACAAAGTGCTCACGTCAGGCGGGGTTAACGGTCGACAAAATATTTTTGTACTTTTATCAAACTTGTGCGTGGGACAAGGCGCAGCTTATTCACTCCCGCCCGACCGCAAGCACAGGTCGTTGGTGGCAAGCATAAAAACCTCACAAATTGACAACAGAACCAATTTCAAAAGACAACTTGACAAATTTAGCCCATCTTTTTTTAGAACTTTGGGAAGACTGCGATTTTGATGAAGAACTACAAAATTGTAGGCAAATA
>JAFDYX010000033.1 GCA_018267215.1 Bacteroidota bacterium
CTGTTCGTCCAGCTATAGGTTTCCCCGCCTCCCGTGTTGGCCGTAAAGTTGATCGCACCGATGGCTCCTCCGCTGCAAACCGTCACGTTCCCCTGCGCGGCCACCACCGGGCTCGGGTGAATCGTTAAATTAAAATTCTTGGTGGTGCCAGTGCAGCCATTCTTTGATGCCTGATAAGTAATCGTTCCTATAACATCTGCTCCGGTAACATTTGATCCTCCGGAAAATACTAAATTACCAAGACCGGAAGCCGGAATACCGATGGCTATATTGGTATTTGTCCACGAAACGGTTGATCCTGCAATAGTGGCTACCAATGGAATATTGATTGAAGCACCCGGGCAGAAAGCCACGTTTGCCTGAGCAGAAACTTGCGGAATGGGGTTTACTGTTGCATTCACAGCAAAAGGAATTCCTGCGCATCCAGCAGCCTGAGGAATGATACTATATGTTACACTCCCAATATTTATCCCGTCTGTTGATGTAAGGCTTTGATTGATTAAAACTCCGGCACCAGCTGATGCCCCTGTAACATTGGTGCTTGATTGTACTGTCCAAGTAAATGTTGTACCCGGAGTAGCATTGGGGTTAGTAATAGCAATATTGGTGGATGCCCCACTGCAAATAATTACATCAGTGGCAGCAGCATCTGGAATCTTATTCACCGTCAAGGTGGCAAAAGCGCTGGTAACCGTGGCCGAACAGGCCCCGCTCCCATTGTTCACCACTACCTGGTATTTGTTCCCGCTCAATGCAAGGGTGATCCCCGTCAGCGTGAGCGTACCGGTGCTGACACCACTATAAATCCCTGTGTTCGTTAAGTTCACTCCGTTCTCCTGCCATTGGTACGATAAATTTGATCCCGATGCCGTCACGCTGAACGTGACCGTGGCCCCCTGGCAGGCCGTCACGTTGGTCGGACCCACACTGACTACCGCGTTCTGCTGTACCGTCAGCGTGGCCGGTGAACTGTTCACCGTGGGCGTACACGCGCCACCTACCACTGCCCGGTATTGATACCCTGAATAACCATACGGGACGCCCGTCAGGCTCAACGTGGCCGTGGCCGATCCGCTGTAAACCCCGCCTGAAACATTGTTGAACGTGGCCCCTCCGTCCGTGCTCACCTGCCATTGGTAGGTGGGCGATGTCGTACTCCCCGCATTGACCGTAAAACTTGTATTGGTGGTCTCGCATATCGTGCTGTTGGATGGCGATGAGGTTATCTGGGGCAGCACGTTCACCGTCAAGGTGGCCACGCTGCTGGTCACCGCCGGGGCACACGTGCCGCTCACTACCACATCATAATTGGCCGCATCCCCCGCCACCGTGCTCAAGATACTATAACTCGAACTTGTCGCACCTCCGATGTTCACCGTGTTCTTCCGCCACTGGTAGGTCAGCCCCGTGCCCGTGCCCGCCACGCTGAACGTAACACCGCTCCCCTGGCAGACTGTTTGGTTCACAGGCTGGGTCGTGATCGAGGGGGGCATGTTCACAGTAATAATAGCATTGGCCGTAGCAGCAATACCGTTGCCATCTTTTACCGTAACTGTGTAGGTAGTGGTGGTTAGTGGATTGGCCGTGGGGTTGGCAACACTTGTAGAACTCAATCCAGCAGCAGGAGCCCAAGCATAAACAAAAGTAGCATCGCCCACCGGGTTGGCAGTAATCATTATGCCGGCACCACCAGTACAAATAGGTGTTGCTCCGGAAATTGATACTGAAGGATTAGCCAGCGTTATTCCGGTAAACGCAGAAGTTTGACCGGCTGTTAATGATGCGTTTGAGGCGGTGAGTGTGCTGCCGCCCAACGCCACATATTTTATCCACGGATTTGTGTTTTGGTTGAACGTACCATTTAACTGTGCGCTTCCTGTACTTGTCTCCGCTCCATTTACATCGGTACCAACATAATTAGCAGAAATAGTAGCTACGCTTGCAGCAGAAGAGGTAACGTTCCAATATCGTTTTAAATAATTAGTAGTGCTTGAGTTATTGGGATGTTTCGAGGCAACCACAGAAACATTGATGTTAGTGGGTGCTCCTGATGTTACGTTAACAGTAATGGGTGAGTAATTAGGTCCGGCATCGCCTATCGGAAAAGTGAACGGGCCTGTTGAACCGTAAGCTTTTATTACTTGGCCTAAACCGGAGGCTACGATCATCCGGCTGGCTGACGGAGCTACGATAGAAACAGATGCCGATGAGCCCAGCAAAAGATTATTGGCGCCCAGCACCAAATTACCCGAGTTGATTGTCAGTGTGCCATTGATGGTGGTAGCCGCATTGAGCAATGCATTTCCAGATGACTGAGTGATCGTCAGATTATTATATGTGCCTGATGTAATCGTCTGAGAACTGCCGTAATACTCCACCGTGCCCGAATTGATAGCCAACCCGTTGGTACCAGAAAAACGGATTGTTCCCCCTGTGTTGTTGACAGAGCCATAACTGAGTGTATTGGCACCCATATCTAATACGACTGTATTGGTCAACGCATTGCTCACGGTTAAGTTTCCGGTTGCGTTTTTCGTGCCTGAGCCGGAGCATGTCAGATTGTAGTACGTAACTTGTGCGATCGGCTGCGCAGTGCTTCCGTTGTAGTTTACCGTTCCATTGTTGTTATTGAAAGTTCCGCTGTTGGTAAAAATTCCGGCAATATTAAGATTACCAGTTGGTGCGATGAGTGTACCTGCATTGACGTTCAGGTTATTGACGGTTACATCTCCGGCAGCAAAGGCCAGCGTTCCCGCTCCGGATTTGGTAAGGTTGTAGGAGCCTGCCGAAACTACACCGCCTACAGTGAGTGTATTGGCATTGACTGATATGTTTCTGTTTGCAGTAACAGTAACATTTCCGTTTCCTAAATTCAGGTTTCGAGTTCCATTAAAGATAAAGTCGCCATTCCACTGTTGTGGGTAGTTTGTCAGATTGATCGTTCCGGCAGTTGTGTTGTCAATCGTGCCTCCGTTAATTGTAAATGTTCCGGCCGATGAGCCCAGCGCGCTGCTGTTGTTGATGTTCAGCGTTCCGCTGTTTAATGTTACACCGCCTGTGAAAGTACTGGCTCCTGATAAAGTCCAGGTGCCGGTGCCCGACTTAGTAACTGAGCCTGCGCCCGTGCCGATAATACTCGCTACACTTCCACCTGCATTTCCATCCAATGTTAAATTGTTTCCGGAGCCTGTAATCGTTCCGACATTCGTGATGTTGATAGCACCCGCATTAGCCAAGATGGTGGCATTACCGCCCAGCGACAATAAGCCGCTGCACGTAGCTGCCGCTCCACTGTTTTGTAATGCCCCTCCAGCTACTCCGGTTCCGGCTAAGGATAATGTGTTGGTCAGGTTGTTACCGTTCAGGTCGAGGGTAGCCCCCGCGGTAACGGTTACCGAGCCCGTACCCAGTGGACTGGCCGCTCCCATCACCAGTGTTCCTGCAGATATGCTAGTGCCTCCCGAATAGGTATTGCCACCATTCGATATATTCAAAATACCTGCGCCCAGTTTGGTGATTGAGTTACCCCCGCTGATGATACTGCTTACCGATAGGTCGGGGTTTGATCCACCCAACGCCACATTAAAATTTCTGTTAGCACCATTCAGTGCAATCGGTGCGCTGATGGCAGCGGTAGTGGCATTGGCATTGGTGGTAATATCTCCATTCAGCGTGATGGTACCCGTGCCAGAAATAGTGGAGCCTGTTAAATTGACTGAACCAGCCGTTACATTTCGTGTACCTAAATTGAAAGTTCCGGCGTTAACGATCAGCGCATTGGTAACAACTACGGAATTAGCCAAACTTACTGTTGTGGTATTGTTGGATGTTAAACTATTTACTGTGGCCGGCAATGCAGACCCCACATTTTGTGCACCCGTACCATTGTAAACATAGTTGGCCGAAGTTGAATAAGAAGTACCCCCCCCCGTAACCTGAATATTACCCGAGCCGCCACCGGTTACAATCCCTTGTGGCGAGCCTATCTGTAAAGTAGCGTTAGGACTCAATACAAAATTAGCAGCAAAGCTACCCTGATTAACTATCCCAGTAGGCCCGATCGTTAAATTACCATCATTCTGAAAACTTCGAATCGGAGTAGCACAGTTTATGGTAAGTGTTCCATTGATAAACCCCGAGGCAGATGAAGTAAGAAGAACATTAAATCTTAGGCTTGGTTGTCCCAGCAACAGCGTAGCCCCAGATGGAATGGTAAGAGTACCTGTAATAGTAATCAACCTTGGGTTAACATCAGATCCAAATGCTAATGTACCCGTACCAGTAATAGTTAATGAGTTGAGGGTGATAGCAGGGACTCCGGTAATAGTACCAAAGGAGGCATCAATAGTTACGGAGGCACCAACACCGGGCACTCCGTTAGTCCAGTTGGCTGCGGTTGTCCACACCCCATCACCACCTAAGCCATTCCAGGCCGTGGTTTGAGCCGTTGCCGTATGAGTTGCAATAAAAAGGAGGATGCTCGCAAAAAGAACATGAGGGGCTTTAAAACGAAATCTATTTCTAAACCTATCAAGTAAAAGTTCGAGCATGGTTGGGGTATAGGATTGCGACTTTGATTGGTTTTAATTAGTAAAAGTAACCATTTTATTCCTGCAGTTTTCCCTGGGCATTTAATTTCATCAGCACAATTTTATATTGATTTACCGGGTTGCCCAATTGAAAAGTGCCCAATACCATAATATGTCCATCGGGCAATTCCGCCACTGCGGCAGCGGTGTCATCGCCTACCCCGCCAAATGTAATCGGAAAACCGGCCGAGAGAGTTAACAGTATATCCGTTTTCAATAGTACAATATCGCTGTTAGTGGCAGTTGAAAAGGTGTTGGCTAAAAAATAATATCCGGCCTGGCCTGAGGCGCAACCTGTTACGTACGGAGTTGCCGAACTGGTATTAGGGATTTTACCCAAAGAAGGGCTCTGAGTTGCGGGGCCTCTTATTGAATATTGTGCTTCGTAATCGGAATTGCCGGTTCCTGCCAAATCAGCTCTCCTCATTTTTAATACTTTCAAAAAAACATTTCCGCCCCCGTCAACCGAGCTTCCTGTCAGGAGAAGCCCGTTGGCTGTAAATGCATCTGTCATCCTATCATAAGCACTGTAGGTAGTAAAAACCGTGAGTGAATCGCTGACAAAACCGGCTGGCAAGCCGTTAGGGTCGTTAATGGAATACCCAAAATATTTTTGGCCTAAGTTTCCCTGATACCCTACCCGAGAGTTACCATATATATAAAAAAGCCCCGGAGAAGTTTCGAACGACCGCACTGCATCATCAAAATTATTGCCGGGGTTGTAGGTTACGTTCCATGTGGTGGCCAATGTATTGTTCATTCGAAAACTCCATGCCAGTGTATCTGTTTTAAAGGGATTCTGCGGGTCGGGGCCGAGTGTATTACCGGATATCAGAAAACCCTGATCTTGTGTTTGGATGATCGTATTTGAGTATGTATTGGTGGGCGAAGGAATCGCCACACCTGAAGTTTTTGCTCCGGAGCCGGCATCAAAAAAATAAAGCGACACAAAAGAAGTAACGGCAGACGGGTAGCGGTTTGCCACCACAGCCAATTTTTGATCGGCCGTCAGTATAAAACCCCGAGCTTCGGTTTCTACGCTTTCATTAAATGTTCGCTGCCAGATCACATCACCGGTAGTGCTGGCTTTGGCTAAATATATTTTCTGCAGGGAATCATCGGCAGCCCGGGAGTTCCCTAATATGTATAAGGTGCCATCTGCATTTGTTATCAACGCCACTGCCCGTTGGTTGCCATCGCCACCAAAATATTTTAAAAAATAACTTTTGCTTGGATCCTTGATATTCATCCTTGTGTCACAAGCCGTGAAGCCGATTATCAGTAATGCAATTAACAGGTAAGCAACTCTCATCGGGTATTTTTTTTGATGTGCCATTTTTGCAGCAACCCAGCCACTACTCGTTTCTTTTTTCGTGGATTATACAACGGCTGTACATATCCGATTGAAATGCTGAGGTTATCCAACCGAAATAACGGTGATGCATACTGGTATTGAATGACACCGGGTGAGAGTTGGCCGTTAGCGGTATAAATACTTTTAGTCAGGTTGGAAAGCCCAGCCATGTAGCGGATTTCTCCCACGATAAAATTTTTTCCTACTTTATATTTTACTCCACCTCCCAATATCAACGACCGGTTGATCTGGTTGCGCATGGACGTGAGTATAAGATCGGCACCTTGCGAAGCTTTTTGACTTCCCACCAATGGTGAGTTATAGTCAACTTGGTCGGGCGACAACCGCGCGCCCAATAATAAATTGGCTGCCACCCCGGCCAAGAAAAACGGTCTGATTGTTCCGCTGTCGTACGAATATTTCAGGTAAACAGGCACGTCAATCCAATCTTGTTTTTCAATACCGGTCAGCTGTTGCTGGGCGTATCCATCGTGCCACACCGATTTAAAATTCTTTTTGGAATAGGCTAACCCCATGCTCAGGCTCCATCGTTCATTAAAATTCCAATCAACGCCTCCTCCGAATAAAAAACCTACTCTGAGTATTTTGTTGGTAGAGAGCGCAGCGGGGTTGCTGGTGGTATTTACTTCATATATGTAACGGGGAAACGAAGTATTTAAGCCCATCCGTACATAAGGGGTAAACACAGGAGTAGAAGTAAATTTTTTGCTGAGATAGTAAACATCTACCGGATCGCGATACGGGTTGGCTACGTATTCGGGGTCTGCTTTGAGTAAAGACAGATAGCTTTTTTCGGCCGAGGCGTGGTCGTCTAAAATCAGGTAGGCTTGTGTCAGCAACAGATTTGCCCGCACTCGTTGTTCGCTGGTAAATCCTCTTTCCAGACATTGTTTTAAAATTTCAGGCAGCCCGTAAAAGCGGCCGGCTTCAAATTCGGCAGTGGCATAGTTTAGTGTTTGTTCGCAATCTTTTTCTCGTTCCTGCCCCAGCAACGGATGGCAGAAAAGAATCGATGACAAAAAAAGAAAACATAGAACCTGCTTCATCAGAAACTTTTTATCAATAGGTTTCTACAAGTAGTTTCGTATGTCACCCCGTTGCCCACATAGATTTCCCATTCTTCCGGTGTCATATTCCTTTCCAGTTTAGGACATACTTTATCGGCTAGCGTTTTGGGGTCTGTAGGCCAAATGCGCACTTCTCCGTTATTGCATGATGCTAAAAGATAATCTGATTCTTTTGTAAATGCCAAATTCCAAACGTAGCCGTTATTATTATCCATCACGATCGGTAAATCTTCCGGATGATCTACCACCCACATCTGTACTTTACGGTCTAGCCCGGCACTGGCCAAAAGCAGTCCATCGGGGCTAAATTCTAAATCAGAAATCCCTGCTTTATGCCCTGATAACTCTTTTTCTACTTTAGCCGAATTGATGTTAACTAGCTTCACCGTTCCTTTGGCAGCGCTTACATTTTCTACCCCATACGCCACCATAGGCCGAAATGGATGAAAGGCTACGGACAAAATACGGTTGGGTGCTTCGTCCAGTAATTCTTTTACTTGATAAGTCTTTAGATCAATTAATACTAATTTGCCTGTTGGCGATGCGGCTACCGCTAATTTTCCATCCGTACTGATGTCGATGGATTTGATCTCGTACGGGAATGAAGCAATTTGTTTTGATTTGCCCGTAGCGGCATTATTTAATCGCAATGTTTTGTCCACTGATGACGAGATGAAATCTTGCGAATTATCGGGCAAGAATTTTAAATCTGTCACCAATCCGGTATGCCCGCTGATGATTCTCTTTTTAGTATTCGAAAAATTGAATACCTCTATGTAGCTGGAGTCGCTCCCGTTCACCAGATACTGTTCATCGCGGCTCAGTGCCAACACCTTGTTGGGGTGTTCTTTTTGGTCTAATAATTTATTGATTTTTTGTTCTTTGTAATCACCCTGAAAAATCCGGCCGTCATTGCCGGTAACAAAGAAACTGGCGGTATTTTGCGAAACTACTAAGGCAAACATTTTGCTTTTATAAATACCGGGCATTTTCACGGCATTGTAAGTAGAGCCGTACAATTTGGTGAGCGAGTAGTACAGACCCCGGAAAACATAAGGATCATATTTTTTGCCACCAAAGCGAGTGTGGAAGAGGTATCCTTGCATGGCGGTGGCTCCGGCCAGGTTTTTGTCGTCTATTCCTTCTGATTTTGCTTCGAGTGATTGGGCAATAGAGAGCATCAGGCGCGCGTTGTTTTCTTTATAGTTTAGCTCGGCACGGTTGTATTCTTGTTTGGCCACATCTCGGGCAACACGTGCGCTATCCCGTTGTTCTCTGGCTATGTTGTAATTATTTTCAGCATCTTTTTGCAGCACATCTTTCTCAAACAAAAGTTGGCGAAGTTGTTCATTGCGATTGGCTAATTCAGTGTTCTTTCCTTCAATTTCAGTTTGCTTGGCTTTAATTTCTAAAGTTTGTTTCTGCGCAATATCGCGCTGCTTTTGCGCTTCTGCTGATGCTTGTTCAGCCAGTTTTTGTTGGGTTTTTGCTCTGGTTAAGTTCTTCTCAGCTTCAATGCTGTTGATCAACCCATAAAAGAAAAACATGATAGCCACCACCAAGAAAATAGCCAGTACAATATTAGTAGCCCGGGCTCTGCGCAACATTTTGCGCTGTTGCATTTCCTGGTTTTTTAGTTCAGCCTCGTGGGCGATGCGGCTGGATTCCAAGAAGACAATTGCTCTTTCAAAGGTGTTATCGTAGCGCTGTGCCCATGCGCGGGTGGGGTGTTGTTTTTTCTGCCAGTTCAGCGCCAGTTGTAAATCGGGCGGACGCCAAAGACTGGTTTCGCCAGTTTGGTACATGGCGGCTGCACCCGATATGCGTTTGTACATTTGTGCCGATTCTGCTTCATCTTCTACCCACTTAGCCAGTCTTGTCCAGATACGCATCAAACTTTCGTGCGACAACTCAATGGTTGAACCGGCATGCAGCATGACATTTGTGCCAGGCATTAAAAATGAACGGCCCGGTTTCCTGAAATTATCCACTACATCAATTACTTCTTTTTCCTGTGCATCAGCCAATTCTGCTATCAAGCCAATCTTGGCGGATTTGCGTATGCCTTGGTTATCCTGAGTTTTTTCGGTTATAGATTTGAATATTACCTGCGCTATTTCTTTTTGTCGGGTATTCAAGTCTTCAAATGCTTCGTTGGCATGAAGCGACAACGCCTGGCTAATTTTACCAACGGCATTATAGTGCCTGATATCAATAGGCTCGCCCGGATCATGGTTGGCCTCCCAATAATCCCACGTGCGCATCATGACATGTTGTAAAATGGGCAGTTGGTCTTGGTTCTCACCCAAATCATTCAGCAACCGTTTCAGTAGGCGGGGCGCAATTTTTCCACCGCTCACGGAAACAGGCCCTTCGATGGCCATCCGCTTTTGTTCGCGGGTCATCTGTGGCACCAGATAATTGCTCGTGTTGATCATTTCGCTTAGGCCATGAAAGGAGGCACAATCGCTAATAAAATCTGCACGCATGCTTGTTGCAACGTACACAGGCACCTCTGTCTGCTGCGTAGCTGTTGTGATGAGGTTTATAAATACGGCCGCTTCATCGCGCGTCTCGCCTCCGGCTTCTGAATAGCGGAACAATTCTTCAAACTGATCCACCATAAACAGTACGTTCTCGTTCTGGGTACGCTGCATATATTTTGCTATATCCAGCAGCCCGTTTGATCCGCTGCGTAAAACAGAATTGATGATAGCCCGATGAACAGGAACATCCTCTTCTTCAATTCGTTTTGATTCGAGTAAGGTACTGATAATTGATTGTGTGAGGTTAGCCAATGGCGACCCGCCAGGGCGGAATTTGCAAATATTCCAAAATGGCCCCGATTGAGTCATAAATCCCCCGTACAGCACCGGTAGCAGCCCACAATACATTAAACTTGATTTACCGCTACCTGAATAGCCCATCACGGTTACTGTGCGGTGTGTTGATAATTTGAGCAAAATCTCATCCACCTGGCCTTCGCGGCCAAAGTAGAGGTAACATTCCTCCATAGTAAATGGACGAAGACCCGGAAATGGATTAGCCCCTATTTTTTTAGAGGAAATATCTATCTCCTCTTCCGGCTCATCCACGACACCACCAACTTTGACAGGTGCATTGAGCATTTCTTCTATTTCCTATAATTAAATGTACTATAAAAATTGCAGAAGGAAAGCAACTTGAGGGCTTCCTTCACAAAAAATACAAACTACAACTAGTTTAAAAACCTTGAAATTAGGTAAATTTAGATAAACTGCAAAACCTTGTCTGCCAGTTTTACATGATCTGACAGCAATTCGTAAAATTGATCTTTGTTGATTTTAAGCAAAATGGTTTCTTCTTTAGCTATCAGCAGATTGGTGTTGACAAACCCAGGGACGGAGAGCATTTCGCCTACAAACTGCCCTTGCTCAAAATCGGTAACATACTTGCCATTCTCGTAATACTGTAGTGTGCCGGAGAAAACAATAAAGAATTCGTTGTTGAGTCGTTCATCAACTGATAAAAAGGCTTCTGGTTTCAGGTGGTGTTCGCGGGCAATGTCTGAAAGATAAGAAAGTACCAGCCCGGGAATTTCGGCAAACACATGGATAGACTGAAAGAAAACCGTCCGCTCGTACAACATCAACTTATTATCATTCGATTTTTTTAGGATGGCGCGGTCGAGCCATCGTTTATGGTCGCCCTCCAGCCTGCTTGTACTCTCGTGGTACACACGTGGGTCTATCTGATAAAGTGCCCAGCCTGCCACCTCTCGAATGAGCCGGTCAGGGTTAAACAATTGGGCCATTAAATCGAGGGAGAAGTCGGCAATCTTTTGTTTACCGATCTGGTTGATGACGGTGGCTCTAGTCCACCGGTTGGTTTGTGTAAAGTCGCGGTTGATCAGAAATTTTAACGTTAATTTTTGATCTAAACTAACCCGAGGGTAAAATGATTCGAGCCTGCTGATTTTTTCGTTGTCGTTGATATCGTCCAGCACAGGTATCACGCGTATTTTAAGTTGTTCGGACAAAAAGATATCGAGCAATTCAACCGCATAGGTAGTTCCCTCTGAAGTTCCGCTCTCAATGTTTTCTTTTACCAACTGAATGGACTTGGTGTCGTACAGCATGGCCAACAGCATATATATATGCTCGATGTCATGATTGATTTCCTGGCGTAATGATAATTTCACCTGGTCGCTCCGTTCATCACCCAGTTCTTTGATGGCACTTAGATTCCATGCTATGTCCGACACATCTGCTTCTATGGCATATTTAATGTGTGTAATCTGCGATACGCCTGCCTTAAAACCCGCTTCTCCCAATGCTACTAATACAGACGACACAACTACTTTATCGGGGAAATCAATTTTATTCCATAATAATTCTTTAGCGCGCTGCCCACCAATACGGCCAAATACTTGTATAATACGAATCATCGTTTGCGTATTTTGACCTGACAGATAAAATCCACTCTCCAGATAACTCAATGCCTTGCTGCCCATCTGTGTAAGGGTACTCATGGCTAAATTAGAGTATTGAGGATTATTCAGGTTTTCTATTACTGCATTGATGATCTCACTATTAAAACGTTGGGCCGCTGTTGCCAGAGCAATCCGTCTTACGGTAGGTTCATTGTCGCTCAAAAGTTCAACTAAATAATTAAGGTTTTCTGGTAAGGTTGAGTGAAGTATCAACTCTGCCGCATATTGTCTGTCTACAACAGCAACTGAACGACTTAGTTTCTGAATCCGGCTTCGGGTTATTTCTCCTCCGCTTTTCAGCATTTGGTCTATCTCTTGCAGAGAGAGTATTTTTTTATTTTCTGTATTACTCAACTTGGGATCTATGCGGATGACATAATTTTCCGATACAGAAAGCCCTTTCAATTCATTCATTCTGCGTTGAGCATATTCTTTTATTTCTTCTCGTTCATTTTTAAATAATGAGTTTACCCACATACCCACTTTCGATGGATTGAGTTTTTCCAATAACTTAAATGAGAACACAGCTTTTGATGTTTGCTGATCGCCTAATTGTGCCTCCAGGCTAGATGTAATCTGTGCAAAGCCCACTTCGAGCTTGTCTTGATGGAACTCAGAACTCTCTAGTTTTGAGCGAATCTTATTCTTATATCCTGCATAAAGATTACGAGCCAGAAGCATGTATGCTACACATAGCAGCACAACCAAAGGGGGTATCCATGAAATCTGAAAAAAGGAAAGTAAACCAAAACCAGAAATCGCTAACCCTGCTATAAGTCTTCCTGACTCATTTACAATTCCCTCTACTTTCGATTGGATACCAAACCGGTAGCGGCTGTCGAGCGGAATAAACAAAAGTTTGTAAACCGGGTTTTCCAGCGAGTCGCGCAGGGTAGTATTAAACAGCCGCGTCAGGGCAATAAACAGAAAAAACAAAATGTACGCTTGTGGGTATAATCCCGGAGAGAATCCAAAAAACGTAGCCGTAATAAATGAGCCCATCGAGAAAATAAGCGTAACGATGGGCAACATTAACAAAGAAACCCGGAGTCCGTATGTACTGATAATACGATCGTTTACAAACGTCTGCAAAATCAAACTGAGCAGATAGATGATTCCATTAAAGTATGCGAGGAAGTTGGTCAGGTCGCGCTGTACAGGGTATTGCGTGTTCAGCAATGTCTGAAAACTGAACTGGTTAAACATAAACGTAACCATCGAAACACTCAGGAATACGGCCAGCAAAACAATGTACTTGTCTTTAAACATTCGCTGAAAACGAGTTTCTTTCTTTACTGTGTCATCAAATTCGCGTGGGTCATTTTTCATCATCTTAAACCGGGAGGTAATAATGATTACAAAGACGAGCCCCGCTACAATACTGACATTGCTCATCAGCAAATAATCGGATGTGTTAGGAAAAAATGAGGCGGCCAGCGGAATAAAAAAATTAGCTAAAATTATGGCCACCAACTGCCCTGTATCAATCCAACCGATAATCCGTTTAGATTGACGAAAATTAAACAGCCTTCCAAAAATACCCCAGTAACACAACAACAACACGGCCGTAATGGGGCCTGATAAACTATGCATAGCAAATAACACATATTGATGGAGAGCCGGGTTGCCAAATCGGTATAAATAATAAACCAGGAAAGTAACAACAGCTACCGAAGTAATACTGATAATCGTGAGCGTACCAAATCTGATTTTATTTTGAAAGTAAGAAAAAACCAAAGTAAACACGATACCCAGAACACCCGAAGCCAAAAAAGCATTATTAATCTGATTGCTCATCTGGCTAAGGAACAACGACTCGGCCGTTACTTGATAGGTTGCTACGTAAATCCCCAAGAAGAAACCGGTTGTCAGCATCAGTGCAACCTGTTTTTGCTCGCCTGTCTTTGGTTTAATATAGATGAGGGTACTTTTGTTCACGTGTGCGTAAAGAAGTCAGTAAAAATAATTTATTTAATTTAAAATCAATGCATGTAGTTCCTCTCCAATCGAGCTAAAAAAAATTCGTCAACGGTTGCGTAAATATTGTTTGAGCTACTGGTATTTTCATCGGCATAGAAGCCCTACCTTTGCCCGTAAATACTCATTTCTTATGGCAAAAGCAGAAGCAAAACCCAAGGCAGTCGCCAAAAAAAATACCGCAATTGATATTGTTGCCGTATCTGAAACCATACTGGAAAAATTAAAAAGCCTGAAGTCAGAATCCGGCCTGCAGTCGGATATTACATGGTGCCTCGGTAGTTACAGCCACGACCGCAACCCGGTGGGCTTATATGAAAAAGCTGCTCAGGCACTAACCGTGTTCAAAGCCGAACAGGCAAAGAAAACAAAAGGCATCACCGCCAAGTTGATTTCTGATATTGAAAAAGTACTGGCAGCTAAGTAATCGGTTTACGTCAGATCATGTGGGTAACGTTGGCGAGTTGACCAACGTATTGGATGCAGGTTACGCCAAACTTATTTAAAAAATCAACCCCTTCATCTGTAGCAATCCCTTTGTGGGCAGCATACGAATTAAAATAAATTACACGTTCGATGCCCATGCTGTAAATAATGCGGGCACAAGCTAAGCAAGGCGAAAGGGTGACGTACAGTGTTGCTCCTTCTACTGACGTTTTGTTTTTTACTGCATACAAAATAGCATTTTGCTCGGCATGAATAGCTAGCGAACAGCCTCCTTTTGAGTCGCGCGGGCAACCTGCATCGGGCCATTCTTCATCGCAATTATGCGTACCGCTGGGTGGCCCGTTGTACCCAATGGAAATGATGCGCGTATCTTTGGTCAGCACTGCCCCCACATGTCTTTTTATACAGTGCGACCGCTTGGCCAAGTTTACCGCCAACTCCATATAGATATCGTCAAATGCCGGTTTGCTCATAAAAAATTTTATCAAAAATAGCAGATAGATTTTATGTACCTAACCGATGAGGGAAAATCGAAAAAACAACGGTGGTTAATTTCACACAATCTGCATGTCAATTTATTATCTTCGCGGCTGTTATTCTCTGCCATGAAAATTCTTTTCTTTATTTTAGCCACTCTCACAACATCTTGTGCCTGGGGGCAAACAGCAAAGAACAGGCAAAGCCCATTGGCCATTGCCTCGGCACGATATAAAGACACTTACCTGAAAATTACTTATTCGGAGCCACGGAAAAACGGAAGAGAAATTTTTGGGAAGCTCGTGCCTTTCGGGCAGGTGTGGCGGCTGGGGGCCAACGAAGCTACCGAACTAACCTGCACCCACGATATTTTCCTTTCGGGGAAATTATTAAAAGCGGGAACGTATTCTTTGTTCGCTATTCCTGAAAACGAAAAATGGACACTCATTATCAACAGCGATGTAGGCTTGTGGGGATCCTATAATTACAATGCAAAAGCCGATGTCATGCGCATTGATGCACCCGTGTCTTCCATTCCTGACAAAGACGTCTATGAGTTGTTTACTATCAAAATAGACCAGAAGACTGACAGCGCCCAACTGATTTTTTTGTGGGATCGCACACAAGCCAGTCTGCCGATCCGCTTTACTGAACCCAAGCCATGAAATATTTTCTTTTCTGCCTGCTGTTGTTAACTTGTGTTGCCCGTGCACAAGACGTATCTGAATTAGCCAGACGGAACGGATTTAAAGACATCAAACTGGGCACACCGGTAGATAGCGTGAAGGGAATTGTCTTCAAAAGAGATTTTACTGAGTTAAAAGAGTTTGCAGCCAAACTCTACGAAGTAAACAATGCGGCTTATGAAAAAGTAGGCGATGCTGATATCCGTCAGGTAAAACTAAAAGCCTATAAAGGGCTGATCTACGAAATCATTGTCATCACTCCGGTTGACCCGCGCATCATGATGGGGCTGGAAAAATTATATGGCAAAGCTCAGTTTAGCTTACGTCACGAAACCTACAGTTGGTCTGTTCCCGAAAAAATTTCGCTGATCTATAAAGGCAGTCCCAGAGAAGTAACGCTCACCTATCGCTCTCCGTTGGTCATCCATCAGATGTATGTTGATAAAAACAAAAAGATCAAAGCCGTAGCTGACGATTTTTAGGTTTTCATTTTTCTTCCATCGCCTCTGCAATGGGCTGGCCGGTGCAGGCGCTAGGAAATTTTATCCGAAGTAAAACTGAAATGGTGGGCGCAATATCAATAATCGGATGGTATTGTTTGCTGCTGCCATGGCGGATGCCCTTGCCGAAAAACAAAACCGGCACGTGGGTATCGTACGAGTAAGAAGACCCGTGGGTAGTACCCTGTAAGTGGGCACTGCTATACCAGCCGGGCTCCAACTCAAAAGTCAAATCGCCACTGCGCTTAAAGTTATAACCACGAACAACAAATCCTTTCATGCCGCCTTCGGTATAACTGCCCTGCCTGATCAAACTTTTTGGAAAAACCTGGGCTACTCCTTCTTTTCCGAGCAGGTAGTTACTTACCAATTCTGTTGCCAGCATATAGTCTATCCCGGAAGATTTCAGGTCGCCCGAAAACAAGGAAGTATTAAAAAACACCTGACTGTTTGATACAGATTCTACTAAAGTTTTGCCGGGAAAATACGTTGCCAAAAAATTGTTCAGTTCTGTTTTTAATGAATTGTCGTCTGTGAAATATCCGGCCGGCATGTGGTTGTCTTTCAGCGACTGCGGCACTTCTGCTGCGGCATGATCGGCCGTTAGAAACAATGTGTAGTTGCCCTTACCTACCTCTTCATCTAATTTTTTTAACAGGCTGGCAATACTTCTATCAAGACGTAAGTAGGTATCTTCTACCTCTACGGCATTCGGCCCCATAGCGTGCCCTACCAAGTCAGTGGAAGAAAAAGAGATGGTTAAGAAATCGGTGTATCCGCTCTTGCCCATGCTTTCCCCTGCAATGGTTGCCTCGGCAAATGCCTCCAGAAAATCATTGCCCATGGGGGTTGAAGGAAGCAAGTCGTAGTTGCTCCTCTGCTGGCGCAATTTTTTTAAGTCGTAAGGAAACACCGGTTTGTCTTTTCCTTTCATCACGGTTTCATACGGAGAGTCATCCGGGGAACTCTCGGTATATTGCTCGATCGGCAACAGTGTTTTCCATTCCTGATTGAGCAGTGCATCGCTCATTTTTTTATCATTGAAAGAATCTACCCAAGACGGTAAAGCCGACAGATAATAAGTGCTGGAAATAAACTTGCCGCTTTTGCTATCAAACCAGTAAGCAGCATTGGCCAAATGACCGGAGGGAAGAACTGCCCCCCTGTCTTTGATGGAGATACCTATTACTTTCGATTTTTTTTGCGAAAACAATTTCAATTCATCGGTTACGGTAGTGGACAACAACCGCCAGGGGCTCACCGCACCGTGTCCGTCAGTACTGCCCACCGGTTTTTGGTTTTCATCACCCACACAGTTTACTTTTTTCTTCAGCGTTTTGTCCCACCAGTCGTTGGCAATGATGCCGTGGTAGGCCGGTGTGGTGCCCGTGTAAACTGAGGCATGGCCGGGGCCGGTATAGGTTGGTACATAATTATAGTGTGCGTTGGTAAGCATAAAGCCTTCGCCCATCAATCGTTTAAAGCCGCCCTCACCAAATTTATTTTGAAAACGGTACAGGTATTCCTGCCGCATCTGATCTACCACGATACCCACCACCAGCCGTGGATTGTCTTGCGAATACGCAGTGGCTATACAACTAAAAGCCAATACAGTGATTAAAAATTTATTTCTCATGGCAGTAGTTCGCTTAATATGTTTTCAAGTATAGAAAAATAAATGACTTTATCCGGTTTATTTTTTTTCAGTGCCGATAATCTGTCAATCATCGGTGCAGGCAAGTTTTGAAAACTCGTTGCCTTCATAAACCTGCTTACGCAATAACTTTCCGGTGTGGTCATAATACATCACCACCACAATATCTGCCTCTTCAATTTCTTTGGTGGCTACATATACGGGGTCGTCTTCGCTGTTATGGTTTTCAATGGAAGAAAACGTGGGCGTAAGCACCACACCAGATTTACTGCTCACCACACCAAAATAATTTTCATGTTGTACGATAGCCAGATTTTCTTCCTCACTATCTTTTATGATATTAATTTTTTTTATCTGACGCAGAATGACTCTGTTCTCCTGAAAGTTGAACAACTGCCACTCAAAACCGAGCCGTACCCATATTGCCTGGGTTGACCAGGGTTGTATTTCATCATATTGAAAAGGTACAATGTTTTTCAACTGCCAGTCTGCCACACCATAATGGCCATCTTTGTAAACAATCAACCATTTGTGCTGCAGTTGTACAATGTTTTTTCCAAACGTTGTTTTCACCATTCGTTTGGTTGACAGATCGTAAAGGCCAAATTTTTTGTCTTTTAATAAAGAAACAAAACGGTTGTCGGTCGAAATCAGTGCATTGTACTCTGTGGGCAATATCATTTTGTTCGATTGATCAATTATTCCTTTTTTATTTTTTTTGGTGATGATCAAAAAATGTGTGCCCAGCGACTCTAACCGGTCAGCGTCTGTAGAAAAAAGTTTCTTGCCGGTAGTCACATCAAAAACTATTTTTTTGTTTTTCTGTTGTGTGTAAAAATAATGAATGGAGTCCATCGAAGGTACAAATACAATCCTCTCTTTGACGGGAACATCTACCCTTGTAGCCGAGTTAACGTAAACATGAATCGTGTCTTTGGCTTTTGAAAAAGCTAAACCTTTCATAAACCATATACTGTCGCTTTGCTGCTCGATTATTTTTTTTTGTTGCACATCAAACAACTGTACCGATGTGGGCGTTTGCAGCCTGATCCACTGTTTGTAAAACTTATATTTTTCATACGTGCGGTTGGCAACCTCCTCTCCCAGTCCTTCCAGCATGTAGCGATCGTTTATCAACCTGACCAACCCAAAGGGCATCAGTTGCAATGACTGGCGCGCCAGCGGCACCACATATTCCAATTTTGAGTTCAGCATGCCTTCCAGCGAGCCATTGCTCACTAACAGGTTATTGCCCACGGGTTTCACCTGATCGAAAACAAAATCGTCCGCCAGCGGCACACCATCGGCACACTGTGCAATCTGCTCTGTCGTGTAAAGATTTTTTTTTCCGTTTCGGTCTGCCACAATAATTTCCCCTACGATAGAAATGGAGTTGAACTCCGGAGGCAACAGGTTTCGTCCATTCAATGCCCACAACCCTACCCTGTCATTTTTTTTCAACAGCAAAAATCTGCCTCCGGCCACTGCCGCCCTTTGTAGTCCGCCTGCCACGACAACACCACTTTTGTGGATCGCCTGATAAACAGAATCTCCGTATCGGATAAATCCAAAACCCAAGTCTTTAAATCCGCCCGGTGCATGAGTTATGCGTTGACCGTTTCTGCTTACCAGCCCTTCGGATGTGTCCAGCACATCCTCTTTGGTAGCATGGCATTTGTATTCATCGTTCACATCATCAAATCGGGGAGCGATTGTTTCGTGGCCACGTGTGTCCATGAAACCAAATTTTCCATTCTTGTAAAAAGGCATCCACAACAGTTTATTGAGGGCTGTAATTTTTTCCAGCGAGTCGGTCAGATGAAAAGATATTTTTTCATCTGTCTCTTTTAGTAAATGAAATAAAATATTTCTGGCCTGGTTTACATAACTGCTCTGCGGATTTTCAGTAATGAATTTTTGAAAATCGGCAGTGGTACCCATGGCCGTCTGCACCTCGTAAATATTTTTTTCTGCTTTTTTTCGATAAGGGCTATGTGGATATTGCTTTACAAAGCGCTGGTAGCTTTTCATCTTCCCATCTTTTGTCTGAGCTTCGAACAATAGTTTTTCATACCGGGTTGATGCCTCGGCTGCGCGGTGCGAGGCCGGGTATCGCTCTAAAAAAAATTTAAAGGCCGCATAGGTATTTTGTTTCAGTGCTTCTAAGAAAGATGCTTCATCGCGCAGTTCAACTGCCAGCGAAGTCTGAGCAGCACCCACATATTTTCGGATAAACAGGTCGTACGATTTTTCGGAATTGATTTTTTTAGCTTCATCAAACGCCAAACTATCAATCTGCTGTCGCAATAAAATGAGAGAAGTGCTGTCGGCTTGCCTCCGCTTCCACTTTTCTCCTGCACTTTGCTGACGGAAAGCGTGCCAGGCAATCTGCGTATGGCGATAGGCCGAGTCAGTTTGATAGGCGGGGTTGGCCGGGTGCAGAAACCAACGCGCAAAAAGTATTTGTGCTTCTATGTTGGACGAATCTTTTCGCAATACCTTGGCCAATGTTTGGCGGGCAGCCGACCAATTGTGCTGGTTTATTTTTTTTTGTGCCTGCCGCAATGGGATAACCTGTGCCTGTAATGGTAAATTAATACAGATAGCAGCCCCCAACGCACATACCAACCCCAACACAACAGAAGTATTTTTTTTTGCGCGGCTCATGCTCTTTCAATTGCGTTAAAATTACTAATATTGCGGCCTGATTTAAAGTTCGGGGTGTAGCGCCTGCCTGCGTTGCATTTCGGCAGACAAGCAGCCCCACTCAAGCGGGGCGAAGCGTGAAGTAAGTATTTCCATACAGGCAGAAATTTTGTTCGGGGTGTAGCGCAGCCCGGTTAGCGCATCACGTTAGGGACGTGGAGGTCGGATGTTCGAATCATCTCACCCCGACAGGCGAGCTACTGATGGTAGCTCGTTTTTTTTATTGGTCCCGTAGTTCAACGGATAGAATACCTGCCGGCAGGCAGGGAAGTTTCCTAAACTTTTGATGCCATGTTTTTTGTTTACGCAATCCTAAGCCAATCCGACCAGCGGATTTATGTGGGCATGACAGCCAACATCGACAAACGGCTGAGCCAACATAATGCCGGCAAAACAAGATCAACGAAAGCGTACAGACCATGGCGATTGATTTACTCTGAATCATTACCTTCGCGCCCTGAAGCCAGGCTAAGAGAAAAATATTTGAAGTCTGGGGCAGGAAAAGAATTTTTGAAATCTTGGTCCCGTAGTTCAACGGATAGAATAGAAGTTTCCTAAACTTTTGATCCCAGTTCGATTCTGGGCGGGACTACCAGACTGGACACTTTATGATTTTTCACTGGGTGTCCTTTTTTATTTTCTTGTAAGTCGCTGTCTCCCAAGCACAATAGCGAGACAACTTCATTGAGCCTATTGGTTCGATATTTATTTTCTTCAAAAATGAGCTTTCCCGGAAATATCGAACCAATAATCAAATGCCTGAGATCAAGTGTGGCATTCTGATAAGCTTGATCCATGTTCTTGATCAAGTTACAACTTGTTTCAATATATTGAGTGAAGTCTTCATCCACAGATAAAAGAGATGCCTTCTGTCGGCTGAGTTCGTGCATCTTTTTTTCTTCGACCAATTTCATCTCTTTATAATCTTCAGATGAGATTTTATCATCGAGCAATAACCCTTGCATTTTTTGGATTCTGCTTCGCGATTTGGAGATGTCCTCGTCTAACTTTTTTACTAGCACAAGGTTTTCCTTGTTTGAGTTTTTGAAAACATCCTTCAAAATCAATTGATAGAGATCCGCCACTTCCGGCCGTGGTTTGAGAAATGATAGGTATTCTTCAAATCTTTGATTTGCATCCAAAGCTTTGAACCTCTCGGGGCAACCTTTCTGGCAATGGTAGTAGAAGTATTTTCCCCCATTGCCTCTCGAAGCACTCCCAGTCAAAAGTCCTCCGCAAATCCGGCACTGCAAAAAGCCACGTAACGGAAGCTCATCTTTTGCCGTGTTCTTTGTCGCCCTCTTATAAGACCTTCCATCCAGCACTGCCTGTACCTCCTCGAAAAGTTCGCGAGAGATGAGCGGTTGGTGAATACCTTGCACATGTTGGTCAGGATCATCTTTAAAGCCTGAAACGAAAATTTCACCAATGTAAATGCGATTACGAAGTAATTCTGGAAAGGCAGCACGACTTACGTTAAGGCCCTTCTTGCGCATTTCTTTTCTGAGGTTTTCCAAAGAGAGGTTTTGCTGGGAACATTCTTCAAAAGCTTTGATCACAAGAGGAGCCTCCAGTTCGTGCGGCACAATGATCGGCTTATTATTTATATCTCGTACGTTCTTATAACCACGGGGTGCAGTACCTAAAAATCGTCCCTCTTTTCGTGCTCGTTGCATGCCACTTCGCACATTCATTGATCTTCGATCATTCTCAACCTCTGGTGCCGCAAGGTAAAATGCAAGCATCATTTTATTTTCTGGGATACTTAGATCAAGAGGCTGTTCAATCGCCTGTGGCTCGATTCCCAATTTTTGAAATTCCCGGATCATAGAATATGAATCTCCTGCATTCCGTGAGAATCGGCTCCAGTTCAGAAAAAGCACATAATCGATTCTGCTTCTGTTTGCTTTGCAATACAGCAAGAGTTTTTTAAACTCTGGGCGTTCGAAAGTCTTTGCTGAGAAATCTTCTTGGAAGTGCGCGATATGCTTGATCCCTTGTATGTCGCAATATTTTTGAATACGGTCTAACTGATATTGAAGCGAGTAGCCTTTTTCAGCTTGCTCATCGGTCGAGACCCGGGTGTAAATTATTGCTGTCTTTGTCATACGGCTTGGCAAGTTTAAAAAGTTGATAATCGATCGATGCCATTTTGTAGAGGAACTCGCGCATCTTGACGATCTGCTCATCCGAGTATGAGCGGCCACTCTTTTCCAAAATCTGTCGGCACTGATCCAAGCTCACCATTAAAACCGAATTAAAGTGACGCAAAGGATCGAAGGTGAAGATAACCATTTATGTGTTTTGGCACTAAGCATCTCTAAAATTTATTAAGGTTATTCCCTCATTCTTCATATTGAGAATATCACTCTGATAATCATATGTTTTAAACAAATTGTGATTGTTTGTTTGATTGAAAAATATCCGATCAACTCGTTGTTAGCATATACAAACTGACATGGGTATTTCAGCAGTAAGAAAAAAAATATATTTTTGAAATAGTTTTAAACCCTATGGAATGATCCCAAGTGACGAAGAGCTAACAAAATTGAATCGAAGTCTTGTCCGCTATGCTAAAAGTCTCCTTAGGGACTATGGTTTACAGAGACTTGCATTTGATGAAGAAGATCTTGCCATGAAAGCTATGATTGTTTTTCTGGATAAACCAACGATTTATGATAGTTCAAAAGGTTCGTTGACCGTGTTCTTGAAAAAAATCCTGAAGAACAATTTGCTGAACGAGGTCAAGTCTGCCAATACATTTACCAAAATACAGGATAAGATGTCCGCGCAGACTCCGGTCGGAACAACCATGATGCTCGATGAGCAGATTGACTATGAATTGTTGGTAAGTTCAATGGGAAAGGAATTGGAGACAGATCCGATAGCGCAAAAGATACTCCTAGCCATTGCCCAGGGATTGGAAAAACGCGACATTTGTGAACAGTTCAGTTATGATGACAATAAGTTCTATAATGGGATTAGGAGGATAAGAACTGCATATTTTAAGGTCAGACCCTATGAAAAATGAAAATTCTATGAGTGAAAAACCAAATCATAGCGAGGAGGCCTACCTGCGGATAATTTCTGCCATCGCTGAAGAGGAAAGTAGCAGCGAAGAGAAAATAAAAGAGGCTTTAAGGGAAGAAGGTCTAAATCCTGATGAGGTTCTGAAGAGGTGGGATTCCAACTTTAGAAGGAAGCTCTCCGAATATCGTGCTGAGAAAGAAAAGCTTGATCAAATTAATAAGAACAGCCAGCCTCAACAAAGAAAGCCAAAAGGGCCAAGACTATAAATCGATCAGAGTTTTGTTCATTGGCAATGCTGCATCATCGGGTCTCAAAGCGGTATGAGTGATTCCGATACAAACGCCATTGAACGATTTGGCCGTGATTTCAGCTTAACTTTTCGCACTTCATTTCATCCGAACCATCTTATGGAATTGCCCTTCATTCATATTAATATTCTTGGATTTAATAATAATCTTAAAAAGTGAATCGGAATTTTTTCTTTGTTGCATCTCCCTAACAAACACATCTAACGATTTATAATCATGAACTCCTTCTTTATTCAGATCATAAATTTGAAGCAGGCTCTTTACTTTCTGAAACTGAGACTTGGCAAGTCCAGAGTCAATGAGATAGTCTCTAACTCGAAGCTCTAAAGTCAATGAGTCATTTTTTTTCTCCAACGCTCTGTGATTCCCATTTATGCCGCGGACAAACAGAAAAACAACGCCACAGGAAGTAATGAAGCCCAGAAGCGCAGCATACCAAAACCATCTTCTTTGTTTCTGAAATTTTTTCCATTGATTCAGGACGGCATTCTCGGCATTTCTCACTTTTTGCTCCCGTTCTCTCATATCATGCTCGGCTTTTATTGAATCAAATTCATACGAATTAGAATTACCATTATGCATATTCTTTTCGCTTTGTGGCTGCCCTGGATCATTTTCCGTTTTGGTATGATTGGAATTAGTAGATTTAGTTCTTGATGCCCGGTACGCGGTTAATTCCATATCATAATCTTCTCTCTTTTTCAGATCAGTGAGAATATCCTTTGCATGACCTAACTCTTTGCAAAATTCTTCGGCTTTTTTGTCATTGGGGTTCTTGTCTGGATGATATTGTAGGTACAATTTCCTATATGCCTTTCTAATTTCCTGTTCGGTAGCATCCTCAGAAATCTGAAGCATCTCATAATAATTTTTAAACTCCATCCTGATAATTTCTCAAGGTAGTAAGACTAAATCCGCCATCAACTCCGCCTGCTTCATCACAGTATCTATTGCCTTTTGCTGCTTGTCGGGCGGGTAGCCGTATTTTGAAAGAGTTCGCTTCACCAATACCATTAATCGAGCCCTGGCGCTCTCTCTAATCGTCCAGTCGATGGTGGTGTTTGCCCTAACTTTGTCTGCAATTTCACGCGCAATTACTTTGAGTGTTTCATCACCGAGTACCTGAACGGCACTGTCGTTTACTTCCAGTGCATTATAAAATGCAACTTCATCTTGTGTGAGTCCTAACTTCTCTCCTTCTTTATCTGCTTCTTTTATTTGTTTGGCGATGTTGATAAGTTCCTGAATGATTTCTGCTGTGGTCAATAAATTGTTCTGATATTTTTTGATAGATGTTTCCAGCATCTCCAACAGCTTCTTACTCTTGACGAGATTGGTTTTTGCTCGTGTCTTTAATTCGTTGTTCAAAATTTTCTTTAGCAACTCAATCGCGAGGTTCTTATGCTGCATCCCCTGAACTTCCAAAAGAAATTCATCGGATAAAATTTCAAGACCTGTCAATTCAGGCTTATCAATTCCGGCTGCATCAAAGATGTCAATTACTTTGTCGTTGCTGAGGGCTTCATCAACGATTTGCTTGATGGCAGTTTCAATTTCAAGATCAGATTTGCCATCTCCCAATGGAGTATCAAATTTTACCAAGCGCGCCTTCACTGCCTGGAAGAAAGCAACTTCGGGCAAATGTGGTTGAACTTCTTCACGCGTTACACAAAGCGAAAGCGCCTGGCTCAATAAACTCACTTCGCGGATAAACCTTTCTTTGCCGTCTTGCAATCCGAGTATGTGTTCTTCAGCCTGAAGAATGATCGATAGTTTTTCCTTTGCGTCAACGGCAAAGAAACGCTTGTAATTGAAATTGGAACTGTTCTCGTAATACGCTTCAGGCTCCTCCACCAAAATTTCGTTTTTGGTGGTGGTCACTTCTCTAAACATCTGTTCCACTACTTCGAGCTTCTCCATGAATACTTCGATAGCCTGCTCAATGTTCTCAGCGGGCTCTCCTTGCCCTCCAGCTTCTCCATAGAATGACAATGCCTTTTTCAAGTTCGTAGCAATACCGAGATAATCCACGATCAAGCCTCCAGGCTTGTCTTTGAATACGCGGTTCACCCGCGCAATGGCCTGCATCAGGTTGTGGCCGCGCATGGGCTTGTCTACATACATGGTATTCAAACAAGGTGCATCAAATCCAGTGAGCCACATATCACGCACGATCACAATCTTCAGTGAATCGGAGGGTACTTTCATCCGCTCGGATAAATCTTTTCTTTGTTGTTTGGTCGTGTGGTGCTTCGACATTTCCGGGCCATCGGCACTGTTGGTGGTCATCACTACTTTGATGACACCCTTTTTCAAATCGCTGTCATGCCATTCAGGACGAAGCGCAATAATTTCTTTGTATAACTCTGCTGCTATCCTCCGGCTCATGGCCACGATCATCGCTTTGCCTTCAAAAACTGTCTGGCGTTTTTCGAAGTGGGTAACGATGTCTTTAGCCAGGTTCTTAATCCGATCGTGATTACCGACAATGGCTTCCAACTTCGTCCACTTGGATTTTGCTTTTTGTTTTTCGGTGATCTCTTCGTCTTGCTCTAACTCCTGGTCAAACTCATCAATCAACCTTTTTCCTTCTTCATCCAAATTGACTTTGGCTAAGCGGCTCTCATAAAAGATTCTTACGGTAGCTCCATCGGTGACAGCATCTTTGATGTCGTAGCGGTCGATGTAGTTTCCGAAAACCTGTGGCGTGTTTACATCCGTGCCTTCAATGGGTGTTCCGGTAAAACCAATGTAGGTGGCGTTGGGTAGCGCATCGCGCATGTATTTGGCGAAGCCATAAGCAATGCGCTTGCCTGTTACATTTCCGTCTTTGTCTTTTACGTCAACGTATTTTGCTTCAAAGCCGTATTGGGTGCGGTGGGCTTCATCGGCAATCACCACAATATTTTTCCGGTCGCTTAGTTGGTCATATTCCGATTTGTTTCCTTCCGGCAAGAATTTTTGAATGGTAGTGAACACAATTCCACCACTCGCTACTTTCAATAAGTTTTTTAAATGATCTCGGCTTTCCGCCTGCACGGGTTCCTGGCGAAGCAGTTGAACGGATGACGCAAACGTATCAAACAACTGATCATCCAGATCATTGCGGTCGGTGATTACTACAATGGTTGGGTTTTGCATGGCAGGTGCGGTGATTAACTTACCTGAATAAAAGACCATTGACAGGCTCTTACCTGAACCTTGCGTATGCCACACAACTCCACCGCGCTTGTCTCCATTTACACCCGATGCAGTAATAGAACTTTGCACAGCTTTGTTTACTGCATAGTATTGGTGATAGGCAGCGAGTTTTTTTTCTGTCTGAATCTGAATCAATCCAGTCTTTGAGTCCTCCTTTTTTGTCTTCTCAAATACTATGAAGTTGCGCACCAGATCAAGGAGCGTGGCAGGTTGCAACATTCCTTTCAACAAAATTTCCAACTGTGGTTTGAAGCGCGAAGCATCTTTTACTCCATCTGAGCTCTTCCAGGTCATGTAGCGTTTTATATCTGCTGATACACTTCCGGCTTTGCACTCCAGCCCATCGCTGATAATGCAGATGGCATTGTAGGTGAACAGCGAAGGAATGATTGCTTTATAGGTTTGTATTTGCTGGTAGGCACTTACAATATCTGCATTTTCACTGGCCGCATTTTTTAGTTCAATTACTACCAGCGGAATGCCATTGACGAAAAGTAAAATATCAGGCCGCTTGTTTTGGTTGTTTTCAATGATGGTGTATTGATTGACAGCCAGAAATTGATTGTTGCTGGGATTTTCAAAATCAATCAATGCAACTTCATGGCTGCGCTCAAAACCGTTTTGCTGATAAGAGATTCTTACTTTCTCTATTAGTTCCTTATGAAACAATTCATTTCCATGCAGCAACTCAGGTGAGTGAATGCGTGCTATCTTTTGAATGGCTGCCTCTTGTGCATCTGCAGGAATGTGCGGATTGATTTTAGCGATAGCCTCGCGCAACCGATTAGTTAAAATGATCTGACTAAAACTATCCCGCTCACAAAACAAACCTTCAGGTGAAATCTCTTTGCCATTTATATATTCCCATCCCTGCGATTGCAAAATTTCAATCGCTGATTCTTCAATGATATTTTCAGTGATAGGTTTCAATTAAAATCCTATCTCATCTTTGGGGCCTATATAACCAACATAAACTTTATGAGTTGTTGGTTCAGGAAAGTAGTAGAGTCTAAATGGCTCATTACCGAAATACCATTTAATGTGAAGACTAAACACTCTATTACCGATAACAGGGCAATTGAATGTTCTTAAATTAAGAGTTTTTGCAATTCTGGTTGGCGTATCCGGTGAATTGTCTAGTCCAAGGTTTTGATAGATGAAATTCCCAGATTGCCATGTTCCCGTGAAAACATTCAATCTGTTTAATTTTGAATTTATTAGCGTGAACCTCGGATCATTGACTGACAAGTGTGATATTTGATCCCACACGTGATTGCAGAACACCAAATTTGGAAATAATGAAGTTCGAGAATTCCAATAAGCTTGAATAGAGGCAAATGCATTTTGAGTTGCACAGTTATTTTTGAATAACCTAAAGCTATTTGCTCCTGTAACTTGTCTATTTGCAGGTATTGCTGTGTTTATAAAATTGAAACCCGCGAACCCATTACAATCCACATTATAGATAGTGTCAAAATCGATCTCATTAGGTATGTCGAAAGGAATTGGAGTAAAGGAGTTAAATAACTTTACACTAAGTCCAATATATTCATTTGTAAGTTTTCCAGGAAGTTCATAAAAAAAACCGTGAGCAGAATTTTGCATCCAAAAATCCTCATATCTCAAAAGAACGTCTGCCTGACTATCTGTTTCTGTAACAACTTCATTTAATGACTTTATACCCCGTTCAAAATCATCTAAAGTAGCAGTGTTCAGTGCATCCTTAAATAAATAGAAGTTGTTCATCCTTTCCTAAGATTAAAAAGCTCGGCAAAATCAACTTGGGTTTGGTCGAAAAATCCTTTCGGCCATGCTGATAGTTCTCCCTTAGTAGTGATAGATATTGGCTGAACATCAGGTTGAATATTATTTTCTTTGTGGCTAAAATAATTTATTGTAACGCCATCATTCTGAATCGCCTTATTCGCGACACTAATTTGCACCCCATTCAACAAATGGTCACTATGGGTTTCGATGACAACATTTACTCCAGAATTTGCAACCATGGCTAAAAATCTACCAACTTTCGACTGTGCAGATGGATGAAGATGAGCTTCGGGATTTTCAACGATAAAGAAACAACCTCGTTTTGCGATCAAGCCCGTTGCAATGATTGGTAATATGTAACTTATTCCAAAACCTAGGTTTGTCGAGAGTGTTGGATCAGAAACTGTGAACTGATTCTCAATAAGGATTTGTGCTGTTAAAGTATTTGGACTTGTCTCTACTCGAACTTTTACTCCTTTCATTATGAAATCAAGCCAATGATTCACTTGATCAATAAGATAATTTGATTGAGTCCCATCAAATCTTCTTCCGTCTTCAACTTTGTAATATCCATTCTCAAGACCCAATAGTTGCGCAGTAGTTTCTCCCTGCCAACCAGCATTGGGGTAATCAAAAAAATGTAATTGCTGGTTTACTCTAGGTCCAAATCTTTCCGCATTCAGATAATAAAATTCTTGCTTGAAAATTGGAAAATTTGAAGCTTCGGTTTTAGTTAGGGATTTTGGCGTTAAATACAACTTTGTATCTCTGTTATCCACTTCATAGGTAACCGTAATTTCTTCTTGCTCATTAAACAACCCGAGTGTAATCTCATTGACTTCGGCATTTCTATTCAATACAAAACTGCTATTTCCAAGTGCTAAACAATATGCTCCATTTAATTGAACATTTAAGCCGTTGACTTTATTCAATCGATACTCTCCGTTTATCCATTCTCCGCAGTGCTCAATCGTCCTTCTAAAGTACAGTAATGCCTGAATGGTTGTGCTCTTTCCATTGCCATTTGCGCCAACCATTACTGTAAGTGCATTAATGTTTATATCGGCATCCACGAAACATTTGAATTGATTTATTTTAAGATGGTTCATTGTTTTAAATTTGCTTTAATTAATTCTTCCGCTGCCTTGAATGCCGCTTGAATATTTACTTTTGAGTTGGTACTATAAGTCAAAAACATGAATAACTCCTTTTCACTGGTAACCTTATTTGCCAACGGTAGCGCAAAAGATTCAAAAGCATTATGCGTCTGAATTGCTTTATTATTGAATTCACTTAGCAGCACAGCCCAACTAACAAATAAGGCCTTATTTATCAATTGTCTGTTTGCGTTTGAATTGATATGTTGTTCCATGCATTTCCTAAAGGAATATCTACCAAACAAGTGATATGCATTTTGCATCGCACTGTCAAAAAGTTTTGTATAAACAGAATAGTCAAACTTTTTGTCCTTAGTTAAAGTCTCAGTGAGTGTATTCAGCTCTGACTCTATGCTCCCACTGTAATTATTTAAAGTTTTATCCACTGAATATTTTCGATAAAATAAAATAAAACGCAAAGCTAATTCTTGTGCCTCCATCCGAACATCCTTGATACTATACCCTGTGGCCTCTTTAAAACTTGGAAGGGTTGCCATTTCCTTCAGGGCCCTGCGCAGGTCATCGCTTGAAAGACAGTTCCTAATTTCTTGGGCGTTTAATGGCTGACCACCGGTATTTATTCTTCTGAAGATATCATATTTCAATTTGAATGGTGATGATGGGTCAATCACGTTTACAGTAATCTGTGTCATATTGAACCATCTGTAATATTTGGCATCAATGGCTTTCTTTGGGTCTTTATGTTCATATACTTTGTCCTTACATTTTTCACTTAGATATTCCAGGTTACGAAGTTTGAATTTGTTAGACATAAAATCTCGCACGGTACTAAGTCTCTGCAGACCATCAACAACTGAAATTCTTCCTTCATCATCTTGTGCAAAGTAGAACATTGGCAGAGGAATTCTCATCAAAATAGATTCAATTAGCCGTGACTTCCTTTGGTTATCCCAAACAAGATTTCTTTGAAAATCTGGAGTAAGATTAATGTCTCCACTTTTTATCATGTCGTAAATCTGACGTAAAGAGAAGTTTTTTGTGTCAACCCTTATTTTATCCGGATCATATGGTGTCTCATCATCTTCTTCCTCTGTTTCTGTATTTTCCGATCCATATAACTGACTTGGGTTTTTTTGAACGAGAATTTCTTCTAATATGGATTTCAATTTCTCTATGTCTCCAGCAAACTCAACTGCTTTTTCCAATATTGTCAACTTATCATTTGCTAGTTGAAGTTTAAGTAGATTCCGGCCATCTGAAATTGAAGCCAAATCAAATATTACAACACCTTCGGCCGCTCTACTTTCATCAATGCTAATCCGCAGAAGTTGTTCTTCATTCTCGCTAATTTTAATACTGATATCCATGCTATCCATATATTTCTTTTTTGCAAAGTTAACTCAATCTATTTAACCCTCACCTCCCCACTCATCAACTTTGGCAGCAAAGTATCGCGCAGTTGCGTGAGGGTTTTGATTTGGGTTGTGTTTGATTTTATTTTTTGGAAAATAGGATCTACTTCATCATCAAATTCTTCTATTAAAGAGTCTCCAGGATAACTAAACTCAAAATCTCTTAAATTTCCGAGTGTAATATATTCCTGTGTTGATCCAGTTGCATTTTCATGAATAAATTTCAGTCCTAATGGACTCTTGAGAAGCAGAAAAAGAAATTTTGCAAACCTAGGTTTCTGAGAACTTTTGAATAAACCTATATTCTTAATTGCAAATTCAGGTTCATTATTCACATAATGAATCAATCCTAAAGTACCAATCATCGAAAACAAAATATCGTCTTTATCAACCTTACTTCTTCTATTGACTTCTATAAAATCCTGTCCAGAAATTCTGTAGGCAGTTTCAAAATCAATTCCTGTAGGTTTAAGATGCTTTGAGGTAATTAGATATTTCCCTTGATCCGTTTGTTTTGGTGAATCATGTGTTCCGTCTCTTACTTCAATAATTTGAGAAATTGTTTTCTCTTCCCAACTCTCCTCCGCTTCCTCCACAAACCACTGTCTGAAAAGTGTTTCGGCTAATTGCTCCAGGGTTTTGTTTTGGCGGTGTAGCAAATCGATTTTATCATCCAGACTGCTGAGTACTTCGGCTATAGCGGTTTGTTCATTAAATTCCGGTATATTTACCACTTCAGTATGAACATCATTTCTGTTTATGCCCGGTACCGTACTCTTGTCATTGAATTTTTCAAAATCAAATGATTGAAGGAAATAGTAAATGAATTTTGGATCGTTTCCTTTAAAATCAGTTACGTACAAAGTAGTGTTTAACGGCCAGTAAGGTTCATTTATATAAAACAGCTTTCCGATTGTTCCGTATCGACCGGTAACTACACCTGGAGGTTGCTTCATGAAACTCGAATGATAATCAGTGATGCCAGAGGAGCTCACTATTGGATAATTGCCTGATTTTCTCTCTGCGTTTGGCAAATCATAACCTCTTTTTAGGTTGATCACTTCTCCAAGTTTATATTCCTTCCACTCACTCATTTATTTCCATTTTTTGCTTTCTCCATGTGATTTACTCTTTGGTCTATATCTTCAATTAATTCGTCACACACCCGATCGCATATAAATTGTATATCAGCAGGAGTTAACATTTCACTATATAATTTTCTCAAGAAGGGCTGGCCGTTGTTTCTATTCAGTAAGGCAAACCCATACCAATAAGGATGGGTAATCAGATATTCCAGCTGGATAGAAATGTCAAAGGTTTCTACCCCCGCTTGCTTTAAGCCGTTCAATCTATAAAAGAAATAGTGATTGTAGGTATTCCTTAAGTACTGCTCATCTTTCCATTGTTTGTTAACCTCTTCTAAACTTGATAAATTATTTTTTCCACTCCAATGATAATTGTAAGACATGAAATCGGAATGGAAGACCTCCAGCCGTTTAAGTAATTCGTTGAAGAGGGGGATTAACCCTTCATCGTGAATCTTGCAAAGTATCTCATAAGAAACAGGGGTTCTTACTACTTCTCCATTTAGATTAGCCAATTTTTGCTTCAAAGCCTCAAGTTTTTTCTGCGTGGGGCTTTTCAGTTCTTCATACTCTTTGTCGATCTCCGCCTCCAACTCTTCTACGGTTGGCATCTCACCTTTCAATTGCTTAGGAAGTGCTTGTGCCAACTGGTAGTCTGCAACACCTATCGGAGATTCAATTCCCTGCAAAGAATATCGAACCACAGTCTCATTAGGCGTTTTGCAAAGTAATACCCCGATAGTGGGTTTGTCAGTCGGACCTTTTAATTGTTCGTTGATCGTATTGACATAAAAATTGAGCTTTCCTGCAAACTCTGGCTTGAAGTCGCCCACCTTTAACTCAAACACAACAAAGCAGTGCATGTTGTAGTTATAAAAGAGTAAGTCTAAAAAGAAATCATCTCCTTGTACTACCAGGTTCTTTTGGCGGCCTACATAAGCAAAGCCCTTGCCCAGTTCCAACATGAAATTTTTTAAATGATAAATAAGAGCATTTTCTAACTCACGCTCCTTCATTTCTTCGCCAAGTGTGAGGAAATCAAAAATGTAAGGGTTCTTAAATGTCTGCTGTGCCAGGTCTGATTGAACCTGGGGCAATGTTTCTTTAAAATTGGTAATTGCATTGCCTTGCCTTGAGAAGAGATTACTGTTTATCTGTTCCGTTAGTATATTTCTACTCCAACCGTTTTCAATACATTTCTGAATATAGAAATCCATTGCCTCCAATCTATCGGTCTTATCCATTAACACCTGCAAGTGCCCCCATGGTAATTGGGCAGCAAGTTGCTGCCCAATTGAAACTGCCTGTACTTCATTGGATTGAAGTTGAGCAGCAAGCTGTTGCCCAAATTGAGGAAAGGTTTTCGCAAACAAACTCATGTATTTCAGATTCCTTGAGGATAGCCCTTTAAAATCCGGGAACTCTGATTTGAGGTCGACAGAAAGACGATCAATCACTTTTGCACCCCATCCTTCTTCATGCTGTAATTGAATGATTACTCTTCCTATCTCCCAATAGGTAAGAATTAATTCCTTGTTGACAGCTAGAATTGCCCGTTGCCTAGCCGCCCGAATTTTATCCTTTAGATCTGAGATTATCTGAATATAGTTTTGCGGAAGAATACTCATATTTTCAAGCGCATGAGATTGTTAATAATAGCTTTGTTTAGGTTCTCTTCCTCTTTCATTTGCTTTTCCAATTCAGCTTTCAATGAACTAAACCGCTCAGCAAAATTGAAGTCATCTTCGTCATCGGGTAAACCAACATACCGCCCAGGGGTCACCACATAGTTGAGGGCTTTGACTTCCTCAATGGTGGCTACTTTGCAAAAGCCGGCTACATCCTGATAGAGATCTCCTTTCGCATCTTTCCATCGGTGGTATGTAGATGCTATTTTTATAATGTCATCATCACTCAGTTCTTTGGTCCTGCGATTTATTAGGAAACCTAAATTACGCGCATCAATAAAAAGTATTTTGCCTTTATGCTTTTGCTTGTTGCGGCTGAGGAACCACAGACACGCAGGTATCTGCGTATTAAGAAAGAGCTTTGCGGGCAAATTCACAATGCAATCGATCAGATCTTTTTCAACCAATGCTTTGCGTATCTCGCCTTCGCCTGTGGTGTTAGTGGTGAGTGATCCCTTGGAGAGCACAAAGCCTGCCTTCCCCGTGGGCGCAAGATGGTAGAGGAAGTGTTGTATCCAAGCATAGTTGGCATTGCCTGCGGGTGGAACACCGTACATCCAGCGCGCATCTTTTTGCAAAAGGTCTCCGCTCCAATCGCTGTCGTTAAAGGGTGGGTTGGCAATAATGAAGTCAGCCTTCAGGTCTTTGTGTGCATCGTTGAGAAAGCTGCCTTCGTTGTTCCACTTCACGTTGCTGCTATCAATACCGCGGATGGCAAGATTCATCCGCGCCAGTCGCCATGTGGTTTGGTTGCTCTCCTGCCCATAGATGGAAATGTGATCGGCAGGATTGAGCGAAAGTTTCTTGCCATTGGATTTTTTGTAGTGATCCTGGTGGCTCTTGATAAATTTTTCACTCTGCACAAACATACCTCCACTGCCGCAGCATGGATCGAACACGCGGCCTTCGTAAGGCTCCAGCATTTCCACCAATAATTTTACCACACTGCCCGGAGTGTAGAACTGTCCGCCCTTCTTGCCTTCGGCCAATGCAAACTCACCAAGGAAATATTCAAACACACGGCCGAGCAAATCTTTGCTCTGTGCTTCCTTCGTGCCGAGCACAGAAGTGCTGATCAAATCAATGAGTCCGCCCAGGCTTGCCTTGTCGAGTTTCTCTTGTGCATACACTTTGGGCAACACGCCTTTCAAACTTTGTGGGTTGTCGCGCTCAATGGCGTCCATCGCATCGTCAATGTCTTTTCCGATGCTGGGAAGTTTCGCGCGGCCTTGCAAGTATGCCCAACGCGCAGTAGGCGGCACGTAAAAAACTTTTTCGGCTATGTATTCATTTTTGTCTTCGGGGTCAGCACCTTCACTTTTCTCTGCTGTCAGTTTTTGAAACTGTTCTTCGAAGGCATCGGAAATGTATTTTAGGAAGATAAGTCCGAGTGCCACGTGCTTATACTCGGCTGCGTCCATGTTCTTGCGCAGCTTGTCGGATGCCTTCCACAGTTTCTTTTCGAGGGGTTCTTCTTGTTCGGGTTTCTGTTTCGCCATTCTTTGAATTCGGAAACATTAAAGATAAAAAGTTTTGGCGAAGGGGAAAATTCGGGTTTTAATTGATGCTTTTTTCCAAATCCAGTATGATTTGATCCAATTTTTGCTGTGTTATCTCTGCGGATTTATGCATTCTTTCTCGCCTTAGATCCTCCATTCTCTTATTCAAAAAGTTCATGAACACATCCGAGTAATTCTTTGGATAATCTGAATTAATCGAGATGCTTATTTTGGAGGAATTATATTTAAAATAGGTATCTATCTGAGGTGCTAATAATTCAAATAACCGACCGTCTTTAGTTACAAAAATAGGACGCACCTTACCACCAATCATGCTCGACAATTGATCCCTATTGCAACTTACCCTGGCATGGAATAAATCCCAGGCAGTGCCCCAGCAAACTTTGAGACATTTCTCTTTCGAGCTACCCAGCTTCAACATAGAGCGAAAATTGGGGTCTCCACCAAAAATATTTAACGCCAATCTGTATTCTATACCAAGCAGAATATCTAAATCATTCACCATCCAATTTACAAAAGCCTCAATATTTCTCTCCGCAGATTCCCGACTCAATCCTGTTAAAGAAATTTGATATATCTTCAGTAACGCAGCATAATGGATTTTTATCCGTTCATTAATTATGATTGCAATAGATGTCTGTTCAATTTTTGGCTGAGTTAGTACCTTGTAATTCACACCAAAATCGTATTGAAATTTTTTCAACAACTTAACTGGATATTCAAATGCAAAATCAATTTTGTTTTTATAATCGAACAGTTTGTCCGGCTTCAGCACCAATGTTGCTCGGTCATAGCAGGATTCGATTAATGCGAAAATTGGAGTCCAATCAATTTTATTTTTCTGCACGTACTCTATCAAATTAAAAATCTTGATTTTATCAGCCCCGGATGATTGCCCATCTCTTACTAAACTGACTATATCCAGGCAGACGGAACTATCCAGCACAAACAAAATTCTTTCTCCCGCTTCAGTGATTTGAGATAGCTCAGACTGATCTGGCAACTCTGATTTCCCGAAATCCGAAATAAAATGAAAGTGCTTTTTATCCTGCATCAAGTAGCTAATGTTTAAACCAAATATATTAACATAAAGGCCCAACCAAACACGAGTTGACCCAGAATTTCTCGGACACTTTACCGAGGAAAAGGACTGGTCACTTTGCGCGGAATTTCCACCTTCTCTAATCACACATACTTTTCCTTTTCCATTATCTTCCATAGGTCGTGACTTGCCTGAATATTCATCCAATACTGAGGCGAAGTGTTGAATGCCCTAGATAATTTCACAGCCATTGAAGGGGATAGGCTGGCTCTGCCGTTAACAATGGCAGATAAGTTCGGTCGAGTTAAAAGCAATTTTGTTGCAGCTTCTGAAACCGAGAGTCCAAGCGGCCCAAAATAGTATTCAGAAAGTATCTCTCCCGCATGTGGCGGACTATGTTGAATGAGTCTTTTCATAATTTTTATGTGTATCCAGATATTCTAAGTTGCTTGCTATGCCATTCGAAAAAACGAATATTAAACGATAATTTCCAGAAACATCAATCGACCTATAACCTACATAAAATCGCCCACCTGCACCAAAACAGAATCCCTCATTTTCTAGCTGCTACCCGATGCGCCAGCTCATAGAACTCACTATGCACATCACCAATGAATATTAACAGCTATTGAAAATTTCAGAAGTTAAAATGTAAGACATCAGTATTGTGAATCGGAAATGCGAGCATTACATCTCTAAAATATCGTATTGCTGTTGGTGGCGATTGATTACCATTTTCCAAATATTGTTTCACAAACTTCATTACCTGTCCATGTGTAAAGATGACGATTGTGGAGTGAGGCAATTCTCTTAATTTGTGCATAGAATCTGTGACCCTCAGTGCAAACTGACTAAATGATTCAGCTCCTGGCCCGTGAACGAAAGAGGAATCACAATTATCCCAATATTCCTTAACGAGAGGTTGCCTATCCAAAGCAGTTGTGTTCTGGCAGACTAATGGAGAGAGGAACGTGAATTCGTGCAGTGGCCAGATTTCCACTGGAGTTTCTGGAAATTTGCCAATGAAAGGAGCCGCTGTCTGTTGTGTTCGGGTGTATTTCGTTACAATTATCAAATCAGGATTGCCTGAAATTCTATTTGACAGTGTGAGCGCTTCTTCTTTTCCCTTTTCTGTTAGGCCTATGGTTGCCGGGTCACTGGTCTTGTATCCCGCATTAGCCTCACTTTCAGCGTGCCTTATTAAAATGAGATTCAATTGATACAATTATTTGCCTTCGTTACACATGCGTTCCCATTCTATCGGAGACGGTTCACAATCATAATCACTATCATCATTCTCGTGCAGATAATTTAGGATTTGTTCGCAAGTCAAATTACTCCCTCTTAATTGGGCTGCGTGATAATGGGCACGTGCCATAGCTTCTAACCTAATTTTATGTTTGGCTTTAGCAGCTTCGTATTGCTTTTGTTCTTCGATAACATCACTTTTCATGAGGGAGGAATTAAATTAGAATAGAGTATTGACAAGTAAGATAATACAATCAATCTTCATTTCTATCACTCCAAGCTTCATCATTGAAATCACTAAATACTTCATGCCACGCAATATCATGTGCACCGGCTAATCCAAGGGAAGGAAAGTGGGCATCAAACTCTTGATCATATTTCCTTTTACACAGCACAATTAATTCCTCTATCGTTTCTCCCGACAAGAGCTTTTCCTTTGTTGATGGCGACAAATCAACCAGCAACTTATAAACCGTCTCGGTAATAACAGGAAGGATACTTGACTTGTATTCTTCGGGGTCTTCTATATTAACAATTGTTAGCACCTTTGAGACTGGTTCTTGCTTGAACAACTTAAAACCCATGTTTTCAGCTTTACCGTTATCGTACATCTGGATACTCTTAATGTCAATAAATGTATCGGATATTTCGATCGTATCTTCCACTGCGGTCAAGTTACTATCAAATACTAAAAAGTTGCTTATTTTAACTCCATCAAAGGGATGACCAGAAGGCCTTACCACTAAATAGTAATCTCCTGAAAAATTTGTTCTACTCGAACCAAAATCCCCGAAATCAAAATTGTGCCTGATATCTTCGGGTATGGCGCTACAACCGTATATATTAAACATATTGTTTAACTTTCGATCTGAGAAATCAGCTTGCGATAAAATTCTGTCAATCCCTCTCAATAGTGTCATTGGACGAAATGTATTTGATTTACTTTTGTTAAGTAGCGCTGATTGAATAAAGGCCACATTTACAGCTTCCTTTCCTGGATCAAATTCCGATCTCAAACAGTAGCTTGAATAAATTTGTATTTCATCAAATGCTGAGTCTAACTGACCTAGATGAAACCGAGTCACTTCAATTTCCTCATTGTCGTCAAATTGGATATCCTCAACGACTAAAAGAAAGCGGATCGCTGGCACATGGGCAGAATAAACATAATCAAAAGAAAGGTAAAGCCACTCTGAACAAAAGCCGGGATCTCCGAGTCCCAGTAAAGATGAGATCGTGTAATAAAGCTCCGCAGTAATAAATTTTCCAAGCGAATGATCAGTAACTGCAAAATTGAAAGAGTCTCTTTTCATATATTTTTTTTCACCAATATACGAATGACTGTTATAGTCCACAAATCTAAAATAGACATATAAATAGCTTGCCTCTTGTGAAAGAGGTAATCAACGAAACATTTGGTAAGGTCATTAAGCAACTTCGTGAAGAACGGGGCTTAAGTCAGCAAGAGCTCGCTGATTATGCCGAACTGGACCGATCTTATATTTCCGACATGGAACGAGGTAGATATAACCCCACACTTCATACTATTTACAAGCTTGCTGAGATTTTAAAAGTCAAGCCGAGTGAAATACTCCAAAAGGTGGACAAGCTTTTAAAGCTCTGAGCCGTCTGCTTTTTTTTGACCTTCATATTCTGTTACCGGATCGTAATTTTTTTAGCTTTCCACCCAGCAAAGTCATCTCCAATTTTTTTAGTGATCCCAATGTCAAATCACTTGCCAGTTCTGACGCTTGAAAAGTGAATCCATATTTATGTACGCTATACCCTCTGATAAGACCTGAGTCAGGGAATTTGTGTTCTGTAACATCGAATCCATTCTTCTTGAGTGTACCCAAAAATTTGTAGGTATCAAATGATTTATTTTCGATGATACTTTGTTTAGCTAGTCCACCGATTTCTGCTGCGATCCTTTTTCTGGCTTTTTCTTTTTCGATTGCAGGTTTGCTATATGTTTCATTTTGGGAAAGCAGCTGAGCCAAATCATTAAGTGACTTGGAGGAGTTAGACTTTTGATTGGAATTATTTAATGCTTCGGAATTGTCTGCTGTTATTTCAGTACTATTTTGAGAGATCTCGTTAGCATGTAATTTTTCATTTCCAAAATAGTTCGGGTTGACACTTTCCGGGATGTCATTTGGAATTTCTTTTCTGGCCTTTACACTTTTGCTTTCATTTTTTTCAATCGGACTATTCTCTGAATTGGAGCCAGTGAACGTAACCGGGGAATTCGAAGTGTGGGATGCCGTATTGTGAGATGTTGTTGAACCGGCTTCGGCTTTGACAGAAACACCCTGAGATTTTTCCTTTACCTCATTACTTTTCTGAATTTGAGGACTTACGAATAGGCCGCTCTTTATCAATTTGTCTAGGCTAAATTCTCCATTTGCAATATCCTTGTCGTAGTAATGTTCACAATCACTGTGCACGGTATAGCCCGCTAGTTGTCCTTGATTGTACCGGAGATGAATATGATAACCTTTTTGCTCAATCGCTTGAATAAATTCTTGATAGGATTTATATCGATGACCACTTGTTGAATCTTTTAAATCGCTCTCAATTCTAGCCAGATCAATTGAGCGAATTAATTCCCTGGCAGGGCCTTCTTCAGGATCGTTTTTAGGAATTCCCGTTGCCCCTTGAAAGTGGAGGTGTGGAGAGGAAGCAACTACATTATCACCATCTGTTATATGATTGGCAATACGGATCGCTTCCATTGCCTGCTTGTTCAGATTTGACAGGGTAAGACTGCTTCCAATTTCTGAAGCGTTGAAAAACAGTCCATCCTTTTCAATTCCATAGCCTCTCAATTTCCCGGTGTCACTATTAAAATGTTCTTTTACCTGGATTCCCTTTGATCTGAGTATGCCAAAATAAATTTGCGGATTAAAAACCTGTTGACCTTTTAGCGCTTCAGTAAAACTCTCGTTTAAAATACCTTGGATACTAATTTTAAGAGAGCTTAAGTTTACGGATTCGTCATCACGTTTTTGATTGGTTCTTTTGGTCAACCTTTCAAGAATAAACTCGTTACCGAGAGCCGAAGCTTTTACAAGTCTCTCTCCAGTCTTTCCAAGCGCATATCCGGAAATCTTGTCCGTCAAGACTCCTTCCGGGGATTTCTTGTAATAGATCTTTACTTTAAACCCTTTCGCTTTCAGATTATTGAAATATTTTTCGGGTCTGAAATTATTCCCTTCATCAACTGATAATCGCGCGCATTCAGAAACTTCCTCTCGTATCTTTTCAAAACTACCCAGAGTGGTTGAAAATTTGTTCACGGTATTTTTGACTGCCTGACGCTCTTTCATAACGACAGATGCCCTTACCATACCCCTTTCCTTTGCGATTTCATCACCGAGGCGTTGACTCAAAGCAAGTTCATTTTTATGTCGGTATAAATTGCCGCTTTCATCGATACGATTAGCCACGATGTGCAAATGGTAATGGTCTTTGTCCTGATGAAGGAATGCGATTGATTGATGGTTGGTCAATGCCGCTTTTTGCAAAAACGAACTAGCAATTTCTTTCCAATCTGCCCGGGTCAATTTTTTGCCATCGGCAATGCTTGGCGAAAGGAATATATGGGCGGTCAGATTTTGCGCCCTTCCTTCATAAAGTTTTTGCCTGGTCAACATTTGCATTTCAATTTCCTTCCAATTGTCTCCAAATACATTATTTATTGAGATAATTTCGGAGTGCTCCTTTATGTTGTATTGCAGAGTATCTCGGAGACTGACATTTGACTTCATCTTACCAATCATGTTTGTCGATTACTTTTTGGATGGAAAGCACCAATTGTTCGATATGATAATTGAGGCTTGGATCATGGGCTTTGATGAGGTTGCTGAGACGCCTGAAAACCGTACGATGTTCGTTTAATGCTTGTAGCAAGTTATCTGTCATAACCATATCTTCTTTCTTTGCCGGCTGAATGACGAATCCCTTGGTAAGCATCTCTCTTATAAATTTTTGTGGTCTAGTGTCGTTGGCATCTTTTAGTAGTTTTTTGAATGATTCATTTTCAGGTTTATTGAGCCTGACTGTGTAGTTAATGCTTCTGACTAAGTCAGGATTTTTCTTCTTATTCATAAGGGAAAAATTTGATTTGGTAAAGCGGCTTGCCGCCTGGGGCTTGCCCCCTTTTGAAGCATAGCGAAAAAAGCAAGAGAAAAACCGTTTCGGTTTTTAATCTTGCCAGTGCTCAAAAAATTTAACCTTATTGAATAAAATTGACCTTGATTTGACATCGCTCGCTTTGATTGAATTTTCTTGAACATAGTTTACTCAGAATGAACTTGAATGGACTAACCTGAACAGGATTGCCCTTACTTTAATTTAAAACTTCCTGGGATGGCAGCTTCCTCCTCAAGTTCGTGAGCATCTTTAAAGTCATACTTGGAATTCGCGAGAGGGGTAGTTTGAATTTTCTTTTCGCTGCCTGGAAACTTCCTTTTGAATTTCTTTACAGCTTTACATAAGCTAAAATAGTTAAGTTTCACCTCTTCGCCCGTATGCCGTTGCAAATCAACCTCTATTACTCGTTTGAGAAGATTTATCTTCCATCCCAAAATAATGGTAGCATACTCATCAGCAATGGCATCGTAAACATTCCTGTTTTTCTCCTTTAGGAATTGTACAATTAGATTCTTTTTCATTTGATCGTTTCTTTTATTAAACTCAATCTATTTTCCCAACATAAACCCTGATGGTATCTTTCTTAACCTGCTCATACTGGGTCCAGAAATCTATTACGGCTCCTTTGGCTTTGGAAAATTCCAGGTAAACATAACCTTGACTGTCCTTTTTTACTGATCGTATAAATGTTTCGTCTGCTCCCTTAGAGGCAGCAATGATCAATGAGGCCTTTCGCACATCATTGTACTGACGCCACCAAATGAGGGAAACAGCGACTACAAGAACAGCACTCAAGCCAACGAATAACCATCGAAGGGATTCTGCGAATTTGAATTTCCATGCTTCCCCACGTTCATTGAAATTATATACAGTTGGATTGAGTTTCTTCAATGCTTCCTCAATGCTTCGAGCAACTTGCTCATTTCCAACTTTATTTGAATTAAGTTCGCGATGAATAGTATAAAGTGCAGGAACTACTGGATCGTGTGGGCTAAATTCAAACCCGTATTTAATTAAGACTTGGGCACAATAAACCTTGAGCAGTTTTTCTTGTTTTTCAGTCATTGGCTTAGAGTGGAATACTGTCTACACAACCTTTGAAATAAACAGCTTTGAATGGGCTCAATCCCGAAAGCCCCTTTCCATTTTGCAGAACGTTTTCTGCTGTTCGCATGGCCAATTCCCCTTTATCATTAACCAAGTCATAGCTAAAATATTCCAGTCCACTATTGGAACAATACTTTTCAAAAGTGGATAGTTGTTCGGCTGACATTGGGAAATGATTATTTCGCGCAATTACGATTTTGAACTGACCATCTACTGAACCTACCAACTCAACCAAGTACTCCATTGTCGCCTTGAAATTATTTCCTCCTGCTACCACACAAACAATTATCAACTCAATGCCAGACATATCCAACATCTCCTTCACATTATTTGGATTGCTTGCTGCAAAATATTTCGGAAGCTGCTCTGCAACGCTGGCACCATTGTCCACAATAAATAGCCTCCTGTTTACTGCAGCTACACTCTCAAAGAGTGAATTGAAAGCGCTTCTGTCTATCCTTTTGGTTTCGCGATCAAGGAATGAAACTTTGATCGGAGCGCGATAAGCCAGATGTTTTGAAATGGACGTTGTGGCATCATCGCTGTCAATAACGAGCGAGTCCTGATGCTTCTCAGCGATCATAAAAGTTAAAACACTTTTACCAATACCTCCTTTAGCTTGGGTAATCGAAATTATTTTTTTTGTCATATTTATTAGGTTTTATTTTTAAAAATGAGTGACATAGTTTTGCGTAAGTCATGTTTAGGAGAACGTCACTGTCTATACAATTAAGTCACGCTAATTCTGCAGTTTGGAAACAAAAAATATTGTGGCTTTGGATATCTCGGATATAGAGTCAAAAAAGTGTGATTATAGCCACTATAGGCTAATCGATATTTGTGTAGGCCTCTGATTTCAGCTTTGAGCATCAAAAGGATGAGTCGGGGAAACTGTCCATTAAATGACACAACCGTAATTAAAATCGAGAGAACGTTGAGATTATCTCTCGCTCAACAGAAATCAAACCTAAATTTGCTAACCAATTGACTTTCCGGTTTACGAAAGGTATTGAGGTGCGTTGACAAATTCATTTCAATGATTGTTCAAGTTTTTACTATCGGTCTCGTTGTTAGCTTCATTGGCTCAATCCTTCCTGGCACACTGAGTATTATTGTAATACAATTGGGGCTGGAGAACAAACTAAAAACAGCATTAAAATTCGCATTAGCTGTAGCGTTTACTGAATATCCATACGCGTGGATAGCTGTGAGATTCGAGTCTTGGATTACCTCCTCTGTGTTTGTACAAGAAAACTTTGAACTACTTGCCGCCATTGTGATGATTTCGTTGGGTGTAATTGGTTTGTGGTCAGCTCGAAAACCCACAGGCGGAAAACAGGTAAGCTTTATGGAGAGCGGATTTCGAAGGGGTTTGATTTTGGGTTTCCTTAGTCCGCAAGCTATACCTTGGTGGATTGGAGTAGTTGCCTATCTGAAGGCTGAAGGGTGGATAATTATTGATACCTCGCTTCGCATGAATAGCTTTGTTTTGGGAACAGCCATTGGCGCTCTGGCTTCTCTCACGTTACTTGCAACGGTGTCGCAAAAACTGTCGGGCTTGTTTCAAAACAACATCTATGTGCGATTCATGCCAGGAGCTCTATTATTATTTTTTGGTCTTTACGCATTCCATGAATATCTATTCTGATAAGGTCTACAGAAATGGTGTGCTTATTTTAATAAACCTCCCTGTCCTGATCTATATGAACTTCGTAAAAACAAAATCCATCATACGATACCTTTCTTTCATTTAGGATTTTTGATTTGCATTGTAGTTGCCTCTATCACAATTACGACTGAAACCTCATCACCTACTACAAGCGTATTCATCCAGTCGCCACTGCCTACGCCATAATCAGTCCTTGATATTTTGAATTCTGATTTTAGACCAATCAGGTTGAGCGATTTTTTTACAGGATGTTCCCCGAAGCCCATAATTTTGAATGGAATTTCTACATCACGGGTTAAGCCATGAATGCTGAGTTGACCAAGCAATCTGAAATTCGATTCAGAAATTCGCTCAACGCTGGTTGATCGCAAAGTCATTTTCGGGAAGCGTTTGGCATCAAAAAAGTGTGCGGATAAAAGATCATTGTCCCTCTTTACGTTGTCGGTGTTTACACTCTCGATATCGGTCGAAAAATCAATTTTTGCTTCTTTTGGATTGGCTGGATCAAAATCCATTTTTCCAGAAAACCTTTGAAACCTTCCATAAACAGGAGTAAAATAATGGTTGATTGAAAAATTAATCGAGCTGTGCGCGTAATCGATAGACCAGGTTTGTGCTTGAGCCCCAAGTGCAAATAGTACTACAAGAAGCACAAGATTGATGAAGGCTTTCATTTTAATTGAACAGTGGAAGAGTGATGGTTAGCGAACAGCCTTCACCTTTCTGCGATAACAAGGTTGCTTTTCCCTTCAAGCGGTCAACAATCATTTTTATTTTAAAAAGGCCAAGACCAATGCCCTGCGAAATTTCGTTGCCCCTGAAAAACATCTCAAAAGCCCTATCCCTTACAGTTTCCTCCATGCCGATTCCATTATCTGATATTTCAATATTGATACTCTCGCTGGTTTGCTCAGTTCTAATCCATACATGCGTTTCTTTTTGGTTACGATTGTGATAAACTGCATTATGCACAGCCTCTTTCATTAAAATCTTCATAAGCTCTTCGTCAGATGTCACTTCTTTACAGGAATCGAAGTCCTCACAAATGATAATATTTACTTTAGGCTCTTTAAGGATTTTCCGATCAACATCTGTTAAGAGTGCGCACACGTTGATTTTGGTGGCCTCTATTTTCTTTGTCTTAATCTGGTAGACTTCTGAGAGGCTTTTAATACGCTCAGCCATAAGCAAAGTTGATTGATTGATAAGGCTCGCATACGGCTCAACCTTTTTTTCGATGAGCTGCAATTTTGTGAGCCCCATTAGGCTGGCCAACGGACCTCGTATATCATGCGAAGAGCGATAGAGAAATGTCTCCAGTTCCTGTGTTCGTTCATTCAGTTCTTTTGTCCTCTCTTTCACCCTGTTATCCAGGTTAGCGTTATTTATTTCAATCTCTTTATTTTTTTTGATCAATGATTGATTTTGATTTTTAATGATATTGCTCTGATTGATTATAGCAACTTGTTGTTTTTGCAGATTGCGCTCTGTTCTCTCTTGCTGTTTCAGAAAATTTCGAGTGTAAAAAAACAATATCAGGACAAACGGCAGTACCGTTGCCAAGGCGATTCCTGATTGCTTGATGAGTTGGCCATCGGCCCGCGAAATAAATGAGCTGAAGTCTTCATCAGCTACCAATAAACCAATTGCTTTCCCGGAACTATCCTTGAGGGGGGCAAATGCAGACAACCATGTTCCGCTCTCTGATTCATAGGTATCGATAACCGCTCCTTCCTGAAAGTGCCTGACTAATTCCTCGGGAAAATGAATGTAGTCGTGCCTAAAACGAGGCGTTGCAGAAGATGTGACAATGAATTGAAAAAGATGAAAATTGGAATCATAAACCAACGAATACACAGGCGCACTCAGATCGTTTACTTTTTTAATCTGAACTAGTTGCTCTTGCAAAAAGGTGTATTCCTCTGAGCATTCTACTGTGTCATTTTTCTTAGCCCATTGTTGAGTTAACTTTTTGTGCTTGTCAATGTCAACATAAAGTGACGCGGTACAAGTTGCTGCCTTTAGCTTTGCAAGAACTCTTTCTTTGGAAAGTTGAATGGATTGATAATAACTAAAGCTAATCAGATAGGTGATTGATCCTACAACAAGCAGAAGGATTATCCAGAGGATTCGAAATCGAGTTGTGCTTGTCATTGTATTCTATTGCTGTTGTCACAATTTGTGCGATCTTAAAATCTCGAAGCCCAATCAAACCTAAAGTAAATTTGCTACCATCTATTCAATTGTCGCATATCCTTTGAATTTCAAAATTAGGTTGAAGCCTCTCTGACCGTACGGAATTGATTCTATCTCGTTGCATTTCATTTACAAGTTTCAGTTCAACTAAAAATGAAGCGCCAATTGGTTCATTGATTACGTTTTTTAATTTTGGATCCATTGGATTCTTGACTATGCAGTTGGCGATGTAGTGTTCTCCTGCTAAGCCATTGTTGTCATCCCAATCTTTTATCCTAAAATCGAGAACTTTTATTACTTCAATTTTCTTTCCGTGGACCGTATGAGTAATCAGCTCCTTTAATAAGCTTTTTAAATCTTTCATGACAGGATTTCATTAAAGTGATGATGAAATTCTTATCTGTTCGTTTTTCTTAAAGTCGAGGGCGCAACGCCAAAGCTTTCAATCATCACGGCATCGTCACACATACTATTAACTCCAATCTTAATCAACGCTTCATGATGGATGCTGTGTTCAAGACAATATGCAAGCTCCCTAAAAAGACTCGAATCCAGCTCTCTGGCGTCATTTCCGTTTTCAGATAAGTCTGATCTCAAAACCATGCGATAATCAGATTTAATGTCCATCAGCTTAGCAATTATATTGTCTATAATCACCAAGGCAAATAATCGTTCTGTTTCAATGCGATGATTTCTCTCGCGCTTGTCATAGCAAACAGGTGAGTCACTGTTCGCCCGCAACAAGCAAATATAAAATTCAAGGATATGGCGAACATGGGCGCCAATTGATGAACCTGAAAGGACAGGAAGTGGCTCTCTGAATTGCTCGTCATTTAGAGACTGAAGAAGAGCATGAATAGAAAGGAGGTTTTTGCGGTTATATTCTGTCAGATTCATTATCAAAATTATTTAACTACACTTCGTGCTGTCTTTAGCAACTGGTTTGCGCTGTGGTATCCGATTGCTGCTTTTCGTATTGAACCATCCGGGTTAATAAAGAGCATGGTTGGATAAGAACGTAAACCAAACTGCTCCACTAGCTTTCGGCCTTCTTCCTTCTCACCGTCAAAGGCAGCGTTGATAAAATTGGCATTGAAAAACTCGCCAACTTCCTTGTCGGTAAATGTTGTTTTCTTCAATAGCTTGCAGGGGCCGCACCAAGTAGCATAGATGTCAACAAAAATAATTTTGTTTTCAGATTTAGCTTTTGCTAAAACTTCTTCCCAGCGAGCATCGGAAAATTGAATACTGGTTTTCAAATTGGGGTCATCTACATTCCACGCAAAGGCAACTAGCATCAGGGAACCCGCGAACAGAACAAATAAAATAAATTGCTTCATCGATTTGTACTTTAAATGATACTCAAGTCTCTTTTGAAAAAAATTCTCCGATTGGCCGAAACCTCTCGGAGAATAAACAAACCCACAACTACTCCGACAAATAATCCGCGTTTACTTTCACTTCAATTTCCTTTGCAATGTTGGTGGATGGTTTTCCTTTTTTAAATGCAATGCCATATTCAGCCAAAACGAGGTTGAACTTGGTGGAACCATTTACCTTCCCTCCTTTAATAGTGATTGTTCCCTTTGTGTTCACAGGCTTCGTTGTTTCTTTAATGGTCATGTTGCCGGTCACATCAACTTCATATACGCCATCCTGTGAAAAGTTAACGGTACTGATGTTGGTAATTTTTCCGTCAAATTTTGCTTTTGGAAACTTCTTTGTGTCAAGGAAATTCCCACTGTTAAAATGCTCTTGCATCAAAGCTTTTTCAAATTCAAAACTTTGCATAGGCACAGAAAACGCAAGATCGCCTGTAGATGTCTCCAAAGTACTCACCACTTTATAGTTGTTGGCGGTTATATCTTCTACAGAAGTGTGAGAGAAGAAATTAATGTGGGCATTTTTGCTTACAAGTTTTCCGGCCACGGGACGGAATGCTACCAGGGAAATAATCACTGCAGGGATAAGGAACAGACTAGCTAACTTTTTCATTGTATTTATAATTTGGTTTAACATTAGTTCTCGGTTATTACGTCACTTTTTTCAATCACTACGTCCTCATACAAATCAAGGTCAGCATCATATCCGGCCCCGGACCGGATTACTCCTTTGATTGTTATCATCTGCCCAACAGAGATTTTCTCCGCAGATGAGTTGGTGGCTGCCGAAAAAGTACAACTTACACCTGCTTTGTCACTTTCCTCCTTCAAAAGAACAACAAATTGATTGTTCATATCCTTGGTGACGGAGTGCACTTTTCCGGTTACAGCCATGATTTTGGAATTACCTTCCTCATCTAAGTATTTCTCGTTTGCTTTTGTCGGGTCACTTAAATACTCTGCCACTAAATCTGAAGCATTACTTTTAAAATCGATGTCTGTATTCTGAACGTCCCGATGAGGCTTGTTAAACAAGTAGATTACAATGGCTCCGGCAGCCAGCGCACCAACAACAAAAACAATGAGTCCTACCTTTACGATTTTCTTCGCTTTCATAACTAACAAATGAGTATCTGGTTTCTTGGGGATTAGTCGGGGAGCTTCGGCATTCCTGACAGATTGCCGGGAAAAAAATTACATTTTTTCCAGCTTGCTTAATATCTGCGATTTAACTTCCTCTGGCAATTTCTTTTTGTGCGAAACGCTGCCTTGGGTGCCGTTTTGTTTTTTTAACAGACTATCAAGGAAATGACTTTGTCTCTCATATAGCGAGCAGGCATCGCACATACTTGTGTGCATAAATAATTGTACCGTCTCAAGAGGATTAAGAGAACTTTGGTTTTTCTTTTCCATCAACTCAGTAGCTTTCTTGCACGATAACATCAATTTGTTCATTAGTTTCATCATGGCCCTATGCTTTAAACCAATTCCTCTCCAGGCAGTTTCGCAAGTGTAACTTGGCCCTGTGAAGGATTTGCCAAAGATTAGTCGCTGTAATTTCCAATTCCTGACAAATTTCTTCGGTTTGTTTTTCACCAAGATATTTGAGACGGATACATGTTGACCATGAAACGGGAAGTTCATCAACACAATGAGTGAAGATAGAATCGAACTCGGGATCATCGAGCAAGTTTACTTCTGACCCTTCCCAAGGTTCTGGCCGATATTCTTTTTTCCATCTGTCATCCTCATCAAACCATAGTGATGTGTCATCCAAAGCGTGTAACGAAGATGTATTTGCTTTTGCACTCTGACGATAATGATCTACTATCTTATTTCTTAAAATGCCAAAGAGCCATGTCTCAGGCGAGCTTGTTTTGTTAAATCCGTCAAGGTTTTGGTAGGCGCCCGCGAAAGTTTCCTGCACAAGATCCTGAGCAATTGATTCGTCATTAGTCTTATGAAATGCCCATGAGTAGAGCGCATCACCATACTGGTTTACCCAATGTGTGAATATTTTATGTCTATCCTGAGTGACTTGTGAGTTCATATCGCATCGAAAGTTACCGGCTTTTCGGGCACCGTGAGTGCTTTAGGACAGAAAAGCACGTTTTGTCAACTATCGGACAGTTATAAAATCTATAGGAGAGAATCTTATGACCTGGATTTTAGTTTACCATGAATTCATTGACACTTAAGAAATCAATGTCAACATTTTATAATTCTGAAACTAAACTTTTAAAGAGATGAAAGCTATTTGGAACGGACAGGTAATTGCTGAAAGCAACGAGACTGTCGTAATTGAAGGTAATCACTATTTTCCTGAAAGCTCGGTGAAGAAGGAATTTCTTGTGCCGAGTACTACGGAAACAGTATGCCATTGGAAAGGCAAAGCAAATTATTACTCACTGAATATTGGTGGCAAAGAAAACAAGGATGCTGTCTGGTTTTATTCCAACCCCAGCGAACTTGCAAGAGCGATCAAAGGCAAGGTAGCATTTTGGAAGGGCGTGGAAATTGTAAAGTAAAATGAACATGTGGCAAAACTTAACCGTGGATGGCCGAAAGCTAACTACAACCATTCAAGTAGTACACCAGGCTTCTCAGTTTGTTGCTATGTTCGGCAACAGCTATCTGCCCAAACAAGCGGACGACTCTCAAAACAATTTTGATTGGAATGAAGAAACGAATCAGTTGGAAGGCCGCTGGATCGAGGATCCAGAGATAAGGCTGTCGCTCGATGTAATTAATTTTGAATTGATCATTGATAAATATCTAGCCCTGGAACCCATTCCCCTTGATGGCTGGAATAAAGATCAGGTATTAAGTAATCTTATTGCTGAACTGAAAAAGGCACGAATCGATACAACGAAACTGCACACCATTAATCATTTTAAAATCCCGAAACATCCCCTGGATGCTGGTCAGGCATTCGGCAAGCCAGCGAAGGAATTGCTTGAAGAATGGGCACTGTATTTAAGCAACTCGCAGTTGGTGCTGGAGGAAATAAAATCGCAATATGATCGAGCTTCAGAGGTACGTGTCTGGCCCCATCATTTTGATATGGGATTATACATTCCCCTTTCATGGGATGGTCAAAAAAAAGAGAAGCAGTCGGTTGGATTAGGGTTGGCAATTGCTGATGCCTATGTTGACGAACCTTACTTTTACATTAATCATTGGAGTGAATCAGAGATCGCTTACCCAGAATCTTTGCCGAAGCTGCATTTTGGATACTGGAACACAAAAGATTGGAAAGGCCTTGTATTACCAGCGAGTGCTATTCTCGCGCACACAAATCAAGAAGCATTGGTAAGATTATTTTTTAGAGAAGGCATAAACGCTACCATGAAGTTATTGAATTGCGAAAACCCTGTAGTGGTGCGATGAGCCTGTTAGACCGGTACAAGTCTGTACGCAATTACACCGCCCAAATCTGCGCGCCATTACAACGTGAAGATTACGTGGTACAACCCATTGTTGATGTGAGTCCTCCAAAGTGGCATCTTGCTCATACTACATGGTTTTGGGAAGAGTTTGTTCTGTCAAAATTTAAGCAAGGATATAAGCGGTTTCATCCGCGCTTTGCTTTTTTATTTAACAGTTATTACAATGCCGTAGGTGAGCGCGTACTCCGGTTGCATCGTGGTAATATGTCGAGGCCAACGCTGGAAGAAATTCTGGATTACAGGACCTATGTGGATAGACATATGGAGGTGTTCATTCAATCGATGCCTGATGAAACTGCCGCGATTGTGGAACTCGGAATAAATCATGAACAGCAACATCAAGAACTGCTAAATACTGATATTAAGTATATACTTGGGCACAATCCTTTATTCCCTCCCTACAGGATTGACTTTCGCGAGACAGAAATAAATGAAACCGATCACTCCTTTTTGGATATGGATGAAGGTATCTATTCCATTGGTCATTCCGGTAAGGGATTTTCTTTTGACAATGAACTCGTCCAGCACAAAGTTTATCTAAACAGTTTCTCTATTCGGAAAAGCCTTATAACCAATGGTGAATTTATCCAGTTTATGAGAGACGGTGGATATCAAAATTCCGATTACTGGTTGAGCGATGGATGGGCCTGGCTGAAAGAAAATAACATTGATGCACCCCTTTATTGGCACAAAATAGAAGATGCATGGAACCGCTATTCATTGTCAGGATTGGAGCTCATTGATCCGCTGGAGCCCGTCACACATATCAGCTATTACGAAGCATGTGCCTTCGCTGAATGGAAGAAAATGCGATTGCCAACGGAGTTTGAATGGGAGGCTGCAAGCGCTCACCTTGAATGGGGCAAACGCTGGGAACATACCAGCAGTGCCTATCTTCCTTATCCAGGTTTTACCAAAGCCGTTGGTGCCGTTGGTGAATACAATGGAAAATTTATGGTCAATCAAATGGTCTTGCGTGGTGGATCTATAGTTACTCCACGAGGGCATTCGCGTAGCACCTATCGAAATTTCTTTCAACCCAACCTTCGATGGCAGTTTACGGGCATCCGGTTATGTAAAAAATAACGATATGATATCAACAGACATTCAATTTGCTGATGTAGCACAAGCCGTGGAAGAAGGTTTTTCAAAACAACCCAAACGGCTACCGAGCTGGCTTTTCTATGATGAAACCGGAGATAAAATATTTCAAGAAATCATGCGAATGCCGGAGTATTACCTGACGGCTTGCGAACATGAAATCCTCCAAATGCAAAAAGATAAATTATTGAAATACTTTTTTCAATCGGGTACTCAATTTAACCTGGTTGAACTAGGCGCAGGAGATGGTTTTAAGACAGAGGTATTGCTCAAGCACTTTTTAAAGGAGCGGACTGACTTCGAATATTCTCCAGTAGATGTTTCAAGTAACGTATTGGCCCAACTTTCTGAGCGCCTAATCCTAACCTTGCCTGAACTTGTAGTAAAGCCTATAAATAAAAATTATTTTGAGGCCATCGATGAAATGAATGATGATGAAATCAGGAAAGTATTTCTCTTTCTGGGCGCCAACATCGGCAATATGATTGCTTCAGAAGCGAGCCATTTCACTCGCAAAATTGGGAAGGCAATGAAGAGGGGCGATTTGTTGATGATCGGATTTGACTTGAAAAAAGATCCAAGGCTTATTCAGGCGGCTTATGATGATGCTCATGGAATAACGCGCAGTTTCAATTTGAATTTACTGGTGCGACTGAACCGTGAATTAGGAGCACAATTTCTGCTAGATCAATTTAGCCATTATCCTTTCTACAACCCAGAGAGCGGATTGGCCAGTAGCTATCTCATCAGTAAGCTTGATCAAAATGTGTATTTCGAAGCCTGTGACAAATATGTGCATTTTGATCGATGGGAAATGATTCATACGGAAGTGTCACAGAAATACGATCTAGAAATGATTGAGTCCCTTGCCGATGCGTCTGGACTCACGGTTGTCGAAGTCTTTTACGACTGCAAACATTATTTCTGTGACGTGCTGATGAGAAGGTAACTACAAAGGCTTTTGCCTAAGGTGCATAGGAATGGTGAACCCTTCGATGCCCTCGAAAATTAATTCAGTAACAACCGCAAGGAGTGCTGCAGGTATTGCACCAGTCAGAATTATTTTCGTATTGTTTAGCGCCAAACCGGTCACAATAAATTCACCAAGTCCACCGGCACCGATGAAAGCCGCTAACGTTGCCGTGCCGACATTGATCACAGCCGCAGTACGGATTCCTGTTAACATCATCGGCATGGCTAATGGAAGTTCAACAAGTTTCATTTTTTGCCAGGGGTTGAGCCCGATGGCAGTAGCGGTTTTTTTTAATGCTGGATCAACTGTGCTTAGCCCCATTACGGTGTTTCTCAAGATTGGCAATAGTGCGTAGAGAAAAAGAGCGATCACTGCCGGTAATTTTCCGATGCCTGCAAAAGGAATCATGAGCGCAAGTAACGCAATTGACGGAATGGTTTGAAGCAGACCAGCCGCGTAGATGGTTGCTGCGGAAAACCGCGGTGAACGGTAGATTACAATACCAACCGGTACAGCAAAAATGATTGAAGCCAGCAATGCAACCATCGTTAAAATAATATGCTCCCAGGTCTTACTCAGGATCGCGCTGATTTTATTCGCCTCATAAATTTGCGGGCTATTCTTTAGCAGGCCTTTTTGAGTCAAAAAATCATGGGCAATTTCATAGTGACCTTTGTTTTCGAAAAGGGATAATGCATTCAGCTTTTGCATTTCATCTTCGTTGATTTGATTGTCTAACTGATGAAGCAACTGTTTCGCTTGGTCAGGTAATTTAGCCGAGTAAAATGAAACGGCTTCGTAGGTTGGCAGGATGTTTTTATCATCCATCAATAAGGTGAAATTGTATTTACTTATTTCACCGTCTGTTGAGTACGCATCAGTAAGTTCAATTTTATTTTCAAGAATGGCTTTATAGGCAAGTCCATGTTCCAGTGCAAAGGGATGTTGTGGTAATTGGTAGAACTTCGCCAAATTTCTCCAACCATCGTTGCGCTCAAGAAATTCATAACTAAGGCCAATTTTTAAGTCGCGATGATTTTGCAGGTCAGAAATTGCTTTAAGGTGGAATGTCTCCGATGATTTTCTGCTGAGAACCAACGCATACGAATTATTAAACCCATAAGGTTTCGATATTTCTAAGTGAAACTCTTTGTTCACCAGTTGTTGGATTTTCTGATTGGTCATTGTCGTTTTTGATTTCAGAATCTCCGCTGCAATTGTTCCTGTGTATTCAGGATAAACATCAATGGCCGCAGTTCTCAACGCTTCAAAGCTCACAGCCGTTCCACCGAGGTTAAATTTTCGCTCTATGCTATAGCCACCATCTTCAAGGATTTGTGCGATCATTTCACTCAGGATGTATCCCTCGTTAAAATGCTTCGCTCCAACCCGAATTACCTGTTGGCCTTCCGATGACCCGGAGAACAGGAGAAGAAAAAAGGAAGCTAAAAATACTTTCATTGCTCAGCGAGAAAGATTGATTTTAATTTTTCGAGATCACTTTTATCGCCCCTTTCTTTGATGATTCCATCTTTTATCCAAACAAACCGATCTGCCAACGTTAACGCTTCCTCCCAATCATGAGTGACCAATGCAACCGTTCGCGGTTCATGTTGCTGAATAGACTGAAGGTGTTGATAAATCGACTTTTTTGTTTCATAGTCAAGTGAGGCGAAAGGCTCGTCCATTAACAGCAACGGGGGATTAAGAAACATTGCGCGGCATAGGCCGACACGCTGCTGCTCACCGCCTGATAGCTGATGAGGGAATTGATGTAAACACGATGGAGGTAATTGCACAATCTCAGCCAACTCCTTCACTCTTGCAACGATTTCATGTTTACTCATTTTAATTATCCGGCCTAACAGTCCAATGTTGGATTGAATGGTCATGTGTGGGAACAAACCAACCTGCTGAACTACATATCCGATTTGCAAACGCAATGATTGAATGTTGTTAAAGTCAATTGCATGCCCAAAGAGCTTTACAGCTCCCGACTTGGGTTGGATAATTCCATTAATGATTTGCAAGAGCGTTGTTTTCCCACTTCCACTTTTGCCCAGAATAGCAGTTATTTTATCAGCTTCAAATGCGTATGATATTTCCTTTAATATTTGTCTGTCGCCAAAGCTGAGTGAAACGCTTTCGAATTGAACAGGTGGCGATGACATTTTAAAATAGGAAGGCGTACTTTGCATCTTGTCGTGATGTCTTTAATTTCTTTTCAAAGTAGTATCAATTTTTATTTCCCCCAACAAGGTTTTGTGTACGGGACATTTATCAGCAATTTCCGACAATTTTGTTAGTTTTGCCCCGTCCAATTCCCCATCCACTTCTATCATTCTTTCAAAGTGGTCAATCAGGGAATTGCTATTGGTGATGTCGCAGTCTTCGCAATGGCGCTTGGAATGGCTCACATGAACTTTAATTTCCTTTATGTTAAGCTCCTTTCTATTGGCATACATTCGCAACGTCATAACGGTGCAGGCTGCCAAAGCCGAAGTGAGTAGTTGATAAGGAGATGGCCCGAAATCATTTCCCCCTACATCCTCAGGTTCATCCGCTGTAATGAAATGTTTTCCCGTTTTAATCAGGGTGGTAAAGCCATCTTCCTTTTCACCAATAAGTCCCACCGTCTGATATTCAGAATCAAGTGATGGTGTTTCCTGAACTTGCATGTAATGTTGCACCCACGCTGCAATGACTTCTCCTGCATACTGTGCATCCGATTTGTTAGTGAGCAGGTGATCTGCTCCATCAAGCGAAACAAAACTCTTGGGGTGATGAGCAAACTGATATAGTTCAGAAGCATTGGCGATATTTACCACGGTATCTTGGGGTGAATGCAAAATTAAAAGGGCTTTAGATAACACACCCAATGTTTGAGTGATGGTGTGGTTAATAAGATCATCGACAAATTGCTTTTTAATTAGAAACGATCTTCCCCCTAAATCAACTTTTGCCGAACCAATGGACTCGATTTTGGCCAAGTCACTTTGAAATAGTTTTCGAACATGAGAAACCTGCGAAGGTGCTGCAATGGTGGCGATTGCCTTAACCGATGGAAGCTGTAAGGCAGCTTTTATGATGGCTGCCCCGCCAAGCGAATGACCAATCAACAATAATGGCGCTGAAAATTCTTTCTCTAAAAATTGAGCAGCAGCAATGACATCCTCCACATTCGCTGAAAAATTAGTGTCTGCAAATTCACCATCACTATGCCCTAGCCCCGTAAAGTCGAAACTAAGTACCGCATATCCCCGACTGGCCAACGCTTTGGAGATGGCTTTCACTGTAGTGAGATTTTTGCCGCACGTGAAACAATGTGCAAAGATCGAAAAGCCGTAAGGCCTTTGGTCAGCGGGCCATTCCATTTGCGCTGAAAGGGTCAAACCATCTTTATTCGGGAAACTGAACCTTGTAGATTTCATGCATTATGTTTTGTATTGATATCAACATCACAATTTCATTTTCTTCACCCAACTTTTGAAATTATTGCTGTCTTGCAGATGACACTTCTTTATTATGTGACGGATTTCCAACACATCCGGTACGAGCAGAAGAGTTGCGATAGATGATTTTAAGGATATTGCAACTGAATTCCACTCAATCTTTTTGTCGCATGAATAAATTTATAATACCGACTATTTTGATTTTCGTTTGTGTGTATTCTTCATTCAGTCAAGATTCAATCGCAAGTAATGATGACAATCGCAAAAAGGCAGTGTTTGCATTAGGTGGTATGGGGCCCGCTATTCCGGTTGGGCAGTTCGGCAAACAACGAGAAGTTGGTTTTGATTTTAACACTGCAATAGAATTTCAGTACAAGCGCGGGCTTATCGTAAGAGGTATGTTTGACTTCTCAACATTCCAGTTTAATAAGGGAACGTTAAAAATAAATACGAATGGAAAGCAATATGATATCAGCAGTTCCAACAATTTGGTTTCTGTCTTTTTAGCTGCCGGCTATCATTATACAAAAGGCCGTCTTAGTCCTTATGGCTTTGCTGGCATGGGCGCTTCTTTCGTTTCAGTCCCATCCGTTGTGATAGATGATGTGAATAACACAATAGAGAATGGATTGAATGTTGGAAGTTACTTCAGTACAGTCGCAGGAGTTGGTGCCGACTTTATCCTGAACCCGCCTAAGAAAAATACCTCCTCTAAAAAAACACCGTTTATGTTGTATGCTGAATCTTTTTACACATTCATTCCTGGCACGACAGAGGCTTCAATTTACAAGTTCAACCTGCTATCGATCAATGTTGGAATCAAAAGCAAATTCTGAACGAAAAGTTTTATCCAATTGACTTGGTACAGTATGAGAGCAGTAAATACACTTCAACAAATTAAATTGTACCTATTTGCCCTAATCAATCCGGCTTTTGTTCCGTCTTCCATTAAAGTAGCAATACTTGTGGGAACGATACTCTTGTTTATCAACCACGGATGGGCAATCTGGAACCAAACCATGACTGCTCAACGATGGCTGTCTGCAGTTTTAAGTTATATCGTGCCATACATGGTAAATACCTACGCAAAGTTTTCAGTCAATCGAAATAACCAATAGAATGAAATTTAATTCTTTAATAGTGATGTTAGTTTTAACCACTACAATTTCATACTGCCAGAAAGAAACAAAAAAAAGAAATAGTGATAGTAGTATCACGCTCGGTGGCCAAATGATGATTAGTGGAAATGCACAGAACCTTTTTTACAATATGGGTGGCGGTGGAATTTCCTGGAGTTCAAGTAAAATTTCTTTATCCGTTAATTTTTTACCTTCGCTTCGTTACAACTTTGAGACTACAAAGATTACCCCAGTGCTTGGAGTTGGGCCGCAATTGAAATTGAAAGAAAGAATCCTGATTGGAGTACCCGTTTATTATCTCGAAAATAATTGGACTGCAAGTATTGGTGTAGGCTATAAATTCTTAAACCCATGCGCTCAATAAAGTTTTTGACGGGCAAAGCATGAAACTTAAAAATTGACAATTGACTATGAGCGCGTTTGAATATGTCACCGTCCTAATATCTATCGTTCTAAGTCTGGGTATTACTCAGATCTTAACCGGGGTAGCTGGCATAATTAAAAAGGCTCATAAAGTTACTCTTTATTGGCCTCATGTTCTTTGGGTATTGTTTGTGCTTCTTTTGCACATACAAGAGTGGTGGATTACCTATGAATTGAAAGGTCATCAGTCATGGAAACTGCCGTTCTTCCTTTTCATCATGATTTACCCCATCAACCTATTTGTTATGGCAAGGCTGTTGTTCCCGGATAAGTTAAAAGGCAAAATCATTGATTTAAAACAATTCTATTTCAAGAATTACAAAAAGCTATTTTTCCTCTTGATTCTTTCCGCCATACTTTCGGTGATTTTCAATCTCACTGTGCTTAAGATGGCAATTTCAGATCAGATTTTGCAGCTCCTCTTAATAGCTATAATATCTTTCATCACAATAAAAGAAACAACCTCCGAATGGATACACAAAGCAGTAGCTATTGTTGTTCTGCTCTCTTTAATAGTCAGCATTATTATTGAGTGGAACGTATGGTTAATCGAATAATGATATGGGAAAAATAAATGAGAAGAGCCTGACCCTTATCGAAGCAAAACCAGTATTTGTTTTTGGATTATTCGGTCTAATTGCTTCCATTATAGTTGGCGCTGGAGAATTTCTTGTTCACTATTCTGCCAATGGGTATAGGGGCGCAGACAATTTCACCTGGCTTAAGGACATATCACCAAGCGTGGCAGTCGTTGGCCATGTCCTTATGATTATGGGTATGCCGCTCTACATTTTTGGTTACTATCATATCTACCTGTGTCTTCAAACAGGGCACAAAGTACTTTCTAAACTCGTATTGGTTCTCGGCATAGTTGCATTTATGACAGCGGCAATATGGGCTGGATCAAGGCTTATGCTGATCGAGATTGTTAAGCTGGGCGACCAGCATTTGATCGACTTTTATAAATCGCATTATGAAATTTTAGTACAAGTACTTAGAGTGCTTATTTTCTTTATCTCTGCACTTTGGGTGTACATTATTATTTCAACAAAAACTATTTACCCGAAATGGATGGCAGTGGTTAACCCTATTTTAATTCTGGGAGTAGTGTTTGGAGTCTATTTCCTTGTGCCATCGATCGGATCATTTTTGGTACCTACAGCCATGAATGTCACACATCTAATAGTATTCACATTCTCTTTGCATACCTCGATTAATTCAACTCGATATGAAAATAAGTTTTAAAATCCTGATTGCCCTTTTGAGTGTCATTCTATTAATAGTGGTGACCCTGCTCTATTTCTCTTACCGCGATACAGAGGATCCATATGTGCTGGCTTGTGATTATTCCGTAGCTGCTGAAAAGATTCCCATTTTCTCCGAAGCTAAAGTACAATTCCGGCATCGGTTTGATGAATCAAAATCGCTTCCGATGATGGCAGCAACGCTAATCGATGTTGACAATGATGGAGTGGACGAACTGTACATTGGTGGTGGAAATGACCAGGCTGATGCCCTGTTTAAATATTCAGGTGGTGAATTTATCAACGCTGCCATGGGAGCATTCGAAGATCGGAAAACCGATGATCCTTCATTAGGTGCAGCCAGTGCTGACGTGGATAATGACGGCTGGGCAGATTTGATTGTATGTCGTAACTCCGGGGTATATCTATATTTCAATCAACATGGAAAGTTTGTGCCAAAAAAACTGAACATTCCATTGAATGAAAAAACAACACCCGTTTCTGTTTCGCTCGGAGATGTAAATAAAGATGGTTGGCTGGACATGTTTGTTGCCGGATATATTAAGTTGGAGAAGATGGAAGGACAGACAATCTTCAACGATCCTACTTACGGAGCGTCAAGTTTGTTGATGTTGAACAATGGTGACAACACCTTTTCTGATGCGACAGCTTCCGCAGGGTTAAGTTATGTACATAACACATTTCAAGGCATCTTGATTGATGCTGACAATGATGGTCTGCTTGATCTAGTTGTTGCCCATGATACCGGTGAGCCCAGAACTTATAAAAACCTTGATGGCAACAAATTTGAGAAAATGGAAAATCCACTCACTGGAAAGTTCGCCTACCCCATGGGAATTGCAGCCAGTGATTTCGACAATGATGGGTCGGTTGATTTTTTCTTTTCCAATACCGGTTCATCCGTTCCTGAATTTATGGCTCGTGGTGATTTGCGCGATGACCAGACATTTATTAAGGATTGGATTCTTTTTCGCAACGAAGGAAACTTTCGATTCACCGATGTAGCCAGGCAGAGCAAGGTTTCTGATTTTGAATTTTCGTGGGGGGCCATCTTTGAAGACTTCAACCTGGATGGGTTACAAGATTTAGCGGTTGCAGAAAACTATATTGACTTCCCACCACAAAAGGCATTCAAGCTTCCGTGCCGTTTGTTGATTCAACAAGACAGTAATAAGTTTTCGGCTGTGGAAGAACAGGCCAAAGCCGTTAATAAAAACTATGCCATCACTCCGTTGAGCACTGATTTTAACAACGATGGATATCCTGACCTAATTTATAGCAACCTCGATGGACCGTTAAAAATATTCTTAAGCAATGGTGGCTCCAGCCATTTCTTGAAAGTAAAGTTTTTAAAGAACGCCAAAACCCTGGGTGCAAAGGTGCAGGTTCAACTTCCTGAAAAGACACTCACTGATTTTCTATATAGCGGTGAAGGTTTTTGCAGCGATCAGAGCGGAACGCTCACGTTTGGTCTTGGTAAGGATAGTAGCCTTGAAATAAAAAACGTCATCATTCGCTTTTTGTCGGGCAAGGCAGACACGTTGACCAATGTAAAATCAAACGACCTCCTTCGCATCCAGTAAGCAAGGGTACTACATTTCTTTAATAAACTAAATAGAAATTGTTTCTTATGGATACTACTTACAAAATGCAACTTCCGCCAGTTGAATTGGCTAACGCCAATGAAGAGCAAAAAGCATTGCTTGAGAATGCGAAACGAGAGCTAAAGCTAATACCCAACATGTATAAGGCCATGGCAAACTTACCCGGCTTGCTCGACACTTACCGATACGGCTATTCATTTGTGCGAAAGGACAGCGGTTTTACGCCTGCTGAACAAGAGGTAATTTTTCTTACCATTAGCGCAGAAAACAGTTGTACCTATTGCGTTGGGGCGCACAGTTTTTTGGCTGATATGGTTTCCAAAGTTCCGGTGAACGTAACAGATGCCATCCGTGATAACACTGAAATACCCGATGAAAAACTGAGGGCCTTATCAACCTTCGCTTCAATCATGGTCAATAAGCGGGGCAATCCATCACCAGATGATGTCGCGCTTTTTCTTAAAGCCGGTTATACAGAAAAACACATATTAAGTATTATTCTGGCAATTGCAGTGAAAACAATCAGCAACTACACCAATCACATTTTCCATACCGAGCTCGACACACCCTTTAAAGCCAGGGAATGGAAAGGTTATAAGATCGCACGAAGTGTTGTAAAGTTCTTTGAAAGAAAATCATAAAGAGGATCACCACCCTACGTAATCGGGAGGTTTGATTCTATTCATGCGTAAGTACACTAGTAGTTGTGCCCGATGGTGCGTTTGATGATCGTTAATCAAATTGATGATTTGAAGCTTGGTCATCGGCCCAGCAAAAAAGGTAACGTGGTCTTTCAATTGCGATGAAGGAAAGGAAATCATTGCGTCTATTGCATAAGCATAAGTCTTGTTTACGATCATGATTACAGAATCTTTCCGATGAACTTTTAAATCAGATTTAGTAATCGGATTTTGCTCATGCTTCAGGTAAGAAGACGCGAGCCAACCCAGGTTTTGAGACAAGTGAAGAAGCTGTTCAGCGAAATTCATTTCATCATGTGAAGGTCTGAACGAATACCTGTCGTCCGGCATTAATGCTGCTACTTTTAAAGTGTACTCTTTGGCATGATTCAACTTTTGAATGGCAGCTTGCAAGAAAAGCGAGTCAATGGATTGAGCGCACAAAAAATGCGATAAGAAGATAAATGAAGCTAAGAAAAATAGTCGCATAGGTTTCGCTTAAATTAATTTGTATCCCGATATATGTGTTAAATCAATTGCAGATAAGTCAAATATAAATTAGCATACTTACCAATCAAATCATTTCTAAGGCAAAAAAAAAACGACAATGAGATTTTATACCATACTGCTAATCGGATTCTTTTTTAAAACTACATTTTCTTTCTCACAAAGTATTAAACTCCCGGAAGCCGTTACAAATACAGCAACTATTTCTTTGCAGAGAAATGGACAATCGGTTATCTATACTTTTTTCGGATTGGATGTCACAAAAAAATGGTCTGGTGTTCATTCGAAAGTTTTTAAAGTGGATGTGGGAAACAGAAGATCGATTCTAATCGGCAATGTACCGGATTCACTTGGCCGCTTGGCCTCAAGCGTTTCGGCAATCAAAAATAAAGCGTACCTGGCTGGTGGTTACACTGTATTTAAAAGTGGCAAGGAAAAATCGTCCAAACGGCTTTCATTTTTGATCCTGAGGCTGAAGCATTTAAGGAAGGAAGTTCCCTGCCGGTAGCCATTGATGATCATGTTCAATCTGTATGGAGAGACAGTTTACTCTATTTGATCAGCGGCTGGAGCGATAGCGTTAATGTGCGCACAGTGCAGGTGTACAATCCCGCTACCAACCGGTGGGCGCTGGCATCATCGCTGCCCGATAAAAAAACGGCTGCTGTCTTTGGAGGATGTGGCACCATCGTGGGCGATACAATTTATGTGTTAGGTGGTGCAAGGTTTGAAAAATTCTATCCGGCCTCCAGAAGTTTTTATAAAGGCGCGATTAACCGAAGCAACCCGTTAGAAATAACGTGGTATAAGGCAGGTGAATATCCTGGTGAATTACGCTACCGTAGTGCAGCATATAGTGAGGGCAATAAAATTTATTTCGTAGGAGGCAGTAACGAGACTTACAACTACAATGGAATATCTTATCTGAAAAAAGAGCCAGTGGAACCCAACGCGACTGCATTATTATATTCAATCGAGTCTGGTACTTTCATAATTAAGCCTTCCTCCATACGCATTATGGATTTGAGAAATGTAGTGGAGATTGGTCGCAACCACTTTATTGTGGGGGGAATGAAGGAACACCAGAAGGTGACAGACGAAGTTATTTTGCTGAAAAATGAATGACGTTATGTTGCTGATGTCTTCCTGTTGACAAAACCTAAATTTTAGAGATCTGTTTAAACTTATCATCGAGGGGCTCGGTTTTCTTGCCATGTTGTATGAAATTAAGGATGCTCCACTGAATGGCTATTTAAGTCTTTCCAATGGCTTTACGCAATCATCCGGGTCTTTTGCACTCACCTACTATACCTTTATCTGGAACCAAGGTGGCTCAAAAAATTGGGAAGTGGATACACTGCCGCTGGCCATTCCATCACATGCCATCTTTTCACTTTCCCCAGGTCAAGTCATTTCGGTCAGCGGCTCATCAGATGAGTGCGTTATCATCCAGTTCAATCGTGAATTTTATTGTTTGCAGGACCATGATCATGAAGTTTCATGTAATGGAATGTTATTTAACGGTGTGCTCTCAACTCCCATGCTATTGTTGGATGAAGTTGAACAGCGGTCCTTTGGCGTGTTGCTTGAAGTGATAACAGAAGAGTTTAATCAAAAGGATGAAGTGCAGGTGGAGATGCTCAAGACCGTTTTGAAACGTTTCATCATTAAGTGTACCCGACTTGCTAAAAATCAATTTGCCGATTGCCTTATTGTGCCGCAGGAATTAGATATTATCCGTCATTATAGCGCATTGGTTGAAAAGCATTTTCGTTCACTGCACCGGGTGACCGATTACGCGGATATGCTAAACAAATCTCCTAAAACATTATCCAATGTATTCAAAGCATTAGGCGACCGAACTCCCTTACAGATCATTCACGAACGCATCATCCTGGAGGCAAAAAAACTTCTTCTCTATACAGATAAATCGGTAAAGGAAATTTCGTTTGAATTAAATTTTCCTGATCCAGTTCAGTTTAGCAGGTTATTTAAAAACGAAACAGGTTTGACGCCAGGTGATTTTAAGAAAAACGGAATTCTCAAAGAGATCAGGTTTAACTAAGCTGTAGCGCAAAAGAAAAACTAACTGGCACAGCAACTCAATTTCGATACATCTTTTCCAAACGTGATGGCGGCCAGCTTAATGCCTTCGCCTAGCGTGAGGTAAGGATACAAACCTTGTGCGAGATCAGTTATGGTAATGCCATACTTGATGGCCATGCTTAACTGTTGAATTAGCTCACCTCCTTCAGGTGCAACCACTCGCGCCCCGATCAACTTATCGGTTTCCGTGTTGCGTATCAGTTTGATAAAACCACGCGTATCGCGGGCAGCAATACTGCGAGGCACTTCTGAAATGGGCAGTTTCGATATTTCAAACGAAATACCTTCGGCTTCTGCCTGAACTTCATCGAGCCCGGCACCCGCGATCTGAGGATCGGTAAAGACCACCCAGGGCAACGAAGAATAATCCACCCTCTTTTCTGCACCCATGAATGCATTTTCAACCGCGATCTTACCTTCATAGGCGGCTGTGTAAACAAATGCGGGCGTAGTAGTAACATCGCCTACAGCATATACATTGGGTACACTCGTCTCCATTTTTTCATTTACCATAATGTGACCAGCTTTGGCTAGCTGTAGTCCGATATTCTGTAGTCCAAGTTTTTGTGTGTTTGGTTTTGTTCCAGATACTACCACAATTTTACCGGGCTCTACTAATTTTTTAATTGCGCCATCCGGGCACTTACAATAAATAATAGTTTCGTTGCCGGATTTTTCAAATTTCACAGCACGGAAATTCGGAAGTATTTCAATGCCTTCCCTTTTCATGTGGGTTTCAATTTCCTCGCTGATGTCTGGAGTTTGGGTGCGCAAGACCCGGTCAGTAAATTCAATGATACGTACTTTAACACCTAGCCGATTATACGCCATCGCGATTTCCAGTCCAATGTAGCCCGCTCCCATGATGGTAATACTCTCAGGTTTTTCTTCCAGGTCAAACAAGCTCGCGTTGGTGAGATAGCCAACTTCGTTTAATCCTTCTATTTCAGGAATGTTAGTAGTAGCACCAGTGGCAACAATAATTTTAAGGGCTGTGTATTTATGCTTTCCATTCACCAAAATGCTCTTGCTGTCTGTAAATTCAGCCCAGCCTTCAACCATCGTTAAGTTTTCAAAATCACCAACTATATCCAGGTATTTCTTTTGTTGCAAAAGGGATACAAGTTCTTTTTTGTCCTGAATAACTTTTCTAAAATCAATTTCAGCACCACGCGGTTTGATGCCCGCGAAATTAGAGTGCTTGGCGTGATATACTGTTTCGGCAGCGCGAATCAATGTTTTGGATGGAACGCAGCCCACATTCACACAGGTTCCGCCAAAAGGAAGACCTGCGTTTACCATTAACGCGGAAAGCCCTAGTTCCTCAGCCTTGATGGCCGCTGAGAATGCAGCCGAGCCACCCCCAATAATGATTAAGTCAAAGTGGTCTTTACCGTTCCCGTTGCTGGAGAATTCACCAACAACGCGGTAGCTTTTTGTTGCATTGATAGTGTCGATGATTTCCTGTTTGGAGATGAGGGATGCATCGAAAGTAAATTCCCCTTTTTTATCGGAGTAGCTGATATGCTTATTGACAATTCCCTTTTTGCCTTCAAATCTTTTTCCGATCGACACCGCGCAATGATCACAGGTCATCCCGGTGATTTCGAGCGCTACACTGGATACTGTATTGTTTGTATTTTCTTGCATATAGTGATTCAGTTGCAGAGATGTGAACGTTTAATTCTTCTTTTTAGGAACACAACAAGCATGCGCGGTCGAAATTGTGTCTTCCTTTTTTTCGTTCTTTCCGTAGAGTTCCGCCTTGTAGCCGATTGCCTCTATTGCCGCGATGATTTCCTCCGGCTTAATTACTTTCGGATCATACGTAACGAGGGCTTTGTTCTCAGTAAACTTTACCTCCGATTTTGCTACTCCTTTCTTTTCAGACAAAGTGGCTATAACATGATCAGCACAACCCTGGCACGTCATGCCCATTACTTTGAGATCAATCACTTTAGCAGAGGCATTAGCAAATGGGTTCGGCTGACCTTGTGCAAATGTTGCTTTACAATTGCATCCGCAAATCAGTGCGGCTGATAAAAAAGTGAAGAGTATCGTTTTCATTTTTTTTTGAGTTTAGTTTTCGATTGATTTTGCGTCAGTTACTTTATATCCAGTTGCGTTTACCGCATCTACTAAAGCCTGCTTGGTAGCTTTGCCCGCGTCATACTTAACGAGGCTGGTGCCTTGTTCGTAAGAAGTGTTGTGCTCCAAAACACCGGGTACCTCATCAAGGGCATGATTGACATGTTCAGAACAACTCTGACAAGTCATTCCTGAAATCTTTAGCTCGACTTGATGAAGATTATTCTTCTCTACAATTACAACATTAGATATCTGACTCTTCGGATAGAAAATATGCGAATAGCTCGGAAATGCAAGCAGAGCCACGGCAAAAACCGTTGCGATGCCCAGGAAAATTTTCGATTGCCAGAACGATGGTTCTTCGTCTGTCTCACATTCACAGGTTACTTCCTCTTGTTTACGAGGCTTCAATTTTTTATACCAGGCGAAACCAAGGACCAACGTAGTTATTCCAATCAGGTAAGGCCTTACAGGTTCCAGCCAGGAGAAAGTTGCGGCAATACCACCTACCCCGGATATCAAGGCGAGTACCGGTGTGATGCAACACAATGAAGCCGTCAGGGCAAGTACTGTGCCCGCAATCCATGTCTTGTCTTTTTTCTCGTTCATACAGTTTCTTGTTTTAGATTCACGTCTCTGATTTGTTTAAAAAAAGGTCGAAGCGTCTTCAGGTGCTCGGCACAAATGGAGTAGAAGATAGTTTGTCCCACTTTACGTGCTTCAATCAAACCTCCGTCTTTCATTTTACGCAAGTGTTGTGAAATAGCCGGAATGCTCATCTGGAGAATATCACTCAAGTCGCAGGGGCAGAGCTCTTTTTCTGAGTCAAGCAAATAAAGGATTTTGAGTCGTGCCTCGTTACCCGCCAGACTCAGCAAACTTCCCAGGCGATTGAATGCCGACTGCTTGCTCTGTATTTCATTTTTACATTCGCGAATCTGAACTGGATCGGCTAATGACCGAATGCATATATTCTCACTCATATTTTTTCCTTTGGCTTAAGAACTATCAAAGTTAATAAAATATTTCATTATTTAAGCAAATACTTAAATACAAAAAACATTTTTAACCTTTTCGGGAAGAATGATCAGGACATCAGGAAAAATTGCAGGTTATCTCGATGATTTTTTGCGTTTCTCCTTACTTATACGCAACTACACGGCAACAATGCTTATCGAAATTAAACGGGAAGAATCATCAAGACGCAGGGAATAACGATCATTTTGACCCGCCTAAATAGCCCACACTTTTGCAATGTGCTTTCAGATGTAAGCACAAAAATAAATTATCAACTAAACAAAAATCAATGACAACAGTAAAACCTCTAACACGTGATCAGGCAGCCGCCTCGGTGCAACCTATCTTCGATGCATTGAAATCGAAAGTAGGTATGGTTCCTAACTTGTACGCAACCATCGCAAACTCGGCTAACACGCTACCGGCCTATCTTGCGTTTGATGAAGCACTAAGTAAGGGTGTCTTTACAGCAAAGGAGCGTCAAGCTATTTTTCTTGTGGTGTCGCAAGTGAACGGCTGTCATTATTGCCAGTCAGCACATACCGCTATTGGAAAGATGAACGGATTTACAGAAGAAGAAACTATTCAGTTAAGAACCGCCACCATTGCTGACAAAAGATTGAACGCGTTAACCTCTCTCGCTGCCGAGATTACACGCAATCATGGCAAACCATCGCTACAGGCGTTGGAGAACTTTTATGCAGCTGGTTTTGGTGCAGATGCGCTTGTGGAATTGGTGGCACATATTGGCTACAAGACAGTGGCAAATTATTTACACAACATTACACAGTTTCCGATTGACTTCCCCGTGGCCAAAGAACTGGAAAGTGTAACTGTATAATGGATATGAGAAAAACATCATTAGATATTATGGAAAATAAAATTAACTGGAAGAACGCAATCATAGCAGGTGTACTAGGTACGATCTTGTTTGATATTGCTGGCCTTATTCTGGCAGGTCAATGGTGGGATGTACCCGCATTGCTTGGAGAGAAGACAGGACTTGGAATGGGGTATGGAATATTTGGCCATTACGCCAACGGAGTGCTGCTTGGAATTTTGTATGCCGGTATCGCACCGTCCTTGTGGGGCCCTAATTGGCTACGCCCCTTTATTTTCATGGCCGGGGAGACAATAGCATTAGTCTGGTTCTTTATGTTCCCGCTGCTTGGTGCTGGTATTGCCGGAGTAAAAATGGATCCGATGGTACCCGTTGCCTCCATGATACGGCATTTGCTTTTTGCCGTACCGTTCATATTTCTTATTAAGCCGAGAGACTAACTTAAAGACTGCGTATTAAAACAGGAGATGGATGCATCTCTTGTTTTTTTACCATTCAGTTGAGAACAAATAACTCAGATCATCGATCATTAAAGTTCTTCAAATCGCGGGTCCAATCGTAATCCTTGTAAATGATTTGATAACCGGACAAATCTTTGTTGAGACACCTACTCAAGATGTCGAGTATCCCCTCTTCACCGCCAAAATCACCCTTGAACCATTGCATGATTTTCGTAACATACACCAGCTTCAATTGATGATCGAATTCAGTTTCGCTCTCTAAAAATGTTTGTGTTGTTATTTCCAACTGTTTGTCAAGTTCGGTCATGTTGTAAAAGGCAATGGGCGGGCAACTTTTAGCTCCACAGTTTAATGCAAAATGTATTCGATAGTCAAAATGATTTACCGCTAATTGTTTGATTGGGTCTGGTGGAAGGAGTTGAGGCAAATATCCGAGGCTATATTTCCATCTATATTTTCTGAGGATGCCGTGTTCAATATCATCAAGACTAAAGGTAGCATCCGCAAAGCGCACGTCTCTATCCGTGTAAATGGTTTCCTTGCCCTTCTTATCATTAATCGCGAAAATCTGATAATAAGCATTGTACATATTAATCCAAAATACTTTGCGTGCATCATCGTTATTGAGGCCTTTATTCAAATCAGCTAGTGAATAGGCGGATAAAGCTGCCTGAAGAGAATCAATAGGCTCACCTGTCTTTACGCGGTAAAGTATTAATGACGATAATTCAAGAAGGGATTTATTAAGTGATCCTCCTTCAGGTTTAATAATCGGAAGGGCTGAGATTTTCCAAATCACGCTAAAGAAAAATAGCGTGCCTGCAACGATGAAGAAAATTTTCATTTTGAAAGATTTCTATTTTCCTCCTATTGCTTGAGCTCTTTCAACACCGCTAAGAGCAAATTTCCTTTCAGTCTTTTCTTATAATCCGGGTTAATATACTCGAACATTATCTCACCGAGTTGGTTGAAAACAAATACTGACGGCACCGGCAACAGCCCGGTGTTTCGGCCATCGCTCGCCTTCTTTAATCTTTCCTTTGAAGTTTCAGGAACTGAGTAAGCGAGTCCAAAAGCCCTAGACAACTCCATATCTGCATCTGATAGAAGCGAGTAATTCAACCTATGCTTTTCAATCGAGGCCGTTAAGTTTGATGGAGAATCCGGGCTTATAGCAATAATCTGGTAGCCCAGCTCCAGAATTTCACGCTCAATGGTTTGAAGTTCGGCCAGATGAAGATTACAATAAGGACACCAACCGCCACGGTAGAAAATTAGTACCGTTGGCCGTGACTTGATCAGATCGGCCAGTTTAACATCCTCTGACTTTGAATTTTTCAAAACCAAATCAGGAGCCATCTCACCGATCAATAACGGTGAAATATCGGTTGCTTTTTCAGGCATGATAGTTTGTCCGTATGCGTTCCTGGCGATAAGAAAAGTAAGGCATATCAAAACTGCACGAAAAAGGAATGCTTTCATAATGCTTAAAGAATAGTGATGCCTAAAGTTAACATCAACAGTAGTCTGGTATAAGCGTTTGACAGACAATCGTCACTAAAAATCACATTGTGTCAATAATTGGACAGTTGTATTTTGGTCGTTATAAATCGATCCATGACTTTTAATTGAAAAGACACATTTGCAACTTATAAAGAACAAAGTATGGCTTTCATTGAAGTAATTGAATACATAGAAGCGACAGGGGAATTAAAAGGAATCTATGATCACTTGATAGCTACCCGTGGCAAATTGGCTGATGTACATAAAATTCAAAGTCTGAATCCGCCAACAGTCTTAAGCCACATGAATTTATATAAGGACATTATGTTTGGTTCGTCTCCATTGAAGCGGTACCAAAGGGAAATGATCGCGGTTGTGGTATCAATGACTAATCAGTGTGAATATTGCGTCAAGCATCATGCGGAAGCACTTAAGCAATACTGGAAAAGCGAGGAAAGAGTTTCAGGGCTATTAAAAATGTCGGAAGATGCTCAGTTAGACAAAAATGACACAGCACTATGCACGTTCGCACGGGATATAACTTTAAACCCTGAACTCATTACGATGCAAAAATTGGATGTACTCCGGCATGATGGCTTCGATGACAGAGCGATATTAGATGCTACGTTAGTCGCCAGTTATTTCAATTTTGTGAATCGAATTACCCTTTCACTAGGCCTCCAGGTAAATGAGCAAGAGGTTTCTGGGTATAAATATTGAACTTGAAATGTCTCGTAGTTGACACAATGGTAATAAACCATTATTTGATCAACTTTTCAAACTCCGTAGAAGTTTTATCTGTGTACAAAAAAATAAAATGAGAAACGTAAGTCTTAAAACAATTAGCGGAAGATTTATTTTCATGGCTCTTCTGTTTTTAATTGTAACTGGTGGATTAACGATCTTGGTTACGACCCAAAACAGAAATTCTTCTCGTACACTAACTATTATGCAAGAAGTCCGGATTCCAATCCGGCTTACTTCCGGCAATGTAATTGGAAGTATTGACCGGGTGATGAGTTTGCAAAGAGCATATATGCTTTCGGGGAATACACAATTCAAAGAAGATCGGTTAAAGGTTTACAAAAGTGAGATTTATCCTGCCGCAGAAACGTTAAGCCATCTAAAAAAAAGCTTAAACGAGGAGGAGGCAAAAGCAATTACTGATATCGAAATCAAGGTGAAGGAATTTGAGAAGGTTCAAAATGAAATCCTGAACTACTTTGAAAAAAATGCATTGCCTCCCATGAAGCAAATTGAAAAAGCAAACGAGCAAGAGTGGCAACAAATGACTGAAGTATTCATAGCCAAATTGAAAGCAGACAGGGAATTAAGTGACCAGATTAAATTAGCCAATACGCTGAGAGATCAGCTACTCAAATTGGTTACTGACTTACGGAATTCAGAGGAAAAGCAATTGACAAATGAGGTATCCTTTGTAACTACTAATATGTCACGCTCCCAGTTTATTGTAATCGCTACTTCAGTTTTGATTTTGGTCTTCTTGATTGTGTTGACCATAGTTAATATCCGATCACTACGTAGGTCCATTCAGAAGCCGGTTGAATTGATCAATGTTCTGGCATCAGGCGAATTGCCGGAGAGAATTGATGAAAGTACTGATGAGTTAAATGAGATCTTAAATGCTGGCAAAAGACTTGCTTCAAATATTCAATCGGCAAGTCAATTTGCTTTAGCCATTGGTGAAGGCAATCTTGAAAAATCCTATAAAGAAGCCAGTGAAAAAGACGTTTTAGGAAAATCATTGCTTCACATGCGAGATCGGTTAAAGGAAATAGCGCTTGAGGAGCAAAGGCGCAATTGGACTACCGCTGGGATCGCTGAACTTGGAAATATTTTGCGCGCAACAAGCAATTCTGAACAATTGTACTTAAACATACTTTCTTACATGATCAAGTATGTGAAGGCTAACCAAGGCGCTCTTTACATGGTTGACAGGTCAAACAATCAAACCTTGTTGCGGATGGTATCGTGTTATGCTTATAACAAAAAGAAATTCATTGACCAAGTGATAGAGCCTGGGTACGGGTTGGTAGGTCAGGCCTATTTAGAAAAGCAGCCGATTTTTATCAAGGAAGTCCCCAAAGACTTCGTGCGTATTACTTCCGGTTTGGGAGAGGCGCTTCCACGCACAGTATTGATTAGTCCACTTTTGATTAACAATGAAGTCTTTGGAATTCTTGAGATGGCAACGTTTAAGGAATTTGAAGACCATGAACGAAGCTTTGTCAGTTTAGCTTCCGAACAAATCGCATCAGTAATATCAACAGCGATAACCAACGAACGAACTTCTCTGTTATTAAAAGAGTCGCAACAACAGACCGAAGAATTAAGATCACAAGAAGAAGAGATGAGACAAAACATGGAGGAGCTATCAGCAACTCAAGAGGAAATGGCAAGGAAGGAACGCGAATATATGAACCGAATCAAATTATTGGAGGAATCTTTGCTAAAAGAAACGAGCGCCCAACAACCTGCTTTAGGCTGAGAATTTCTTAAAATAAAGCAATATTTTCGCATACATCAAGGAACAGATTAAATTTGTCTTCGAATGTATGGAAGATAAAATCTGGTATCTAAAGCAAATAAACATTTTAAAGTGCCTGACTGATAAGGAGCTGATGACGCTGGGTTCGCAGTGTTCCATGATCCGATACAAAAGAGGCGACAAGGTGTATCTTCCACAAACTACACCAAATATTTATTTTATAAAATCAGGGGGACTTAAGTTGGTGAGCGTTACCAGCGATGGAACTGAGATCGTGAAGGACGTAATAGCCGAAGGTGAAATATTTGGAAAGTTTTTTGGGGTAGATATGAATGAACAAGAGCAAGTGATTGCGTTGGAAGATTGCATGATCTGCTACTTGCCATTTTCAGACTGGCAATTTTTCATAAAAGACAACCCTGCGTTAAATTTATCCTTCATCAAGTGGATAGGCCTTCGCATAAAAAGGATTGAGCGAAAAATGGACTCACTCTATTTTAAGACCTCGAGACAACGGATTGTGGAAACCTTAATTGAAATGGGCAAGCGCCTCGGAAAGCGAGATAGTTCAAATAATATAATCGTTAAGCTTGACCTTAAACATGATGAACTTGCTCAATTAACGGGCTCCAGTCGGCAATTTGTGAATACTTTTCTTAACGAGTTAAGACAGAAAAAACTAATAGACTATACAAGATCAACATTTATTCTGAAGGAATCCTTCATGAATGATGAAAATGGTTCGTTTTCAAATTAGCTTGGCGAGATCACGGATCAAGATTCGTCTTCGATCAAAGTAAATCAGGTTTTCTTTTTTTAGTTCGTTGAAGGTAGAGGAAACACTTTGGCGAGACAGCCCAACCAGCTTAGCAATATCCCGATGAGTTAGCGGTGTCATAATCACAATTTCGTCTCCTACTTTTCTACCCTTCCACTCAGCAGCATCCTTCAAAAATTCTACGACCCGGGTGCGTGTGTCTTTAAAAGCCAATAGCTCAAATTTTCTTTCAAGTTTGAGTAAACGAAGCCCCACCAGTTTTGTGATGCTCAAACTAAACTCCTGGTCATTCAGCATGAGCTGCTTGATATCTTCCAAGCCCCACGCGCAGATGATTGTGTCATTGTCCATGACTTGCGCAAAATCAGATCTTTTACCTTCCTCCGCCAATGCCAGTTCACCAAAAATCTCTCCAGTGGATAAAATGGACTTTACTACCTCCTTATTTTGCTCATTGCGATAAAAAATTTTCACTCGCCCTTTGGCTACAAAAAAGATGGTATCAGCCTTTTGGTCTTCAAAGTATACATAGTCATCTTTCATGAAATTAATAAAAGTATGAGTGCCCTCAGTCTCCTTCAATTTGACCGGACATAACACCTTGTACAAATTCACACTCTCGAAATACCAAATGGCGGCTGGTTTCATTCTGATTTACAAATTAATAATATCAAAATAAAAACAAAAGCCCTAAATTAAACCAAGCTCTCGTCAGTATTAGCATACGTTTGGCGACTGATCTGCTCCATCTTTATTTGAGAAATAAATTTCAATAATATTGAGATCTATTTCTGTCACCTTTTTATAATTTATCCATTTCATATCTAACCAGTCAACATAGGCTTTCTAAAGCAGTCATTTAAGGTATGGGGCAACGGGAAGAGCAAACTCCTTCTTTTAGTTCTCAGGTCACTCCATCCTCAATAACACAAGTTTTAGGTTCGCACCACCTAATTGGCTACTTAAAAATAGATTTCCAAGGCTAAACTTTGGCTTTGCAATGAAATGGCACAGTCGCATTTTCGCCTTCAAATTGAAATCTTGTTTAAACGCCTTAGATCTTCCATAAAAAGGTTCGATATTATGCCTGCCGGGACTACTCTCTTATCTTAAGATTTGAGTTTCCAGACCTGTCAGGTCTTGCAATCCGGCAGAAAGAATACGCAAGTAATAAAATAGCTTATTTTGATTTTTTGTTTTACAATTTTTGTCATTCATTAGCTACCAAAGTTTGTACCTAATTCCTTTTTGAGATTCATGTTCATCTGCCGGGTTGTTTTGATGGTGTTGGCTTCGGTGTTGCCGGCATTTCTTTTTGGTCAGTCTATTGGGAATTTTTTCTCGAGCTACGATGGAAAAAAAGTAACACTCACCTACGACCTGCTGCATAGCGATACTTCAAAAAGATTTTACGTTCAGGTATTTTCCTCAACTGATGATTTTACACAACCGCTCGACCATGTTACCGGAGCTGTCGGTGCTAACATAAAGCCGGGTCTCTCACGCCAAATATTTTGGGATGTTCTAAAATCTCTCCCGCCAGATTTTGATAAAGATATTGTTTACCGGATAAAAATATCACTTAACCCATTGCCAATAAAAAAAGTAGAGCCGCCAGCCGGGCAAAAAGAAATAGCCATACCGGCAGCAACTCAGTTAGGGACAAAAAAAACATTCATGCTAATATCTCCTGCTTTCTGCCGCAGAGGCAAAAAATATAATATACAATGGCAGGGCGCTGCCCCCACCGACCAGTTGGTATTTGAGTTGACCGATGCCCTGCATACTCAAAAAATAATTGGCCAAAGCACAGGGAAAGAAAATTGGTGGACTTGGCTTGTACCTGCCGATATAAAAACCGGAAACTATACCTTACGGGCAACAGCCAATGGCAAAAGCGCTGAGGCTGTTACGCTGCCTTTGCACATCAGGCGCAAAACTCCATTAATAGTAAAAGCCTTGCCTGTGTTGGCGGCAGGTGTTGTAGTTGTATTGATTACCGGCAAGAAAACGGGCGACACCACCCTGCCCGGTCCTGTTAATCCCAATTGATGATGAAGGCTTTTGTGAAATGGATGATGTTGCTGTGTGTGCTGTATGCACCGAAATGTTTCCCTCAGTGGGTAGAGACAGACAGCGGTATTACTGCCCCGGTTACTGTTAACGCATTATGTGTTTCGGGGAGTAATCTATTTGCCGGCACCAATGGTGGCATCTTCCTTTCTACCAACAATGGCGCTTCTTGGAATACAGCAAATACCGGCCTACCATTTACATCTATAAGCACAATAATAGTTAATGGAAGTAATCTTTTTTCCGGCAGTTCTAGTGGTGATGGGGTTTTTCTTTCGATAAACAACGGTTCAACTTGGAGTGCTGTAAATAATGGGCTTTCAAATGCTTTTATCAACTCGTTAGCAGTCAGCGGAGGCTACTTGTTTGCCGGCACAAACGGTAATGGGATTTATTGTACTGTAAACAATGGTACTTCGTGGAATGCTGCAAATGTGGGGATTACCTATACAATTATCAATTCTTTAGCAGTCAACGGTAGCTACTTGTTTGCTGGCACTAATGCTAACGGGGTGTTTCTTTCCACCAACAATGGCGCTTCGTGGAATGCCGTCAATACCGGGCTGACCAATACAACTATCACTTCATTAGTTGTAAGTGGTGGCAATTTGTTTGCCGGTACCAATGGTGGCGGTGTCTTTCTTTCTACTAACAACGGTACATCTTGGAGTGCCGTCAATGCCGGGCTGACCAATACCAATATCAATTCGTTAGCCACAACGATCAGCGGAAGCTACTTGTTTGCCGGTACCAATGCTGGTGTCTTCCTTTCAACCAATAACGGAGCCAGTTGGGGAAATGCCGGTCTTTCAGGCCAATCCATTCAGTCGCTTGGTATCAGTGTAGGAAAAGTTTTTGCAGGTATTGCCAATACTGGCTTGTTTTCTCAACCCATTAGCAATGTCCTTTCTGTCTCCGGTTTCTCTCCGGCATTGGGCACAGTAGGTACAACGGTAACCATCAATGGCACCGGGTACAGTGCAACTCCTTCGAACAACACCGTTAAATTCAATGGTGTAGCTGCCACCGTTTCCGCATCTACTTCTACAAGCCTCACGGTAACTGTGCCCAGCGGTGCAAGTGGTAGCGGAACCATCACAGTTACCGTGGGTAGCCAGACGGCCACCAGCTCAACTAATTTTTCAGTAGTACCAACCATCTCAAGTTTCACTCCTGCATCGGGCGCTGTCGGCACAACTGTAACCCTCAGCGGTTCGGGTTACGATGGGGCTACGCTCTCCAATAATATAGTCAAGTTCAATGGCGTAGCAGCTACGGTCTCTGCTTCCACCTCTACAAGCCTAACCGTGACTGTACCCAGCGGTGCAAGCGGCAGTGGCACTATCACGGTTACCGTGGGCGGCCAGACAGCCACCAGCGCTTCCAATTTTTCAATAGTGCCCACCATCTCCGGTTTCTCTCCTTCATCAGGCGCTGTCGGCACAACGGTTACCATCAGTGGTTCGGGTTACGATGGAACTACACTATCCAATAATATAGTCAAGTTCAATGGCGTAGCAGCTACGGTCTCTGCTTCCACCTCTACAAGCCTAACAGTGACTGTACCCAGCGGTGCATCCGGCAGCGGAACCATCACAGTTACAGTGGGCGGCCAGACAGCCACCAGCGCTTCCAATTTTTCAATAGTGCCCACCATCTCCGGTTTCTCTCCTTCATCAGGCGCTGTCGGCACAACGGTTACCATCAGTGGTTCGGGTTAC
>JAFDYX010000034.1 GCA_018267215.1 Bacteroidota bacterium
CTCTGCCCTTGTTGGTGTTGCGTGCAAGCTTGTGCGGTAGCCTCACCAACAAGAATACATATTTTGAAGTCAGCTCATCCTTCATGGTGTGCTAAAAATACCCAATCTTTTTCGTTCTTCTCATAAAACCTTGCGCTTGAATATTTGTACAGTTCAGGATATTGGCAAAGCCCAGCCTTAACGGGGTTGTTGTGTATGTACTCAAGTTTTTGTTCGAATGCCTCAAGTGTCCACAAGGGAATGCCCAGTGAGTTACGTTCCCACACTTGATGTTTTCGATCTTTGGCATCGACCCGCAATTCTTGCAACATCTGCGGGCTTTCCTTCTTCAATAGTTTTACTATCTGTTGTCCGGTGTATTTCAAAAAATCCCGCTGCACACCCTCGCGTTTGTGGTCGCCCAGCATCTGCCATATCAGATGGAAATGGTTGGACATGATCACGAACCCATAAACAATGATGCGCTGGTCTTTGACCAAAAAATCCAAGCTGTCGGTAATGATTTTTTTGAACTTGTCTTCTTTGAGCAAAGCCTTCCACTCCAGGCAGGTCACGGTGAGAAACTCCGCGTGTTGTTTGGCATAGACCATCGGGGAAGATAATGAAATGCGGCTTATCGGCCTTCAACTTTTCGTTTGTTGGTGAACCTACTCGCCCACCTGCGCGCAACACCAACAAGGCTGTAGGTAACGAGGTCAGGGGAGGCATTACAAATGCCTTTTTATTTATCGTTCGACATGCGCTTCGCTAACATGCCGAACAGCAAAAGCTTAACTTACGGTTACGTTGGCAAAACCCAGTTCCGCGGATCTTTGCTTCGATAAAGTCATCGGCCATGAAAACCTATAATTGTTTCCGAAGCCCATTAATTCCTTTATTAAAGGTATTTTTTGTCTGCCCCTCTAAACCTTGTGATTAAACTGATGGCTATGGCGTGACGCTCAGTTGAGAGGCAAAGCCAATCGTTCAAAAAGTTGCTTCGAACTTCCTATAAAAAATCGATACAGCTACTTTCTAGTTTAACAACGAATAGTTGCAACCCATATTACGAAGGTATCCGACTAAAACTATAGAGCTAAATTCAATATTAAATAATGATTAATGAAAAATAAATAGATTATAAATTTTAAATGAAATACATAATTTTTTTGTATTCTATTTTGTATCAATAGACCTCATGTAATATTTCTTTCTTTTTTGTAGTAAAAAAATGGAGGGGGGGGGGTAATTTCAATCACACTACTTCACAACCAAATCGAAATTTTATGAAAAAAATTATAATTGTCACTATTTTTTTTGCTTCATTTTCGTGTCAGAAAGAAAGTATTAAGGCTTTAGTCGATCAAAACACTGTTAGTTTGTCCGAGTTAAAGACGGCAGCTCTGAATATAAATTTAAGCGATGTAGTTAAGTCATTGAGATCAAGTAAAGCGATCAAATCTCAAGAAAAGATAGGCAGGATTATAGATGAGATTTTACCAGTTCCTGATCAAAACAATCCATCCTACTATATAGTTAATTATCAAGGTGGAGGCTGGGTAATTATTGCAGGTGACAAAAGAATTAACCCTATTCTAGGATTTTCTGATGAGTCTAGGTTTCAAACTTCTGGCACTATCCATTATGGACTTTTAAAATGGTTGAATGATTTACATCAGACGATTTCGAAAATAAAATCTTCACCAGTTTCCAACAACGATAAGAACCAGACAAGTCAAATGTGGAACCAACTTGGAATTCTTCCCTGCCCAGATTGCGGAGACGGTGGTGGTGGCTGTGTACCTTCAAACTCAACGGTAAGCGTTGGTCCTCTACTCACAACTCAATGGAGTCAGGATTGTCCGTATAACGGAGCCTGCCCGACTGACCCGAATGGGCCTTGTGGGCACGACTTAACTGGTTGTGTTGCCACAGCAATGGCACAAGTGCTAAATTATTGGAAGAAACCAGTTAGATACAATTGGCCGACAATGCAGCCTAATTCTATTGCTATATACGGACTAATGAGTGATGCAGGAGTTTCTGTTGGGATGAGCTACGGACCACAGGAGTCTGGTGCGCAAGCTACGGCAATTGCCCCAGCTTTAAAGAATACTTTTGGTTACTCATCGGCAATCTTTGATAACTTTAATTTTTCAACTCTAGCCAGTGACTTGTACTACTCTAAAGAACCTCTTATACTTACTGCTTTTGCTAACCAACAGCAAACTGGTTGCTTTTTATTTTGGTGTTGGGGACCAACTATCAACTACAATGGGCACTGCTGGGTCGCAGACGGCTATCAAATTGCCACCACAACTGATTGCTCTAGCGGAACAACAGCCCAAACCAATTTGATACATATGAATTGGGGTTGGGCAGGGCAAAGCAACGGATGGTACAATGCAACGAGTTGGACACCTACAGGAACAAGTTTCAATTTTCAGTATGTGCAACAGATGGTTCATGGCATTCATCCATAAAAAAATCACCTATGATTTCAAGGCTTGCATTGAATACGGTATGCTGTGTGTGCTTAATTGTTCTTTCATGTAAACAAACAGTAGTACCAAATAATGTTCCACAGATTTTACAAGGTTACACTTGCCCTAAAGTCATGGCAAATTACTTTGTAGTTATTGATTCGGCAGGTCACAATGTGCTTTCATCTAGTTCCACATCTGTAAAAATTATTCTCCCAAATGTATCTGGTGTAATTCTCGATGCTCCACAAAATCTCCTTCTTTTCAAGATTCGGCTGGTTTCTGATACTACAAAATCACCCGGCTATGGCGGATATGCAGCTTTAGGTGAATTTGGTCCTGGCAATGAAAATTTTTCGATGATTGTTAACGGGATCAATGTTGGTACTGTTTCATACAATTTGACAAGGCTTGGTGATTACAATGTAGGAGAAGGGTGTTTCACAATGAACTCTGTTACGCTAAGAGGAAAAGTAGTGAACTATGACAAAGCAGTTGGGATATTAAATCCAACTTACAAGGCAAATATTGTTACGTATAAATTTTATTCAGGTCTATCCGCGCCATTGTTAGTCTTCCAGTTATGAGCATAAGAGCTATTTTTTTTCTTTTATTTGTTTGTAGTTCCATAATAACATCTGGTCAAAAATTTAAAACAGTAAGAGTAGGTGCTGGCTTAGGGGTATTTACTTCCACTTCCAATGCCAATAACGGGTGGTTAATATTTATAGAACCGTCATATAGAACGAGTGATAATTTTTTCGTTGGATTTCGTTATGAGGGTGCTTATAACAAATCTATGTCTGTATTGTCGTATTCATTTAACGGTCAGTATTATTTCTCAAGTAATACTTCCAGGGTTAGGTCTTTTGTTGGCTTGGGGGCTGGGCTCTACATTGCAGACTACAATAGCATAGGCTCGTTTAATACCAACTTAGAAACTGCTTTAGGTAAGACTTCTTTTGGCTTTTACCCTCGCGTTGGTTTTGACTTTGGCCACTTCTCTTTATCTGTAGACTGGAATATATCCTCGGAATCCAAAGTGACGTTCATAGAATACTTAGTTGGTGGTTCAAAGGTTTATGCTGCTAATGTTAACCCAAGCTATCTTTCAATTAGAGGAAGTATATGTCTTGGAGGCGGTAAGAAAAAATAAAAGTTTTTGTATATAATAAAGATGTAGATATGAAATTTCCGATAACTCTCGTGTTGCTGATGTTAACACAGGAAGCAACAAGCCAGAAAATCTTTTTTAAACCGGATGATTATACAAACAACGGGGGAGTTGTAGTAACCCATTTAAACATTGGCCCAAAATATTTTAGCATGGAACTGTCCAGTAATCTTCGGGTGGGTGAATCCAAAAAAATCAATAAGGATTCTGTTTGGGGTTACTGTAATTCAGACGGAACAGTTTATAGAATAGTTAACCGCTATTCTTTTCGGGTAATAGAAAAGGAGTCGCCACTTTCTATTTATTCAATCCACCATCTTTATTTTAACACAAAGTATTTCAGTGCTGGCTTAGATAGGCCACTCTTGAAACTAACTATCAAAAATTTGATCAGAACGGCAAAAAATAAAGAGGCTATCAAATTAGTTTTAGCTAAAATGAAGAAAGACAAAATTCGGATCGCTAAAATGTTGGACAATCAGCATGCTTACCTGAACAAGTACATAAATGATTTGGGAGTCAATCCTTTTTAGAAGATAATGACTAACTAGGTACGGCTACTCCCTTGCTTTCAGCAACGCTTCTCTGCCCTTGTTGGTGTTGCGTGCAAGCTTGTGCGGTAGCCTCACCAACAAGAATACATATTTTGAAGTCAGCTCATCCTTCATGGTGTGCTAAAAATACCCAATCTTTTTCGTTCTTCTCATA
>JAFDYX010000035.1 GCA_018267215.1 Bacteroidota bacterium
ACACCATAGATTTTAATACTCCCTCGCAATGACGGAAAATACAGTCGTCATCGCGAGTTGGGCGGGTAGTGCGAAAGCGCGAAGCGATCTCCTGGATTGTAGCATAGAGGCATTAGCAGATTGCTTCGGTCGGTAAAGTTCAGTATTACACAATAGGTTTTAATGCTCCCTCGCAATGACGGAAAATACAGTCGTCATCGCGAGTTGGGCGGGTAGTGCGAAAGCGCGAAGCGATCCCCTATATTGTAGCCAATAGACATCAGCAGATTGCTTAGGTCGGTAAAGTTCAGTATTACACAATAGGTTTTAATACTCCCTCGCAATGACGGAAATGATATAATAGCTGCGCAAGTAGGCAGGTTAACTTATACCTATTCATTCCGCCCATAAAATCTTACATCCCGCTATGACAGCAGAATTTATGGATTTGTCATTTTTGAAATAATTAAAGCCATTTTGTTTTTTAGAATTTGTTTTTTTTATGCCAAAACCTTACTTAATTTTCCGACTATAATCTAAACTGGATACGAGCTTTTGCCTATGGAACTCTTTCTAAAACCTGATACGTGGCTCGCCCTTCTTACCCTTTGTTTTTTGGAAATCGTACTAGGTATAGACAATATCATTTTTATTTCTATTGTCTCTAATAAGCTGCCCGAAGAGCAACGACAAAAAGCACGCAACACAGGTTTGTTTCTGGCCATGTTCGTTCGCATCGGTTTTCTGTTGGGTATCACCTGGATCATTGGCTTTAAGGAACCGTTGTTTGCCGTAAAAGATATCTTTCCTGATTTCCTCATAAAATATTTTCATTTTCATGGCGACCATACCTTTAGTGGGCGCGATCTGATCCTTGGCTTCGGTGGATTGTTTTTGATTGCCAAAAGCACCATGGAGATCAACCACGAAATGGAAGGCGATGGTGAAACGAAAGAAGGAAAAAAATCAGCAGTGCCCACACTGGCCGGCACGATCGTTCAGATTATATTATTGGATATTATTTTTTCGTTCGACTCTATCCTCACGGCAGTAGGCATTGTAGATCGCGACAAAGTCATCATCATGATTATGGCCGTCATTGTTTCTATCGGTGTGATGATGTTTTTTTCGGGATCCATCAGCCGGTTTATTCAAAAGCACCCATCTATGGAAGTGCTGGCGCTTGGCTTTTTGATCCTGATCGGTTTTATGTTGTTTTTGGAGTCGCTCGAAATAGCCGTGCCTAAAGGATATATCTATTTTGCCGTAGCCTTTTCGCTGTTAATAGAATTTTTCAATATACGAGTGATCTCCAAGCGCAAGGCCGACCCGGTAAAACTCTACAAGCCGTTTAGTGAAGCAGAAGCCCAAGAGGCACTGTCGCAAAAGATTGAAGAAATTCAATATAGTGATGACCCCAAATATCCGATCGGCAAGTTTGTTTCTAAAGAGAATTACACGCAAGAGGAATTACAGCAACTGATCGAAAAGATTGATTTGTTCCCGTATCAACTTCAGGCAGTCGTAGAAAATTTGTCGGAGGCACAACTCGACACACCTTATCGCGAAGGCGGATGGACGGTACGCCAATTGGTTCATCACCTATCCGATAGCCACCTGAATGCTTACGTTCGCGTTAAGTGGGCACTGACGGAGGAGACACCTACCATCAAAGCCTATAACCAAACTAAATGGGCAGAAACACCCGACACAAGATTAAGTGTTGAGTATCCATTGGCTATGATTAAATCGCTGCACCGTAAGTGGGTGGGCTTGCTCAAACAATTATTGCCCGACCAATTGAAAAAAGAATATGTTCATCCCGACACAGGCAAACACACTCGGTTAGATCAGATGACAGCCTCTTATGCATGGCATGGCGAACACCATTTGGCTCATATAAAATCTTTGAAAAAAAGAATGAACTGGTAAGTTTGCAGACAAACTTCCACGTTCGCCATGTACGCCCGCCCCGCACTTTTCTTTAATCGTCACCTTGAAACAATTTACCCTGCTTTGTTTCGAAGTGTGCCACTTACATACAGGCGCGAACGAATTACCACCGCAGACAATGATTTTCTTGACTTGGACTGGTTGAATGGAGGTTTTACAAAGCTGCTGATTCTTTCACATGGGCTGGAAGGCAACTCGCACCGGGCATACATCAAAGGCATGGCCCGGCATTTTTTTAAAAACGGATTCGATGTCCTCGCCTGGAACTACCGGGGTTGCAGCGGTGAGATGAACCACGCGCTTCGTTTTTACCATAGCGGGGCAACGGACGATCTACAGGAGGTGATAACACATGCACTACGGCAAGGCTATTCGGAAATTTATTTGATCGGCTTCAGCTTGGGCGGTAATCTAACATTAAAATATTTAGGCGAACGCTCCATTGACGAACGGATAAAAGCAGCCGTTGCTTTTTCTGTGCCACTCGAACTCTACAGCAGCTGTCTAAAAATTTCAAATAGCAGTAACCGAATATATGCCCAACGTTTTCTGCGGAGCCTGAAAAAAAAGGTAAAAGAAAAATCGAGCAAGATGAAAAATCTGGATGTCTCGAAGATTGATTCTATCAAAACACTTTACGAATTCGATAACTTGTACACAGCCCCTTTACATGGCTTCGCCAATGCTTTAGATTATTATCGGCAGAGCAGCGCTATTCATTTTTTAAAGAATATTCAAATCCCTACATTATTGGTAAGCGCAAAGAACGATCCTTTTTTAAGCCACGAATGTTTTCCTGACACTAACGAAAACAAAATGCTTCATCAGGAATACCCCACACACGGAGGCCATGTAGGGTTTACAACATTTAATAAAAATGGAGTATATTGGAGTGAACAACGTGCACTAGATTTTATTTTGACACAAGTATGATTGAACGCTTTTCTATCGCGGCCACAGCCGCACAATTAGCATCACGGTTTGAAGTAGATGAACCTGTTTCATTTCATGCTCGATATAATATTTCACCGGCACAACTGGTTCCGGTCATCACCGCCAACGATAATAGAGGTTTTTCCTTTTTTTATTGGGGATTGCCCCCGGCACAGGCAAAGAACAATTCGGTAGCAGAAAAACTGATAAACGTACGCGTTGAATCCATTTCAGAAAAACCTGTTCTAAAGAAAAATTTAAACAAGAGCCGTTGCATCGTTCCGTTAGATGGTTTTTTTACATGGAAAAAAGCAGGCAAAAAAACACTCATTCCATGGCGGTTTGGTACGGAAGGAAATGTATTGCTTTCCATGCCTGCGTTGTGGGAAGAATATGAAGATACCGAAGGGAATACTGTTCACTCATTCATGATCATCACCCAAACAGCCACAGACCATGTAGAAGAAATTACAGACCGGATGCCCGTGCTGTTTACAAAAAAGGAAGAAGCCGGTTGGTTGTCTATAGGCTCGTCAGAACAAGAATTACTTAATTTGTTGCAGTTAAAACAACCGATGAAATTGGTGGGGCATGCTGTTTCTCCCCGGCTTAACGACCCCACTTTCGACAGGCCTTCGCTGATCTTACCAACCCAACCTGCCGACCAGTTTGGAAACCTTACCCTGTTCGACTGAAAACATATCTTTTCAATTCGTTTATAAGGATTCTCAGTAAATTTGATTTCTCCTATACCGATGAAAAGACTTTTGTTTTTTTTAATTTTTATTCTGCTTCAGCTTAGCGCGGCCGCACAACTCTTTACCCGAAAGACCTACCATGATAAAGAAAACAAGAACATCAAAGAAATTTATCAGGTAAAAGATACTTCCACTAACATACTTCAGGGGCGGTATATCTCTTACTACCTAAACGGGAACATTGAATCCAAAGGGCAATTTTCTAACAACGAAACCACCGGAGTATGGGAGTTTTATTATGAAACAGGAAACTTGCGCATGCGTGGCATTTTAAGACAAAATTCTAATTATGGCTTGTGGGAATATTTTTATGAGAACGGGCAGAAGAGCATGGAAGGCACCATTGACGACAGGAAGAAGGAAGGAGTATGGAAAATATATTATGAGAGTGGAGAACTGAAAGAATTGGGAGAATATAAAAATGACAAACGCACGGGCTTGTGGACTACCTATTTTGAAGATGGCACAAAACGAGGAGATATTGAATATAGCAACGACCACGGCCGTTATACCGAATACTACCATTCCGGAAAAATATTATCGGAGGGTCCCAAAGTAGGCGCCCGGAATGCTGGGCATTGGAAAACCTATACTGAGAACGGAGCTTTAGAAGGAGAGGGAGACTACGAAGCAGGAAAAAAAAATGGCGATTGGAAGTTTCTATTCCCATCCGGCAAAATATCTTCTGAAGGAAAATTTGAAAATGACGAACCTGCTGGCCAATGGATATACTACTACGAAGATGGCAAGATCAGTTCGAAGGGGAGTTTTGTCAGTGGCAAGCGAAACGGGTATTGGGTTTCGAGCTATAACAATGGAGCGCTAAAAAGTGAGATCACTTATACAAACGGGGCGGGCGACTACCGAGAGTATTACCCGGATGGCAAGCTGAAAGTAAAAGGGCAAATAAGCAATGGCAAAAACCAAGGCAAATGGCAATACTTTTATGAAGACGGAAAGCAAGAAGGAGAGTGCGACTTTGATGTGGGCAAGGGCACTTATTTTGGTTATTACCCTACGGGTAACCTTCAAACAAAAGGACGCATTGAGGACGATCTGCGAGTGGGTACATGGGAGCTTTATGAGCAGGACGGAAAACTATCCGGTTACTATAAACCATTTTACGAAGACAAAACACTCTCCGGTTCCATCAATGCGTTGATCGAGCGTTCGAAAACACCCGTGGTAATAAAAAAGGAAATCAGAAAGAGACGGTTCGATTATTTCTCGCCACGCTACCCTGAATATCACAGTGTTATTTTACAGGGGAATCCTGCTTTTGCCTTTTTAGGTTCATTCCCAATTGGTATCGAATTTTATAATGAAGCCAGACTGGGGCATGAGTTCGGGTTCGAAGGTCTTAGAGATCCGTTTTTCACCAGCGATTCGCAAGTGCCGGTAGGCAAAATCTTTAACAGAGGATATGCCATTTCGCTCAAGCAAAAATTTTACAACCCTGTTAAGTTAGGTATGTGGTATGTGGCGCACGAAATCAGGTTTACTAACTTAATCCATAACTACAATATAGAGCCGCCCCTACAGCCTCTTGTAACTGTGAGTGCGCCCGAACAGCGTGTGGAGTATGCCCTCATGGTCGGTATGCGCCTGATGGAAAAACTCGATAGAAACGGATTTACAATTGATACTTTTGTCGGCTATGGCGTGGGGTACAGAAACGTGTCAGTTGATCAGCAGTTTAAATCAATGTTCAGCTCAGTAAGTACCGATCCCTTTTCGCAAGTAGTTAGATTCGGTCTTAACTTTGGCTATTCATTTTCATTTGAAGGCAGGTAAATAATTATTTTGATAGAAGTATTTAAAAATTTGATATACAGATATTTAGCTATTTATATTAACATCAAACATTTCAATCAACTACTTAAAAAATGAAACAACCCGATACGTTAAACCTCGTAGCTGACTTCCACCAAACCTTTAAGCACCCCATATTGCCTGCCCCTCAAATTCCGGGTGAAGACCGTTGTCGGCTGCGTATTTCTTTAATTGCTGAAGAACTGAAGGAACTGGAAGAAGCCGTTGCCGACAAAAATATTGTTGAAGTAGCTGATGCCTTGTGCGACATTCAGTATGTACTGTCCGGAGCTATTTTAGAGTTTGGCTTGGCTGAGAAATTCAGCCTTTTATTTGAAGAAGTGCAACGATCGAATATGAGTAAAGCCTGTATGTCAGAACAGGAGGCGATTGATACGGTGGCCTTCTACCAGGCTAAGAAAGGCACGGAGTGCTATTACCGTGAAATTGGCGGCCGCTGGCTGGTTTATAGAAAATCGGATAACAAGACGATAAAGTCTGTCAATTATTCTCCCGCAAACCTCAAACAAATAATCTCCGGTCATATATAAAATTCAAACTGAAATATGTTTTCCTGCCCACGCAGTTGCAGCGGGTTTAAGGCAATAATGGTACTGTCGTTGTAGGCTTTTATAAAGTCACTACGACTGATTCTTAATTTACTGATTCCCGGTTTTACACGGTGGTATTGCATTCGACCCGATTTATTGGCCGTAGCACAGTACATCAAATCGTACTTTATTGGGATGGGGGAGGGGATATATTTCATGAATATCTCTCCGCAAACCTGACTGAGATCATCCGGTTTTGTATGTGGTTATACTGTGCTAATAAGGTATAGGCTTGTATTGGCACGTAATTAAACCTCTTCTCATACTCTTCTATCTTCAGGCATAACTCGCTGACATAGAATCTGATCTGGTCAATGTTTCTACATTTACTTGGAGTTTCAAAATTCCTGCTTGTGAATTTAATCAGGTCATTTTCAATTTTCTTTTTTTCAAATGTGCTCATATCATTGTGTATTAATACACAATGATAATGCTTAATTTTAATATTAAGCAATAATTTTGTGTAAAATTTCACAATAATTTATAAAAACCTGAAATTATGCTGATTTCGTGGTTTTTGTAGTTCGTTGGCATGCCCTGAATCGTTATCCGGGTTCATAATGCCTTTAGTTTTTATAATTATCTTTAGGCAAAAAAGTAATTTATATGGAGCCAAACACAGCACCCATTCAGTTTCTGACAGCTTGGAACGATTACATGATTATCGGTACGATTTCAGCAGCTGCGATTGGTATTTTGTTATACCTATTTTACAAGCTACGGGTTTCTATGATCAAAGAACCCAAGCAGGCTTACGACTATATCAACCACAATGAGATACGTTGGTTTAAAAGAGTATTCCTTTTCTTTGGCTTGTCGGTAGCTTTTGCCGTGAATCTCTATGGGATGGGTAAATTCAATGAGATCGGATTGTGGTTTTATGTGCGGGCATTTTTTTCGATCGCAGCCGCAACTCTTATCTCGTATGTAGCTTCTTTGATACTGGAGTTTTACTACCCCACCCGCTTAAATTATAAATTACGCAAGCTTCGCTATACACCCCGAATCAACCCTAAGAACGGAAAAAAGATGAGGCTGCTCAGTGAAGATGAGGAAGACGTGCACCTCAACGAAGGGATGCAAGCAGAAGAAAACATTTTCTCCATTGACTATGACGTGTGGGTGGATGAAACAACCAGCGATGTAAAAATAGAAAAATACGATGGCCATCTGGTGGCGTTACAATGCAATAACTGTGGTTTTTATACCATGAAGGTGTGGAAAGAAGAGATCATCGAAAAAAACGAAGACGGGTCGCCCAGAGAACTATTAAAACACTACCAGTGTTCCTACTGCAAAAATGTGCGGGCTACCCAGTTTAAAATTTCTAATAAAGAAGAAAATGACTACAAACACCAAAAACCCAAACTTCAACGCAATACCCGCAATGTTGAAATGATAAAAATTGATCTGGTCTCAACCTTAGGAGCCAAAAGATCGTTTGAGTTTAAATCTATCGAAGAGTTAGAGAAATTTTTAAAAGAATTTGATTTCACTAAGTTGGAGTAGGCAGCAAAAAAGCAATCAATATTTTAGTTTGTAATATGAAGAGGGGAGTTCTGATTTTTATAATCCTTATCGCGGCTCCATGGTTTTTGGGGGCATTTCCGGCCGACACGTTAGTGCTAAAACCCAAACAGGTTTTTGGGCACGAAGCTAAAGTCATCTCTTATTTACTGGATCACTATCATTACCGGAAACTGGTTTTGAATGACTCCCTGTCTGGCGCCATCTTGAAAGCATACATTCGGGAGTTGGATAATAACCGCAGTTATTTTTTAGCCTCCGATATTAGGTCGTTTGATAAGTACAAAAATCAGATTGATGACCTAACCCGAAAAGAAGATGTATCACCAGCTTACGATATCTACTCTGTTTTTATTAAAAGGTATAACGAAAGAATGAACTATGTGCTTACCCAACTGGTAGGCAAAGTATTCGATTATACTCGTGATGAAGTATATGAAGCAGATCGGGAAGATAAACCTTGGGCAGCCTCGGTTGATGAACTGAATGATATTTGGCGAAAGACAATTAAAAGCCAAGCACTAAGCCTCAAACTGACCGGAAAAACACCTGATGAAATCAAAGACATACTTAAAAAAAGATACGAACGCTTTCAAAATTCATTTGTAAAATTCAATTCAGATGATGTATTCAGTCTTTACATGAATGCAATAACTGAATCCTACGACCCACACACCAACTATTTATCGCCCAAGGCAGCCGATCTTTTTAAGCAAAGCATGAGTTTATCGCTGGAAGGGATAGGAGCTCAGTTGACAACAGAAAATGATTATACCAAAGTTGCCAGAATTTTGCCGGGTGGCGATGCCGACAAATCTGGAAAACTACATGCCAACGATTTTATTATAGGTGTAGCGCAAGGTAAAGATGGCGAGATGGTGGATGTTATCGGATGGCGATTGGACGATGTGGTCAAGCTAATCAAAGGCCCCAAAGGAACTTTTGTGCGGTTGAATATTATTCCGTCTAAAACCGGCAAAGGCGGGGCAGCCGTGGAAATTACATTAGTGAGAGATAAGATCAAACTAGAAGACCAAGCTGCTAAAAAAAGCCTGATCCGGTATCGCACTGATGGGAAGGAACTTAAATTAGGTGTGGTTACTTTGCCCAGTTTTTACATGGACTTTGACGAGTACCAGAAGGGCAACCCTGACTACCGCAGCACAACAAGAGACGTAAAAAAATTAATCAATGAATTAAAAACTGAAAATATAGATGGGCTGGTGCTCGATTTGCGAAATAATGGAGGCGGCTCGCTGGCAGAAGCCATTGATCTGACAGGCCTGTTTATCGGTGAAGGCCCGGTTGTGCAGGTCAAATCTTCCAATAACCAAATTCAGGTAGGCGAAGATGATGATAAAGACATTACCTACGCTGGCCCTTTAGTCGTGATGACTAATCGCTTTAGTGCCTCTGCATCTGAAATTTTTGCCGGAGCCATTCAGGACTACCACCGCGGTGTGATTGTGGGCGAGTCAACCTATGGCAAAGGTACAGTACAACGTGTGCAGGATTTAACACAGATACTGAATGAAAAAGTACCGGTGGGGGAATTAAAATATACCTTCCAGAAATTTTATCGCGTAAGCGGCAGCAGCACACAGCATAAAGGTGTGGAGCCGGACATTAAACTGCCCACCGCGTTTGACCCCGAGCAATTTGGCGAAAGTTCTAACCTGAGTGCCTTGCCGTGGGATGTTATCAGTGCCGCTACATACCAAAAATGCACAGACGTAAATGATCAACTCATCGCCAGCCTGAATAAATCCTATCAGGATCGGCTCAAGCACGATGCGAGTTTAAAAAAATACACATCTGAAGTAGAAGAACTACGAGAAAGTTTACATCAAAAAAATATTTCACTCAATGAAGCGGTCAGAAAAAAACAGTTAGCTGAAACTGATAAAAAGAAAATAGAAGATAAATTGGATACCAAACTGACCACCTCGGCTGATGGTTTGCCGGTAGATGACTTGCAAAAGATGAAAGATGAATATCTGCGCGAAGGCTTGCTGATACTGAGCGAGATGGCTATCAAACGGATCGGTTAGTTCATTGGGCTATGTCTGTAAGAAATTTTTTGAATTTATCTGTATTATAGTTGCGCATGCCTATTTCTTTGTATGCGATGTGCCCATCCGGAGAGATGACGAAAGTAGTGGGAATAGAAGGCACATTCAGTTGGTCGCTTAAATAACCCGAAGGCATGAAAACCGGAAAAGTGAAATCTTTTTGTGCTACATATCTTTTTACTTTTTCAATTTGCTCATCTTTATCAAGCGAGAGCATAACAAACACTACCTTCTCCTTGTCCACAGCTTCATATAATTTTTGAATGGAGGGCATTTCCGACCGGCAAGGCGGGCACCACGTTGCCCACATATTGAGAAACACAGTTTTACCCTTATATTTTGAAAAATCTATTTTATTTCCGGCAAGGTCTTTGATTGTAAAATTGTAATCAAAGATTGCTTGATCAGTATTGACAGTTGGAGATGCGTTTACAAAACCAGCCTGCAAAACAGCTGTTTGTGTGATCGTTGCTAATTGCGAGAAAGCACCTGAAAAATATAAAATAGGAATGACCAGAAGCCATCCGTATGATTTCAAAATACCTTTTACCTTGTGCATAGGTCAAACATTTTTCCTCAAATGTCTTTATTTTGATAACTTTCCACAATGAATTTTATTAAGAAACTTACATTCTCATTAATTGTTTTTGCTTCACCCATCTTGGTGTTAGCCCAAAAGGTGAAGTACAAAGATTTGATTTTTTTATTGAACGCCAAGCAATACGAAAAAGCCGAGCCCTTTTTAAAAAGATACCTGAAAGACAATACCGATAACCCCAACGCTTTTCTTTACATGGCTATCATTTTTCAGGATAAGGCGACAAGGATGGATCCCTTGCTTCATACCGAGATACTGACAGCCAACCTGGATTCTGCTGTTATTTTTTATGATAAAGCCTACAAAACGATCACAGAAAAAGAGTTAAAAAGAAATGACGAGTACTATGAAGCCTATTTAAGACGAGACCCACGTACCGGAAAATTTGTAATTAAGCTGTCGGATGTTCAGTTGTTTATAGATGACCAGGTAAAGGCATGCAAAGAGAAAAGGGTTAAAGTCAATCATTTAAAAAATTTCTTTGTAGAATCTGAAAAAGCATATAACCATGCCCATGGTATGTATAAATCTTTGCAAGCTACGTATCCTTCAGATAAAATGATGTTCCTCCGTTCTGACGAGGAAACGATTACTAAACTTAAAAAATTAGAGGTTACGTACGATTCTGCCGTTACTGCTTTTGATCAATATAAAAAAGTATCTAAGCAATTAGGAAAAACGGGGCATGATCAGGTTTGGAGCGCTCACGAAATTAAAGATTTCCTTCATGACGGAACTTCGCAGGCTGATTTTATAAAAGATGACTTGACCGTATGGGATTATAAAAGATGGGCTGGTGAAGCTATGGCTGTTATAGAAAAAGAAATTATTCCTTTACGATCTAGTTTGGTTACTTACGATATCGAGTTAAACAAACTGCACGAACGTCTTAAAAAAGATTCTGTTTCTGTAAAAAATGATTTGACCAAATTGGTTAATATATTGTTGGAAGAACGGTTGAAAAAATACGATGCTGATCCACTGCCATTAGCTGTTTCGGCTATGAAAATAGCAGAGCTTGAATATCAGTCCGATCAGATATTAGATAAACCGCTGAAAGACTCAGCCAACGTAAAAATCCGACTGAGTGCTATCGCCCGGCAACTCAAAGGGCTGAAAGCAATAGATAGTATTTCTAACCGATTAGCGAAACGCAACTTCGAAGAAGAAAACATCAATCATAAATTTTATATCAGCAAGGTTTTTGGTAAGGTCTCCGTTCTTCAAGAAAGTATCAGCTCTATGCAAGAATATGCCGCAAGGGAAATGTTGAAAAAGCAGAAACAATGGGAGGCCAATAGCCAAGCGTTGAAATGGCTTATTGCTAATACCGATTCGATACCCCTGTATAATGAAAGCAACCGCGATCTTAGGTTTAAACCACTGGCAATTGAAGAAGAGAGATTAACTTTTGGGCTGGCCTATCAGGATTCTTTGGCTACCGGATATTTTTACAAAATTACGCCATCGCGTATTGCCGGCTTTAAAGTAAATTTTCCGGTAGATCAATCTGTATTTAAAAAGAGAAACTTCTCATTATTTAAAAGTTTGTGGGTAGCCAGCGCTTCGGCTGATACTTATTTCTTGTTAATCTATTCTACTGTCAAAAATAAAGAGATGTTTAAGGCGACCCTGGCCAAACTAAACCTGACAGACGGATTGGTTTGGAGCAATAATCTGGATATGGATTTATTGCCTGCCGAATTGTTGTATAATAACGATAAGGCTGAATTATCAATTAAGCAAGTTGCGCCCGATGGAGCCGCAAAAATTATTGTATTGGATAAAAACGGAAAAAGGTTGGGTAATTAATTCCCTGTTAGTTTTTTCCAATCTTGATAGCGAAGGTTAATCCGTTGCTTCATCTTTTCGTAGTTCTCCCAACTGTCGGTAACATGATAGATAGATGGCAAAGATTTAACTAGCACTTCGTCATAGTCTGCGCGATACAAGCCGCCTCCATAGTAGTAGTAAGTAAACATATTTCCTTCGCGGTTGAAAAGCTCAAAGCCCAAGTAGCCATCCCATATTTCACTTAAAATGGTGCACGAAATTTCTTTTCTTTTAAAACGAAAAATCTGGCCGGCAGCTTCATCCTCAAAAAACTCAGAATACAGCTCTGTTTCAATAATCCAGCCGAGGTACATTCCAATGTGAACGTATGCCTGCTCAATAGGTAAAGAATCAGGAAAATTACCCAGAAAGTGACTCTTGGCATTATCATAAATAGTCTTTTGCATGTCTGCCTTTTTATCTATCATAATAGTGGGGTTATTTAATTAATGTAAGATGCTCCATTTTGTATGCAAAATATACATTTTGGTCATTTAGTTGTATTCTGGAAAGGTACGATTTCGCTTAATACAATTTTATTGTTTGTTCGGTTAATGTCGGCCATGCGTTGCGAAGGATCAATTTCCAGGCTTTCAATGTCACTCAGTTTCCGGTTTATTTTTACAACATACGAGGGATTTACCCAAGGCCACGTATCGCTAACTATGCGGTTAGCGCCTAAAGTAGCAGGCTTTACGCCCATCAATTCATTCATAGGCAAATAGTAAAGTTGTTGAGATCCGTCTTTATAAGTAACCATCAGATCTATTGGCATCGGGAATTCACCCACTCGTTTAACCTCTACATACGTTGAGCCATCTTTGTCGGTAACTACGCCAAACCCGTAATCTATTTTTTTAGTGGTGCCGATCCAGTAGCGAAGATACCAGCCCAATTGCATGTCGCTCACTTTCTCCATCACTCTGATAAAATCATTGGGGGACGGGTGCTTCATTTTCCAGGTATTGTAATATGCTTTCATGCCACGGTAAAAATTTTCTTCACCTATCAGGTATTTCATCTGCTCCAAAAATACTTCTCCCATAGAGTAAGCCACCGTGGTATATGCCCGGTTGGTATTGAAATGATCTGAATGCTGATTGGCCGGTTCTTGCAGGTTGCTCTTTGCCAGATAAAAATAACTTTGATAAGCTCCAGTGTGTGGATTGGGCATTCCCATGATTGAGGCCATCGCCTCTGCGCTTGCAAAAGAAGTATATCCCTCGTCCATCCAAGGATGTAAAGATTCGTTGGAGGCCAAAGCCATTTGATACCAACTGTGGGCTACTTCGTGTGCCATCGTTCCGATTACACCATCTGCTTTGCCTTCTCCTAAAATGAGAGTACACATAGGGTACTCCATGCCACCATCACCACCTTGTATGATGGAGTAGCTGTTGAACGGATAACGGCCAAAATGTTCATTCAGATATTGAAAGACTTTAACAGATGTATCTTCCATTTTTTTCCATGTTGCCTCTGTTTTCTCACTTTTTTGATAAAACAGATGGATGACAGGGCCGTTAGGTACTTGTACTTGCGTGTGGGTGTAGTCGGGGTCTGCAGCCCAGGCAAAATCTATCACATCTTTGGCGATGAAATTCCAAGTCAATTCAGAAGAGGTAGCGTCAGCAACTGTTTTGCCCTGACCGTAACCGTGCCCAATCTTATCAGGGTTTTGGAGAATGCCCGTAGCGGCAATAGTAAACGATGGCTTGATGGTAATGCTGACGTTAAAATCGCCCCATACACCATGAAACTCGCGTGCTACATATTGGTAGGCGTGCCATCCTTGAAAATCGTACTCGGCAATTTTAGGATACCACTGTGTCATAGAGTAGGCGATGCCTTCGCTGTTATCGCGCCCGGAGCGCCTGATCTGAATAGGTACTTGTGCATTAAATTGCAGATCGAATACCGCCTTTGCTTTGGGGAGCAGCGGCTTGTTCAATTTTACTTCCATCACAGTCCCTTCAATTTTAAACGTAACGGGAACATTGTCTTGTTTTATCCAGGCAATGTGTTGAAACCCGATTTCATTATCCTTTAGTTTGGAGATGCGGTCGCCCACGCGCCTATCGGGGTCGCTGATGGTGCGCGAGCGCACGTCCATCATACTACCCGGCTGAAAGGCATTAAAGTAAAGATGATAATATACCTTTTTGAGAGTATCGGGAGAATTGTTGTAGTACACCAGATGTTGTGTGCCACTGAGTTGGTGCGTATCGGTATTCATTTTGATGTTCATCGTGTATTCTACACGTTGTTGCCAATAGCCTGGGCCTGGTTGTGCTTTTAAGAATACGGGTACAAATAATAGGATCACCGCATACAAAATGTGCTTTTTTGCTATCATGTTTAGTCAGGTATTTATTTTGGCAATTTATAAAAATCAATAAGTGAATTACTTGTTTTAAAGTTGAAATACTTAATGATGCTGAAACTAAGAAACCCATAATTTGTTGAGTAGAGAGTTTCTCCCGGCAAACTTTGAACAAAATTGTAGGTATAATTGGCTTGAAATGACCAGTCTTTTAATGAGATAGTCAGCGGAACAGATACATAATAATCTAATATACCGAACTCACTAAAATTTTTCAGATAGAAAAGAGGTTTGCCTTCCTTAAATCTTACGGTGGGGTTTGAAAAAAGGCGGTAATCCTGCCAGTAGTCGTTGCCAAACATAGCGCTGAATGTAGGATAAAAATACATTTGGCTTAAACCCAACCAATTTTTTTTCTTCAGGTTTAAAGAAATAGCCGGAATAATACGATGCCCATTCTTATCACCAAAATAAAAGCCGTAGTCAAGACGGAATAAAAAAGGTTTGACATCAAAAAAATTAGAGGAGCTGACGGAGTTTGTGTAGGGCGAACCATAGCCTTTGCTGCTATAGGAATAAAGATAGCGGCTGTATTCGAGATTGAATGTCCATTTTTTGATGGACTTCATGTAGCCCAAAGAAGGGATAGACAGAAATATACTGGGGCTATACTCAGCGCTCCAATAAGTTGCGGCATCTACATACAAACCACTTTTATGATAGTAGGTAACGCCCGGAGATAAACCAAATTGGTTTACAGCAAAGCCCGAATTGACAGACATGATGTTGCTGTTATAACCCAGCCGGGCTACTATACTGGAGCCGGTTTCGCCTGTAATGGGCGTATTGATCAGGCTGTCAATGAGCTCAAAAATGGAGAGCGAGTCTGGGTCTGTAAAGGCTGCTTTTTCTTTTTTTGTTTGAGGTGAAGTAGCTGCTTGTTGTGCATGGGCTGCTATGACACTTACACCTACTATTGATATGATGGTAAGGCTCTTCAACGCTGCATGAAGCAGAGGTTTAGTTGTTCTTTCGTTGTCTTAACCTCATATTTCGCTCGCGAAAATTTTCAGTTCGCTGCTGCTGCAACCTTCGGTTGTTCAACAATTGTATGATGGTGGCACGAAAGTCTTTTTCTGCTCGATGCAAATTTAACAGTTGCTGGGCAGTTATTACATTTTTCAGTTTATCGGAATATTCTTTTTCGAGGTTGATCTGGTCTTGTTTTAGCTTTAGCCCCAAATCTACCAAGGCTTGCTGTTGCTTCGGGTCGGGATTGTTAGGGTTAACGTTTTTCTCGGCTGCTTTATATTCATTTCTCATTTCAACCCGCTTTTGCATCATTTCATTGTATAAAGGCCAAAATTTTTCTGCTTGCTCAGGCGTTAGTCCCAACTGTTGGGTGATAAAACCTATTCTGGCTGCTTTAATTTTTTCGCGGGCAGCTGCGTTTGTAACGGCTTGTTGATCGTCTGCTTCCTGAGCCCGGCAGAAACTGATAACCGTAATGGCGAATATTAAACTGATAATCTTTTTCATTTTATTACAACTCGTTTTCCAACTCACTTTGTATATCCTTCTCACTGACGTCATTTTGAAACAGCCCTGAGTTGACCTGTAAATTTAATAAATCCAAATCGTGCTCATTAAAATGTATCGCTTCAATCAGTTCGTTTTCGGTGGCTTCGCTTTCGTTCAAATAGGCAACGAGATGTTCGGTATCAATTTCAGAAAGTTGTGCGTGCCAGTTTTTTTCATCCGGAGAGAAATAAAAATAACCGGCCATACTGATGACTAATACAGGAAGTGCATACTTAAGTACAGGCTTCCAGCCCCATGTAATAACATGTTCTTTCTTTCTTTGCTTTTCCAGCCGGTTTTGCACTTGCAGTGCCAGGTGGTCGAAGTAGCGGTCGGGCACTTGAAATACTCCGGCTTTAGGTATCTGACTGAGGGCATCTGGAATGGTAAATTCTTCCTGCGATTCGGCAGTTACTTTGTTATGTATCTTTTGTGTTAGTTGGTCAAAATATCCGTCTGGGGTTTTGAAGATATTTTGAGCCAGATTTTCTTTGGATAGCAGGCCTTCCGAAACGGGAGACTCTAATCTTTTTTGAATGAGCAGGGGCAGCCTGTCGAAATACCCATCGGGTACTTTAAAAATGTTTGTTTTCGATATTTTGCCCAACTTCTCCATTCTTTTATTTGGATTTAATTCGCAGCTAAAAGTTTAATCATTCGATAAGAAATTTTCTATTTTTTTCACGGCATGGTGGAAACTGGCTTTAAGCGCCCCCACGCTGGTTTTGGTCACTTCGGCTATTTCTTCGTATTGCATCTCCTCAAAGTACTTCATGTTAAATACAAGCCGCTGTTTATCAGGCAGTGTAAGTAAGGCTTTTTGCAATTTTAATTGAATATCATCACCCGAAATGTGTGCTGAGCTATCGAGTTTTGAGGTAAGTTGCTGCCCCACATCTTCGATGGGCAAAAAGAAACGCCTCCTTTTTTTAGACAGGTGAGAAAGGCACTCATTAGTGGCTATGCGGTAAATCCAAGTAAACAGTTGAGAGTCTTCTCGGAAATTGTCAATGGCCTTGTGCACTTTAATAAAGACTTCCTGCGTAAGGTCATCGGCATCATCGTGGTCAATTACCATTTTACGGACAAGCCAATACACCCGCTGCTGGTAGGTGCGTACCAACAGGTTGAACCCGTAATTTTTTGTTTCCGGATTCCTTATTTTTTGAAGCAGTTCTTTGTCTTCCAAGTAAAGGTTTGTGGGTGAGTAGGCTTGTTAGACAAACTTACTCACTGTAGGTTTAATTTTTCAGTTTTTCAAGCGAATCTACCAGCCACTCGTACTGTTCTTTAGAATGTGCCGGGAAGTTGGCAAAGCGCAACTGTGTCTTTTTGTTGGCTCCATAGCCATCGCCCGGCTGAATGCCCATCTTCGTTAATTCATTGTTCAGCCAATCTGTTTTTTCCCCGGTGTTGGCAACAATTACCGTCTGCGAGCGTGTCTTTTTATCTTTTACAAAGCCAGACAAGAATGGGTGGTTATCTAATATCTGATAAAGTATGGCCGACTTATACTCGGTTTCCTTCCGGATTGTTTGGATGCCCCGCCTTAAAAAATCTTCTACCACTTTTCCGAGCAGGTATATCCCCAATACATTTGGTGTTTCAGGTGTTTGATTCTTTTTAGCATTTTGTAAATAAAACGGAAGCGAATGATAGGTGCCGATGCGGTGACCTTGTGCCAAAAGAGATTCTGCTTTCGCCATACAGCGTTCATTGACCAGCCAAACGCCTAAACCTGCAGGCAGCCCAAATCCTTTTTGCACTGAAAAAAAGACAGAATCAATTTTTGTATAATCGAATTGAGGATAGGGAAGCGAGGACACGGCATCCACCACAATTAACGAATGAGGATGAGTAGTTCGAAACTGATTAACAAAATCCATTGAGAGCGATACGCCCGTGCTGGTTTCGTTGTGTGTTAATCCGATCAGTTCGGTATCTGGATGAACTTTTACATCCGAAGAGAATGCCTCGCCTAACGGAGCCGTTATTTTTTCTGCCGACTTGCCCAGCAGGGTTGCGATTTCAAAATACCGATTGGAGAAGGAGCCGTTCACCAAATGAAAAGATTTTTCGATTACCAGGTTTTGTATGGATCGCTCCCATATTTCTGTTGCCGAAGCCGCAAAAAATACATGGAAGTCTGCCGGAGCACCCAGCAAGGTGCGCAGGTTTTCGGTAGTATTTTTAAAAATGGATTCAAACGCTTGGGTGCGGTGGCCGAGCGAGGGGATGCCCTCGCGAAAAGCTTTGCGCAGGTGGTCTTCTACTGTAAAATAAATTTGCGATGGGCCAGGGCCAAAGTGAGCGGAAGGTTTCATGAAGAAAAAATATTCAGTGTGCAATTTGTGAAAGATTTCGAGAAACAAACTCAAATCCATTTATGTATCTTTGCAACATAATTCCCACTCGGGTTTGGGACACGTTTGCTGAACCTAACAAATAAACAATACCGGGTGAAGTTTTCTTTTAAAATCAGGCCTCACTCCGGATTTATCCGGAGCCTCGCCCTAACAGCAGGTTAACAGTGGAAGATTGCAAAAGAAGGCAGCCCAAAACTTGTCTTAATAAGGGTTCAGAAACATCCTGCCAAACCCGGTGGGTTTTATTTTTGCAGGCTTTTGAGTTTTAATTCGGTTAGTTTTCTTTTGGTATCCAACGGAAAATCTCCGTTCATCATCCAGTCGTAGTACGATGGTTCTTCTTTAAATACCTGTGTTACCAGTTTATTTTTATGCTTGCCAAAGTTGAAGATAACCTCGCCTTTGGGGTTCCTTACCATTCTCCCGGATAAATCAACCAAGTCATCGCTGACTAATTTAGAGAGCGACTCCATGTCGTTTTTGATCATGCCGATTTTCCGCTCCTGCGTATCGGTTACATCGCTGCCATCGTATTTTTCAATTTGCGCCTGCAGCACTTCTAAGCAAGCTTGTGTGTCGGCTTCGGCCGAGTGCGCATTGGTCATTTCTTTCCGGCAATAAAACCTGTAAGCCGAGGCCAGGTTGCGCTTCTCCATCAGATGAAAAATCCGTTGCGAGTCAATTATTTTTTTTCGTTGATAATCAAATTCTACATCGGCACGCAAAAACTCTTCTACCAACATGGGCACATCAAATTTTAAGATGTTGAAGCCCGCCAGGTCGCAGCCCTCCATAAACCGGGCATAGTCTTTGGCCACTTCCTTGAAGGTGGGTTTGTTTTTTACGTCATCGTCAGTTATGCCATGAATGGCCGTAGATTCTGGTGGAATCGGTATGCCGGGGTTGACACGATTAGATTTACGGATCATCTCACCGTTGGGCATGACTTTAATTACTGCGATTTCAATAATACGATCGCGCGAAATATTGATTCCCGTAGTTTCCAGATCAAAAAAACACAACGGTATTTTTAAACTTAATTTCATTTGTAAAAAAGAAAATTTATTGAAAGGCAGTCATAGCCCTGTAAAACTGGCCTGATGAAATGCCAATTTTTTTTACGAGTTCTTTCACGGCACTCATGTTCTTTAAATCCTCGGTTGTGGCAAACCCCGTCTCGATTTTTTCGTTGGAACTGGAGATTAGCACTGCCTTACCTTGCTTCAGTTCATGTTTTAAAACAGTGTATGGATGAGTTGAAACATCCGTTCGCTGTATTTTGGCTATTTCTGACGATACGGGATCTTTCTCATCATAAATGATGGCCCCGCTCTTGGGGGTTAGATCGGCCAGTTTTGAACAGATCGTTTTTTCATTAACCGATAAACCACTGAGTACCAATACATGATGCTGGTATCCCTCTAAAAGATCATTGGTTTCTTCCGGTTCGATAATGATGAAGGGGGCGTCCTCTTGCTGTACAGTTTTTGGTGTATAGCAACTGTATTTCTTATGATTGAATTTTAGAACAAACAAGGTGAGTTGCACAATGCGCGAGCGGTTTTTCCCCAGTACAAGGATGCGCTGTTTATCAATATTTTGCTGATAGATACCTGAAGGAGAAGTTTGCATTACCAGCAAAGTAAATCAAAATACGGAAGGTTTAAAATTGAATTTTTAATCTATTTCAAAAATTTTATCCACAAAAAAATGTTATCACTTTGTTATAGCGTGTCAATAAATACCGCATTAGGTTTGTCGTGAATAAATAGAAACTCAATACAACAACCACAACGTATGGAGCACCGATCAACGCCTGCGAGGTTAAGTTCCGTGATGAGCGGGGCGGGCAAAACCCGTGCGCTTGCCAGAGATATCTCTGAGAGCCTGGGTAAGTTGCCGCCTCAGGCGCCTGATCTGGAGGAAGCGATTTTAGGCGCACTGATGCTCGAAAAGAATGCGCTTACCGCTGTCATCGAATTTTTAAGGCCTGAGCATTTCTATTCCGACCAGCACAAAGAAATCTTTGCGGCTATCACAGACTTGTTTAAGTCTTCCGAGCCGGTAGATATGCGTACCGTTGTAGCGCAGTTGCGCAAAAACGGAAAATTGGAAATTGTGGGAGGAGCTTATTATGTGGCTGAGTTGACTTCTAAGGTTAGTTCTGCTGCCAATATAGAATACCATGCCCGCATTATTATTGAGTTGGCCATCAAACGAGAGTTGATCCAGATTGCCTCGCAGGTTCATCATGATGCGTATGAAGATACTACGGATGTTTTTGACCTGCTGGATAAAACCGAATCGTCAATTTTTAAGATATCCGATTCTAACCTGCGCAAGAACTACGACAACATGAAGTCGCTGATGCACCGGGCTATTCTAGAACTGCAGGAAAAGAAAAACCATAAAGACGGGCTTACCGGAATACCCAGTGGCTTCACAAAGTTAGACCGGATTACTTCGGGGTGGCAAAAATCAGATCTGGTCATTATTGCAGCCCGGCCCGGTATGGGTAAAACTGCTTTTATCGTTTCAGCCTTGCGCAATGCTGCCGTTGACTTTAACCACCCGGTAGCGATCTTTTCTTTGGAGATGGCCTCACTGCAATTAGTGAATCGCTTGATTTCGGCAGAAGCAGAATTAGAATCTGAAAAAATTAAAAAAGGTAATCTGGCAGACTTTGAATGGCAGCAATTAGTACATAAAACCGGCCGGTTGTCTTCAGCCCCGATTTTCATAGACGATACACCGGCACTCTCCATCTTAGAGTTGCGTGCCAAATGCCGCAGACTTAAAGCCGAGAACAATGTGCAACTGATCGTTATTGATTATCTGCAACTGATGAAAGGAGAGGGTGGCGGAAACCGTGAGCAGGAGATAGCATCTATTTCGCGTACCCTGAAAGGTATAGCCAAAGAACTAAACGTACCCGTTATCGCACTCTCGCAGTTAAGCCGCGGAGTAGAAACACGTGGGGGCGACAAACGCCCGCAACTTTCTGACTTGCGCGAATCGGGTTCTATCGAACAAGATGCCGACATTGTCATGTTTTTGTACCGTCCGGAGTATTATAAGATAACAGAATATGAAGATGGCATGTCATCGCAAGGTGTTGCCGAGGTGATCATCGCCAAACACCGGAACGGTTCGCTGGATAATGTGAGATTGAAATTTATAGGCAAGTACACCAAGTTTGCCGACTACGATTCGCCCGATGGATTTACAGCCTTAAGTAACATCCAAAGCCGCATCAACACACAACGCAACGAACCGCCTGCCAGCGGAGATGATACTCCTTTCTAAAAATCAGACTTAATATTTTTTAGGGCTACACTGCTGCAGATCAGAATACTTTTGTAATTTGTAATCTGCAATTAGCAATGTATAATCCGTTCAGATTGATAACATGAAAGCACTTGTTCTTACGGCTCCGGGCCAAATCGAAATGAAAGATATACCGACTCCAGTATTGACAGCCGGCAGGGTGTTGGTAAAAATAAAAGCTGTCGCCCTGAACAGGCGCGATGCCTGGATCCGGGAAGGTAAATACCCTAACATAAAGACAGGGATGATTATGGGCTCTGACGGTGCCGGGGTTGTAGAGAATGTATTTGATGATGCCCACAAAGAATGGATCGGAAAAGAAGTATTGATTAACCCCAACATAGACTGGGGTGCTAACCCCGAAGTGCAGTCTTCTCGATATACCATTCTCGGCATGCCCGTAGATGGCACGTTTGCCGAATATATTTCTGTGCCGGCAGACAGGCTGCACCACAAACCGTTTCACCTCGATATGCTTCAGGCGGCATCTTTACCGTTGTGCGGGCTTACGGCTTTCCGGGCATTGTTCAGAAAAGGAGAGTTAAGAGCCGGACAAAATGTATTAATCTCTGGGTTTGGGGGCGGTGTAGCCCAGTTTGCTTTTCACTTTGCCAAAGCAGCCGCAGCCAATGTATATGTTACTTCTGGCAGCGACAGTAAGTTGGAAAAAGCCATGAAGCTTGGTGCCAAGGGCGGCTACAACTATAAAAACCAGATCAAATACGATGACTTGTGGAAAACAAAAGGTGGGTTTGACCTGATCATTGACAGCGCAGGAGGAGATCAGATAAATAATTTCATAAAAATACTCAGGCCGTCAGGAAAAATTGTTTTTTATGGCGCTACCAACGGAGTGCCTTCCAAATTAGATTTATACCGCATGTTTTGGAACCAGCTTTCGCTGTTGGGTTCTACGATGGGCAACGATCAGGAGTTTGATGAGATGCTGGTGTTTGTCAGCAAACATCAGATCAGGCCGGTAGTAGATTCCATCAGGCCATTTTCAAAACTAGCCGAATCGTTTGCAGACATCGCCAAGCCTGATAAAATCGGGAAAATCGTTTTTCAGGTTTAAGGTTACTCACATTCATCGAGAAGCGTCCGGAGTTCGTTTACTGTTTTTTGATTTTTCTGTAAAGCAGCTTCCTTGATTCCATTTTCAATGATGCATACGGCCTCATGGATTTGTGACAGGTTGATCTTCAGCATAGCAGCCTGATAATAGGTGGGCACATAAGCCGGAAATTTTTTCATTAAAAAATCAAAGACCTCCGATGCTTTGACCTGATCTGTTTTCAACAATTCTAAGGCCAGCATATAGTGGTTAAACGGATCGGTGGGTTCTTCCGCCACAAATTGTTCGAGCAGGGCAATACGTTCAGAAATCATCATCAAACGATTCGCTTTTCTTCGGGTTAATCATTAATCTTGTAGTCGAAAATTAACTCAATATTCAAGATACTTTATGAAAATTTTAGTTTGTGTTTCTAATGTTCCCGATACGACTTCAAAGATCGCCTTTTCAGATAACAATACTAAGTTAGATACGAACGGAGTTCAGTTCATTATCGGCCCCTATGATGATTATGCACTGGCTCGCGCAGTAGAACTGAAAGAGACAGCCGGAGCCTCTGTTACAGTTATCAATGTAGGATTAGTGGAAACAGAACCGACTATCCGCAAAGCATTGGCAATCGGAGCAGATGATGCCATCCGCGTCAATGCTTTTCCTACCGATTCATTATTTGTAGCCGCTCAGATTGCAGAACAAGCCAAAGGCTACGATTTGATTTTGATGGGACGGGAGTCTATTGATTTTAACGGTGGTGTAGTGCATGCCATGGTAGGTGAGATGCTCGGCATTCCTTCTGTTTCCCCTGTGATGAAACTGGATATTAACGGCACAAAGGCAACGATGACAATAGAAATAGAGGGCGGCAAAGAGCAAGTAGAAGCTAACCTGCCCTTAGTGGCCGGATGCCAGGAGCCCATTGCCGAGTGGAAGATACCCAACATGCGTGGCATTATGTCGGCACGAACAAAACCTCTGAAAGTAGTAGAAGCAAAGAGTGTTGAGGTAACTTCTGTTAACAAAAGTTTTGAACTGCCGGCTCCCAAAGGTGCGGTAAAAATGATCAGTGCCGATAACGTGGCCGAGTTGGTAACAAGGCTGAAAACAGAAGCAAAAGTTCTTTAAGAGTAGCAAGCAACAATCCACATTCAATTAATAAATACATTAAGCCCAGTCATACCATGAACATATTAGTATTTGTAGAAACATCGGAAGGAAAAGTAAGAAAAGCATCTTTAGAAGCCATTGCCTATGCACACGCTATGAGGGGCACCACCACAGCCATTGCGCTGGGGAAGGCAGATGCTGCAGAACTTCAGGCATTGGGAAAATACGGAGCAGCCAAAGTGCTGCATGCTTCTGACCCAAAATTAGATGAACATGTCCCTCAGGTTTATTCGTCAGTTTTGGCAAAAGCCATGCAAGATGAAAATGCTGATCTGCTGCTGCTGGCCAACTCATCGCTGGGTACACCTGTGGCAGCCAAAGTGGCCATCAAAACAGGGGCGAGCTTTGTCAGCAACGTAACAGAGTTGCCCGATCTGTCATCAGGTTTTACTGTGAAGAGAAGTATTTATACAGGCAAAGCATTTGCACATGTTGCAATGACTGGAGCAAAGAAAGTGATCACACTTAAAAAAAATGCGGCAGAGGCAAAAGAGACGGGAGGAAACGCACAAGTTGTTGCTTATGCAGCAACCTTGAATCAGGCAGACTTCAATACCAAAACACTTTCTACTGAAAAGGCTACTGGAGACATTCTGCTGCCAGAAGCAGAAATAGTAGTTTCAGGTGGAAGGGGAATGAAAGGCCCGGAACATTGGGGCATATTAGAAAACTTAGCAAAAGCACTACACGCGGCTACCGGTTGCAGCAAGCCGGTAAGCGACATGGGCTGGAGGCCACACCACGAGCACGTAGGCCAGACAGGCGTGAAGGTGGCGCCACAACTTTATATTGCCATCGGTATTTCAGGAGCCATTCAGCACCTGGCCGGTGTCAATTCTTCTAAGTGCATTGTGGTGATCAATAAAGATGCCGATGCACCCTTTTTTAAAGCAGCCGATTATGGAATAGTGGGCGATGCATTTGAAGTTGTACCGAAACTGACGGAGGCTATTTTGGCCTCAAAATAATTTTCTGATACAACCTGTTTTTATCGCAAGCATTTATGCCCGACACACTTGCAAGTCAGAAAATAATATTCAATTTTTACCTAAATTGAATTTTAAACGATCCCAGTGGCGCAAAAGAAAATCAAGTTAGAAATATTAGGCCTTTCCTCCAGCCAATCGCAAACCGGATCATTTGCACTTGTACTTGGCGAAACACCCGGCAACAGACGCTTGCCTATTATCATCGGTATGTTCGAGGCACAGGCTATTGCCATCGAAATAGAAAAGATTATGCCCAACCGCCCGATGACTCATGATTTGTTTAAATCATTTGCCAGCAACTTTCATTTTCGCGTAGAGGAAATAATCATTTCAGATCTGAAGGAAGGCGTTTTCTTTGCCAAAATTGTTTGCAATGACGGGCTTAAGAAAATTGATATAGACGCCCGTCCGTCTGATGCCATTGCTATCGGCTTGCGGTTTGATTCGCCCATGTACACATACGAATCCATTTTAGCCGAGGCGGGAATTGTCCTTACCGATCAGGACGAGGAAGAAAAGGAAAAAGTGGTTAAACCGGAGAAAACAAAAATTAAAAAAGAGCCAATAAAAAGGAGTGGCGAAGACTTTAAAACCTTTTCTACAGATAAACTACGCGATTTACTGAAAGAGGCTATTGATAAGGAAGATTATGAGCGGGCAGCCAAAATCAGAGATGAGTTGGGAAAGAGAAACTGATGTTTTATCCCGCTCAAAACAAACTGCACTCTGCCAGATAGCTGCAATCTAAGAAAATACAGATGTCCACCCGCTTACGCCTGATCGTGATGAACTTCCTCGAGTTTTTTGTCTGGGGGTCGTGGCTTATATCGCTGGGTGGTTACATGATCATCACAAGAAAATTTACCGGGGCACAGGTAGGTAGTATTTATGGTACGATGGGGGTGGCCTCCCTTTTTATGCCCGCACTTATGGGTATCGTGGCCGACCGGTGGATCAATGCCGAAAGAGTGCTGGGCGCATGCCACATTTTAGGAGCATGCTTTCTGTTGTGGGCATCTACCGTTAGCGATGCGGGTACCATGTATGTAGTGATGCTCCTCAACGCAATGGTGTATATGCCTACCATTGCCCTCAATAATGCGGTGTCGTACACAGTTTTAAAAAATGAAGGATCGGATGTGGTGAAAACATTTCCGCCCATTCGTGTGTGGGGCACGGTAGGCTTTATCGCAGCCATGTGGGTGATAGACTGGCAGCAATGGACGTTGAGTCCTTTGCAGTTATACGTAAGTGCCGGATCAGGCTTTTTTCTGGGCATCTATGCCTTTACGATGCCACCCTGTCCACCCTCGAAAAATACATCGCAACATAAAAGCCTTATTTCTTCGCTGGGTTTAGATGCGTTTGTATTGTTCAAAAGAAAAAGGATGGCTATTTTTTTTATGTTCGCCATGCTGCTGGGTGCAGCCTTGCAAATAACCAATACGTTTGGAGGCACATTTCTGGAAGATTTTAAAACTCTTTATGCCGGTTCGTTCGGTGTTACGCACCCCAATCTTTTGCTCTCTATTTCTCAAATTTCAGAGACACTTTTTATTCTCACTATTCCGTTTTTTCTTACCAAGTTTGGCATCAAGCGCGTGATGCTCATCAGCATTTTTGCCTGGGTGTTTCGCTTTGGCTTTTTTGCCATCGGTAATCCCGGCAACGGGTTGGCTTTTTTGATTTTGTCAATGATCATTTATGGAATGGCGTTCGATTTCTTTAACATCTCCGGCTCTCTGTTTGTAGAACGCGAAGCAGACAAACGGATTATGGCCAGTGCACAAGGCTTGTTTATGCTAATGACGAACGGGGTGGGTGCTTTCTTAGGCGGAATGTTAAGTGGCTTAGTGGTAGATTATTTTACGTATGACGGTGCTCGCCATTGGCCCAGTATATGGTTTGCATTTGCCGGCTATGCCCTATTGCTGGGTATCATTTTTCCGTTTGTATTTAAAGAGTCACCAGAGCCGAAACAACCACCTCAAACTCTGGTGTAATTTAATTTACCTAGGTTTATTTATTGCTACTCATAACTAAAATAAGGTATTAATTATAGAAGAGCTTTTCTGAAATTATGGGTGAGATTGCTACATCGTCCACAGGGTAACAAAGAAAAGTACAGCCCGGTAAGCCTCGAGTGCTATTTTTAAAAAGACGATCATGGCAAGCGACTTGAAAACAATCTGTAGTCCGTTATCGTGGTAAAATACTTTTGCCGAGCGTATTAAGAAATAAAGGTTAGTCGTAATGAAAATCCCTGTCAGGACGTATTCGTTAAAATAATGCCCAAGCCCAAGGGTAGCCAACAAACTAAGAAATAATGCATTGATTAGTATGTTGAAACAAGCCAACTCAATGGTATAGTCAATGTGGTCGGTAAAGTGGCGTCTATTTTTTTTGTATAAAAAATTCAGTGGGAGTGAGGCAAAAAAAACAAAGACCATCACCATCAGCTTGGCAAAGCCCGTTGTTTTTACATTATACAGCAAACTGAAGGCAGATAAATCAATATTCATCCGAAGTATTTTCAGGGCTATTAATTTACCGTACCAATGACCTAATGGAGTAAGTAACTGCGTGTTGAGCGAGGCATTAAACAATTGGATGACCGGAAAGAAAAAGTAAACCAGATTGAGCACCAGAAACAGAGACAAAGGTTTTAAGTAGCGAACCCTGCGCCCTTCTACAAATTCGGTAGCCAAGAAACCTGGTTTGCTGACTACAATCCACAACGATTTTAAAACAGATGAGTCGGCAAAAGTAATAGCGACAAGAAAAGTGCTTAAAAACTGTTTAAAAGAATGGTCGCGTGGGCGGAGCACCTTTTCTCCGCACAGATTACAATAATTTCCTGCGAATTGGTTACCACAACTTTTACAGATATGAGTTGGTTCCATGGCGCAAAGAAATACATCAAAATACAGGCAAGCAAAACTATTTGAGTGAATAGCTCGTCCATATTTTGAATCAGCTTCTAAGAACTTTCAGTAATTTTTTGCCGCGTGAAATAAAACCGGCACTTTCATAAGGAAGGTTGTCTTCTATAATCGGAATTATTTCCTGCTTTAGTTCGGGTATTTCTTTAGCCAGGTTTGTCAATACTGTCATGGCAAAAACCCGAACGGCCACGGCTTCCTTTTTGTCAACCAAAAAACGAAAGCATAAATCAACTGTCAGACCATGATATTTTTTGGGTATGTCAATAAATTGTAATAACCGCATTATGTTCCTTCGGACTGAGACGTGTGCACCTTTTGCAGATGCAAAAGTTAAGATTGTTTTTAGGTGAGGCTCGATCAGGTGAGGGTGGTTTTGGATGCAATAACTTAGTGGCCAGGCAGCGCGTTGAGTAAGGCGGTAAGGGCCTTTTAAAAATACGCTTACCAGTTCGTTAAAGCGAACTTTGCTGTTGCCCACCCTCGCTACGATTTTGTCGCATTGCATTTTAGAATGTTCCTTCAGTATTTCATTGACAAGATCATATTTCATAAAATAACTATCTGATAATTAGGATATTTTAATATGTTTATTTAACTTTAAATTTAAATAAAAAAGATGGAGCTATGTTGCTAATTTTTACCATCACAGCCACTGTATTTTTTCAGATAGGTCTGTGTTTATTCGCTTTTTACGCCAAACAATATAAGGCTGCTTAACCCGGAAATTCGGACGCTTTAGTTGGCCGTCCCCAATACTTGGGTTATCTATTCTTTGGCGTAGGCTATCGCTCATTTTACGTGATGCACATACTGTGCGCATTACAGATTTCAAGAAAAAATTTTCACTTGAAATATATTTTTTAAAGTAGCGATAAAATGCTCAAAATACCTTTTAAAAAAGGTATTTTTGAAAGTTTATTAAATACAAAATGGATCAGGAAAAATCTAAGAAGGAAACTAATTATTCGGCCAGTAATATTCAGGTTTTAGAAGGACTAGAGGCGGTTCGGAAAAGGCCAGCCATGTATATTGGAGATATCGGTGTGAAAGGACTTCACCACCTGGTATGGGAGGTGGTGGATAACAGTATAGACGAAGCTTTGGCCGGCTATTGTGACGAGATACATGTTGCCATTAATCCGGATAACTCCATTACCGTAGAAGACAATGGACGGGGTATTCCCACCGATATGCACGAAAAAGAAAAACGCTCGGCATTGGAGGTGGTCATGACGGTGCTGCATGCGGGCGGAAAGTTTGATAAAGACACCTACAAAGTATCTGGCGGCTTACATGGTGTAGGTGTATCTTGTGTGAACGCTCTTTCTTCGGTTTTGCATACTACCGTTTATCGCGAGGGGAAAATTTTTGAACAAGAATATCACCGGGGTGTTCCGCAATATCCGGTGCGTGTAATAGGCGAATCCGATAAAACCGGAACAACTCAGCATTTCCAGCCCGACCCGCAGGTATTTACTTTAACTACAGAATACAATTACGAAACGATAGCTACGCGCCTTCGCGAATTGGCATTTCTCAATCCAGGCATCAAACTTCACCTGAAAGACCTGCGCGAACAAGATGACAGCGGCAAAGCAAAATCAAATACTTTTTATTCGGAAGTAGGCCTTCGCGAATTTGTTGAGTACCTGGACTCCACCCGGGAGAAACTGATCCCCAATCCCATTTACATCGAAAACGTAAAAGGAGAAATCCCGGTACAAGTGGCTTTGGGGTACAATACATCGTACAGCGAAAACCTTGTTTCGTATGTTAATAATATCAATACCCACGAGGGAGGAACACATGTGGCCGGATTTCGCAGGGCACTTACACGTACGCTAAAGGGATATGCAGATAAATCTGGCCTTTTAGAGAAGGCCAAAGTAGAAATAAACGGAGATGATTTTCGCGAAGGGCTAACGGCAGTTATTTCCGTGAAGGTTGCCGAACCTCAGTTTGAAGGGCAGACCAAAACAAAATTAGGAAACTCAGAAGCCATGGGCGCAGTAGATGTTGCCGTGGGCGAAGTATTGAATAGTTTCCTCGAAGAAAATCCCAAAGAAGCCAAACTGATTGTCAGCAAAGTTATTTTGGCAGCACAGGCTCGCATTGCCGCACGTAAGGCACGCGAAATGGTGCAGCGCAAGAACGTACTTTCCGGCACCGGGCTACCGGGCAAGTTGGCGGATTGCTCCAGTTCCGATCCCAGCATCTGCGAACTGTATCTGGTAGAGGGAGATTCTGCGGGCGGCTCGGCCAAGCAAGGGCGCGACCGCAACTTTCAGGCGATCCTGCCCTTACGGGGAAAAATTTTAAATGTAGAGAAAGCTCAAGAGCACAAAATATACGAGAACGAAGAAATCAAAAACATGATCACGGCATTGGGTGTAACCTTTGGTACATCCGATGACAACAAAGCTTTGAACCTCACGAAACTCAGGTATCATAAAATCATTATTATGACAGATGCCGATGTGGACGGAAGCCACATCCGCACACTGATATTAACTTTCTTTTTCCGCTACATGCGCGAGTTGATAGAACAAGGCTACGTGTACATTGCGCTGCCACCTTTGTATCTTGTAAAAAGAGGAAAGGAAGAGCGCTATTGCTGGAATGAAGAAGAACGCGATGTGTTGGTAAGGCAATTGGCCAAAGATGGCAAAGAAGACAGCGTGGGCGTGCAACGCTACAAAGGGTTGGGAGAAATGAACCCTGAGCAATTGTGGACGACCACGATGGATCCAGTAAAACGTACGTTAAAGCAAGTGAGCATTGAGTCGGCTGCTGAGGCCGATCATTTGTTTTCGATGCTGATGGGCGATGAAGTGGCCCCGCGCAGAGAGTTTATAGAGAAGAACGCCAAATACGCCAAAGTGGATGTATAAACGGCCATGGAGGAAACAATTCACACAAAAACAGACCAGGCTGACAAACTAATATACGAGAGCAACTACATCAGCCGCGATTTAAGTTGGCTTCAATTTAATTACCGGGTACTCGATCAGGCTCGCCACATAGACCGGAGTATTTTTGATCGGTTGAAATTCTTGTCAATCACAGCTTCTAACTTAGATGAATTTTGCACCATCCGGTTGGGGAGTTTATATAATTACATTGACTACAGCAAAGAGCGTTTTGATTACAGCGGGCTGCGCGAAGAACCCTTTCGCGAATATCTGTTGGGCGCTATCCATGATTTTGTAGCCGAACAATGTCATTACTACATACAAAAGTTGAAGCCGTTATTCGAGAAAAATAATTTCCGGATAGCCGGCTACTCGCAATTGGCGGAGCGCGACAGGGCGCGCGTGGATTTGTATTTCCAGCGCACCATCTACCCGATGCTGACGCCCATGTTGTTTGATAACTACCACACGTTTCCGGTGCTTAAAAACAACCGGCTTTTATTTGGCGTGGTAACAAGAGCCCCACAAGACCAGCAGCAACAACTGCGGGTATCATTTATGCAAGTGCCCAGCAACATTCCGCGCTTTTATGAAATCCTTCACCCGGATGGCATCATCTCGTTTGTGGGCATTGAAGATATCATCCGGCACAATGTACATCACCTGTTTCGCAACATCGAGATAGTAAGCGTTAACCTGTTTCGCATTAATCGAAACGGAGATTTTACACTGGAGGAAAGTGAAGACATTGAAACCAATTTTTTAGAGGAACTGAAACGTAAATTGCAAACCCGCAGAACAGGCCGCGTGGTGCGCTTAGACATAGAAGAAAACCCCGATCCGTGGATGATGCGTTTGCTCAAAATCCAGTGGGATCTTGATGACAAAAATATCTTTTACATTCCGAAGGATGCCTTGATAGATTTTACGGGGATCACACAAATATGCAACCACACAGAGTTTAAGGGAAAGCGCTTTCAACCCAGGCCACCCGTGCCACCGCTTACGTTCCCTGAGCACGGCAACCACGATTTATTTGAAATACTGAAAGAGCGCGATATTTTGTTGCGGCATCCTTACAATTCGATGGAACCCGTGCTGGAATTGCTGGAGAAAGCAGCCGATGACCCGTACGTTCTCTCCATTAAAATTACCATTTACCGGCTGGCAAAAGATTCGCGTGTGAGCGCTACACTGCTGCGCGCAGCAGAAAATGGCAAACACGTATCGGTATTGTTTGAAGTAAAGGCCCGGTTTGATGAAGAAAATAATTTGCGCGAAGCACAGCGCCTGCAAAAGGCCGGTTGCTTTGTTATTTATGGAGTCAGCAGCTTAAAAACACACACAAAGTTATTGCTTATCGTACGCAACGAGCCAAACCGCGTGTATCGCTACGTTCACCTCTCCAGTGGCAACTACAACGAAACCACCGCCCGGTTTTACACCGATGTAGGTCTGTTGACAGCCAACGAAACGTATGCACACGATGTGTCCGAGTTTTTTAATGTCATCACCGGCCACTCGCAGCCTACCTCGTATGTTAACCTGATCACCTCTCCGCGCGATATGCGCAACCAGTTGTGTGCTTTAGTGAGGCAAGAGGCGGTCAATAAACGCTTGGGGTTACCGGCCGGCATTGTGATCAAGTTAAATTCCATTCAGGACAAAGAGTTGATTGATGCACTGTACGAAGCCTCGCAGGCTGGCGTTATTATTAAACTTATTGTTCGTGGTATTTGCAGCGTGCGCCCCGGCAGAAAAGGACTGAGTGAAAACATTGAAGTCATTTCAATCGTGGGTGAGTTTTTGGAACACTCGCGTATTTATTATTTTCATCAGGCAGGAAACCCCAAAGTTTATATCGGCAGTGCCGATGCCATGGTGCGAAGTTTCGACCGCAGGATAGAGTCTTTGTTTCTTTTGCAACAAGAACTGATCAGAAAACAAGCCATCAATATTTTATTTTATAATTTAAAAGACAATGTAAATTCTTATTCACTGCAAGAGGATGGAAGTTATAAGATACGCGAGCTGAATGGCGAAATGCCCTTTAACATGCACAAAGAATTTTATACGGTTACTGAAGAGTCGCTGGGCAACGTATCGCTGTTTTAGCCGTAGTTTATTAGTCAACTTATTTTTTTAAACCACCATGACGAAATATTTACTGCTCCTTTTATCAATAACAGCCAACATACAAGGCTTCTCCCAAAACCAAGACTGGGGAAATTTGAAAAAATATGCAATGGAAAACCAAACTTTGAAAACCCCTGCAAACAACGAGAAGCGGGTTGTTTTTATGGGCAACTCCATAACCGAAGGTTGGAAGCAAGCAGACAGCGTTTTTTTTAGCAGAAATAATTATGTTGACAGAGGCATCAGCGGCCAAACTACACCACAAATGCTTCTGCGCTTCCGGCAAGATGTAATCAATCTAAAACCATCTACGGTTGTAATCCTTGCCGGGATTAATGACATCGCAGAAAATACCGGTCCGATATCGCTGGACGATATTCTCGGTAATATCATTTCTATGGCAGAGTTGGCCAGATCAAACAACATTCGGGTTATTTTGTGCTCAGTCCTTCCGGCAAACAGATTCCCGTGGCGCCCGCACATAAAACCTGCCGAAAAAGTAATGAAGCTCAATTCAATGATTAAAGCGTATGCGACCGAAAATAAAATTACTTACGTAGATTATTATTCTTCATTGGTTGATGGCGAGAAGGGTTTAGATAAAAAATTTACTGAAGATGGCGTACACCCCACTATCACTGGCTACAAAATCATGGAACCCATTATTGTAAGAGCCATAAATAATCATGAGTAAATTATCTCAAAAGTATCAAAGGTGTAATTGTGAGAAAGAAATGATAGAGGCATCAGTTGTTTTCGAAAACAGACTTTAGCAAGGTTGCTTATCAATACCCACAATCGCAAGAATTTTTTAAGAATATATTTCAGGTTACAACACGCTAAAAGTTTCAATTTCGATTGGGTTGCTTAGTATTTGATGGATCGGGCATTTATTGGCAATTGCCATTAAGCGTTCTGTTTGCGTTGTATCTAATTCTCCTTTCAATTCAATAGCGCGTGTAATTTTTGTTTTGCCCTCTACTTTCTCAACAGATACGTTAACAAAAATTTCACGCAGCTCCCATTCTTTTCGGTCGGCATACATACGCACGGTTATACATGTGCAGGCCGCCAATGATGAAGCCAATAAATCGTGTGGAGAAAAACCTAAGTCTTGCCCGCCATTGCTGAGCGGCTCATCTGCAATGATGGAATTGCTTGTTGATTTTATTTCCGTCTTGTAGTGATCTTTGCCAATGTGCCCGGTGATTTGACTCATATTATTTTGGTTTTATGTTTAGCGGATATTCAGGAAGTGGAATAAATTCAGTTTCGCCTTCGATTTTAGGAAAAGTTTGTTCCTTCCAGTTTTTCTTTGCTTGGTTAATAAGTTGTTTATCAGACGAAACAAAATTCCAATCAATGAAACGTTGTTCAGCAAAAGGCTGGCCACCAAAAATAAAAATCGTAGTGTTATCGTCTATTTCAAACTCGCAGAGTTGAGTGTCTTTAGCTATTAAAATTTCTTTTGGGTTGTATCGGTGGCCTTCGCTGAAAATATTTCCTTCGAGAATGTACAAACAGCTTTCGCCATATAGTTGGTTGCCAATATTTATTTTTTGTCTGTGTTTTGCTTTGATTTCAATCATAAACAACTGACTATATACTGGTACGCTAGATTTTTTCCCAAAAGCTTCACCGGCAATCAACCGAAAATGAACGTCACCCAGTTTCCAGGAGGGTAATTGATCTTCGTCTATGTGTACAAATGAAGGGTTCATTTGTTCTAATTTTTTTGGCAGAGCTACCCAAATTTGCAAGCCGTGCAATGTCATTTCGTTGGCTGCTTTATAGCGGTCAGGGATTCTCTCCGAATGAACAATTCCCTTTCCGGCAGTCATCCAATTTACGGCACCGGGTCTTATTTCTACTTCTGTGCCAATACTATCGCGGTGCATAATCGCACCCTCAAAAAGATACGTAAGTGTTGACAGCCCGATATGCGGATGTGGAGCCACGTCTAAATTTTTTGCTTCCTTAAGTGTAATAGGCCCCATGTGGTCGATAAATACAAACGGTCCTACCGATCTCTTCTCCCGAAACGGCAAAAGCCGCCCCACCATAAAATTGCCGATACTGACAGAACGCTCTTCAATGATTAGCTGAATATTTGACATCTACAGTGGATTTTAATGTAAACTAAATGTTTAGCAACTAACCTAAAATTAAGCCATTATTGTAATAGTTCCTTATTGATGTTTTCTGTTAAGGAATATTAGCACTACAAGCCAAAAAAAAATATTTTCTAAATACCACCACATTAAATAGCTTTAGCTTTTAATCTTGTCATGGCTCATTGGAGAATTAAGCTTTCCCTTTTCTTAAATTACTTTGTCATCGCCATGCTGCTCAATAGTGTGGGCACGGTGATTTTGCAGGTGCAAAACAGTTATGGAGTTTCCGAGTCGTCTGCCAGCGTACTCGAAGCTTTTAAAGACCTGAGTATTGCAGCCGTATCTTTTTTAGTAGCTTCCTACATCGCACGTATTGGCTATAAGCGTGCCATGCTGATAGCATTAGCTATGGTAGGTAGTGCCTGCTTGGTGATGCCCTCATTAGGAAATTTTTGGATGATCAAACTACTTTTTGCCGTTACCGGCACAGCCTTCGCTCTTATCAAAGTTTCTGTTTATGCCACCTTGGGTATTGTAACGGCTAACAAACGAGAGCACGCCAGTTTGATGAATTTTATTGAGTCGTTTTTTATGGTCGGCATCTTAACAGGCTATTTTGTTTTCAGCGCTTTTGTTAATGATGCCGACAAGCAATCCACTTCGTGGCTCAACGTGTACTACCTGTGTGCCGCTATTGCCTTTACAGCTTTTTTACTGTTACTCAGCGCCCCGCTGGACGAGTCGTCTGTACAAGAAAACAAGCCTAAGCCACTATTGGAAGATTTTTTGGAAATGATAACACTGGCAATTAAGCCATTGGTGCTGATCTTCATCATCAGCGCATTTACTTATGTGCTGATCGAACAAAGTATTATGAGTTGGCTGCCAACTTTTAATAGCAAGGTGCTGCACCTGCCTGCTACACTGAGCATTCAGATGGCCAGCATCCTGGCGGCTTCCACCGCGTTGGGCAGGTTTAGTGCCGGCTTTGCCTTGCGAAAATTTCATTGGTTTTATGTGTTGGTTATTTGCCTCATTGCTGCTGCCTCGTTGGTGCTGGTGGCCATTCCGCTGGCACGTTCGGCTTCCAACAGCGAAATAACAGGCTGGGGCAGTGCCCCTCTGGGTGCATTTGTTTTTCCTTTGATCGGATTATTTATCGCCCCCATTTATCCGGCCATCAATTCAGTCATTCTGAGTTCACTTCCGCCACGGCAGCATGGCCCCATGTCGGGGTTGATTGTTATCTTCTCTGCATTGGGCGGCACTACCGGCTCCATTATTACCGGAAATATATTTCAAACTTTTGGTGGGCAGACTGCCTTTTACTTCTCGCTCATCCCGTTAACCGTCTTGCTTATATGCCTTTATATTTTTTACAAATTGCAGGTCAGACAAGAAGTGAAAGTAGAATTTACGTCATCATCGCATTGAACAATTACCTAATAAATTTTTTCAGGTGAAGAATATTTACGAAACAGGAGAGTTGTTTGAGCAAGTTCAGATGAACCACCTGCTGGGTGATGGTAAAATTTTTCCGGACAGCTTACCCAAAAGGTCATTGAATGAAATCTGTAACGAATTTCTGGTAAAAAAGAATGACCACTCTTTTAACCTTAATCAATTTATATCAGAAAACTTCGATTTGCCCAGCCCGGGTTTGGATAACTATCGGCCTGACCGTACTGTTTCTATCGAGGCACATATTTCATCACTTTGGGATATGCTCACCCGGAAGCCCGACAAGGCAATACCCGGATGCTCACTAATCCCGCTTCCTTACCCTTACGTGGTGCCGGGCGGCCGCTTTCGCGAAATTTATTATTGGGATAGCTATTTTACGATGCTCGGCCTTCGTGAGTCGGGCCGTACAGACCTCATTCAACACATGGTCAATAATTTTGCTTACCTCATTGATACAATTGGCTACATACCCAATGGAAACCGCACTTATTTTTTAGGCCGCTCTCAGCCACCATTTTTTTCTCTGATGATAGAGATGCTGCAAAACCTGCAAGAGGTTTTGCCTTCTTCTAACGAGGAAGAGGTTGAGCCGCTGGTCAGGTATTTACCACAACTTGAAAAAGAACATCAATTTTGGATGAGAGGTATTGATGAGCTACACGAGCCTAATACAGCCTTACACCGTGTGGTAAAGCTATCAGACGGCTCTGTGCTAAATCGTTATTGGGACGAAAACAACACACCGCGGCCGGAGGCATTTCAGGAAGACGTAATGCTCTCGCGCCAATCAAAGCAAAAGCCGGAAGTATTGTTTCGCCATCTGCGGGCTGCGGCCGAATCGGGGTGGGATTTTAGCAGCCGCTGGTTTAAAGACGAAACATTTGCCAGTATCCACACTACCGATATTATTCCTGTGGATTTAAACTGTTTACTATACCACCTGGAAACCACATTGGCCAATATCTATTTACGTTCGGGCAACCAGATGAAGTCCCGTCATTTTCTGATGTGTGCCAACCAACGCAAGGCTGCCATCAAAAAATATTGTTGGAGCGATGACAGGCATTTCTTTTTCGACTACGATTTTGTGGAGCAAACGCCAAAGAAGCATTATACATTAGCCGCAGCATTTCCATTATTTTTTGAGTTGGCTTCTCCTGAGCAGGCGCTGGCTGTAGAGCAAATACTAAAACATGATTTTTTAAAACCGGGCGGCATGACCACTACGTTACAAGCCAGTGGCCAGCAGTGGGATGCCCCCAATGGGTGGGCACCACTACAATGGGTTAGTTATCAAGGGTTACTTAACTATGGGTTGGAAGATACTGCCCATAACCTAAAGCATAACTGGCTATCAATTATTCAGAAATTTTATTTGCAGACATCGCGGCTAACAGAAAAATATAATGTGCTCCACGCTAATGAAGCAGCAGGAGGGGAGTACCCCAACCAGGATGGGTTTGGCTGGACTAACGGAGTATATCTGGCGATGAAAAATTCTGGCAATGGCGATGGTACTCGTTAGCATTTTTTTAGATGAGATGTTCTTTCAATTGATTTACCTTCTCGCAACCCACTTGCTCCATCACTTGTTGCACCTGTGTTTTCAAAACAGAGATGATGTGGTCGCCACCTGCATCGCCCAGCGCAGCTACGGCATACATGAACGATCTTCCTAAAAATGTAAACTCAGCGCCACGGGCAATAGTTCGCGCAATGTCCGGCCCGGTGCGGATGCCGCTGTCCATCATGATTTTTATTTTAGACGAAAATTTTTTGGCGATAGGTTCGAGCGATTGAATGGCAGATTGACCTACGTCTATTTGCCTGCCGCCATGGTTGGAAACGATGATTCCATCCAGTCCCCATTTCACAGCCAACTCGGCATCGGCTTCGGTGGCAACGCCTTTCAATACTAACTTACCTTTCCACTTCTCACGTACAGGTGCAATTTTGCTTTCATCCAGCCGGCCGGAGAAAGTCCGGTTCATCAGCGCACCCAATTGTTTCATGTCAAGTTTTTTGGGCATGTAGGGTTTTAAGGTGGCAAAGTTAGGCTTGCCATGTTGTAATGTCTTCAGTGCCCACGTAGGATGCGACAAAATCTGCAGAATGTTTTTTAATGTCATCCGTGGTGGCATGGCCAGCCCGTTGCGGATGTCGCGCGGGCGGAAGCCGAAAGAAGGAACATCGCAGAGGAGAACAAGCACTTCGTAACCGGATGATTGAAGCCTGCGGATGATGTCATCGCGGAGTTTGTCTTCTGCCGGATAATACAACTGGTACCAGGCTTTTCCTTCCGTGATTTCGCTGATGCGCTCCAGGCTGGCCGTGCTGACAGTGCTTAAGATAAATGGAACATGATGCTTTACTGCGGCCTTGGCTAAAATCTCCGGAGCGTTAGGCCAGATCAACCCTTGGAGGCCGATGGGCGCAATGCCAAAAGGAGCATCGTAGGTGTGGCCAAACAATTCTGTCTTTAAGTCGGCTCCTCGGTAGGATGTTAAATAACGCGGAGCTAATTCAACTTGCCGGAGGTCGCTGGTATTTTTGTACAGATTGACGTCTTCATTGCAGCCTCCGTCCAGATACTCGAAAGCAAAACGGGGAATTCTTTTCCTGGCTTTGTCACGCAGGTCATCTATAGAAGGGAAATTAAAATCATAGCTGTGGCTCATACAGGTTCGTTTAAATCAAAAATCTTGTTCATCAATCTCCATTTCTCACCCGGCTTGCTGCCCGGCAAAGCTTGTTGATAGTTCCACATCAGTTTTTCCCATTCCATCGCTTTCGGGTTGCTTTGATCCAAATCTGATTTTTTATCGAATGAAAATAAATCATCTGTTTCCATGATCATAAAAAGCCGATTCTCTACCCGAAAAATTTTCATTGACCGGATACCGGCCTGCCGGATGCTGGCCAATACTTCTGGCCACACACGCAGATGATAACGCTCGTATTCTTCGATCAGTTTCGGATCATCTTTTAGATCCAGTGCCAAATAAAAACGCTTCATGTTATGGGAACAGGTCGGTAAAATTTCCAGCCGAAAAAGAAAACAACAATATAGCAAAGCATGGGGATAAAATATCCGTTTTGAATGTTACCGGTCAGGTCGGAGAAATATCCCATGAAGGGCGGGAGCAAAGCCCCTCCGACAACAGACATCACAATCAAACTTGATCCCAATTTTGTGTCGTTACCCAAGCCGACAATACCCAAAGCAAAAATTGTAGGAAACATGATTGACATGAAGAAGCCGATACCAATTAACGCATACACCGTGAGCATGCCTTCGGTAAAAATAGCGATGGCCGAAAGAACGATGTTGATCAAGGCATACACAGACAAAAGTTTATTGGGAGCTATGAACCGCATGAAAAAAGTTCCGGCAAAACGTCCTGACATGAAAGCGAGCCCATAGCCCAACCCCAAGTAAGTGGCAGCAACTTGTTGCGAAAGCCCTGCGGTTTGGGTGGCCATATTAATAAAAAAGCTAACGACACAAACCTGTGCACCCACGTAAAATAATTGTGCCATCACTGCCCATCGCAGGTGTTTATGCTTAAGTACATGGGCAATATTATTTTTACTTTCTTGCTCGATCATATCGGGCAGTTTAGTGAAGAGAAATAAAACGGCTACTGCCAATATGGTAAGGCCTAATATAAGGTAGGGCAGTTTTACACTGGAGGCCTCAGCGGTGATAAACCTGGCCAACTCTTCAGGCGAAAGGAGGGCGCGCTCCGAGGCGGATAATGTTTTCTCTGATAAAATAAATTTGCCCCCAATAAGTGGAGCCAGCACTACACCTAAGCCGTTAAAAGATTGAGCAAAGTTTAATCGTTGTGCTGCCGTTTCGGGCGAACCCAAAATAGTGGCATAGGGATTGGCAGCGGTCTCGAGCAAAGTCAATCCGGTGGCGATGACAAACAAGGCAATCAGAAAAAAAATATACTGACGGGTGTCGGCAGCGGGAATAAACAATAAGGCGCCTGCACCGAAAAGCAGCAACCCCAAGACTATGCCGGATTTATAGCCATATTTTTTCATGATCATCCCGGCAGGCAATGCCATAAGGAAGTAACCGATAAATACAGCGGAGTCAATCAATGAAGATTGCAAATAGGAGAGGGAGAAAGCTTGCCGCAAATGCGGGATAAGAATTGGGTCGAGGTTATTGACAAAGCCCCAAAAGAAAAATAAGCTGGTGATCAGTGCAAAGGGAAACCACGATCTTTTATCTGATGCGTTTAGGGTTGATACGGATGCTGCCACTTATTGTAGGATTATTGATGGATGAGTTGATCAAATCAAGTGATAGCTCTGTCCAGGTGCACGTATCCGCCATCAACATACAGCAGTTGCCCGGTGGTATGGCTTGAAACATCAGATAACAGGAAAGCCACCGTATTGGCAATTTCTTCGGGCGTAGTCATTCGTTTGCCTAAAGGAATTTTATCGGTAATGTTTTTTAGTTTCTCTTGCGGATTGGCAAAAGACTGGATCCAACTTTTATACAACGGAGTGAAACACTCGGACACTACTACACCATTTACCCGGATACCGTGAGGCAAAAGTTCTACGGCCCACTCGCGTGTAAATGCATTTCTTCCACCATTAGCTGCCGCGTAGGCAGACGTATTTCCTTGCCCAGTTACGGCTACCTTAGAACTGATATTGACGATCGAACCTTTGTTTTTGATCAAGTAAGGCAACGCATGATGTGCCATCAGATAATAATGTATCAGGTTTTTGTGTAACGACTGAAGGAAGGCCTCATAACTTCCCTTGGCCAGCCCTACACCATCGTTGATGCCGGCATTGTTAACAAGCCCATCAATCCGATTTAGCTCCTTCACTGTTTTTGCAACGGCCATTTTACATTCTTCGGCTTGGGTAAGGTCTGCTGTCAGCAATAGAAATTTTGTTTTTTTGCTAGTGAGTTTCTCGTCCAGATTTTTTAAGGCTTCTGTATCACGATCAACAATTACCGGAATAGCCTTCTCCTCAACCAACCGCCAAACAATCGCTTCACCGATTCCTTTCGCACCTCCGGTTACAATAATTACTTTGCCTTGTAAATGTAAATCCATGCGACTTTAAAGTTGATAAAAACGGATGGCATTTCCACCTAGTATTTTATTTCTCTCTGCTTGCGAAAAATTTTGAATGTACTGCTGAAGGATTGAAAACTGTTTTTCGTACGATGCAGCCACCAGACATACGGGCCAATCAGACCCATACATAATCCGGTCAATGCCAAAAGAGTTAAATACTACATCGAGGTAGGGAATAAAATCTTCATACTTCCAATTGTGCCAGTCGGCTTCTGTTATCATGCCTGAAATTTTGCAAAAAATATTTTCCTGTTCGGCTATTAACTGAATGTGTTTTTTCCAATTATCAAAAGAATGTGATTTGATATTAGGTTTTGCCAGATGGTCAATTACCAATCGTTGATCTGGGAAGTTTTTAACAAATTCCAAAGTAGCCGGAAGTTGACGTTCGTAAATAAGGATATCGTAAGTAAAATCAAATTTTTTTAATTCTCTCACTCCGTTGATGAAAAGGGCACGTAAGAGAAAATCATTTGGCTCGCTTTGTACTATATGCCTGAAGCCTTTTAGTTTTTTGTATTGAGAAAAATAGGCAAGCCGTTCTGTTAAGTTATTACTTTGCAAATCTACCCAGCCGACTACACCTTTGATGAAATCATTAGCCTCTGCCAATGATACCAAAAACTGAGTTTCCGTTTCCGATTGGTCGGCTTGAACAGCCACACACCCTGAAATGTGAGAGCAATCTAATAATGGGTTAAGGTCAGATGGCAAGAAATTACGTTGTAACACTTTCATCTCATCTGTTATCCAAGTATCCCGCTTGGGGTTATAATTCCAAAAGTGTTGGTGCGCATCTATCCACATCGAATTAAAATTAATGAATCATATCTAGATGGCTGCAACAAAAAAGAATTTTGGCCCGAGATAGTTATACTTTCTTAAAATATCCTTTTCTTAGGCATCATTAAGTCCATGAATATCATTATAGCACATGCAGAAATAAAAGACATCCGTTTCCCTACCAGCCTTACTTTGGATGGCTCGGATGCCATGAATACCGACCCCGATTATTCGGCTGCCTATCTCATTCTTAAAACTAACCATCCCGGTTTAGAAGGCCATGGATTTACATTCACTATCGGAAGGGGCAATGAAATCTGTACGGTGGCCATCCAAGCTATCTTACCGTTGGTGTTGGGTAAATCGCTGGAAGAGATAACAAAAGACATGGCGGGTTTTTGGAGAGGTATAACCGGAGACAGTCAGTTGCGCTGGCTGGGGCCTGAAAAGGGCGTGATTCATTTGGCTACGGGCGCAGTAGTCAATGCCGTGTGGGATTTGTGGGCAAAGGCAGAAAAGAAACCACTTTGGAAATTGGTGGCCGATATGTCGCCCCAGGAGTTGTTGGCCTGTGTTGATTTCTCTTACATCACAGATGCTATTTCACCGGCAGAAGCACTACAAATGCTGGAGGCAAACGAACCGGGGAAAAAGGAACGGGTAGATTATCTGCTGGCCAACGGTTATCGGGGCTACACCACATCACCGGGATGGCTCGGTTACTCCGAAGAAAAAATCAGAAGGCTGAGCCGCGAAGCTGTGGCAGAAGGATGGCAGGCAGTGAAAATGAAAGTTGGAAGCAACTTGTATGAAGACAAACGAAGGGCAAAAATTATCCGCGATGAAATAGGAGAAGACACCCTGCTGATGATGGATGCCAATCAGAAGTGGGATGTAGGCGCAGCCATTACAAACATGAACCAACTGAAGGAATTTAATCCGTATTGGATTGAAGAACCCACCAGCCCGGATGATGTGTTAGGTCATGCCCGCATTGCGAAAGAATTGAATCCTATCCGTGTGGCCACCGGAGAGCATTGCCAGAACCGGGTTGTGTTCAAACAACTGATGCAGGCCAAGGCCATCAGCGTTTGCCAAATAGATAGTTGCCGGGTAGGAGGGGTAAACGAAAACCTTGCCATCATGCTGATGGCTGCCAAGTTTGGCATTCCGGTTTGTCCTCATGCGGGCGGAGTAGGGCTTTGCGAGTTAGTACAACATCTTTCGATGATTGATTTTATTTGCATTAGCGGAAGCATCGAAGGTCGAATGATTGAATACGTAGATCATCTGCACGAGCATTTTGTTGACCCGGTAATTATCCGCGATGGCAAATATCTGGCTCCATCTTTGCCGGGGTTTAGTAGCCAGATGAAGAGTGAAAGCCTTTGCGATTATGAATTTCCTAACGGTGAAATCTGGAGAAACTTAAAAAAATAACAACTGATAAAATGGAATCAAGTTTAAGCCTATCGGGAAAGAATGCTGTCATAACAGGAGGTGGCAGCGGCATTGGCCGGGCTATTTCAAAATGCTTTGCCACGGCAGGCGCCCATGTGTTTATTTTCGATCTCGATCAGGTAAATGGTGAAAAGGTAGCCCAAGAAATTAGGTTGAAAAATGGAAAAGCGACATTCATGTTGTGCAACATCACATCTTCGGAAGAAGTAAGCCATACCATAGAAAAAGTAAAACCTACGATAGATATATTAGTAAACAATGCCGGGATTGCGCATGTCGGCAATGCTGTAACTACTTCCGAACATGATTTTGAAAAACTTTTTCAGGTGAATGTGAAGGGCACATTCCTTTGCTTACAATCGTGCCTGCCCCGTATGATTGAGCAAAACAAAGGTGTGATACTAAATTTAGCCTCCATTGCTGCCATGGTAGGCTTGCCTGACCGCTTTGCTTATTCAATGACAAAGGGTGCCATGCTGGCCATGACCTATTCGGTAGCAAGAGATTTTCTTAAACACAATATTCGTTGCAATTGCATTTCACCCGCCCGGGTGCATACACCGTTTGTGGATGGTTTCTTGTCCAAGAACTATCCGGGAAAAGAAAAAGAAATGTTCGAAAAACTTTCGAATACTCAGCCGATAGGCCGCATGGGTACAGCCGAAGAAATTGCCCAGTTGGCGCTGTACCTTTGTTCTGATCAGGCATCTTTCATTACAGGCACAAATTATCCTATTGACGGAGGCTTTGTCACATTGAATACATAATATTATGAAACTAATACGATTCGGCCAACCCGGAAATGAAAAACCCGGAGTCATTAACAAACATGGTAAGCGCATAGATGTAAGCACATTTGACGAGGACTACCATGAAAAATTTTTTGAAACAAATGGGATAGACCGATTGGCCAACTGGCTGATGCAGAATGAAAAAGATTGCCCGGTTGTGGATGATCAGGTGCGTCTTGGCCCAAGTATTGCGCGCCCCAGTAAAATTATTTGTATCGGATTAAACTATGCTAAGCACGCGAGAGAAGGCGGGATGGAAATCCCCAAGCAGCCGATTATTTTTTTTAAATCTACCACTGCGATAGTTGGCCCTCATGACGATTTAGTCATCCCTCATAAAAGCATAAAGACAGATTGGGAAGTAGAGTTGGCGCTGGTGATAGGAAAGAAAGCCACCTATGTTTCAGAAGAAAAAGCCATGGATTTTGTGGCAGGCTATATCCTTCACAATGATTACAGTGAGCGCGAATTTCAGTTGGAGCATGGAGGCCAATGGGTGAAGGGGAAAAGCGCTGATACGTTTGCGCCTCTAGGGCCATTTTTGGCAACCCGTGATGAAATTGCCGACCCGCATCATTTGAGATTGTGGCTGAAACTGAATGGAAAAATGATGCAAGACAGCAACACGTCAGATATGATTTTTAAAATCCCTTTTCTGATCAGCTATGTTAGTCAGTATATGACCCTTTTGCCGGGAGATGTGATTACCACCGGAACTCCTGAAGGGGTGGGGCTAGGGTTAAAACCACCGGTTTATCTGAAGCCCGGTGATTTTGTTGAGTTGGGAATTGAGGGGCTGGGAAGTTCATCTCAGCATGTGAAGGCCTACCAACCCTGACGGTACATTCTATTTTTTCCACCCCGGCCCGCGCACAAGCCTGCCGGGCTTTTCGCCTGTATGTTCTCCGTTTTTAATTACCTGAGTTCCATTTACCCAAACGTGCTGTACCCCTGTTGAATATTGATGGGGGTTTTCAAATGTAGCGTGATCTTGAATGGTTGCCGGGTCAAAAACAACCACATCGGCAAAATATCCTACAGACAATTGTCCACGTTTCTTAATCTTCAAATTTCCGCATGGAAGCGATGTAAGCTTGCGGATAGCTTCTTCCAACGGAATTACTTTTTCATCGCGCACATATTTGGCGAGCAGGCGTGCAAAATTTCCGTAGGCGCGCGGATGATCTTTATATTTTAAAAACATACCCTCGGCAGCGGGCGCCCCGGCATCCGACCCAAAGCTAACATACGGCAATTGAATTTGCCGTTTGATGTTTTCTTCGCTCATCATAAAGTAAGCAGTCTCCACACGTGTGCTGTCATCAATCACCAATTGAATTACGGTTTCTTCGGGTGTAAGCTTGTATTCTTTCGAAACCTCTGCTAAAGTTTTTCCTACATACTTCTTCATATTTTCTTTTGCGAAGCTGAGGAACAAAACATTTTCCGGGCCGCCACACGTGCGCAACATGTTTTCCCATTTATCTGTTGGCGTGCGCATTTCTTCCAAGACTTTTTTCTTTATCGCAGGATTTTTAAGTCTTCTGATCCATTCATTGATTCCGCCTTCCTGCACCCATGGCGGCATGGAGGCGTCCAAGCCAGTGGCTCCGGCTGTGTAGGTGTACATATCGGCAGTAATTTTATATCCCTGCTTGTTGGCTTTGTCAATTTTGGCAATAACAGTGTCGAGTTTCCACCAATTATCTTTGCCGGCCATTTTCAGATGATATATTTCTGCCGGCAAGCCAGCCTCGCGCGCAATGCGTATGGTTTCATCCACAGCAGCAAAAATATTATTGCCTTCGCTTCGTATATGGCTGATGTAGATGCCGCCATACTGTGCAGCTACTTTGCTCAACTCAATTAATTCATCGGTGCTAGCATAATTATCGGGTGCATAAATCAAGGCAGTAGTTATGCCCATGGCGCCTTCTTCCATAGCTTGCTTTACTAATGCTTTCATGTGCTCGAGCTCCTCCTTGTTGGGGGCGCGGTTGGCATAGCCCAGTTCATGGATGCGGATGGTGTTGGCACCTACGAATGATGCTACATTGGGCGAAAACTTTCGCTTCTCCAGACTTTGAAGATATTCGCCCAGCGTAGTCCAGTCAATATTGTATGCCCAATCAGGAACTTTCTTCATGTAGTCTATCGCCTCTTTTTTCATTTGATCGCTGAGCGGCCCCATAGAGCTTTCGCCTAACACTTCGAGTGTGATGCCTTGACGAAGGTCGCTTGACAAGCGGCTATCAATCAGCAAAGATGTTTCTGCATGACTCATCATGTTAACAAAACCGGGAGAGACAGCTACGCCAGTAGCGTCAATTTCATTTTTACCGACAGCATTTTTTAAATCGCCAACAAATGCAATGGTATCTGCATTAATACCTATATCGGCCATTACGCCCGGTTTGCCGGTGCCGTCATAAACTGTTCCGTGTCGGATGATGATGTCGTAAGATTGTTTTTTACAAGCGATAACAGCGATGAATAAAAAAAGGTAAAGCAGATACTTCATGTTAGGTTTAGGTTTAAGCTACTGACAATAAAGTTGAAAATAAGAAGATAAAAGAAAAACTATAAATCCTAAAAAATTAATCTTAGGATAAGGCATTTACGAAAAACTATTCTCTATCCTGTGTTAAAAGACAAACACAGAACAAACCTTTTTATTCGTTATAAACTTATCTATTGTTTATAGACCACTTAAACTAATCTTGCGCCTATCGAATGAAATAATGACTTTATCATTTCTTTTTTTCTTTACTTTTTTCGCGAATTGAAGAAAGAATTTAAAGCATGAAAAGAAGAAACTTTATACAAATGGCCGGCATGGGGGTGGCAGGCTCATTATTCTCACTTCCGGTTACAGGCAATCCTGTTCCTTTAGAATCATTATTGGAGTCGCCACTCGTGGCATCACAAAAAAAACAATTGGCCAATGTTGCTTTAAATACAGCCAAAAGTTTGGGCGCCACCTACACAGATGTGCGCATTGGCCGCTACCTAAACCAGTTTATTAGTACGCGCGAAAATAAAGTTCAGAACATCGTTAATACTGAATCGTACGGTGTAGGCATACGTGTAATTGTGAAAGGCGCCTGGGGGTTTGCCGCTACCAACGAAGTAACTGCTGACACCATCAAGAAAGCAACCGAAAAGGCTGTGGCTATAGCCAAAGCCAATTCTAAATTCCAAAAAGAGCCGGTCAACTTAGCTCCGGTGGTTGGCTATGGAGAGGTTACGTGGAACACGCCCATACAAAAAAATGCTTTTGAAGTGCCCGTGTCTGAAAAAGTAGATTTGTTGTTACGAACTAATAGCGCTGCGCTCAAGAGCGGAGCAAGTTTTGCCAACTCAAATTTATTTCAGGTAAACGAACAAAAATATTTTGCTTCATCAGATGGGTCGTACATAGATCAGGATATTCACCGCATCTGGCCTACCTTCAGCGTGTCGGTAATTGACCGCGCCTCGGGTAAATTCAAATCGCGCGAAGCCATGAGCGCCCCGATGGGGATGGGCTATGAATACATGATGCCCAAAGCCGAAGACAAATTGGCGGGTCCATCAGGCATGGTACTTTATAAAAATAGTTATGATATTGTAGAAGATGCGGCCATTGCTGCCAAGCAGGGAAAAGAAATGATTTCTGCTAAATCAGTAGAGCCGGGAAAATATGATTTAGTGCTGGAGCCTAACCACTTGGGGCTCACTATCCATGAGTCTATCGGCCATCCGTTGGAACTCGACCGCATTTTAGGTTACGAAGCAAACTATGCCGGCACCAGTTTCGTGTCTCTCGAAAAACTGAAGTCAGGAAGTTTTCAGTACGGAAGCAAACACGTAAACATCTTTGCCGACAAAACTCAGGTAGGCTCATTGGGCGCGGTGGGCTACGATGACGAAGGTGTGAAATGCAAACGATGGGACTTGATCAAAGATGGTGTACTCGTCAATCTGGAAGCTATCCGCGATCAGGTTCATTTGCTCGGACAAAACGAATCGCACGGTTGCTGTTATGCCCAAAGTTGGAACGATGTGCAGTTTCAGCGTATGCCCAATGTGTCGCTTGCGCCCGGCAAAGAAACATACAGCAGTGCCCAGATGATTAAAGATGTAGAGAAAGGAATCTATATCGCAGGTCGCGGTTCCTACTCCATAGATCAGCAACGATACAACTTTCAGTTTGGCGGAACCGTATTTTATGAAATCAAAAACGGTCAGATAACAGGCTTATTGAATGATGTAGCCTATCAAGCCAACACACAAGAATTTTGGAACAGTTGCGCCAAAGTATGCGATGAAAGCGAATATCGCATGTTCGGTTCATTCTTTGATGGCAAGGGGCAGCCTTCGCAGGTTAGCGCTGTTTCACACGGCAGTTCGCCCGCCCGGTTTAACGGAGTCAATGTAATTAACACAGGCAGAACCATATAAAACCATAATTAAAAAAAATGAAGAGACGAGATTTTATTCAACTGGCAGGCGCAGGGGCAGGCGCAATGATGATACCGTTTGCTTCTTTTGCCAACGTGGTGGACCCCTCGCGTTTTTTAGAACCTTTGTTAGATACAAAGCAAAAAAAACAATTGGCTGACGTGGCCTTAAACGCAGCTAAGTCAATGGGCGCCACCTATACGGATGTGCGGATAGGCCGATACCTCAATCAGTTTGTTACTACCCGCGAGAAGAAAGCGCAAAACATTGTCAACACAGAATCATTTGGTGTTGGTATTCGTGTTATTGTAAACGGCACCTGGGGTTTTGCCGCCAGCAATAATGTAACGGCTGACGGTATTAAGAAAACAACGGAACGTGCTGTGGCCATTGCCAAAGCAAACTCCAAGTTCCAAAAAGAACCGGTGAAGTTGGCAGCCACACCTTCGTACGGAGAGGTGAGCTGGAAAACGCCCATCGTCAAAAACGGGTTTGAAGTACCTGTGAAAGACAAAGTGGACTTGTTGTTGAGCGCCAACGCCAAGGCAATGGAGAAAGGCGCCAACTTTGTAAACAGCATTATGTTTTTGGTTAATGAACAAAAATATTTTGCTTCATCCGAAGGCTCATACATAGATCAGGACATCCATCGTACATGGCCGAATTTTAATGTCAACGCAGTTGACCGCGCCACCGGCCAGTTTAAAAGCAGGCCTGCCTTCAGTGCCCCGGTAGGGATGGGCTATGAATATTTGGATGGAAAAGCTGAAGACAAAATTCAAGGGCCGGGTGGAATCATCCTTTATGGTAAATCCTATGATATCGTAGAAGATGCTGCCATGGCTGCCGAGCAGGTAAAACAAATGATTGCTGCCAAATCTGTAGAGCCCGGAAAATATGATCTGGTGTTGGAGCCCTCTCACTTATGGCTGACTATCCATGAGTCGGTAGGCCACCCCACCGAACTCGACCGTGTGCTTGGCTACGAAGCCAATTTTGCCGGTACCAGTTTTCTGACACTCGACAAATGGAAAGCCGGCAACTTTAATTTTGGAAGCAAGCATGTCAACATCGTGGCCGACAAAACACAAGTGGGCTCGCTGGGGGCCGTTGGTTATGATGACGAAGGCGTGAAGTGTAAAAAATGGGATTTGATAAAAGATGGAGTGCTGGTAAACTATCAGGCTATCCGCGATCAGGTAAACATTATCGGGCAGCGCGAATCGCATGGCTGTTGCTACTCGCAAAGTTGGAGTGACGTACAGTTTCAGCGCATGGCCAATGTTTCCTTGCAGCCGGGCAAAGAAAGTTTAACTCCCGACCAAATTATTGCCGGTGTAGAGAAAGGAATATACATCGTAAAAGACGGCTCGTTTTCTATAGACCAGCAGCGGTACAACTTCCAGTTTGGCGGTGTGCTTTTCTTTGAAATCAAAAACGGAAAAATTGCGGGCATGCTCAAAGACGTAGCCTATCAAGCCAACACGCAGGAATTTTGGAACTCGTGTGCGCAAGTTTGCGATGAGCGCGATTACCGGTTGAATGGCGCATTTAATGACGGCAAGGGTCAGCCTTCGCAGTCTAACGCAGTTTCACATGGATCGGCAACGGCTCGCTTCAATGGTGTAAACGTAATCAATACAGGAAGGACAATATAAAAACGATCACAAACCAGTAACAGAAAATTATGGCAATACTTTCAAAAGACGAAGCACAGCAAATCCTTAAGAAGGTAATCGGCTTCTCTAAAGCAGACGGCATTGAAGCAACCTTGAATGGCAACGACAGCGGCAACATCCGTTATGCCCGCAACAGCGTATCCACATCAGGCGAAGAGAGCAACGTAAGCTTAGGTGTCAACTCCTACTTCGGAAAAAAATCGGGCACGGCCACCATCAATGAATTTGACGATGCCTCGCTCGAAAAAGTAGTGAGGCGCTCGGAAGAGTTGGCACAATTGGCTCCCGAAAACCCCGAATTCATGGAGCCGTTGTCGCAACAAACCTATATGGAAACAAAAACTTTTTTTGATTCTACCGCGAAGATTACTCCCGAGTACAGGGCGCAGGCTGCCGCCAACAGCATCAATCCGGCAGCCGCTAAAGACATTACCGCAGCGGGCTATCTGACAAACAACAGAGGGTTCAGTTCGGTGATGAACAGCAAAGGTTTGTTTGCTTACAGTCAGGCCACAAGCGTTGACTTCACCGTTACCATGCGCACCAACGATGGCACCGGCTCAGGCTGGGTAACCCGCAGTTTTAATGACGTAAGCAAACTCAACACTGCCGAAGCCTCAAAGGTGGCTATTGACAAGGCGCTGCAGTCGCGCAATGCCAAAGCAGTTGAGCCCGGAAAATACACCGTTATCCTGGAGCCGGCAGCAGCTGGCGATTTAATCGGCCTGATGTTTTTTGGCATGAATGCCCGCCAGGCAGATGAGGGGCGCAGCTTCATGTCTAAAAAAGGAGGTGGCACAAAACTCGGTGAGAAAATAGTGGACGAGCGTGTGAATATCTATACTGATCCGCAAAATGAAGATGTGCCAGCAGCCGGGTGGTCTAACAACGGACTGGCCCGTAAAAAAATGGACATCATAAAAAATGGCGTAGTCACCAATTTGTTCTACGACCGCTACTGGGCATCACAAAAAAATGTAGAGCCCGTGCCGTTTCCCGGCAACCGGATTATGCAAGGAGGAAATGCTTCGCTGGAAGACATGATCAAAGACACCAAGAAAGGAATACTCGTTACTAGGTTCTGGTACATCCGCCCGGTAGATCCGCAGACTTTGCTCTACACCGGACTTACCCGCGATGGAACTTTCTTCATTGAAAATGGAAAGATCAAGCACCCGGTAAAAAACTTCCGCTTTAACGAAAGTCCGATCATTATGCTGAACAATTTGGAAACATTGGGCAAGCAAGTAAGGGTTGGTAATGGTGAAGGCTTTGGCGCTCCCTCATTGATTCCCTACATGAAGATCAGAGACTTTACGTTTACTAGTTTATCGGATGCAGTGTAAAACGATCGACTAACGTAATACATTATCAAAATCCCCGGAAAGTAAAACCGGGGATTTTCTTATTTGATTTGTACCATGTATTTTCATGGATAAAAAATTACTTTCCGTGTTAACATTTATCGGAATTGTACGTTTGAATAAAAATATTTTACCACACTTTAACCCGCTACAATGAAAAGAAGAGACTTTATCCATCTGGCAGGCATGGGCGCAACAGGGGCTACGCTATTGTCGCAGTTTCCTGCTTTTGGCAAAGCCATTCCGCCTGAACGCGCCCTTGAAACGGTGGACGTTGCCCTGAAAAAACAATTGGCCGATGTGGCCTTAAATGCTGCGCGCAGCAAGGGCGCTACCTACACAGATGTGCGATTGGGCAGATACCTCAATCAGTTTGTAGTAACCCGTGAAGACAAAGTAGAAAACATTGTCAACACGGAATCGTATGGCATGGGCATTCGTGTTATTGCCAACGGGGGGTGGGGTTTTGCTGCCACCGACAAATTAGACAAAGACAGTATTGCCAAAACAGCCGAGATGGCCGTAGCCATTGCCAAAGAAAATTCCAGGCTGCTTTCTGAGCCTGTCAAGTTAGCCCCGCAAAAAGGGTTGGGGGAAGTAAGTTGGAAAGCACCTATCGAAAAAAATGCTTTTGAAGTTCCCATAAAAGAAAAAGCTGATTTACTGCTGAATGTCAACGATGCCGCCATGAAGGCCGGTGCCAACTACATTACCTCTTTGCTCTTCTTGATCAACGAACAAAAATATTTTGCTTCTTCGGATGGCTCATACATTGATCAGGATGTGCATCGCATTTGGCCTGCCTTCTTCATCACTAAAATTGATGCAGCTACCGGCAAGTTTGAAACCCGTAACACATTAAGTGCCCCGATGGGCATGGGCTACGAATACCTCGACTGGCGGCCACAAGATAAAATCCATAGCGTAACAACTCTCTACAAGGGGCGTTACGATATGCTGGAAGATGCGAAAGCAGGAGGAATGCAGGCTGGAGAAAAAATAAAAGCTAAATCGGTGGAGCCCGGCAAATACGATTTGATATTAGATCCGTCTCACTTGTGGCTCACCATCCACGAGTCGGTAGGGCATCCGACAGAACTCGACCGCGTGTTGGGTTATGAAGCCAACTTTGCCGGCACCAGTTTCCTGACACTCGATAAATGGCAATCTAAAAAATTCAATTTCGGAAGTAAGCTCGTCAATATTGTAGCCGACAAACAACAAAAAGGATCGCTGGGTGCTGTGGGCTATGATGATGAGGGCGTGCCTTGCGGCAAATGGGATTTAATTAAAGACGGAGTACTTGTTAATTATCAGGTGATCCGCGACCAGGCGCACATTTTAGGTTTGAACGCCTCGCAGGGATGTTGCTATGCCGACAACTGGAGCAGTGTACAGTTTCAGCGCATGCCCAATGTTTCGCTGCAACCGGGCAAACAAAAAAGAAGCATTGACGACATGATTAAAAATGTAGAGAAAGGAATCTACATCATTGGCGATGGATCTTTTTCGATTGATCAACAGCGCTACAACTTCCAGTTCGGAGGGCAGTTGTTCTACGAAATCAAGAACGGCAAAATCGTAGGCATGCTCAAAGATGTAGCCTATCAGGCCAACACACAAGATTTTTGGAATTCGTGCGCTGACATAGCCGATGAAAGCGATTATCGTTTAGGGGGCGCCTTTGGCGATGGCAAAGGACAACCGGCCCAGAGCAACTCTGTATCGCATGGCTCGGCAACAGCCCGTTTCAATGGAATTAATGTAATCAACACATCACGAAATATCGGATAACACTATGGCAATTTTAACCAAAGACGAAGCTCACGCTTTACTGAAGAAAGTATTGAGCTATTCTAAAGCTGATGAATGTGAAGTAAACCTGTCGGGTACTGATAGTGCCAACATCCGGTATGCCCGCAATGCTGTTTCTACCAGTGGCAAAGTAACCCAAAGCCAGTTGGTGGTGGCCTCAGCTTACGGAAAAAAACAGGGCGTGGCTACCATCAATGAGTTTGATGATGCCTCGCTCGAAAAAGTAGTGCGCAGGTCGGAAGAGCTCGCGCAACTGGCTCCCGAAAACCCGGAGTTTGTTTCTTTTCTGGGGCCACAAACGTATGCTGAATCGGTTACCTATGTGGAGAGCACAGCTTCCATTACACCTAAACTGCGGTCTGATTTAGTAGCTCAGAGTTTAGAGGTAGCCAAGAATGCAAAAGCAGTGGCGGCAGGATTCTTGGAAGACAACACAGGCTTCAGCGCCTTGATGAACACCAAGGGGCTTTTTGCCTACAACACTTCTACCAACACTAATTTTTCTGTTACGGTAAGAACGGAAGATGGCAAAGGATCTGGCTATGCTACACGCGGCTACAACGACATCACTAAATTAGATACAAAAAAAGCAACACAGATTGCAACCGAAAAGGCAGTAAAATCGGCAAACGCCAAAGCGATTGAGCCGGGCAAATACACAGTTATATTAGAGCCGGCAGCCGTTGCTGTTTTGTTAGAAAATCTTTTCTTCCGTTTAGATGCCCGCCAGGCAGACGAAGGCAGAAGTTTTTTAAGCAAGGCAGGCGGAGGTACCCGCCTGGGAGAAAAATTGATGGATGAGCGGGTAAACATTTATTCTGATCCGCTTAACCCTGAGTTGCCCACCAACACATGGAATGGCGATGGGCGCCCTCAGGAAAAAACAACGTGGGTAGAAAAAGGCGTAATTAAAAATCTTACTTACTCCCGATACTGGGCACAGAAAAAAGGAGTGAAAGCTGTACCCGGCCCGGATGCCGCCATCATGGAAGGAGGCACTAAGTCTATTGAAGAACTGATAGCCGGAACCAAGAAAGGAGTGTTGGTAACAAGGCTTTGGTATATCCGCGATGTAGATCCGCAGTCGGTGTTGCTCACCGGGCTTACCCGCGATGGCACTTTCTATATCGAAAACGGAAAAATTCAATACCCAATCAAAAACTTCCGCTTCAATGAAAGCCCGATTATCATGCTCAACAATTTGGAAGAACTCGGTAAAGTAGAGCGCACGGTTAGTGTAGAGTCGAACAACAACTACTTATTACCTCCGCTTAAAGTAAGAGATTTTACGTTCTCCAGTTTATCGGATGCGGTGTAGTATTTTTATGTTATGCTTATCGAAAGAGGCTGTGCTTGCAGCCTCTTTCATTTTTTAAATCCGTTAATATAATTTTTTGCTGCTTTTTCATTTTAGTGGCTGAACTTGCATAGTGGATAGCATGCTTTTGGGAAACAAATTCTTTTTTACGCGACTTCAATACGAATCAGGCGACTGGGATGTAGATCAGCGTATGCCATCCAATGTGTTGAACTCTTTAATTGAATACACCACGTTACCTGTTGACACCAACGAGAATATTGTGCCGCTGAGCAGCGATGAAATTTTCCGATGTCCGTTTTGTTATTTAAGCGGGCACAAGTTGGTGGAGTTTACAGCACGCGAGCGCGAAAACTTTGTGAAGTATGTGCAGAATGGCGGGTTTGTATTTGTAGATGATTGTAATCACGATATAGACGGGCTGTTTGCCAAATCTTTTGAATCTCAAATGGAAATACTTTTTGGGAAGGAGGCACTAAAAAAAATACCCAACAGCCACCCGCTTTACTCTTCCTTCTTTAAGTTTGATGGGCCGCCCACTACCGCACAAGAACTGAACGGATGGGGAGACGACATCGTTCATAATTACCTGAAAGCGATTGAAGTGAAAAATAAAATAGGCGTGCTGTATAGCAACAAAGATTATGGATGCGAGTGGGACTATGATTTTAGAAACAAACGGTTTTACAGGATAGACAACACACGCTTCAGCGTAAACATTGTGATGTATGCACTCACCTGCTAACGAAGCACAACCCAATAGATAATAACAATAAAAAGATAACGCATGAACGTAAGCGCAACAACAGAAAAATCGGTGCAGGATTTAATAGAAAGGCTCCGGGCACTTAAAGCAGAGATCAGTAAAGTGATTGTCGGGCAAGACGATGTAATAGATCAGATGCTCATCTCTTTTTTAGCCGGTGGCCATGCGCTGCTCGAAGGTGTGCCCGGGCTTGCCAAGACGTTAATGATCCGTACTTTGTCTGAAGCGATTGATTTAAAGTTCAGGAGAATTCAATTTACGCCCGACCTGATGCCCTCTGATATTATCGGTACGGAAGTATTGGAAGAAGACCACACTACAGGCAAGCGCATTTTTAAATTTATACACGGGCCGATTTTTGCCAACATCATTTTAGCTGATGAGATTAACCGCACCTCCCCCAAAACGCAGTCGGCTTTGCTGGAGGCCATGCAGGAGTTTGAAGTAACCTATGCCGGCATCTCATACAAACTGGAAAAGCCATTCTTTATTCTGGCCACACAAAACCCCATTGAGCAGTCGGGCACATTCCCGTTGCCGGAAGCACAATTAGATCGCTTTCTGTTTTACATCAAAGTAAATTACCCTACTGCAGAAGAAGAAATTTCTGTTTTGGAAAACACAACTGGCAAAAAGCGTTCTGAAATCAAAAAAGTAATTGACGGCAGCCAACTGTTGGCCGCACAATCTTTAGTACGCGAAGTACACATTAACCGCGACCTGATTGCGTGGGTAAGCCGTTTGGTGCGCGCCACCCGGCCGGGCGATAGCGAAAGCAGTTTTGTGAATGAGTGGGTTCGGTGGGGGGCAGGCCCACGTGCCGGGCAGGCCATGATTTTAACAGCCAAAGCCAGCGCCTTGCTGCGCGGAAACTTCTCTGTGTTAGAAGAAGATATAGAAAAGGTAGCATACCCTGTGTTGCGCCATCGTATTCTGATGAACTTCAAAGCCGAAGCAGAGGGTGTTACGGCAAACGAAGTAACCCAACACCTGCTGGAAAAAATAAGAATCAAAAAAAATATCTAACCGGTGAATCCGCACATCAGGGAGTTGCTGAAACCTGAAATACTCAATACCGTGAACGGACTTGAGTTGGTAGCGCGTATTATCACGGAAGGATTTATGAGTGGCGACAACAAAAGTCGCTCAATAGGAGTGGGGCAAGAGTTCAGCCAATACAGAAGCTATCAGCCTGGCGATGACCTGCGGCAACTGGACTGGAAAATGTTTGGACGTACGGAGCGCTATTACATTAAGCAATCGGAAATAGAGACCAATGTTACCGTAAAGTTTATTGTAGATACGAGCCTCTCTATGTCGTATCAGGAAGAAGGCATGAGCAAATTGCAGTATGCTAAAATTACGATAGCAGCATTAGCTTATCTGGCCCGAAAACAAGGCGATGCCTTTGGCCTATTTGCACTCAACAATAAGAAACTAAAAATTGTTTTGCCGCGCTTCGAACAGCAGCAGTTTATACGTTTCTTAACAGAACTGATCGGCTTAAAAAGCGAAGGTCTGTGGCCGGATGCAGGCTTAGAGCAAATCTATGACCACCGTGGTAAAGAGATGATAATCTTTTTTACAGATTTATACGACCAACAAGATGATATCTTACAGTTTATAGCGCGGTTAAAAACTTCAAGAAATGAAGTAATTGTTTTTCATCTACTCGGAAGGAACGAAGCGGAATTTAATTTTAATGGTTCATTTACTTTTGAAGATATCGAAACCGGTGAGCGTACAAAAGTGAATACGCTTTTGCAAAAAGAGGAGTATCGCCACCGTATGGAACAGTGGCTAAGCCACTCGCGCAGCCGGATGCTTGAAAAACAAATTGACTACCACACAGTATATCTGGATCAGCCGGTGGAGGCCATGCTGAGAAATTTCTTGACAATACGAAAACGGATGTTGAGATGACGTTTGTTAATCCCATCTTCTTGTGGTCCATGTTGGGTATATCAATTCCTTTGGCAATTCATTTTTTAAGCCGGAAGGATGGTGTGATCATTCGATTGGGAAGTTTACGCCACGTAAGAGAAACCAGCACACAACATTTTAAAGGAATAAAACTTAATGAGATACTGCTATTGATACTGCGTTGCTTATTGATTATTATTTTGTCGTTGCTTTTAGCGGGACTTTCCATGAACCGTACAAGCAGCTTGAAGTGGGTACTGGTAGAAAAAGGGATAGAAAAAAATAAACAAGTTAAATCGTGGATTGACAGTCTTGAAAAGCAAGGCTACGAAGAACATTGGTTTACCGAAGACTTCCCAACCATTGATGAAGAGGCTACTTCTTCGGTCAGTTATTCAACATTAGTTAGTGAGTTAGATAAGAAAGGTGTGGGTGATGCTATTTTATTCTATTATCAAAAAGCAGAAAATTTTAAAGGGAAGAGAATCGCTTTGCCTTCCACTTTTCGTGCGATGTCCGTTGAACCGGGTGATAAAAAATTTCTTCTTCGCGCCATTCCGTGGCACGACAGTGTTTATCTGCGTATAGGAAATTCGTCTGCGAAGGGTACAACCTACGAAGATCAGCTAACTCGGTTGGCTCCTGATACAGTCAGTGTATCGCCACCACATCAAATTAAAATAGTTGTTCACTTCGATCAAGTACATCAATCCGATAAAAAAATTCTGATAGCATCTCTTCGTGCCGCAGAAGAACTGACTAAAAGCACATTTATTATTCTTGAAAAAGATGCTGCACATATTGATACTGATTCTGCTGACTGGGGTTTTTGGTTAGGTCAGCAACAGGTCAATAAAAATGTAATCAATACTGTGGTGTTGCAGCCTGCTCCCTCCACACATTTAGTTGAAAGAACTGAACGGAACAACTGGCAGATAACCGAGCGGCTCAACGAAGACGTTGCCATCCATCGTAACCTCACGCTGTCATTGGCATCGTTGCTCACATTCAATGATTCTCTGATGAACATCGCATCTGCCCACGATCACCGTATGCTGCCCGACTCCATGGCGTGGGCTTCTACACCAACAAATGAGAAGAAGGCAGAACTGTCGCAGCAATCGTTGGCTTCCTATTTAATAATAGCCTTCATTTTTGTATTGACAGCCGAAAGATTATTGGCATGGAAACGAGGACAATGATACAGGCAAGCTCACATAGCATAAAGAGACTTTTGCGAAAATACTTTCTTTTGCGTCTGACAGAATCTTTGCTGATTGGATTAGCTGCCGGCTTAGTGCTCTATTCTATTTCTGTATTCTTTGCTTTGAATTTTTCTTTGTGTATTTACTCAGCCTTTGGTGCTGCACTTACTGTTTTTGGATATTTAAGTTATCCGCTGTTAAAGATACGTTCTAACGATGTAGTTAGGTATTTGAATCAGCAGTATCCAACATTGGAACAAAGTGCTGACTTGCTTCTGCAAAAAGGAGAGTTAGGTTTACTTCAGCAAGTACTACATAAAAAGGTTGATGAGCAATTGGAAAAAATATACTCCACTATTCAGCTACCTCATCATTTGCTGAGGGCTTTTGTTGTTTTTATAGTGTGTAGTAGTTTATCCTTTCTCTTGCTTCAACTAAAACCGTTAGATTTTAAAACTGCATCGCAAGCACCGCCCGGTACTGTTGGGGCACACAAAGATAAAATTCCATCGGCTATTCAAGCATTTGAAGTTGTTGTGTCGCCACCGGCATATACAGGTTTAAGCAAATCGGCATCTCAATCCCAGTTTTCTCTTGCCGTTCCCGAAGGCAGTCTCGTATCATGGAAAATTTGGTTTAGCGGTTCTGTAAAGAAGGCATCACTACTTTTATCTGGTAAGGATAGTCTGGTGTTCTCAAAGAATGAAAATTACTTTACGCTTAAGAAAGAAATTTTGCAATCAGGATTTTATCAATTAAAGTGGCAGGACGAACATTCTATTTATTATTCTGATTTCTATCGGATAGAATCCACCGCAGATGCTCCGCCTAAAGTTGAGATCACTAACCTTAACCAATTTACTAAAATAAGTGTTAACGACCCTCATCAAATAGCTGTCACTGCAAGGATTAGCGATGATTATTCTATTTCTGATGCCAGTATTGTAGCTACTGTCAGCAAAGGCAGTGGCGAGTCTTTGAAATTTCGTGAAGAACGGCTGCAGTTTGATAAGCCACATGTTATGCGGGGAAAGATTTTGCAAGCCGAGCGACTGATTGATTTAAAACTGTTACGGCTCGACCCGGGTGACGAACTTTACTTTTATGTAGAAGCAACCGATAACAAAACGCCTATACCCAATAAAGGACGCACCGAAACATTTTTTATTGCCCTTCAAGATACTACCCAGTCTGTTTCGATTGTGGATGATGCACTGGGTGTGGATCTGATGCCCGACTATTTTCGCAGCCAGCGCCAAATTATTATTGACACAGAAAAATTACTGAAAGAGAAATTACAAATTCCCATTTCCAAATTTAACGCTACCAGCAATGAATTAGGTTTCGACCAGAAGACACTTAGATTAAAATATGGACAGTTTCTTGGCGAAGAAGCCGATAGCGGCATCGGTGCGGAAGCTACTCACGAGAAAGTGGAAAATACCAAAGAGGAAAATCTTGCGCTCAAGTTCGGGCATCAGCATGATACGGAGAACGAGCATCATCTGGTTGAAGAAAAAAAAGATCATCATCATGAAGGTGAAAACGCAGAAGACAAAAAAAATCCGTTAGCTGCATTTTCCCACAACCACGATAACACTGAGGTAGCTACATTCTTTGAACAATCAATACGAGCTAAACTAAAAGCAGCCCTGACGGTGATGTGGGATGCCGAACTGCATTTGCGATTGTATCAACCTGCGCAATCATTGCCTTATCAATACCAGGCGCTGAAGTTGCTGAAGGAGATCAGCCAAGCATCTCGCATCTATGTACACCGCTCCGGCTTCGACCCGCCACCGCTCAAAGAAGAAAAACGATTGACGGCCGATCTCTCCGATGTAATTTCACCTTCTGCTCAGTCAACCATCGATGATAATGATCCATATACCCATATTAAAAGCACCATCCGGCTCATCGAACAGTTGCTTCATACAAACGATATTGTGACACCACACGACCGACAAATCATCAATAAGGCAGGAGAGGAGTTGGCACAACTGGCGCTGCAAAACCCTTCTTTACTGCCTGGTCTTTCTCTTTTGAAGGATTTGACTGATGCACAAAATCTTGTCGAAAAAGATAAACTTATTCAACTTGAAAAAATAATGTGGCATTCGTTGCCGGTTCCGATGCGGTCGCCATCGCAGCAAGGCAGCCCGCAACATAAAGCCAACCAATTGTTCTTTCAACAACTAAAAAAGGTGAATGAATAATCCGGTTATTTTTCATCCTCTCTTTCCCACATGGCTAAATGTAGTGCTGTGCTTGTTGTTTGTGTCTCTTGTTTTTATCGAAGTCCGTAAAAAATATAAGTTTAGAACACTGCGCCTAGTGGCACAGAGTGTAGCATGTTTAGCTGTAGCCGCGCTGTTGTTCCGCCCTTATGTAAAAAGCAATGTTGCAGCCGGCTCTATTCTTCTGCTCACACAAGGCTACAAACCTGCGCAAGCAGATAGTATTCTTAAAACAGAACCGAGCCTTCAGGTATTTAAAACAGAAGATTGCAACGCACTAACAGATACAAAAATTTTGTCGTATGCCGATATGGAAATGAAGGTGAACTGCAAACAAATAAAATATATTTTAGGGTCGGGCATTTCCTTGCCGGAGATTGAACGACTAAACCACACAGGCTTTTCTTTTTTTCCTTCTCAGAAAAACGGAATTATCAAATTGGTATTACCGGAAGAAGCTACTACCGGCCGGCCGGCCATCGTATCGGGAACAATCCGATCTTCTGCAAAAACTAAACTGATCTTGCGAGGCCCCGGTGGCAACGAAGATTCTATTCGGTACGAAAAGGCAGGCACACACACATTCAGATTTTCGTTCAGACCGAAACAAGCCGGTCGGTTTGTTTATTATTTAAGTGTGGAAGAGGAGGGAAGAGAACCGGTGTATGAGCCCATGCCTGTTAACGTTAAACACGAAAAGAAACTGAAAATATTATTCTTGCAAAAATTTCCTTCTGCAGAAATCAGATCACTCAAGAATTATTTATCTGAACGTAAACATGCCATTACCATCCGATCGCAAACTTCAAAAAATAATTATGTATTTGAGTACGCCAACACCATTCCGGACAAAGTAACAAATTTGACCGACCCAACACTGAAACATTTTGATTTGGTTTTTATTGATGCTGCTTCGCTGCGCTCGCTTTCACAAGCTGAACTTACCAATTTAAAAAATGCAGTTCATGATGGCCTGGGTGTTATTGTATCGCCTGATGAGAAGAAGGATAGGGGAACTGCTTGGCTGCCGTGGCAAGTGGTTGCCGATAAAGTTGATACAGTTCATCTGCTAATCAATGGAAGGCAATTTGTGTTGCCCAAATACCCCTTGCAAATTACTTCAGCGAAACATATTGATCCTGCTATTGTTGCTAACCACAAAACGTTGGCAGGCAATATGCAAGTTGGCTTGGGGCATATTGGTTTTATGCTGTTGCAGGAAACCTATCAGTTAAACATTTCAGGAAACTCCGATGACTACGCTACGTTGTGGGTTGATTTAATTTCTAAAACAGCACGTGCAGCCCAGGGTAACGCTATCCGTATTACTTCTTCTTTTCCGTATTACGAAAACGATCCGATTTATTTTGATTTAATATCTGATCATACCGAAGTGCAAGCAGACGGAAATGCTGTGGCCATGTCGGAAGATGCAATCATTGATAATGTTTGGCATAGTAAAGTTTATGCCGGAAAGCCGGGCTGGCATCTGCTCACATCTGCCCTGAGCGACTCACTTCATTATTTTGTCTGCACACAAAATACATGGCAACCACTGCGGATAAAAGAACAACAAATAGCAAACACAATAGCTACTACGGGTGAACAGCAAACCACAAATGAATTAAATTATGAAATGAAAGAAATACCATCTGTCATTTTTTTTCTGCTATTTTTGATATGCTCGGCTTTTAACTGGCTGGTACCAAAACTTTAATATACCAACAATGTCTCCATACGTTTGTTAGTGATATATTTAATCAACCATCTGATTAGAATACGATACTGAAAAAAAATAAAATGGAGGACTACATGAACAGAACATACTTGTTTTTATTTTTTCTTCTCATCTGCTATCAGACCTTAGCGCAACAGATTACTTTCAAAGTAATCCCTTTGGGTGTAAAAGGCGGAGGCGATGAAAGTAATCTCTCCTCGTACATGGTAGCGCCTGTCAACTCAGACGAATACGTTTGTTTAGATGCAGGCACATTGCGATCTGGAATACAAACGGCAATAGCAAAAGGTAGTTTTTCAAAATCAATAGACAGGGTGCTGAAAGAAAATATTAAAGGTTATCTTATTTCGCATGGTCATCTTGATCATGTAGCCGGAATGATTATCAATTCTCCGGATGATACTACTAAGAATATTTATGCACTACCCTCTGTTTTAGAGGTTTTAAGGAACAGTTATTTCACTTGGAAGAGCTGGGCAAATTTTACCGATGAAGGCGACAAACCGGCATTGAATAAATATCATTATGTGCCGCTTGATTCAGGAAAGGAAGTGCCGTTGACAAATACTTCTTTGTCTGTAACTCCGTTTGTACTGAGTCATGTAAAGCCTTATCAAAGCACCGCATTTTTGGTGAGGCATCAAGATGTTTACTTGTTATATCTCGGAGATACCGGGGCGGATGCAGTGGAACATTCTGATAAACTGAAGCAACTATGGCAATCCGTTAGCCCGCTGATCCGGTCTAAAAAGTTAAAAGCAATTTTTATGGAAGTATCTTTTCCCAATCACCAACCTGATAAGCAACTGTTCGGCCATTTAACACCTCAATGGCTGATGCAGGAAATGAATACTTTAAGTTCGCTCACCGGTAAAGATGCATTAATAAATTTTCCGGTTGTCATCACTCACATAAAACCACCGGTTGCTAAAGAACACTTGATTCAAAAGCAACTCCTCACTTCTAATGATTTACATCTTCATATCATATTTCCCGAGCAGGGGAGGATGTTAAAATTTTAGAGAAAGAAATACTTTTGGCACCATAAAATTTTTTAGAATAAGTCGGCATAGAATAGAGGTTGTCACATAGTCATTTATCGGCATAGAGATGATTTCAATTCCTGATCAATTGGCTCTTTCAGTAGTTCTGCCTTTTTTATATCTTGACAAGCTTCCATCTGGTTACCTGTTTTCTGATAGGCACGTGCCCGTTGTGCGTATGGTTTTCCCCAATCGGGTTGATGCGCAATCGCGATGGTGTAGTCTTCTATCGCCTCTTTTATGCGGTTCATTTCCATCATCAGGTTGCCGCGATACAACCACACTTGTGGTTGGTCTTCTTTTAGTTTGATGCACTGTGTGAAGTCGGCCAAAGCCCCGTTCCAATTTTTCATCTGCATTTGTAGCACCCCGCGTCTGAGCCACACATCAGGGTTTGTGTTGTCTAACTGAATAGACATGCTATAATCTTCCATCGCTTGCTGAAAGTTGTGGAGTGCCGTTTGGTTGGATGCACGCGCTGTAAAATATCTCGGCTCTTGGGCATTTCGTTCGTTGGCCTCATTCAGCAATTTTTCCATTTCTCTGAGATTTCCTTTGGCAGCCGAAAGAACGGCCAGGTTGTGCCTGGCTATACTCCCTTCGGGATTAATGGAAAGAGCTTTCCGGTAATCTTGCACAGCATGCAGTGTATCATTCATTTCCTGCCATGCCCACCCGCGGTTAATATAAAATTCAGCATTGCTGGGTTCTAACTTAACGGCCGAGTCAAGGTATTGAATTGCCCGTTTATAATTTTTCAACTGCGTATCAACCAGCCCCAAATAATTTAGTACAGAAGAAGTAATGTGACTTTGCGCAGTGGTAATGCCTAAGCCACCTTCTTTATCGGGAGCAAAAAAAATTGATTTGGTTTCGCCTGCCGGTAACGTTAGCAGCTTAAGGAAATCTTCGCGTGCCATTGCCCACTGCCTATATTGATAACGGAGTTGGGCACGGGCAAAAAGTGCATCGGCATCTTTAGGTTTTGATTCGATGTAGATATTGAAGTCGGTCAGTGCGCCTTGCTTGTCGCCCAAGTTTTCTCTGGCCTGGGCACGGTAATAGTAAGCATCAATATAATAAGGGTCTAAGCGAAGGCATTCATTAAAATGAGCGAGTGCTGTCTTATAAGATTGAGCATCCAACGCATCTTGTCCTTTTTGAAAATAATAGTCAGGGTTTTTCTTCTGCGCCTTCACCGAAAAAGATAACAACAAAAGTAAAACTACTAAACGTACCATTTGACTATTGCTTGATGCTTTAAATTCTTAACTATTTATTTTTGCTTCTTCTTTACCCACTCTTAACTCATAATTTTTAATTCGTAATTTCAAAGAGTCCACCACATCATAAACCATCGGTACTAAATACACTGTTAATGCTAAAGAAGAAAGTAATCCGCCAATAATTACCCACGCCAAACCATTTTTCCATTCGGCTGCTGTTCCGCTGGCTAAGGCGATGGGCAACATTCCGATTGCCATTGATAAGGTGGTCATCAAAATTGGACGCATACGCTCTTTTCCTGCGGTAATCAATGCTTCTTTGTAATGCTTTCCCTCGGCTTTCAGTTGGTTGGTAAAGTCCACAATTAAAATAGAGTTTTTTGTTACTAATCCCATTAACATAATCAATCCAAGTAAAGCAAATAAACTCAAATTACTCAACGACAAATTCAATGCTAAAAATGCCCCGATGGCTGCAACAGGAATGGCAAATAATGCCACAAACGGATAAATGTAACTGTCGTATAATGCAACCATAATCAAATAAATCAGTAAAAAGGAAATCAATAAAACTGAACCCAATGCTCCGAAGCTATCATTTTGTCGTTTGATGTCGCTTCCCCATGTCATTGAAATACCTTCAGGTAATGGATTGTTCTTGATGTAAGCCACCACTTCATCTGCAACTGTTCCTGATGGTCTTCCCAAAGCATCAGCAGTTAATGTTACAGCAGGTTGGCGGTCTTTTCGTTCTAAAAGTGAAGGCGAATTATCTCGTTCAATAGTGGCAAATTGTGAAACTTCAATTGGAATTCCCATTGGGTTTACAATGTTGAGTTGTTGTACATCGTCTTCATTTTTACGACTGAAATTATTTAACCAAATCCTCACCGGATATTCTGTTCCGCTTTCGGTTAATGTAGCATCGTCATTACCAGTAAAAGCAGTACGCAAATTCATTCCTACATAAGCCGTATTCAATCCCAAACGCTGCATTTTATCTTTGTCGGGAATTACTTTTAATTCAGGACTTCCTGCTTCCACAGACAAACGAACATTATCTGCACCGGGGATTTTTTCAATAACTGATTTTAAATTATTTCCAGTTTGCATTACTTGATTTAAGTCGCTTCCACTTAATGTAATTTCTATCGGTGCAGAACGAGGAATTAAACCTAATGCTATCATTGAAAAATTGATGCCTGAATAATCTTTCTGTAAATCCTCTCTCAACTTTCGCATAAATTGTTCTGTTGGAATTTTCTCAACACCTGCCATTTTTAATTCTTCATTCTTCATTTTTAATTGAATGGTAAATTCGGTTTTATTGGCAGAACCAACTCCCAAACTTCCAATACCTGTACTTGGTCCACCTACATTGCTGAAAACGGTTGCAACTTCGGGTTGTTTCATAATATAGTTTTCTATTTTTTCAGAAATCAAATTATTTTGTTGAATGGAAGTGCTTTTATCAAACTCTAATGCTAAACGAAATTTCCCTTGATCACCTGTTGAAATGAGTTCCTTTCCGATAATTCCTTGTTTCATCATTGCTACTGTTCCAACAAACAAAAGCAAAACAAAGCCAGTGAAAATCAATTTATGATTTAAAACCCAATTCAATGTTTTGCCGTACCAATTGATGAATTTATCCAACTGTTTTTCAAACCAAAGCAAAAAACGGTTGAAGATATTAATCGGTTGCAAATCTTCTTTTTTTCCGATGCGTGAAGCCAACCAAGGCGTTAAAGTAAAACCTACCAACAAACTCGTAAGCGTTGAAGTGATAACCACAACAGAAAACTGCTTGAGCATATCGGCAACAAAAACCTGTAAAAATAAAATAGGTAAAAACACCACGACATCTACTAAAGTAATAGACAATGCCGAAAAACCAATTTCCATTCGCCCGTCCATTGCTGCCGTTCTTTTTTCTTTGCCCATATCCAAATGGCGTTGGATATTTTCCAAAACCACCGTAGCATCATCTACCAAAATACCGATGATTAAAGACATAGCGAGTAAGGTCATCAAGTTTAAGGTATAACCCAACAACCACATCACGGCAAAAGCGGTAATTAAAGAAGTGGGAATAGCAACTAAAACAATCAGCGAGTTTCTGAAACTTCGCAGGAATGATAACATCACTAAAGACACCAAAATCACGGCTAAAATCAAATCAAATACCACCGAATTAACGGCTGCAATGGTGTTGTCGGTGCTGTCATCCGTAATTACAAACTTTACATTGGCATTAGCGTTTTGTTTTTCAATGGACTGAAATTTTTCCCTAATCAGGTTTGATACATCAACCGCATTGGCATCGCCTTGTTTTTTTATCATTAAACCAATTCCATTTTTGCCATTGTAACGACTGTAAGAAGTAATTTCTTTGACACCGTCCGTTACTTCTGCAATATCCTTTACATACACAGGACTATTTGGAAAAGGCATTGCTACTTGTACATTTTGAATGTCATTTACCGAGTTAAACTTTCCAACCAAACGCACCGAATTATTCTCTTTATCGGTTTGCAATTTTCCCGCAGGTAAATCAATGCCTGAACGGTTTACAGCTTCCACCACTTGAACCAAAGAGAGTTTGTAGAGTTTCAATTTCTCTTTATCTACTTTGATTTGAATTTCTCGTTCTTCTCCGCCTAAAATGGTTATTTCTGCCACTCCTTTTAATTGCTGAACTTGTGGTAAATAATCATCTTTCATTTTTTGGTAAAATGTAGTAGGCTTTAAATTACTTGTTGCACTTACCGACATTATTGGTAAATCGTTGGGAGAAACCTTGCTCATTACAGGACTTAAAATATCCTTGGGTAAATCTTTCCGAATGTTATCAATGTAGCGTTGAGCATCTTGCATTGTTTTGTCCAAATCTGTTCCATATTTCAAATTAGCAATGATGATAGAAGCATTGGGCAAAGACTTCGTAACCAAAAAATCTACGCCTTCCAAATTGGAAAGAGCATCTTCAATTTTTCGGGAAACAGAAGTTTCTACTTCATTAGGCTCCGCACCGGGATAAACCGTTCGGATTACCACGACAGGCTGATTAAAATCGGGCATTAATTCATAGCTCAAATTTTTATAACCAATAATTCCCAACAGGGCAAACACGCTGAAAAGTACGATAATCAGCGAGGGGCGTTTGATTGATATTTCTGTGATGTTCATAATTCGCTGATTTTATTTTGTAGTGATATTGAAAGCTCCCCTCACTTAGTAGCACCCAAAATTAAAGAATCCCAATTACAATCATCACCATTCTGTTGGAATGTGGTAAACTCCGCGTTGGCTTTTTGTGGGTGGTGGAGTTTTCCATATTTCA
>JAFDYX010000003.1 GCA_018267215.1 Bacteroidota bacterium
AAATGAATAAATACATACACGAAGAAAATGTTCACAACTTAAAAGATCCGAACATTATTATTCCTGTGATCATTAAGCTTTTAAACCCCAAAAGTGTAGTAGATATTGGTTGTGGATTAGGGACGTTTTTGAATGTCTTCAAACGATTGGGTGTAAATGATGTTTTAGGGATTGATGGTCCCTGGATTAATAAAGACTTGCTGCATAAGTATATTAAACCAGAAGAATTCTTAGAACAAGATTTGGAAAAAAATATTAAACTAGATAAAAAGTATGATTTAGTTGTGAGTTTGGAGGTAGCAGAACACATTAGTAAAGATTCTGCAGATATATTTGTTCAAAATTTGGTTAATTCTGGAACTCTGATTCTATTCTCTGCAGCTATTCCATATCAAGGGGGGCAAAATCATATTAATGAACAATGGTTGACCTATTGGGAGGAAAAATTTGCAAAACATAATTATATTATACACGATATTATGCGACCCATATTTTGGGATAAAACAGAAATTCGTTGGTGGTATAAACAAAATATGGTTTTAATAACACCTGAAGATTTTAAGTTAAAGTCTGATAAAAAAACTTTACCAATGAGAAATATAGTTCACTATGAACTGTTTCAATCAAAAGCAATGGAATTAGAAGAGTTAAGGAAGGGCAAGAAGAAAGTTACTTTTTATATAAAGGTCTTAATATTTTCACTTTTTGGATATGACTTTATTATGAAAGCAAAATTTTTGCTAACACGGATTTTGCGTCAAGTGGGCTGACGAGGAGGGCGTTTGTCTAGCTCTACTTTCATATTCTCTACCGCTACATCATAGGTATAACCCTCAATTATTCTTCTTGATTCCAGTCCAGCTCTTAGCCTTAACCCCTTATCTGTGATAAGTTTGTTTAAGTATTCTGACAACTGAACAATATCACCTTTTTTGTAGATAAATCCATTCAGTCCATGCTTTACAAGATCAACTGCGCACCCAGTTGTTTCAGTAACAATTATAGGCAAACCGAAAAGCATTGCTTCATTAACTACCAAACCCCAAGTTTCACTCTCAGAAGAAAGCACAAATATATCCGCTATGGAATAATACTTACTGATTTCACTCTGGTTCACAAACCCTGTAAGTTCAACATTTTTCAATTGATGCTTTTCTATAAATGCTTGCATATCATTTCTTAATTCTCCTTCGCCAACCATGCAGAGGGATACTGGTAGTCCTTCAAGCTTGGCATAAGCAAGTAGTAAATCAATTGGTCTTTTTATAGATATATATTTGCCAACATATAGAATTGTTAAGTTTTCTTCATTAAACTGAAACTCCTTTTTAATTTGTGATCGTTGATCCTTTAATAGCTCACGTTGACCAGAGAAAAAAACATTATTCACACAGTATGGCGCATATATCAAACGTTTAGGGTCGATACCATAGTGAAGATAAAACTGTTTGTTATTCGTGCCGATAAATAAAAATCGATCTATTAATTTGAAAAGAATGTATCGAAAAATTATTTTCTTTAATATTTTAATAACAGTCGGTTTTTTAGCTTCCTGATTATAAGGATTCTCAGCCCGCATCCACACCTTCTTCCCTAATATCTTAGCTGTGAATATTACACAGAGAATAGAGCAGTATGACCACCCATTAACTATCACGACATTAGATCGGTCTGAAATGAGTGTGCGAAAAATTCCAGGGTTAATAATATCAAAAAAACGATTCGATAAAGACTTCCTCCATGAAATATTTCGAAGGAATTTATACTTATAGCCTTCAAATAAAGGAATGTCCCACTCAACTGAATGACCAAATCCAATGTCAACATTCCCTTTAATACTTGTGTCTGATAAATAGTACACAGTTAAGTCAAACTCACTAGACATTGCCTTAAACAGAGGAGAAAAATATTGAATCGGGTGACTGATAAAGTAAGAAATTTGGATTTTCACAAAAAATAATTTTATACTATACTTTTTTTAATGAGTGTATTCAATTTAGCCTCCCTTTAGAATGAATAATAGCAAAGACTTTGTCGTCCACACCACGTTCGAACAAAATGCCGGAAAGTTTTCTCTCTGATCTGCTTAATTTTTCTCTTGTCGAAACTCTGGCAAGATCAATTAAGCGTTGTTCAATAATTTCTTGTTTGCGTGTTTGTACGGCAAAATAGGTTTGAGAAAAAGCAATTTGAGCTTTAGAGGCATCATCATTTTGAGCAATCAGGTAACAAGCGTATCTTGTGAGTGCTACGTCTTGTATCTCGCGACTTACACCACTGCCAATCTCCACCCCCGCATTTAAACAAGCTGTCTTAGCCTTGTCTATTACTTTCTCAAAATTTTTCCATTGAGCATAACCCAATATTTCTTGCATATCTCTTGCACTCCAAAACTCTAAGTTATTTTGAATTTGTTTTACTTGTTCAAATTTCAAAAACAATTCGTTGATAAGTCCTTTTTTCATGACTGAATATTTATGAATTAAATAAAATGCGGTTTAAAATTCTAAACCTGCTGAAAGCTCCCCTCACTTAGTAGCACCCAAAATTAAAGAATCCCAATTACAATCATCACCATTCTGTTGGAATGTGGTAAACTCCGCGTTGGCTTTTTGTGGGTGGTGGAGTTTTCCATATTTC
>JAFDYX010000004.1 GCA_018267215.1 Bacteroidota bacterium
GACAGATCATGCAGGTTTGCAACCTGCCTAACTCAGCTATCTTCAGATAAAACCAACAACCCTTTGCGCGTACCGTAATGGTCGCCACAACTGCTGTATAAATATTCTTCTTCCTTTTCTACAATCCCTGCCCTAACGGGGTTCTGGTGTATGTAGTCCAGCTTGCTTTTATAAAACTGTAGGCTAACAATTTCCTCGGCATGATAGCCTTCTTCCCAAAACCAAATGCCTCCTTCTTTTTTCAGCAACCATTGTATCCATTTTTTACGGCTTTCCTTTGGGTTGTTTTCAATAGCTTCCATGATCTTGGAAGCGGTAAATTTCTTGAAGTCGCGGATAATGTCGCTAAGTTCTTCCCCTTTGCTGCTCACGATCAGGTGGATGTGGTTTGTCATGATCACCCACGCAAAAATTTCCAATCCTTTCTTTTGCTGGCAGTAGCGGAGGCTGTCCAATAGAATATTTACATAATCGGCTCTGGTAAATACATCAACCCATTGATGGACTGTGCAGGTGATAAAATATTGACCGTGCTGGTCATAGATGCGATAGGTATGTGCCACTTGGCGAAGTTAGTTGTTGAGGTAGGCTTTACAAATGCTAACTATCTGTCGCACATTGTTGGGGCGGCATTACAAATGCCTGTTTATTTGTCGTTCGACATGCGCTACGCTAACATGTCGAACAGCAAGAATAACAGCAAGAATATTGACCGTGCTGGTCGTAGATGCGATAGGTATGTGCCACTTGGCGAAGTTAGTTGTTGGGGTTGGCTTTGCAAATGCTAACTATCTGTCGCACGTTGTTAGGACGGCATTACAAATGCCTGTTTATTTGTCGTTCGACATGCGCTGCGCTAACATGTCGAACAGCAATAATTATAATCGCTCGCTAACTATGGTTTATCTTATCAATTACATCTTCTACACTAATTTCCGACATACAATTCTTTAGAGGGTAGATGCATTGGATTTGCAGGCAAGGGCTGCAGGGAAATTTTTCTGCCTTCTGTATAAATCTTCCATGCTCATTAATGGGTTGCCACATAGCTACATCTCCCGGGCCAAATAATGCAATTGTTTTTATGTTAAGGCACGAGGCAATATTCATCGGACCGCTATCGAGCCCAACAAAAAGTGAACAGCTTCCGATCAGCGAAACCATTTCAGATAACGAAGTGGTCATAAATTTTACTTGACCTGTTTTAGCGGTTTGTACTTCTATTCTCTTTAAAGCCTCGCTCTCCCCACTGCCTCCTATTACAAAAATAGGATCGTTGTTTTTGTTTTGTAAGTAATTGATTAATTCAGCCCATTTCTGTTCGCTCCACAACCTGTATTTCCATCCGCCTCCAATATGGATGACAGTGGAGTTGGATAACTTACCGGCTGCTGGTAATAATTTATCAGGAATAAAACCGGGAAATTTTATCGGAAAAAGTTCATCTTCAGAAAAGCCGATGGCAGTAAGTATATCTACGTTCCATAAATAGCGATGTTTATAAATACTCTTTTCTTTTTTGTGAGTTAACAACATGCCCATCACATTCATATTAGAATGGAGATAGTTTAAATATCCTACCCGAGTTCTACAACCGGCTAAGAGCAGCAAGGCTTGCGATCGAACATCTCCCCGGGTATCTATCCCTATGTCATAATTATATTTCCTAAGTTTAAACGCAAACTTGAAAGTAGAATAAAGGCGCTTCCACGTAATTTTTTTCGTGCCATGATCCGACCATGGTATGTCGGTTGTAAAAACTTTATTTATCCGGCTGTCATATTCCAAAACAGAACCTCCTCCTGTTTTGGTGAACACATCAATTTTAGATTCCGGATACTTACGCATCAACGGATCAATCAATGGCGTTAGCGACATGATATCGCCCATCTGAAAAGGCTCCATCAGTAAAATACGTTTTACGTTGCTCTTGCTTTTTTTGAATAGCATGGCCGGGAGCAGAATAATGGCAGCAACTATTTCTATTATTGTTGAAAACAGAATTTTTTTTCTGCTGTAAAAGCGTGTAGTGGGCGGGTACGATGGGTTGGTATTTGATAATTGCATCAAAAAAAATATTTTTTGCCGGATGGACGCAAAGTCATCAGAGCACTGAACGACAGCAATAAAGCCATCGCCACAATTCCTTTATTCGTTTCCAGCATAGACTCGGTAAGCATGCTCCACACACAAATGGCCAGCAGGCTTAGCGCCATCGGGTTATTTTTAAAATAAACAAAAAGCAAAGCCAAACTGCCCAGCCATAAGGCCAGCCCCACTGCTCCAAAGTTAACCAGCGTCTGTAGGTATTGGTTGTGGGTGTTAAACCGGTTGTAGCGCGAGGCAAAATAAAATTGTCGCTTTTCGTAGGCTTGCTGCAACAGATCTTGACCGTCTCCGGTGCCCACGCCCAGCCAAAAATTATCTTTTATCACATCCATCGAACAAGTCCACACAGCTTTGCGCATGGCGATGCCATTCCACGGCACAAAACCCAATGAAGCATCGCGATCTAACGGAATGGTGTTGAGTTTGCCAAAAAATGTTTCGTTCACTTTCTTGTTGAGTGGGGGTATCAGCAAAACAGCTAATACTACTGCCAGAGCCATGGCGCCCAACACAATGAGAAGCCCTCTGCGGCTGGCCGTTAGCCTGAAACTATAAATCACCGCTAAAATGAACCATGCCAAAATAACCTGTACTACGCTGAACAGCGCAATGAAAGCAGAAAAGAAAATAATCAACCCGACAATGAGCAGCCTTGATGAAAGAAACGAGAGAAGAACACAGTTGCCCAAATATGCTTCCATCAGCATAATGACAGAGGCCAGACATAAAAGGCTGAGCACATAAGGATAGATATCGAGAAACTGAGCCAGTCCGTGCGAAAAAAAATGATCGGCACTTTGGTGTTGCAGCCAATAAAGGATTGCCTCGCCCAAACTAACTAAACAGATCGCTGCTATTACTACAACAAAACACGAAACCAGCCACCGCACAACTTTGTCCTTATCAACACCGGCTGTCAGAAAAACTAATGGATAAACCAGCAATAAAATTTTTTGTTCGAAGATGCGGAATTTTGCCTCCTCCATATTCTGTGTATAAGTTAGCCCGACCAGCGATATCCAAAACAGGGCAGAAATTAAAACAACCAGTAACCTGTTTTTTGTGTTGAATTTTTTGGCAACAAAAAAAAGCCAGTATAAAAACATTACCACTGTAGCCAGCGAGTTATAAAATGGGGGCAGCGAAATAGCGGCCATCAGGGCGCAAGCAAGGGCAATAAATATTTTCTGCTTAACTGGTTGGCTTTGCGCTGCGTCTCTCATGCCATACTTTTTGAATTGACCTGTAGCTTTAAATTTTTATGAAAGAAAAACCATAATACTAAACCCATCATGGCAAAGCCAGTAATATATGTATAGATACTTTGGCCAAAAAACAAACGAACTAAAACTGGAATTGCCAATGTAAGAGACGAAGTGAAAAGAATATAGAAACGATCTAACACAGCACGGAGTTTTAAAAATAAAATTACCTGAAGCACGGAATAACAAATCTCGCCCACTAACAGGCTGATGGGCACGGCCTCCATCCGTATTTTACTTTTTGACAAGAAGATGAGTGTTAGCATAGACATGCCCACAGAGATAATTGAAATCCACATGAATGGTTTGTCTTTCCGTTCTAACACCAGCCGGGTAGATAGACTGTTAAACAAACTAAACGATAAGGCTGCCACAGAGATAATAATAAAATAAGTGCTGAAGGAGATATACTGCTTTCCGAAAAAAAGTGAGATAAAGGTGTCGGGATAAATCAGGGCAGAGCCCACCATCGCCAATCCAATCATGATGCCGATCCTGTCAACATTCATGCCTACCTCATCATCGAGTAAATCGGCAACGAATGCCTGCTGCACTACCCGGATTACGCCTTTAAAAATGGCATAAAATTTTAATGCTAAAAATGAAATCACCAATTCGCGGTCGTTGAAAAAATAAGGAGTAATCAGCAACAGGCCAAGGCCCATAAAGTAGAATCCTAAATTAACTATACCCAACGGTATAGTTTGCAGATATAGCTTGAGGGACTGAAACGAAAGCTTATAAAAAACCTTCACCTTCAGCACCGATGCAATGGCCAGGTTGGTGAGCAAATAGGTGGCCACAGTTGCCAATGCATAGGTTTCAAAAATTTTCTCGGGCCATAAATAAACAGCGATGGTTGCCGTAAGCAACGGAAGTACTACCCTGACAAATGCTATAAAAGCACCGGCTATGGCAGCACCACGTGCATAAAGCGCATAATCAGCGCTGGCCGCCAGCAGAGGAGCCATCAAAAAAGCCAAGTAGATGGGGTTGCTCAACGAAAAAAATGACACGGATATAAGTATCGTACCCAATGTTAACCGGGCTGTTTGTGCTTTGGCCAGTTCTTCTTTCCAATCTTCCTGTAACGCTATGTTCCGAATGGCTGCCGACTGCATTCCTAATCCTACCAACCCTAAAATAAGCTGTGTCAGCGATTCAAACTCCCCGATAGTGGCCATCTGGTCTTGTGCCGCCACGCGTGCCATCCACTTTAAAACAAAAACAGAAAACAGGTGGCCGCTTCCGGTAAAAAAAAATACAAAGACAAGCCTCCTGATCATTATATCACAGTTTTAGTTTCTCTCAGCCATCACAAGACAAAGCTAACTAAAGAACCTTCATTCCTTTTCAAGCCGCCAGTATTTTGATAACATTGCACCATGAATGCTTTTCAAGACGAGGAAATCAACCTGTGGGATCTGCTGTTAACAACCATCAGGTTTTTACTGGCCAAAAGAAAACTTATTGTTGTCTGCCTAACACTGGGGCTTTTGGCAGGTATTGCTCATTACTTCATTACACCAAAAGTTTACGAAAGCAAAAGCATGTGGCTTTCATCCTTTCTGCAAGAGCCCCAGGTTCAACAGTCTATGGAGGTAGTAAATAAATTCATCAAAGGGAAAAACACGCCTGCCCTGGCCGGTCTTTTATCCTTAGAAGAGAAAGAGGCTTCGCAGATTAAGGCCATTACTTTTGAGTACATCCATAGTGGCATCAATGATAAGAATGACAAAAAAGAAAAAACAGAACTCACTACTTCCGATTTGATAATTGTCCGTGTGATGGTTTTAGATAATTCTATTTTACCCAAGCTGCAAACGGGGTTGGCTCATTACTTGGAAGACAACAATTTTGTTAAACTAATCATCGAAAAAAGAAAAGAAACACTTCGGGCATTGATCAGCAAATTAGATACTGAAATCCACTCGCTGGATAGCATGAAGACATCATTGTTTAAAGATAAAACCAGCACAACAAAAAACAACGGAATGGTATTGGTCGATCCCTCTAACATTTACGGCAGCTTAGTAAACCTTTACCGGGAAAGGCTCGATTATAAAAATGAATTAGACTTGATCAGCAATATTCAACTTTTAGAAGGGTTTGCCGCTTTTGAAAAACCCGTCAGTCCTAAACTACTAAAAGATCTGGCATTTGGACTTTTAGGTGGAGTTGCCTTCAGTATCATGAGCTTGGTCTTCTCCGCCTTGTCTCGAGAGTTATAACTTTAATTTAGCCGAGCCTCTGGAGTACAACCAAAAAAACTATTGACAATTCTGTGAATCATCTATTGCCCCTGCTGAAAAAAGAATTCTCGCTGGAACTCAAACGCCAGTCGGTAATGGCCGGGCTGGGTTTGTATTTATTGAGTATGGCCTTCATCATCTATTTTTCGTTTTCCCTGCGGCAAAACCTTATCACTCCGCTGGTGTGGAACGCGCTTTTCTGGATCACCATTTTATTTACTGCCATCAACACGGTGGCTAAAAGTTTTATAGGCGAAAAACGCGGGCTCGATATTTATTACTATTCTATTGCCAGCCCCGTGGCCATCCTTTTTTCTAAAATCATTTACAATTTTTTGCTGTGCCTTGTGCTCGCGGCCTGCGGCTATCTTTTGTTTGTGCTGCTGCTCAATAACCCCATGCACGATCAGGTTACTTTTATGGAGACACTCGCGCTGAGTTCGTTTGGTTTTTCTGCCTCCCTCACCCTGCTGTCGGGCATAGCCTCGAAAGCCAGCAACAGCAACATCCTGATGGCTGTGCTCAGCTTCCCGGTGGTGATCTCCATTTTATTGGTGGCCGTTAAAATCACCAAAAACTGTATGGACGACTTAGACCCCAGCGTAAGCTACCAACCCTTGCTGATGTTGCTGGCCATTGATGCGCTGGTGTGTGCGGTTTCTTATTTGCTCTTCCCGTTTACGTGGAAAAACTGAAATGAACTGGTTGATGGTGATGAGCGGCATTACAAATGCCTGTTTATTTGTCGTTCGACATGCGCTGCGCTAACATGTCGAACAGCAAGTATATCCTCGGATAAAACCAGCACCCATTACATGGACTATACAGGTGATAAAATATTGACCGTGCTGGTCGTAGATGCGATAGGTATGTGCCACTTGGCGAAGTTAGTTGTTGGGGTTGGCTTTGCAAATGCTAACTATCTGTCGCATGTTGTCAGGGGCGGCATTAAAAATGCCTGTTTATTTGTTGTTCGACATGCGCTGCGCTAACATGTCGAACAGCAATGTTTTTTATCACTGAAATGATGTATTGAAATATCAGCCATTTCTTCGTCTCAATGCATTTCCCTTCTTATCTTTCGCCCCGATATGAAATCTACCTGGTGGAAAATAGCGTGCGTGGTGTTGTTGGTCTATACGGCTGTGGGCGGCTTGTTGTTTGATGTGCCCCGCCTGAACATTGTAAACGAAACCATCCGCGCTTTGTATTTTCATGTGCCCATGTGGTTTGGCATGGTCGTTATGTTTTCGCTGTCAGTATTTTATGCTATCCGCCACCTCCGCCATCCCTCGGTAGAAAGCGATATTTTTTCGGTAGCGTATGCCTACGTGGGCTTGGCTTTCGGCATCCTGGGTATTATTACCGGCATGATCTGGGCCAACTATACGTGGGGTTCTCCGTGGCATGGCGACCCCAAGCAAAATGCTGCCGCCATCGCGCTGCTGGTTTATTTTGCCTATTTTATTTTAAGAGGCTCTGTGGCCAATGACGAGCAACGCGCCCGGCTGAGTGCCGCCTACAATATTTTTGCGTTTGTGGCGATGATCCCCCTGCTGTTCATCATTCCGCGGATGACCAGCAGCATGCATCCCGGAAACGGGGGCAACCCGGGATTTAATACCTACGACCTCGACAGCAGAATGCGCTTGGTTTTTTATCCGTCCGTTATCGGGTGGATTTTACTCGGCTTGTGGATTGCCACCTTGCGCATACGCATTAAATTAATGGAAGAAAAAATCAATGAACAGGAAGATGAAAAAAATAAGTAGCATACTCCTCTTTTTGTGTTTTGCCAGCACGGCCTTGCGTGCGCAAGAGGCGCAAATGGCCGACACCATGCGCAGCGAAGGAAAAATTTATGCGTTGGTGGCCATTATTTTGGTCATCTTGCTGGGGCTGATCTTCTTTTTAGTTTTCATAGACCGAAAAGTAAGCCGCCTGGAAAAACGGATGGACGGTAAAAATTGATTTTTATACCGCTGATTAGTGGCGCGAGAATTTTGCGGCAACTTGTAGCCTTTTCTTATTAACACTAAATTTGCATTTCCTTTACCGCAGCCCAAACTCGAAACGCAAATTGTAATCAGACATGAAACGCACGCACATTATCGCTATCGCTATCATCGCCATCGCCATCGGCATTATTATCGCCACTGCGGGCGATGCCAGCACCTATGTTAACTTTGGCCAGGCACACCAAATGGCAGCTGCCGGCAACAACAGCCAGATACACGTGGTGGGGCAATTAAAAAAGGACAGTGCCGGCCATGTGGTGGGGCTGCAAAACAGTGCCGACAAACTTTCGTTTTCCTTCATATTGGTGGACGACAACCACCAGGAACAAAATGTATTTTACCCCGAGCCCATGCCCCCCGATTTTTTAAAAAGCGAAAAGGTGGTAGTGGTAGGTGGCTACCAGCACGATGAGTTTGTGGCCAATAAAATTTTGCTCAAGTGCCCTTCTAAATACCAGGAAAATAAATTGAAGATTTGACGATTGGATGATTTGAATATCAACTTATCGGTTTTATTCTTTCATTTTCAAATTGACCAATTTTCAAATTAACTTATGCACTACTTCATCGGCAATCTCGGTCATCTCTTCGTCATCATTTCATTTGTTGCCTCGCTGGTAACGGCCTTTTCTTATTGGAAAAATTTTTATTCCACCAACGAGCTGAGCCGTCAGTCGTGGTCGTTCAACGGGCGGATAGCTTTTTACATTCATACGCTGGCGGTGCTAGGCATAGTAACGGTGCTGTTTACAATCATCTACCGACATTATTTTGAATACCACTATGCTTACAGCCACTCTTCGCGGCACCTGCCGGGGCAATACATGGTTTCCTGCTTTTGGGAAGGGCAAGAAGGAAGTTTTTTGTTGTGGATGTTTTGGCAGGCCGTGCTCGGAATCATTGTGATCCACACCCAGCGCACGTGGCAGGCGCCTGTGATGATTGTGTTTGCATTGGTGCAGGCATTTTTGGCTTCCATGATTTTGGGTGTAGTCATTCCGGGGCTGGATTTTAAAATCGGCAGCTCACCGTTCATCTTGCTGCGCGATGCCATGAACGATCCGATCTTCAAAACCAACCCCGACTTCATCCCCACCGATGGACGCGGGCTAAACCCGTTGCTTCAAAATTATTGGATGGTCATCCACCCGCCCACACTTTTTCTGGGCTTTGCCCTTACGCTGCCGCCATTTGCTTTTTGTATCGCGGGGCTGTGGCTTAAAAAATATTCGGAGTGGATCAAACCCGCTCTGCCGTGGACGCTGGTGGGCGGAGCTATTCTGGGTCTCGGTATTTTAATGGGCGGATATTGGGCATACGAAACGTTAAGTTTTGGCGGCTACTGGAACTGGGATCCGGTAGAGAATGCGGTTTACGTGCCGTGGATCGTACTCATTGCCGCCATCCACGTGATGATGCTCACTAAAAGCAAGGGCAAGGGGCTGAGAACTTCCATCATTCTGATCATTACTGTTTTCATTTTGGTGTTATACTCCACCTTCCTCACCCGCAGCGGTATTTTGGGCGATGCTTCTGTCCATTCTTTCACAGACTTGGGGCTGTCGGGGCAACTGTTGTTGTATCTTTTATTTTTTACGGTGGCCGCTGCAGCACTCATCATCGTTCGGTGGAAGCAACTCCCGGCAGATGAAAAAGAAATTTCTGCCTACTCGTCTGAGTTTTGGATTTTCATTGGGGCTACCGTTCTCTGCCTCATGGGCTTTCAGGTGTTACTGCCTACCTCCATTCCGGTTTACAACAAAATCATCGAGCTGTTTGGTGGGCATTCTAATCTGGCGCCACCTGCCAACCAAGTAGCGTTTTACTCCAAGTTTCAACTTTGGTTTGCTGTAGGCGTGGCCTTGGTTTCCGGCACCGCCCAGTTTTTTTGGTGGACACGCATGAGCAAAGCAAAACTGAAAGACTTGCTGGTGCCGGCACTCGTTACGCTTATTTTATTCGCTGTCGTTATTTCTATTGCCAAAGTTTACAAACCAACCTATTTGGTTTTAACACTGGCCGGAGTTTATCTGATTGTTTCCAACGCCAAAATTCTTTTATCCACTTGGAAAGTCAACCCTTCACTTTCGGGTGGCGCCATCGCCCACATCGGGGTGGCGCTCATGCTGATCGGGCTGATGTTTTCATCGGGCTACTCCAACGTGGTGTCGCTCAACAACAGTGGGCTGATCGTCAACAAAGATATGGGCACTGATTTCAACCGCGACAATTTGTTGTTGTTCATCAACGAACCAAAGTCTATGGCCGGTTATGACATTGAATACCGGAGCGAAAATGTGGAGTTCAGAAACAAGAAAGGTTATGTGCGCAAAAACGACATCGAGCCCACCAACGATCCTTACCGAGTGGTAGCCACCAAAGACATCGTGTATCAGGGAAAGAAAATGTATAGCGCCAAAGACACGTTCGAGATTTATCCTGAGAATACTTTTTACGAAATAGAGATGCGTAAAAACGGAAAAGTAGCAGCCACACTTTATCCGCGCATTCAAATCAACCCGTCTATGGGCGGATTTTTAGCTTCACCCGACATCAAGCGCAATTTTGACCGCGATATTTACACGCATGTTTCGCTGACACAAAACCGCGAAGAAGAACCTACCTGGGGCAAACCCGAAGAAGTAAAAATAAAAATCGGGCAGCGGTTTTTTATCAACGACTATGTGTCGGTGCTGGAAGAAGTAAAGCGGATTGAAAAAATTGACGGGGTGGAGCTAACTCCCGAAGACGTGGCCGTCAAGGCTCGCGTACGCGTGGAGGGTGAACATGAACCGTTTTATGCCGAGCCTGTTTTTTTGATCCGCAATAAAACAGAAGTGGGGCGGATTCCCGCAGAGATCAATGACTTGGGCGTGCGTGTGCTGCTGGCCAACATCCACCCACAGACGGGCGAGTTTTCGCTGCTCTGCGATGCGCGTCAGAAAGACTGGGTGGTAATCAAAGCGCTGGAGAAGCCCTACATTAACATACTGTGGCTCGGCACCGGTGTGCTGATGATCGGCTTTGGCTTGTCTGCTGCCAGAAGTATCAAAGAGTTCAGAAAATAGATTCTGCTTTTAATAGCCTTCCCCCGCTATCATTTTATTTCAGGGTTTTAAGATCATATTCATCTATTTTTTATTTATTAAAGTGTGAACGGGCGGGATGAATTCAACACTTTGATTTGTCAAATGGTTGTTAGAAAAAAATCAAAGGTTATACTACCGTTTGATTAAATTTTAAACCACAAATTCAAGCTATGACACGCACCAAAAAAATTCTTCTTGCACTGGCCGCTATACTGGTGATCATCCAATTCATCCGGCCTGCCCGCAATACAGGCGAAGCGGAAGGACCTAACTTCATTGCCACCAAATACAATTTGCCGGAAGAAGTTCATACGATCTTAAAACAATCGTGTTACGATTGCCACAGCAACCACACCAACTACCCGTGGTACACCAACATTCAGCCGCTGGGTTGGTGGATTCAATACTCACACATCAATGACGGCAAGCGCCACCTGAATTTTTCTGAATATGCCACCTACAAAGACAAGCGCGCCAAGCATAAAATGGAAGATATTATAGATGAAATGAAGGAAGGTGGGATGCCGCTGGGCAGTTATACTTTCATCCACAGAGATACGAAGCTGACAGCCGAGCAAACCAAAACCATTACAGACTGGGCTACCGCTGTGGGCGCCACTATTCAGGTAGAAGAGAAAGCTGAAGTGAAAGCAGAAAAGTGAGTCATTTATTGCGCTCTTTGCGGCAAAGAAATAAACCGCAGCGATCGCTAAAAAATTAAGTAAGGCTCTCGGTAAAAATTCCTTTTCTGTATTTTACTTTCACCAAGTACAATCCTTCTGGCGGCACGTTCATCCCTGCCGCCTTCCGGTTTTTATGAAGGATTATATTTTGAAAATCAGCTACCGAGGTTTTGCCTGTTCCCACATCGAGCAGCGTGCCTACGATGGCGCGCACCATGCCGCGCAAAAAACGGTTGGCGGTAATTTCAAAAAGGAGTAAGTCATTTCGCTTAGTCCATTTGGCATTTTTGATCGTGCAGACAAAATGGTTGACATCCGTTTTCACTTTGCTGAAACTGGTGAAGTCGTGCTCGCCCACCAGTAGCGAAGCAGCCTCATTCATTTTTTTTACAGCGAGTGGCTTAAAAAAATGATAGGCATAGCCGATCAGCAATGGATCTTTTTTTAAAGTAATGTGGTATTCATAGCCTCGCTCGCGGGCATCGTAGCGGGCGTGCGCTGCCTCACTTACCGGACGGATGGAGTGGATGGCAATATCGCGTGGAAGGAAGGCATTGAGTCGGTGTTGTAAATCGGTTTCATTGATTTTGTTTTCCAGATCGGCATGAAAAAACTGCTGCCTGCAATGAACGCCTGTATCGGTGCGGCCGCTGCCGACAATTTCTGTTTTCTTTCTCAACAATTGGCTCATGGCATTTTCCACCACTTGCTGCACGCCTACGGCATTGGCCTGAGTTTGCCAGCCGTGGTAAGCCGAGCCGTTGTAGCTGATCTCAAAAAAATAACGCATGTTTTTTTATCGTTAGCGCGTCAAGTTATTAATTAGTCAGCGTGAAATGTTTGACAAAAAAACAATTTAGTCTTGTTTGCCCGCAATCGGAAAACTGATTTTAAAAGTAGTGCCTTGCAGCACCACACTCGTTACCTCAATGTTTCCGCCCAGCATCTCAACTTGCGATTTAACTAAGTAAAGCCCAATGCCTCTTCCTTCCACATGAAAGTGGAAGCGCTTATACAAGCCAAACAAATTGTCTCTGCTGGTATTGATGTCTAACCCCACCCCGTTGTCGGCAAATTCCAGAAAGATTGTATCAGGTGTTTGATGAGTTTGAATAGAGATGCGTGGCTTTCGGTCGGGGTGCCTGTATTTAATTCCGTTGCTGATGAGGTTATAAAAAATGCTGTGAATATAAGGCAGCAAAGAATAGATGTGGGGTGCATTGAATTGGGTATCAAACTGAACATCCCTCTCTCTGATTTCATTTTCCAGCAGGTGTTTCACTTTCTCAAAAATATCTTCGAACCGGATTTCGCTGAAAACTTCGGCACTGATTCGTTGAAGTTGCATGATTTCAGACAGCCCTCTCACCACCTGATCGAGTTCATTAGCTGCTACTCTGGTTCGCTGCATGATTTCATCTGCTTCCGCTTTTGAATGAGCAAACTGAAAAATATTAACCAAACCTGCCAGCCGGGCAATGGGCGCCCGTAAGTTATGAGAAACCATGTAGGCAAACTGCTCAATCCGGTTATTCTTTTGCACCAGCTCGTAGTTTGATTGGAGCAACTCTTTGTTCTGAATTTCTAAGTCTGATGCCAACTGTAAATTTTCGTTTTCAATAATTTTATTTTGATGCCCGATTGTTTCATTTGCCATTTCCAACTCCTGGTTCTTGGCTTTCAGCAATTCGCTTTGCTTTTCAATTTCCGTTTGCTGGGCAAGCAGCTTTTCGTTGTGGCGGTATATTTCTTCGTTCTGCGAAACGATCTCCTCGTTTTGTGCTACAATTTCCTGCGTCCGTTCGCTTACTAACCGTTCTAATAATTCATTTTGAGAAGACAGCATCTTGTTTTTTTCCGCTTCCGACTCCAACAGCTTTTCACCCAGCCTGAAAGCCCGGATAGTGTAGTAACCAAGATAAACCAAGGTGGGCACTATCAATAAGAAGAGCAGTAATTGTAAAGCGTAGCTGTTGCGTAAAGCCGTATGGTATTTTGTGTTTGCTTCCGCTGCCAGATTGTTTTCAAAAGCATAAACCTGATAGGATACTTGACGATGAAATTTCCAAACAGTATAGCCTTTGTCCTGATCAATCATTTCTATTGCTTCTTTTCTTTTCCCTTGGTTAATCTTGGTATTTATAAGAACAACCCACTCCACATAAGATTTAACGGTATCTCTCAAGAGATTAATTTTTGCCATGGGGAATTTTTGTGCTTGCAGGTAGCCCTCCAGTTGAGCATGAATTATTTTCCATCTTACAACAGCGGTATCGTACGCGTTTTCAATCTGCTTATTCCCTACTAACGCATAGCCCCGGATGCCCAAGTCGAGCAGGTGCAGATTGCTGATCACCTCAGCCATTTTAACTTTAACGGCCGTAGTACGCTGCAGTACTTCTTTGTTTTGGTCAATGATGAGGCTGTTCTTCTTCAAAAGAAAAAAACTGGCAACCAGCAAAACGATTACCACACCGATCAGAAAAACCAAAATAACGATCCTTTTTTTAATCACAAAAAGAATTAAGGATAGAAATATATTGAAAAAAGCAGCAGCAAAAAATCTTGGATTTGCCGAAGCAGTTGCAAAAAAAAACGAAACACAAGGGTTTGCAAAATTATCGTACACCCATTGAACCACCGGCTAATTGGCGAATTGACAAATTAGCTTACCTTTGCCCGGCAAATAACGAATCCTAATCTTATTTGCCATGCCACTCAATTCTTCCAAGTTTTTGTTTGAAGCCCTCACCTACGATGACGTACTGTTAGTTCCTGCTTACAGCGAAGTACTGCCGCGCGAAACAAGCACACTGGGTTATCTAACCAAGAATATTAAGCTCAACATTCCGATTATTTCTGCCGCCATGGATACCGTTACCGAGGCCAACCTGGCCATCAGCGTGGCGCTGGAGGGGGGCATCGGGTTTATCCATAAAAACATGTCTATTGAGGCACAGGCCGATCAGGTGCGCAAAGTAAAACGCTCGCAAAGCGGCATGATCTTAGACCCCGTTACCCTGAAAATAAATTCTACCGTGCGCGATGCCGAAAAAATTATGCGCGAATTTAAAATTGGCGGCATCCCCGTGATAGATGGCAACGGCAAATTAGTGGGCATCCTCACCAACCGCGATCTGCGCTTTCAAAAAAACATGAGCCTGCCGGTAGAAAACATTATGACGAAAGAAAACCTGGTTACCGCACCCGAGGGCATCACCTTAGAAAAAGCAGAAACCATCCTGCAAAATTATAAGATCGAAAAGCTTCCCATCATCAACAAAAAAGGAAAACTCACCGGCCTTGTCACCTACAAAGACATTCTGAAAAAGAAAAACAAACCCAATGCCTGCAAAGACGAGTTTGGCCGCCTGCGGGTGGGTGCTGCCGTTGGCGTTACCCCTGATATTATCGAACGTGTAGAAGCACTGACGCAAGCCGGAGTGGACGTCATCAGCATAGACACGGCACACGGCCACTCCAAGGGCGTGATGGAAGCAGCAAAAAAGGTGAAGAGAAAATTTCCGGATATGGAGTTGGTGGTGGGCAACATCGCCACAGGCGAAGCCGCCAAAGCATTGGCAAAAATTGGAGCCGATGCTGTAAAGGTTGGTGTTGGTCCAGGAAGTATTTGCACAACAAGAGTCGTTGCTGGTGTTGGCTTGCCGCAACTTTCTGCCGTGTATGAAGCAGCCAAAGCGCTGAAGGGATCACACGTTAAAACCATTGCCGATGGCGGCATCCGTTTTTCGGGTGATGTGGTAAAAGCCCTTGCTGCCGGTGCCGACAGTGTGATGGTTGGTTCTCTCCTTGCCGGAACTGAAGAGGCCCCGGGCGAAATTATCATTTACGAAGGGCGCAGGTTTAAATCATACCGCGGCATGGGCTCCATCGAAGCGATGGAAGATGGCAGCAAAGACCGCTACTTTCAGGATGTGGAAGACGACATCAAAAAATTAGTGCCCGAGGGCATCTCCGGCCGTGTGCCCTATAAAGGGCTGGCTTCGGAAATCCTTTATCAATTAGTGGGCGGCCTGAAAGCCGGCATGGGCTACTGTGGCGCCAAAAATTTAGAGAAACTTAAGAGCGCTAAGTTTGTAAAAATCACCACGGCCGGTGTTACCGAAAGCCATCCGCACGATGTGTCCATCACACGCGAAGCCCCGAATTATAGCAGGAAGTAAGAGGGTTCTGTCAGGTTACTTTTTTTGCTCCAATAGTTTAAAAGGGCACTCGCTCAAGGTAAAAATTTGATTTCTTTTTGAATTTTCTATTTTCTCTATCTTTGTTTGTTTTTACCAAACCGTTTGTAACTATGCGCCCTAACATTAGCAAGAGGTTTTCTTTTATTGCTTCATTGATCTTTACCATTTTATCTGTAAATCTTTCATGCGCTCAAAACACATGGACGGGTGCAACAAATGCGAATTGGAACACGGGAACAAATTGGTCTCTTCTACATGTTCCAACAGCACTTGAGGCTGTAAATATCCCTAATGGGGTCACAGCAACCATCAATGTAAATACTGCTGCTGTTTGCTCCAGTCTTACCTTTATCGGAGGAAACGCAGCCAACACCCTCAGTATTTCTGCTGGAAATAGTTTAACAGTAAGTGGTACGATAACTATTAATAACGGTAATGCGGCAGGGGCAAATAAATTTTTAGCAGTAGGGGCAGGATCAGTTTCGTGCGGATCAGTTTCTATTTCAGCCACAGGAAACAACAATAGAAATTCAGGCATCTCCCTATCTACAGGTAGCGTAACTGTAGGTGGTAGTATCTCCATGGGTGATGCGCGCGATCAAATAAATTTTACGGGCAATGGCACGTTATTTATTGGCAATACTATGTCAGGCGGTACTCTATCTCCTGGCACGGGCACTGTAAACTACAATGCTGCTGGTGCACAATCCATCGGTGCTTATCCTACCTATAATAATCTAACGCTTTCAGGAAGCGGCAACAAGTTCTTGCAACTTGCAATTACGACTATAAACGGCAACTTTACTTTGAGCGGTACTGCCTCAACTACTACTGTTAACAATACACTAAGCATAGGTGGAAATGTTGCAATTGGCGATGGAACTATTCTTAATATTGCTAATACCAATTTTTCTGTAACTGGCACTACTACAGTTGGTGCTGGAACCAGTGGGCAAATAAATTTTACTTCTGCCGTAGGCACAACTGCATTTGGACCTGTAACTATCAGCGCTAATGGTTCATGGACAAATCCGGCCAATGAGTCTATGAGCATTGGAGGTAATTTGAGCGTGGGCAATAGCGCCACCTTCTCGCAAGGTACAGGAACTATAACCTTTGCAGGCACAGGGGCATCTGCCGTTACAAGTCCTGCTTTATTGACTTTTGGCGGTGGTATTATTATCAATACACCTGTAGGTCTAAGCGACATTGTTGATTTCCAATCACTCATTAGCATACCGGCAGGTGGGCTTACCTTGTCACAGGGTGTATTCAAGCTTTCCAGTGCCTCTACTATTACACCCTTTACGGCAGACCCTGCTTTTGGAGCGACCGCAGGCTTGTGGTGCAATGGAGGCACACTAGTAGGCTCGAACAACAACGTAACTTTTAGCGGTTTGGTACAAGTCAGCGCAGGCACTGTTAATATCGGCACTTCTACAGAGAATGATTTGGTTGCCAACAACGGCTCTGCCGGCACTATCAATATTTCTGGTGGAGCCTTAAACGTAGCAGGGCGCATGACCGGCTTAGGACCTGCATGGAATTATACCATGACCGGAGGAACATGTACTGTGGGAACGGTGGGCGCCAATGCCAACACAAACGCCTACATCTATTTCATGCCTAATGGCTCACAGTTTTCAATGAGTGGAGGCACATTAGTAATTCAGTCACCCGTGCCCACTACCACAAACGGCTACTACAACCATGCTAGCGGAGGTTCGGGATTCACCGGAGGCTCACTGCAAATCGGAAATGCATCTACACCTGGTGCCAGCACCATAGGCATTGACAGCACCATACCAATTTTTAATTTAACCGTAGGCAGCAATAATGCTACAGCACAGGTTTTTGCTCAGGGTATCACCGTTTCCAATAATGTTACAATTCCTTCCGGTGTGCTTGCCGCTAATAATTTTGGAATTTCTGTTGGTGGCAACTGGACCAACAACAGCACCTTTGTACCGGGCTCAGCAACTGTTACACTGAATGGTAGCGGAGCACAAACCATAGGTGGCACCACGGCCAATTTTTATAACCTGGCCATGACTGGTTCGGGCACCAATACACTCAGCATAGCTACCTCGATAGCCGGAAATCTTTCCATCGGCAGCGGTGTGGTGTGTAA
>JAFDYX010000005.1 GCA_018267215.1 Bacteroidota bacterium
GAAATATGGAAAACTCCACCACCCACAAAAAGCCAACGCGGAGTTTACCACATTCCAACAGAATGGTGATGATTGTAATTGGGATTCTTTAATTTTGGGTGCTACTAAGTGAGGGGAGCTTTCAGGTAAACTGGGTATCGCTGGACAACGTGCCGCTGCAAGGCTTACTTTACAAACCCGAGAATTTTGATCCGAAGAAAAAGTATCCGATGATGGTGTACTTCTATGAAAAAAATTCTGACTACCTGCATTCCCATATTGCTCCCGCACCCATTCGTTCTTATATCAATTATTCATTGTATGTAAGCAACGGATACCTGGTGTTTGTGCCAGACATTGTTTATAAAGTCGGGTCGCCCGGGCAAAGTGCGTACAGTTGTGTCTTACCAGGTGTTACCAGCCTCATCGCCCAAGGTTTTGTAGATGCCAAACACATCGGCATGCAAGGCCACAGTTGGGGCGGCTATCAAACGGCCTACCTTGTTACGCGCACAGATTTATTTGCCGCTGCCGAAGCGGGTGCGCCTGTCAGCAATATGGTGAGCGCCTATGGAGGCGTACGCTGGGAGAGTGGAATGAGCCGCATGTTCCAATACGAACACACCCAAAGCCGTATTGGAGGGAGCTTGTGGGAGAAGCCGATGAACTACCTCGACAACTCGCCCATTTTTGCGGCCAACAAAGTAAATACACCGCTGCTGATGATGCACAACGATGCCGATGGGGCTGTACCCTGGTATCAGGGAATAGAATATTATATGGCCTTGCGCAGGCTGAACAAACCTGTGTGGATGCTGAATTACAATGGCCAAGGCCACGGGTTAACGCAGCGCCAAGACCGCACTGATTTTGCCATTAGGATGATGCAGTTTTTCGATCACTACCTGAAAGGCAAACCTGCGCCCGAGTGGATGATAAAAGGAGTGCCTGCTACAGAAAAAGGAATTACTAAAGGGTATTGATCGGGGCAGGGCAGCGAAGGCTATTCGTGCTCTTCCTCCTGCTCGCGCATGTGTTCATGCTCTTGATCTTCCCCGTTCCATTCTTCCATAATTTTATGAAACTGTGCATGCAGGTTTTCGAGGGATAATTCTATTTCATCATCAGCAACTCCCTGTTTTATGGCCGCAGCTAATTTTTCTGTGCCGGTTCTCAGTGCTTCAACAGCCGATTTCATTTCTGCCGTATTCACTTTTTCAGGAAGAGGAGCAGACGCCCACCGGGTGGCCTCATTGGCCAGCGATTCCATTAAGTGTTTGGCGGGTTCCAGATTTCCTGAATCAGATAACGGATGATACACCTGTGCCATCAGTTTATGAAATGACTCCATCTCCGGCCACTCCGCTTGCTGGTCTTCTTTTTTGCCCGAGTGGCACGCCACCATCGTGAGCAGTACAATAACGATTACTCTATACATGATCCATTTTGAGATTTCCTTTTAAAGAAAAAACCTGACAAGCGATAAACCTGTCAGGCTTGTGGTGACGGAGGGAATTGAACCCCCGACACAAGGATTTTCAGTCCTTTGCTCTACCAACTGAGCTACGTCACCTAAATTGACTGCTTTTTTCGTGCAGCGGGATGCAAAAGTAAAACAATTCGCATAAATAGAAAATTTTTTAATGAAGACCGAAAACAGATCCTCACCTGCACACACTTTTGCTGTCTGAAATTCTTATTTTTGATGTATGGCAATCGTACAGCAAATCCTTTTCATCGGCATCCTGTTGGCAGCCGTATTTTTTATCCGTAAACGAGCTTTACGGATTCGCAACAATATTTTTTTGGGCAAGAAAAAGCCGATCAACGACCATAAAAACGAAAGGCTGAAGAATATGCTGCTGGTAGCCTTCGGGCAAAAGAAAATGTTTAAGCGCCCGCTGCCTGCCATCCTGCACTTCTTTGTTTACTTCGGTTTTCTGGTCATCAACTTAGAGGTACTGGAGTTTATCATTGACGGCATTTTCGGAACACACCGCATTTTTGCTCCTTATCTGGGCGGGCTGTACACCGTTGCCATGAACGTGTTTGAGTTTTTGGCTGCTGCCGTGCTGATTTCTTGCGTTGTCTTCCTTCTTCGGAGAAACCTTGTTAAAATTCCGCGCTTCTGGTCTGCCGAGATGACGGCCTGGCCACGCCTGGATGCTAACCTCATCCTGACCACCGAAATTGTTTTAATGTGCGCCATCTTTACGATGAATGCCAGCGACCAAGTGTTACAGGCGCGCAGCGAACACTATGTGCCCACCGGTGTTTTGTTTTTCAGTTCTCATCTGATGCCGTTGCTTGAACATGTAAGCATCGGCACGCTTGTGTTCATCGAGCGTTTTTGCTGGTGGTTTCACATCATCGGCATCTTGGGGTTTGCTGCCTACGTTACCTACTCCAAGCACCTGCATATTTTCATGGCTTTCCTAAATACTTATTATGCCAAGCTCGAAGCTAAAGGGCATATCAACAATATGCCGGTGGTAACGAATGAAGTAAAATCTATGTTGGGCTTGGCTCCGGCTCCTGCCACATCCACTGAACCGGGGCGCTTTGGTGCCAAAGATGTAGTTGACTTAAGTTGGAACAATCTGCTGGCGGCCTACTCTTGTACTGAGTGCGGACGCTGCACCAGCGAGTGTCCGGCTAACCTGACGGGAAAAAAACTTTCGCCACGCAAAATCATGATGGACACACGCGACCGGATGGAAGAAATAGGCAGAAGTCTGGATAAAAAAGGCAGTGGCGCCAACGATGGTAAATTTCTGTTGGGCGATTACATCACGAAAGAAGAAATCAACGCCTGCACCAGTTGCAATGCCTGCGTAGAAGCCTGCCCGGTGATGATCAACCCGCTGGAAATAATTTTAGAGCTAAGAAGATATGTGGCCATGGAGGAAAGTGGCTCTCCGGCTGCCTGGAATGCCATGTTCCAAAATATTGAAACCAGTTTTTCACCGTGGAAGTTTTCGCCCAGCGACCGGTTTAATTGGGCGCAAAAATCATAGCCGTGCAATACATCGTATTACAATTGCCCACTTGTCGGGAAATCATCATAAAAAAATTCAAGACCTCATTCAACAAAAAAAGAAAAACCAATGACTGTACCCACCATGGCCGAGTTGGCCGCTAAAGGAGAAGCACCCGATGTATTGTTTTGGGTTGGTTGTGCCGGCTCGTTTGACGACCGCGCCAAGCGCGTAACAGTTGCCTTCGCAAAAATCCTGAACGCCACGCAAACGAAGTTTGCCGTACTCGGCACAGAAGAAGGCTGCACAGGCGACCCGGCCCGCAGAGCCGGCAACGAGTTTCTCTTTCAGATGCAGGCCATGAACAACATTCAAGTGTTGAATGGATACGGTATCAAAAAAATTGTTACGGCTTGCCCGCATTGTTTCAACACCATCAAAAACGAATATCCCGACTTAGGTGGCACTTATGAGGTGATCCATCACGCTGTTTTTTTACAGCAACTGATCCAAGAAGGAAAAATAAAATTGAAAGGAGGCGGATCGTTTAAAGGCGAAAAAATTACCTACCACGATTCGTGCTACCTCGGTCGGGCTAATAATATTTACGAAGCTCCGCGCGAAGTGCTGCAAGCGCTGGACGCTGACCTGGTGGAGATGAAACGCTGCCGCACTACAGGGCTGTGCTGCGGTGCGGGCGGGGCGCAAATGTTTAAAGAACCCGAAAAAGGAAAAAAAGATATTAACGTAGAACGAGCCGAAGAAGCTCTGGGCACCGGAGCTAAAACCATCGCGGTGGCATGCCCCTTTTGCATGACAATGATGACCGATGGCGTAAAAAACAAAGAGAAAGAAGCCGAAGTAAAAGTGAAAGACCTGGCCGAGCTGATCGCAGAGTCGCTTCAATAGGAATATTACAAACTCTTCACTTCGCGTTTCTCTCGGAAGAACACAACAAAGTAAACCAGCACTACCATGGCGATGTAGGCCGGCACCAGCCAGATTTGCTGCCACAGGTGATGCTTGTCATCCATCTTGTAATTGTCAACTGTGAGCCCGGAAAACCACGTGCCGATAAACATGCCCAATCCGTAAGTGGCAAACGTAAAGAGACCTTGTGCTGCGCTTTTAATTTTTTCTCCGGCTTTATTTTCGGTGTACATATAGCCTGTTACAAAGAAGAAATCATAACAAACACCATGAAGGATGATGCCCGCATACAGCATCCAAGCGCTATCGTTCAAGTTGCCAAACGCAAAACAGGCGTAGCGAATGATCCAGGCGGAGATGCCCACAATCAAAATATTTTTTACACCGATGCGATAAAACAAAAACGGAATAGCCAGAATGAACAGCGCCTCAGAAAACTGACCCATGGTCATTTTGAAGGCTACTCCCTCCATGCCTATCTCATTAAAAAACACATTGGCAAATCCATAATAGAAAGACAAAGGAATGCACACTAAGACGGCAGCAATAAAAAAGATCAAATAGGTTTTCTCTTTGAGGAGTACAAACGCCTCCGTGCCGATGGCGCTGCCCGAAGCTTTTCCTTTGGGTGGAGTATCGGGCAGGGTAAAAGAAATTAACCCCAGTCCGCCCGAAACGATGGCAGCCATATAAAATGTGCTGGGTGTTTTTTCTATTCCCAACAGCGTAATCAAGCCGCCCGCTACAATCCAGCCGACAGTGCCAAACACCCGTATCCACGGAAATTGTTTGCCGGGGTCGGTCATCTGCTGAAAGGCAATGCTATTGCTCAGCGCAATGGTAGGCATGTATAACAATGAGTAAGCCAGGATGATCCAATAAAAAAGTGTGTTGTCGGAAATTTTAGTGGCAAAATAAAGTAAGGCCGCTCCCAACAGGTGCAGTACACCCATAATGCGCTGGGCAGCAAAAAAGCGGTCGGCTACCATGCCTACAAAAAAAGGAGATATCATCGTGGCGATAGCCAACGCACTGTAGGCCGCTCCAATCTGCAGGCCGGTAGAATGGAGGAACTCACTCATGTAAGTACCCATGGTAACATACCAGGCGCTCCACACAAAATACTGGAGCAGCATCATCAGCGATAGTTTGGCAAAAATATTTGATTTCATAGCACCATTAATTTTTATCAATGTCAAAAATAAATTTCATTCTGCCAACCATTTTTATCAATGGGTTTCGGGGCGGTATTTCGATTCCTTCAATATTTTTTCTGCCTGAGCTGTGGCCATCAGCTGCGGCAGGGTGATGGTCGGGTTTTCTTTCATGTATGTCCGCACGATTTTCCAGCCCACCCACGTGGCAATGCGCCCGGGACAGTCGTTTCCTATTTCGTAAGTCTTGGGGCGCTCGTTCAGGTAGCGTTGTTTGATCTGCTGGCTGGTAGAGAAGAGTGCCTCGTCTTCAATCAGTTTTTTCCAGATCACATCCTGATTGGCCTCAGCGCCAGCTATGTCTTTACCGGTGTACCCGATAAAAATACTGTCGGGCGCGCAGGGCAACATCTGCTTGGCAAAATAATAAGCCTTGCCATAGGCAACCATATCGGCCAGCACAGTGTGGTCGCTCAGCACGGTGTGGTTGTAACGGGTATCAATTCCAAAAAGAAGAACGGCAGAGGGTACGATATAATTTTTTTCAAAACGCTGTAGCATGTATTGGTGCATGTCGGGGCGGTACTTTGCTTTTTTGCCGAGGTAATAATCCAAGCCTACAATGATCAGCGAGTCGCTCACAAACAAGTCGGTTTCCATGCCGGTAATCAATGTAACCACATGGGGGGGCTTAAATCCGGGATAGAAGTAGCTCATGTTTGAGAAGGCAACCTGAAATTCATTTTTCAGTTCGCTGCCATCCCCAAAGACTTTTTTTGTTTCCAGCAACAATGTATCCATCGAAGGGTGCGAAAACCAGCGATAGTAATGATTAATAAAGGCTGAGTCGTTTGGATAATTTTGACGTTTAAAAAAAATATTGGCAATCTCCAGATGGCGTGAAAAAAAATGAGCCAGATCTTTTTTATTTCTGATGGCCGGCAGCGAGTCCTCTATGGGAGTAAAAGAAATAGCTATTTTCTTTTGCGGGTCGTGCAGGCATTGAACCTCGCGGTCTGAATCACATGAAGCAACGCCCACAAGCAATAACATCCAACACGCCCACACTGCTGTTTTTTTCATCTTCATTTTTTTGAACCTCAATATTAACAGAAAAAATTGGCAATGAGTTTTGTTCCTTATCTTGAATGTTGATTTTTGTATGCTCAACTTTAAACCGTGAACAAACTCAAACACATAGCCGTATCGGGGAACATCGGGTCAGGCAAAACCACGCTGGCAGAAAAACTGTCGCGCCACTACGGCTGGACACCCTTGTATGAATCGGTTGATCACAATCCTTACCTGCGCGATTTTTATGAAGACATGACGCGCTGGGCTTTTCATCTGCAGATTTATTTTCTCAACAGCCGGTTTACGCAAATACGGAATATCCGCGAAAGCGAAAAAACGATTATCCAAGATCGTACGATTTATGAAGATGCCTTCATTTTTGCCCGTAACCTCCACAGCCGCGGCCACATTAACGACCGCGACTACCAAAGTTATCTGGATATTTTCCACTCGATGGTTCACTTCGTACAGCCGCCCGACTTGCTGATTTATTTAAAAGCAGATGTGCCGAAACTGGTAGATCAGATCCAAAAACGAAACCGTGATTTTGAATACAACATCCGGCTAGAGTATTTGCGCTCTCTCAACGAACATTATGAAAAATGGATTGGCGAATACAAACTCGGCAAACTCCTTGTGGTTGATATGAATCGGGTAGATTTTGTGAGCAACACAGAAGACTTCTCTTCCATCGTAAGTAAAATAGATTTGGAACTGAACAGTTTGTTTAGTTAGTGTTTTCAAAATCAAACCACATAGACACATAGAAAAGAATCTGATGTGTAAATCTACTATGTGCCCTCTGTGCCTATGTGGTTAATCACCAGCCTCCCAGCCAGTATTCGACATAACAGGTTTGAGAGGATATTATTTTCAGAACCAAACCACATAGATACATAGGAACATAGGCTTCACATAGAAAAGAATCTGATGTGTAATTTACTATGTGCTCTCTGTGCCTATGTGATTATATCACCCCTTTAACTTTTAAATAGAATTACTGCCCTACCATAAACACGGCATTGGCGAAAATCATTTTGCCGTTTTCCCAAAAGCAGCGGAAGGTGGGGTTGTCGGCCATATAAACTATGTGCCCCTTGCCTTTGTCTTCTACTCCAAATACCAATGTGTTTTCTAATGCTTTGTTCACTTTATTTCCGGCAAAACCGATCAAAGGTTTTTGTTTTCCCTTTAAGATGCCCACGTTCCACCCGTTTTCCAGATAGGCATAATGAAGTTCGTTGTTGCGCAACGAATAATAGTAGTTACCCATACCAAAACCGAGCGGGTGGGTATTATCGAGCGTTACTTTATAGATCGCGCCAAAAATATTTTCGCTTAGCTGTTTTCGCTCGGCATCGGCAAATTTCACAGGACCTTCTTTTTCCTTTACTTCTTTCTCTTGTTTCTCAGATTTCTTTTTGGCTTCGTCATCAGCAAATACTTTTAGTGCAAATCCTTTTTTGTCGGCAAACTGGTTGGCCGCATTACCTATTAAAATCAATCGGCCTCCGTCTGTTACCCACCGCTCTATCGTGCTGAGCATGGTCTCATCAAATATCCGGTAGAAGCCTTCGGGCACGATCAGCACATTGTATTTCCATAGATCAACATTTTTAAAATAATCTGTGCCGACTACGCTGACGGGATAATGAATTTGCTGCTCAAAGAAATGCCATATCTCGCCATAACCCAACGAAGAAACCTGATCGCCACCCAGTAATGCCACTTTGGGTTCTTTCAGATAGTTGATGTTACCCGAGCCCAGATCAACACCCTTGTCAACAAAACCAGTGGCTGTTGTAAAAATTTTTCGTCCGTGGCTTTTGGCCAGTGTTTGCACTGCGTTGTCAAAGTCGGCAACCCTCTCATTGTTTCTTCTGGTTACTATTATTGTGCCCCGATCGAACGGTTGCGCCTGCAGCGTAAACGGCTTGGCTGCCGAGCGTACTTTAATTCCTTTTTTTATTAGTGCGGCTAAAAACTCCACATCGTTTAAACTTTGGTATTCAAAAATGTAAGCATAGGGCTTGGCCGCGATCTGCTGATAAACAATCGGCTTTGCTTCAAATGATTTGGCCACGCTTATTTTTTCGTTCAAGGCAAAACCTTTTAATCCGTAACTGTAAAATAAATTCCAGGCGGTGATGTCGTATGTGAGGGAGTCGGTCAGCTTGCTTACCGGCTCAAACACGGTAGTAATAAATCGGCTTTTAGGTTGGTAGATGTTTACGATGATGTCGTTGGCGGAAATATTTACGTTGGCTGTCGTTTGTGTGCTGAAATCGAAACCACGTGTAGCTTTGGCTGCGCCTGCTTGGCCAAACACGATGCTATGAGTTGCCATCCAGTCGGTAATTTTTTTGATTTTATCCGGATTGTTGTCTGCGCTGATAACGTATGTTTTGTATGGCGCAGCGGGGTTGTTGCTATTGTCGCGGAAATATTTTTCAAACTCGCTCAACAGGCGCGGCACATTTTGCGATGAAATTTCTACGGTACTCATGCCGGTGGTAAAGTGGTGCGTCAGGCGGTCTTTCAGCGTAAGCGAGTCGCCCAGTTCGGTGGTTACTGAAATGCCCGCGTCAATTCCACCCTGCTCGTAGGTCATGCCGATGGCTCCGCTGTAAACCGGATAGGTATCGCCATAGCTGGGGTAATAAAGATCAAAACCTTCTTTGGTAAAATAGAGCCAGCCGTGTTCATCAAAATATTTGGCGTTATTTTTTCCAATCGCTATTTGAAACTCCCGTTGCCAGTTGCTCACCACTTCGTGGAGGGGTTCGGCTGCCGGAGGGAAAAAGTAAGGCGAGTTGTAGCCCTGCTCATGAAAATCTACATGAACTTGTGGCATCCACTGGTTGTATAATTTGATACGTGCCTGCGTTTCCCGCTGGGTCTCCCACGCCCAGTCGCGGTTGAGGTCAAACAGATAATGGTTGGCGCGGCCTCGGGGCCAGGGCTCGCGGTGCTCGCGTGCCTGCGGGTCAGGGTTGGCAGGCTGGTTGCCATATTGATTGGAGAAGTTAACGTAGCGGTCGCGCCCATCGGGGTTAATGCACGGATCCATGATCACCACCGTGTTCTTCAGCCATTCTTTTGACTTTGCATTGGCGGGGTTCACCAACTCGTAAAGTGTTTTCATGGACGCTTCCGTAGAGTTGGCCTCGTTGCCGTGTACGTTGTAGCTCAGCCACACGATGGCCACTTGCGTAGCGGCCTGCCCTTCCACCAGCCCGGTGCGCTTCAGGTTATCCTGTCTGATTTGATCTATATTTTTAAGATTTTCGGGCGATGCAATCACCGCATAGATAAGCGGCCGGTGTTCGTACGTTTCACCATACTGTTTTACGGCTACCTGTGCGGGCACAGCTTGTGCCACCTGATAAAAATACTCTACTACGCGATGGTGCCGTGTAAAGCGGCTGCCCAGTTCATAGCCCAAAAATTCTTCGGGCGATTGTAGTTTGGTTTGTGCTTGTGCCAAGCCGACTACTGCCAGCAACAAAAGAAGTATTGATTTTTTCATGATGATAAATAAGATGGGAAGGTATTAAAATTCTTAAGCTGGCTCAACTGTTTTTTGATTGGCGGCAGCCGGAGGATGGGATGCTCCTGTCAATAGAGCCGAAGGTTCAGACAATTTTTCAATTTTGAATACTAAAGATTTTTAATATCTTCGGTTCACCTTTAAAACTAAAAACAAACCTAAACTCAAACTATGGAAAATTCAGATTATTCAGGCGGAGGAGGGCTCTTTGCCGCATTGGGCATCTTCGCAGTAATTTATGTGGCAATCATCGTATTGATGATTGTCAGCATGTGGAAAATCTTTGTGAAAGCAGGTAAACCAGGGTGGGCGGCCATCATTCCTATTTACAACATCATCGTGTTGTTGGAAATAGTGAACAAACCTATCTGGTGGTTTATCTTGCTCATTATTCCTTTGGTTAACTTTATTATTCTCATCATCCTTATCCACAGGCTTTCGTTGTCTTTTGGCCAAGGTGTTGGTTTTACATTGCTATTAATTTTTGTGGGTATTATCGGATTCCCTATGCTGGCCTTTGGCGATTACAAATATGTGGGGCCATTGAAAGATTAATCTAAAATGAATACAAACTATGCCGGATTTTGGCTGCGATTTGTAGCCGTTATCATTGATGGGATCATCATTGCCATTGTTCGTTCAATTATCGTTTTGCCTGTCTTGGGTGTGATGGGCTTTAGCCTCGCCCATGATGTTCAAAATATTAATTCAGATGATCCCTCATCTATCCTTCCACTCATTGGCACAATCATGGCCTTTGCGGGCATCTCAGCGTTGGTCTCTACTGTTATTTGGGTGTTGTATTATTCTTTTATGGAGTCATCTAAGTATCAGGCCACCGTTGGTAAATTGGTTCTGGGTTTGATCGTAACAGACGAGTCGGGCAGCAAGTTGGATTTTAGCAAAGCGCTTGTGCGAAATCTTTGTAAGATTATTTCTTCCATTATTTTGTGTATCGGTTATATCATGGCCGGGTTTACCGATAAAAAGCAAGCACTTCACGACATGATTGCTAAAACATTGGTGGTGAAAAAAGCATAAATACAATTCCACATTATTATACAACAGAGCCTCTGCAGAGGCTCTGTTCATTTTCAATAATTTGCACATCAGTCTATTTTCTTTACCTGTTTCTTCTATCCTTATTTAAGTTTTTATTCACGTAAGTTTGTCTTTCTATTTTTAATGTACTCTATGCAAGCTGATACTCTCCGAGAACTTCGCGCAAAAGGCTTGATTACCGATGCACAGTTAGAGCGGGTGGAGGCGGTTCGCAGCCGCAAAGTGTTTTCTGTTTTTTATGAATTGCAAACGCTGTTGTATTTGGGTGTGCTGCTGTTCAGCACGGGTATCGGTCTGCTCATCTATCAGCACATCGGGCAACTGGGGCATTATGCCAGTTTGTTTTTGCTGGGAGCAACTACGGTGGGCTGTTTTTATTATGCTTTCAAAAAAGGAAACCCTTATGTGCACACAGCCATTCAGTCGCCCACACCTTATTTTGATTATGTGGTTTTGCTGGGCTGTTTGCTTTTTGTCAGTGTGCTGGGCTATGCTCAGTTTCTTTTTGGGTTTCTGAACGAATCTATTCAAGAAGTAACACTGCTTACGGCTGTCATTTTCTTTTTTATGGCCTACCGGTTCGATCATGCTGGAGTGCTTTCGCTGGCTATCGTAGCGCTGGCCTCGTTTTGGGGGCTGCGTGTTTCGCTGCCGCAGTGGCGCAGCAGCGAAATTTTTGATCAGGCTCATCTAAGAATGGCCGCCCTCATTTTTGGCATCATTGTTTCTTTGATTGCTGTTGTGTTAGATAAAATGAAAATCAAAACTCATTTTACGTTCACCTATTTTAATTTCTGCTGCCTGATTTTTTTTACCGGTGCGGTAGCTGGCATTTTCAATTCATCCAATAACAATATCTACATTTTATCAACTTATATCGGCTGCGGAGGCGCTGTGTATTTTGCTTTTCAAAAAAAATCTTTTTTGTTTTTACTGTACGCTTTTGTAGCCGGCTACATCGCCACAACTGATCTGGCTATCGAATGGATTATGAAAAGCCTGCTGCTCATATCTCTCTACCTGATCGGCTCGTGTGTGGGGCTGGTGTGGTTCATCATCCGTTATAAAAATTTTTTTAAACGCCACGAATGAAATTTGCCTATCATCCGATTTGGTTAGCCCATTTGCATTTGGTAAAAGAAGCCAAACGCTGGTGCAAACAAGGCTGGATTTCAAAAGATCAGTTTGACCGCATCGCGCTGGAGTATCCTTCTTCCCTTTATCATCCTAACTTGTTCATCCGTCTGTTGCTGTTTGTGGCTACGCTTCTTGCACTGTTGGGAGTAAGTGGTTTACTAATTCTGGTGTTTGGCAGTGCCGAGCGCACAGTCATCTCAGCCCTGTGCCTACTGTATGGTGTGGTAAGTTGGCTTTTTCTTGAAGTGTTTTTTGTTAAGAGTAACCATCATTACAAATCGGGGGTAACAGAGGCGCTGCTGTATCATTCAGCCGGGTTTATCATTGGTGGCGTAGCCGGCCTGACGCACGCCAATATGGATGCTGTTCTTGTTACCTGCATTTTAGTTTTTGCTTTCTGTGCCATCCGTTTTATTGATTTGCTTTCTACACTGGCGGCCTGGTGTTGTTGTAGTTATTATATTTTTCATTTATTGTACGATGGCGGTGGCCTCTTTCGGCAGGTCATCCCTTTTGCGATGATGGCACTCTTCAGTGGGGTTTATAGGCTGACTTTAAAAATCAAGAAGAGAAAAGAAAACGAAAGCTGGGCAGATTGTTTCCTCCTCACCGAAGCCTTCAGCTTACTGGCTATTTATGCAGCCGGAAATTATCTGGTGGTTCGCGAGTTGAGCGTTTCAATGATGGATCTACATCTGGCCGATGGTGAAGACATTCCTTTTGCGTGGCTATTTTATTTTTTTACAGCTGCCATTCCTATCGCTTATCTCTACTTCGGCATCAAGAAAAAAAGTATCGTGTTGATTCGCGTCAGCTTGGTTGTCGTTGCCTGTGCTGTGTTTACATTCAAGTATTATTTCAGCATCGGTTATCATGAAGTCACCCTGACAGTGGCTGGCATTATTTTAATTGGTCTTTCGTTGTGGTTGATTCGCTATCTCAAAACTCCGCGCAACGGCTACACTTCCGAAAATATTTTGTCGGAAAAATGGGGCGATGCCAACCTGAGCGCTTTCGTTATCTCGCAAACCTTGGGTGGAAACCAAACTACCGAACAAGTGGAGCGGGGCGGATCTTTTGGCGGAGGCGGATCAACGGATAGTTTTTGAGATCAGATTTTCCCTTTTAAAAATTCAGCGGTATATCCTTTCCCTTTCTTCACCATCTCTTCGGGCGTGCCGGCAAACAAAAGTTGCCCTCCGTTTTTTTCGCCTCCTTCGGGGCCTAAGTCTATAATCCAGTCGGCCGATTTAATGATTTCTAAATTATGCTCGATCACGATGACGGTGTGCCCCTGATCTACGAGCGCCTGAATGGCTTTTAGTAACTTAGAAATATCGTGGAAGTGCAAGCCGGTGGTGGGCTCATCAAATATAAAGAGGATGGTGCCGCGCACTTCTGAGTTTTTTCCCAGGAAGCTGGCCAGCTTGACGCGCTGTGCCTCGCCTCCGCTCAATGAGTTGGACGACTGACCCAGTTGCACGTAGCCCAGCCCTACCTCAAAGAGCGGCAGGATTTTATCGTAAACCTGTTTCTTGTCGCTAAAAAATTCAAGCCCTTCTTCTACCGTCATGGCGAGGATGTCGGCAATATTTTTTCCTTTGTGCTGCACTTCTAATATCTCCTGCTTAAAGCGTTTGCCGTGGCAACTTTCGCACGTCAGGAAAATATCGGCCATAAACTGCATCTCCACTTTTATCTCGCCTTCGCCTTCGCACGTTTCGCAGCGTCCTCCTTCTACGTTAAACGAAAAATGAGAAGGCCTGTACCCGCGCTGTTTCGACAGCGGCAGGTCGGCAAACAAGTTGCGGATGGCATCGTAGGCTTTTACATAACTGATCGGGTTGGAGCGCGAAGATTTGCCGATCGGGTTTTGATCTACAAATTCTACGTGGTCTATCTTGCCGATGTCGCCCGTAAACTGATCGTATCTGCCGGGGGTGTCGGCCACTTCGCCTTTGGCACGCCCCGTGGCCGGATACAATATTTTTTTTACCAACGTAGATTTGCCCGAACCGCTTACGCCTGTTACCACGGTAAACACACCGAGCGGAAAGGTGACCTTCAGGTTTTTTAAATTATTTTCGCGCGCCCCGCTGATGGTAATGGCATCTTTCCATTTTCTTCTGTGCGCGGGCAATTGAATTTTTTCTTTGCCCAACAGATAGTCGGCCGTGTGCGATTGCCCTCCTGTCTTCAGTTCTTTCAACGTGCCCTGAAAAACCAGTTCGCCTCCATGGCGGCCTGCTTCCGGACCAATATCTATTATCTGATCTGCAGCCCGCATAATTTCTTCTTCGTGCTCTACCACAATGACGGTGTTGCCTATGTCGCGCAGTTCTTTCAAGACTTCAATCATGCGTGCCGTGTCGCGCGGATGCAGGCCAATGCTGGGCTCATCTAAAATGTACATGGAGCCGACCAAAGCGCTGCCCAGTGAAGTAGCCAGTTTGATGCGCTGAAATTCTCCGCCCGACAAGGTGGCCGTTACGCGGTTTAAGGTTAAATACCCCAAGCCCACTTTCGCCATGTACTTCAGCCGCGATTTTATTTCCAGGAGGATGCGCTCAGCCACTTGCTGTTCGTAGGGGGGCAATTTTAATTTTTCAAAGAAAAGCAGGGTCTCTTCAATCGGCATCAACACGATGTCGGTAATAGATTGGTCGTTGATTTTTACATACGAAGCATCTTTGCGCAGCTTCGTTCCCCGGCAGTCGGGGCAGGTAGTACGCCCACGAAAACGCGACAGCATAACCCGATACTGGATTTTATGCGTTTTAGATTCCAAGTATTTAAAAAAAGCATGGATGCCCTCAAAATATTCGTTGCCGTTCCACAGCAGCTCGCGCTGTTTGTGGGTGAGGTCGGTATAAGCCCGATGGATCGGGAAATCAAATTTAATTCCGTTCTTCAACAAAGGCTTTAGCCAGTTGCTCATCACCTCGCCACGCCAGGGTGCAATCGCTCCTTCAAACAGCGACAGCGATTTGTCGGGGATTACCAAGTCTTCGTCTATGCCCAAAATTTTTCCGAAGCCCTCGCAAGTCTGGCAGGCGCCATAGGGGTTGTTGAAGCTAAAAAAATTTACCGAGGGCTCGGTAAACGTCATGCCGTCCAATTCAAAGCGATCAGAAAAATTTTTTTTATCTTTTCCTTCCACATACACCAGGCAGTCGCCATGGCCTTCAAAGAAGGCTGTCTGCACCGAGTCGGATAGCCGGAAGGTAAGATCTTCGTCCGGAGGGTTAACAGCAGCCCGGTCAATGAGTACCTCCATTTCACCGAAAGGCATTGCAGAAGTTTTTGTTTTCTTTTTCTCTAACTCGGTAGCGGCCACTAACTCTTCAATAAATTTTACTTCTCCATTTACCAGCACACGGGCATATCCTTTGCTCAATAGCAAATTCAGTTCATCGGTTCCCTTTCTCCCTTTTTGAATTTTCAGTGGACATGCAATCATGATGCGCGTTCCTTCTTGTTGCCGGTTGATAAAGTCAACCACATCGGTTACGGTGTGGCGCTTTACTTCGTGGCCGCTTACAGGCGAAATAGTCTTGCCGATGCGTGCAAACAGCAATTTGAGGTAGTCGTAAATTTCAGTAGTGGTGCCTACGGTACTTCGTGGGTTGCGTGTATTTACTTTTTGTTCGATAGCGATGGCGGGCGACACCCCTCGGATGTAATCTACTTCGGGCTTCTCCATCCTTCCTAAAAACTGCCGTGCATAGGAACTTAAACTTTCTACATACATGCGTTGCCCCTCGGCAAAAAGCGTATCGAATGCCAGCGATGATTTGCCCGAACCGGAAAGGCCCGTGATCACCACGAATTGATTGCGCGGAATAGCCACACTCAGGTTCTTGAGGTTGTTGACTCGTGCCCGCTTGATGATGATGTATTCTTTCGGATCGAGGTCGTCTAAATATGAATCGTCAGGGTTGCTCATGGAGGGGCAAAAATAAACTTTGATTATTTCTGCACGAAGGAAATTTGAGTTTACATTTTTAGCGAGTTTACCGAAAAAATCATTTTCCGATGACAACCCGCTTCCTGAAAAGCTTCAGCATGCCGCTTGTATCAAACACTTCAAACCATACTACATAGTAACCTACCCGTGCCGGGGTGCCGTCATCGCGGTCGCCATCCCAACGGAGGAATCCTTCGTAGCCCAGCGTTTCGTTGTTGGCCATGGTTTTTATCGTCCGGCCTTCCGCATCTAAAATTTTTACATTGGCAGCCATGCCGCTTTGGTCGAACTTGTAATTGATCTTGGAAAAATCCTGCCCCGGTAGAGATAGAGAAAAAATCTCAGGGTCAATGATGACGGCATTGTCGTTGATTTTTAAATCAGGTCGTGTGTTAGAATTGAGGTAGCCCGGTGTGGCAAACCCAACGGAAGCGTTGGCCGACTTCCAGTTGCCGGCATCGTTTGTTTTTTCTGTAAAAGAGATGCGTTCCAGCGACACGCCTTCCTTGTCTTTCAGCAAGGACGAGTGCATCTGGGCGGTGTAGGCAAAATGATCAATGACCAACCCTTGGTTGTTAACCAGGGCAATCGTTCCGGCATTGTCGGGCATACTCGGCACAGAAGTTTTAAATAAAAATTTCTGATCGGCATTGGCATACTGCCTGCTGACTACAGTCGGGTCGGAAGTAAAAGCCAAATAACCCGATGGAGGCAAAATGAAATCGCCTTTTGTTATACTGGTAGGTTTTACAAATGTGCCTGATTCAAAATTGGCAAGCATCCAGTTTTTCAGGTTCAAATATTTTGGCGACCGGTTATATACCTCTACAAAATCCACACCGCCAGACCACGGGTTGAAAAGCACTTCATTGATCACCACATCCAAGCTGTCTGCCTGCTCGGGCAGTGCAAACGACAGTTGGCTGAACTCGGGCTGTATCATATTTCCCGAGCAATCAGTAAGGTTAGAAACCCGGACTGTGTAAAGTTGGCGAGGGGAAAGGTTGCTATTCAGTTGTACCGAAATTTTTGTCAGCAAAGGATTGCTGAAAAATATTTTTTGCACCGGTATGGCCGGAGTAAAATTTACCACAGCCTGCGATATATCTTTTTCCAATATTTCATTAAAAATTAAATCCACTTGGCCGGGCGAAACGGCCGCTACTGAAACCAACAGAGGGCCTGTCAGATCAGGCTTAGAAGCGAACACAGAATTTTGTCTGCCCGGTGTTCCGCCCGATGGATCCTCCGAGGCAGTCCAGTTGTCTATGCCGCTGCAAATGTTGTTTACATCAATGATCTCGAGCGACCAGCCTCCTTCTTGTTTATCTACCTGATGATACCAATCGAGGGTGTAGTTCACTGAGTCAATGGTGTGGGCTTGGCTATCGCGCAAAGTCAGGTTATCGCCCTCGTTGTTGAGTGTCGGGAAGTTGGCTACGCCTATCACATGGCCGTAACCATTAAACAAACCTACGTTGGCTGATGCGCACACAATCCAATACTGACCCGGCAAGATTACCTGGCTTGGGAATTTAGCCGTTGATACTCCGTCTGAAAATTTCCAGTTGTTCAAGTCAAACGGAACGTGGCTGCGGTTAAAGATTTCAATGTACTCTTGTGCCGGCAGCCCCACTTGCGGAACAGGGTCTGCAAAAATTTCTGAGATGATCATGTCTTTTGGCTGGGGCGGAACGGGTTGATAATAGAAAAATGGCAAGGTTACAGTAACGAGTATGTTGCCAGCCAGATCTTTCACGTTAGCTACCGTCAATTGGCTGAGGACGCCATCCTGAAAATTAACAGCAAAAGAAATCAGTACGGTTTTGCCATCCGGCTGCAACTCTGCCGATGTAGGTGAGCCGATTGAGTTATTCGCATTGTAATTGGAAAGTGTCTCCGTAGAATTTTTTTCTACCGCCTCAGAAAATAAAACTGAAAGTGAATTGGGCGAAGAAATTTTTATCTGACTTACCGTAGGCGGTGTGGTATCTATTTGTAAAGGACCTGCATAAAAATCGTTATAATAAAACTTGGTGATATTGCTGGCAGTGTAGGTGCTCCGCACACCAAAGTAAAGCGATGAATGGATGGTGGCATCTGTTCCGCTGGCATCTACTGTAAAGTTGGTGCCGCCCAAATAATCAACAAACAATTTCCATAACCCCGTGTTGTTGCGTGTTACTTTTATGCGGACTGCAAAGGCATTGGCAATAGCTCCATTCGTTGCCCGGCACACAGACACAGAAGCCGACCCATTTTGCCTGAACAACTCAATGGCATCGTTGTTCAATGCTTCGCCCAATTGCAAGTAATATCCATTCAGTGGCTGCGTCAGGTCGGCCTGATCGCTTACTAAGTAAATCCGGCCATAGTTCAGAGCAGAGGGGGCAAAACCTTGCTTTGTATAAACCTGCCATTCAAAATCATCCAACGAAGAAGTTGAAAATGAAGTTGACAGATAAGAAGTGCCTGCCACAGTTGCATTCAATTGCAACTGGCCTGAGGTGTTAACAGTAAATTGAGATACCGTTCCCTGCCAAGCCGGGCTGGATGTATAATCACCATCCGAAAAAATCGTAGCGGTCTGCCCGAAACAAACGGTTGTTAAAGCAACTAAGAAAAAAATGGAGCTTATTTCTCTCATAGTATCTTATCAAAAATACTATTTTTGCCACTCACAAATTTTTTAAAAAATGAAACTGGCAATTGTAGGCGCTACCGGCTTGGTAGGCCAAGAACTTCTCAAAGTAATAGAAGAGCGAAACATCGAGTTCGATGAACTGTATTTAGTGGCCTCGGCCAAGTCGGTGGGGCAAAAGATGAAATTCAAAGGCAAGGAATATACGGTGAAGAGCATGGAAGAAGTTTGCCAGATTGCTCCGGATGTAGCAATCTTTTCGGCCGGAGGCAGCACTTCGCTGGAGTGGGCGCCCAAGTTTGCCGACAAAGGCACTATTGTGATAGACAATTCTTCTGCCTGGCGGATGGATCCTACTAAAAAATTAATTGTGCCGGAAATCAACGGCCATGTGTTAAAGATAGATGACCGCATCATTGCCAACCCCAATTGTTCTACCATTCAAATGGTGATGGCGCTGGCGCCATTGCATATTCGGTATAAAATAAAACGCATCGTGGTTTCGACTTATCAATCGGTAACCGGAACAGGCAAAGATGCTGTGCAGCAAATGATGGAAGAGCGGCAGGGTATAGCCAATGGCATTAAAGTTTATCCGCACCGTATTGATATGAATGCATTGCCGCACATAGATTCGTTTTTGGACAACGGCTACACCAAAGAAGAAATGAAAATGGTAAACGAAACACGAAAAATTTTGGGCGATGATACCATTGGCGTCACTTCTACCACGGTGCGCATACCAGCCATTGGCGGACACTCGGAGGCTGTGAACGTAGAGTTCCACCAAGAGTTTGACCTGACAGACGTGCGCCACATTTTGGAAAACACACCGGGCGTAGTGGTGCAAGATGACGTGAAGAACAATGTTTACCCGATGCCTATCCACTCGCACGGCAAAGATGAAGTTTTTGTGGGCAGGCTGCGCAGAGATGAGTCGCAACCCAAAACACTCAATATGTGGATTGTGAGCGACAACCTCCGCAAAGGAGCGGCTACCAACGCGGTGCAGATTGCCGAGTTTTTAGCAGAAAAGAATCTGGTGGTTGGTTAATTTTTCAACAACAGATTAAAGGACTACCTTCGTTACAAATAAATAACAACTATGAATTTCAAGAAATTTATTCCATGGATTATCATTGGCTTGATCGTCATTTGGGCGATCAGCAAATACAACGGTATTGTAGGAAAAGACCAGACCGTTAAAAAAACATGGGGCAATGTAGAGTCAGACTACCAACGCAGGATGGATCTGATCCCCAATCTGGTGAACACCGTGAAGGGATATGCTAATTTCGAAAAAGAAACGCTGACAAAAGTGATTGAAGCCCGCGCCAGCGCCACACAAGTAAAAATTGATCCCACTAATCTGACACCCGAAAAACTGGCGGAGTTTCAGCAAGCACAAGGCGGCTTAAGCCAAGCCTTGGGGCGGCTGATGGTAGTGGCCGAAAAATATCCTGACTTAAAAGCCAACCAAAATTTTCTGGACTTGCAAGCGCAACTGGAAGGCACCGAAAACCGCATCAACGTATCGCGCCAGCGCTTCAACGATGCCGTCAGCGATTACAACATCGCCATTGTGGGCTTCCCCGGAAACCTGGTTGCCATGATCGGAGGCTTTAAAGAAAAAGGATTCTTCCAAGCCGCAGCCGGAGCCGATAAAGCACCCGAAGTAAAGTTTTGATTTTAATATCTCACGCATCGAAAAAACGCCTCCATCCCGAGGCGTTTTTTATTTTCTTTCTATGCTAAGCCTTCTTTCTAAATATTGCTTTCAGCCAATTTCTTCTCCAATAAACTACTGACATTACCAGAACGACAGGCCAAATATTGATAAAAGCCAGCAGTGCATTTTTTGCAATCTTCCATCCGTTGGAAAATCCTTCTTTTATTTTTGCCCAATATGATCCTTCGTCTCCCGGTCTTTCGCGGTACTCAGTTCTCTGATAGATTTCCAGATTGATGGTGCTCTCGGCTACACGATTCTTTAAATAGTTCAAACGGCCTTCCTTCGATTCGATCTCTTCTTGAATGATGCGAATTTGTTCTTCAGCCTTCAAAACATCTTCTACGGTTTTTGCTTTTGTTTTAAGGATGTCAATGTACCGGTCTCGTACTTCCTTTTTTGTTCTCAATCGGGTTTCTATATCAACATATTCTTCCGTCACGTCTTCGGTAGAAATCCTTTTGTGGTCGGTATATACAGATTGACGACCGAGTTCATCAAGGAGGATTTCAAAATTTTTAGACGGCACTCTTATTGTTAGTTGATTTGAGATTTGATTGACTGAGTTAGTCAGGCTCATACTGGATATTGATCCCTGACGACTTAACACAGTTCTTGTGATTGCTTTAGTCGCTGAGTCAATTTGTTCCACCTGAAAACGGTAATCAGCAGTTTTGATAATCTGATTTACAATTTCAACCTCTTTTGCCGGAGGAGGCGACTCCAGAGAAATCATTTTTGCTGCTTGCGTGTTTGAACTCTCTTTTTGTTTTTGACATGAACTCACCACTAAAACAACAAAGCAAAAAATAATCAATATCGTAGGTCTCATCAAATGCACGTTTGTTTTCCGTTTTTAGCTGGTTTCACTTGCAACTTTTCTTGATGGCAGCCTTCGCCTCTTGCGATCCCAACTCGTCTGCGCGTTTCAAATCCAGGCAGCCATCGTAGTTATTGTTCATGGTTAGTTTTACTAACCCGCGTTGATAATACGTTTCCCCGTCTGTCGGGTATAGTTCGATGGAAGAAGAGTAATCTTCTACGGCTCCGGCATAATCTTCTTTTTCGGTTTTGCTCAGGGCGCGGTTATCAAAATAGGTGGGGTTGGTGGCGTCTATCTCAATGGCCTTGGTGTAGTCGGCAATGGAGCCATCATAATCTTGCATGGTATATTTCAATACACCGCGCAGGTTGTAGGTTTCAGCATCCTGATTGTTCAGCTCAATGGCTTTGTTGTAATCTTCCAGCGCGCCTTTCAAATCTTCTTTGGCGCTTTTGGCCAGAGCGCGGTTTTCATATTTCAAAGGGTCTTTCGCGTCTAACTTGATGGCTTGGTCATAATCGGCAATGGCTTGCACAAAATTGCTGGTGTTGTAGTACGCCACGCCCCGGTAGTTGTAGAGGTTAGCATCAGCTTTGTCGAGTTCGATGGCCTTGGTGTAATCGTCTATGGCGCTCACGTATTCGCCTAATTCTGCTTTGACGATGCCTCGATTAAAATATTTGTCGTCCGTAACGGGACCGATCTCCAGCGACTTCGAAAAATCAAAATAAGCGCCTTGCAAATCTTCGGTGTTGTATTTGGCAAAACCCCTGTTGGTATAGGCTTCGGCATACTTGGAGTTAAAACGGATCGCTTTATTAAGATCGGCAATTGCGCCATCGTCATCGCCCAAATTGATTTTTGATTCCCCGCGATAGTTCAGTGCATCGGCCAGGGTAGAGTCTATCTCCAAAGCAAAATTAAAATCGCCAATGGCTCCATAATAATCTGCCAGCGCCATGCGTGTGCGACCGCGCAGGGTAAAGGCATTTTTATTTTTAGGATTGGTCTCAATCAATTTGGTGAGATCTAATTTGGCTCCGGCAAAATCTTTGGCCTCCATTTTTTTGCGAACGGCTTCTAGCGGATCAGATTGAGCTCTAGCGTTCATGCAGCAGATGCAGAGTATGGCAACGAAAATTTTATTCATGCTTTAACAAATTGATGGAGCAAGTTAACAAGTTTTTTAATCCCTGTGGGCGGGTTGCGCCCCGTTCAAAGAATTCCAATGAACAAAACCACACTTTTCGGTAGATTTGATTCTCTAATTCATCTCTATGAAAACATGGCTTCTTTGCTGTTGCTGTTTTTTGTTCTCAGGCTTGTGGGCGCAAGAAAAACCACTACCCGACAAAATGGATTTTGAAGCCTACGATCCGCCCTCTTCTTTGGTGGTGGCAGAACACAAATTAACAAGAGCCAAATTTCCGTTCATTGATATTCACAACCATCAAGGAGATATGGACAAAGGAAATCTGGGTGAGTTGATCAAAGAAATGGATAAGCTCAACATGGCTGTCATGAACAACCTGAGCGGGCGGGGATTTGGCGGCCGCAGGGATTTTTCAGGGAGCAACGAACATCTCTATGCTTCTTTGCAGAATATCAAAAAAAATTACCCCAACCGGTTTATCCTCTTTACCAATATCAGCTTTGTGGACATTGACGATCCGCAATGGACGGCCAACACAGTGAAGCAGCTGGAAGAAAATGTAAAGGCAGGAGCTAAGGGATTGAAAATATACAAATCGCTCGGCATGTTTGCCCGCGACAACAAAGGAAGGCGCATCCACATAGATGACCCCCGCATTGACGCGGTGTGGGATAAGTGTGGGGAACTGGGCATCCCCGTATTAATCCACGCGGCTGACCCCAAACAATTTTGGCAGCCGATTGACCAGCACAATGAGCGATGGCTGGAACTGAAACTGCACCCCGGGCGAAGGCATGACCACGACACGGTAACATGGGAAACAATTATAGCAGAGCAGCATCATATATTTCGCAAACACCCTCGCACTAAATTTATAAACGCCCACCTGGGCTGGTATGGAAACGATCTGAAAAAACTCGGGAGCCTGCTCGATGAAATGCCAAATGTTTATACTGAAATAGGAGCCGTTATTGCCGAACTGGGCAGGCAGCCACGTGCGGCCAAAGAATTTTTAATAAAATATCAAGATCGGGTTTTGTTTGGCAAAGACAGTTGGGTGCCGGAAGAATACACCACTTATTTCAGGGTGCTGGAAACGGAAGACGAATATTTTTTATACCACAAAAGATACCATGCCTTTTGGCGTATGTATGGCATCGGCTTGCCTGATGAAGTATTGAAGAAAATCTATTATAAAAATGCGATGGTGCTGGTGCCCGGTATAGACCAGTCCTTGTTCCCTCAATAGCAGTTATAGAAGCGAAAAAGATTTATTCCTGAAAATGCTTCAGGCGCACCACCTCTTCAGGTTTTAAAAATCTCCATTGTCCGCGTGCCAGTTCTTTTTTGTCCAGGCCGGCATACGCTACTCTGTCTAATTTTACAACTTCATAACCCAGCGCCTCAAAAATTCTGCGCACGATGCGGTTCCATCCAATATGTATTTCAATCCCTATTTCCTTGCCATCGTCACTAACAATAGCAAGGTCGTCCACCTGAGCTTTCCCTTCTTCAAAGTAAACGCCATCCAGAATTTTTTGAAAATCATTTTTAGTAAGGGCACGATTTAACTCCACTTTGTAAATCTTCTTCGCTTTATACGAAGGGTGCGTGAGTTTGTCGGCTAAATCGCCATCGTTGGTAATCAACAATAGCCCCGTTGTGTTTCGGTCTAACCGGCCCACCGGGTAAACCCGCTCTTTGCAGGCATTGGCTACCAACTCCATAACGGTTTTCCGTTCTTCCGGATCATCGGTGGTAGTAATAAAGCCTTTGGGTTTATTCAGCAGGATATACACCGGCTGTTCTGCTTTCAGTTTACGTCCTTCGTAGCGCACATCGTCAGTTGGTTTCACCTTATGCCCCATTTCAGTAATGGTAACTCCGTTTACCGTTACCAAGCCCATCTTGATAAATTCGTCTGCTTCCCTGCGGCTGCCTACTCCACTATTGGCCATAAATTTATTGAGGCGTATCAGCCCGTCCGAAGGTTTTTGCGGAATAGAGGGCATCTTCTCGGGCTGGGCATCTTCGTCTTTCTTTATTTTTCTTACCTGGCTGCGATCAAATTTTTGGAAAGTGTTCGGGCGATCATTGTCCTCTCTCTTAAAACTTCTTTTGCGAAAAGAGGAGTCGTCAGACGTGCTGCTTTTTCTTGAAAAATTCTTTCTTGGAAATTTTTCATCTGATGAGTCAGAGCGTCTGAAACGCGGCTTAGAGCTGTCTCTGTCTTCCGATCTTCTATCTTCATCCCGTGAAAATTTTTTCCTGAAAGGTTTCCCTTCAAAAGAACCGGATGATCGGCCGGTTGATCTTCCCTCTCTCCTTTCTCCGGATGAAAATTTACGATCTGAAAAATCCCGGTCGTTTCGCTTGCGTGCCGGGCCTTCTGAGCTACGGCCAAATCCTGACGGCTTCCGCCTGAATTGACCTTCTCCACCCGATCTGTCATCGCGATCGGATCGCGAGGATGAAAAACTCCGTTTTGAAGATTTGCGCTCATCTCCTCCAAACGAACTGTCTGATGATGGTTTGGTTCGCTTGCGCTCATGAAATGATTTCTCTGCGCGGCTTTGTTTACCAAACGAAGTTCGCTTGTCGGATTTGCCAAAACGTGCCATAAGGAAATTTGTTAATTCGGATGGAAGGTAGTTAGAAAATGGTAAAATAAAACTGCCCCGGGTTTTTTACGGGGTCAGCAAGAAAGCAACAAGGCAGGTTATTGGTTTTCTGGCGCTTCGCCTATCGTATTTACTTCGCTGCTAAAATCTTTGGGTGTAGGCAGTTCGCTCATGTCGTTGATGCCGAAATACTCCATAAACTTGGGGCTTGTGCCGTACAGCATGGGACGTCCAATGGTTTCGGCCTTGCCTTGAATTTCAATAAGTCCTTTATCTAATAATTTTTGGATGGCGTAGTCGCAGTTTACACCGCGTATATTTTCTACTTCGGGTTTTGAAATTGGCTGCTTGTAGGCAATGATCGAAAGGGTTTCCATCGCGCTGATCGACAATCTTTTTTTCGATTGTTGCTTCAGCATGATGCCGATGCTGGCTTGGTATGCGGGCTTTGTTAAAAACTGATAGCCACCAGCCGATTTGTATAACTGAAAGGAATATTCCTCTGCCTGATATTTATCTTCCAAAATTTGAAGTGCCGCCACAATGTCTTCTTCGGGCACGTCTGCATTAAACATCTCCGAAAGACATGCTTTCAAGTCGGCTACCTTGGTTACGCTGGGCGAGCAAAACACCAAGGCTTCAATATGGTTCTGTAAAAAATTCACGTTTTAAAATTCTAAGGTTATTGAGGGGGCACCCCCATCAATCTTGTTTCATCATTTTAGCTTCGATGGACTGTGTGGTATGGGGCACTGCTATCAGCCGTTCTTTTGAAATCAGTTTGCCGGTAACAGAGCATATTCCATACGTGCCATTTTTAATGCGTACCAATGCGTTTTCTAAATTGGTAATATACTTCAACTGACGGGCAGCCAATTGGCTCATATTTTCTTTCTCGGCTGTTTCCGCCCCATCTTCCAGCACTTTGGTATTTCCACCCGAAGTGGAGTCGGTGCCTTCGTCATTGTTGCGGTTGAGCGTCTCTTTCAAAATCTTAAATTCTTCGCGCGCCTTTTCCAGCTTTCCTAAAATGAGTGTTTCAAATTCTTTTAGTTCTTCATCACTGTATCGGGTTTTTCCTTCATTCGCTGCAGATGGCTTAGCCGGTTTATGGGCAATAGGCCGCTGGGTTAGTATCGGAAAAATATTCAATTGAGCGGGTGCCGGTTTTTGTGGTGCCGACACAGGCTTGGTTTGTAGCTTTTTAGCAGCTGGTTTTTTTGCAACAACTTTTTTGGCGACAACTTTCTTAGGCGCTTTTTTGGCAACTACTTTCTTCGGAGCCTTTTTGGCTACCTTTTTTTTGGCTCCTGCTGTACTTTTTGATTTCACAGGCTTATTTGCTTTTACTGCTTTTTTCTTGGCAGCCTTGGCTGGTTTCTTCTTTGCTGATTTTGCCATAATGAGTTTCCTTAAAGTGAGGTTTCTTAAAAAAGTCCGGCAAAAATACGTTTCTGCTACGAAACAAAAAATTCGCTCCGTTTGTAAAAAATCCCTCTGTTATTAAAATTTAGGTGAAAGTGTAAAAAGGTGACGTAAATCAGTTGTCGAAATCGGGATCATAACTGGCTTCGCGGCCTCCCTGCTTGCCTCCGCCCTCGTCATCATCAGAGCCTTCGTATTCATCTGATCCTTCAAAATCATCGCCTCCCCCGCCAAACGACTCTGTAGAGTCTTCTCCGGCATCTTCAAATTCTTGCGGCTTACCCGAGTCCACATCGTAGCCTCCATCGCTGTTTTTGGTGGCCGGCAGTTTTACCAGATAAACAGAGTCTGCTGTTTCTAATGGGAAAACAAAAATGGGTTCATTCTTGGCATTGGTAATCCGCGTGATGCTTGATTCATAGCCATTGGGGTATTGTTCGCGCAGAAGTTCTTGCAATTCGCCCGACAAGTTTTCTAAACTTTTGATAATTCTTTTTTTGGGAGCAGCCATTATTACGACAATCTTTAAAAATCGGCTCAAATAGCAACGAATTGCAGCAGTAGGCAAGATTTTTTTTAAAATTTTTTGATGGTTACCCAAAAACTAATTACTTTTCTTGTCTCAAACGAATTAGAAACCTAAAAAATACCCTATCGAAACACACTCTACGTTACCTAACTAACAACAAAATGATTGACAACAAATGCAGCGACAGCCAGTTGGTTTCGCTCTATCAGTCCGGTAACGATGAGGCGTTTGAGATGCTGCTGCACAGGCACAAGTCTAGAATATACACTTCCATCTACCTGATCGTAAAAGACCGCTATGTGGCAGAAGACCTTTTACAAGATGTATTTATTAAGGCCGTAAACGTGATGAAAAGCGGACGGTATAATGAAGAGGGCAAATTTTTGCCCTGGATAAGCCGTATTGCCCATAACCTGGCTATTGACCATTTCAGGAGCGCCAAAAGGCATCCCGAAGTTGTTTTAGAAGATGGAAGCTGCGTTTTTGATGTCCTCCGTTTTGCCGAGGAGTCGTTTGAAACAATTCAGTCCCGCAGAGATACCAAAAGCAAACTGCGCTCGTTAATCAAGCAATTACCGCAAGAACAAAAGGAAGTGCTGATTATGCGCCACTACCTGCAAATGAGTTTTCAGGAAATAGCCGACCGCACCGGGGTGAGCATCAACACGGCTCTGGGGCGCATGCGCTATGCGCTCATCAACTTGCGCAAGAGTATGAATATAACAAATGCCTATGATAAAAACATTTACCCAACACGACCTGATGAGGCGATTGTACCTCGAAACCTCGCCCGAGGAGACGAAGGCGATTGACAAGGCCTTGCTTTGCGATAGCACCCTGCAACAGCAGTATTCTGAGCTGGTCGCACTGAAAAAGGAACTGGATATGGCTACTGCCAATCCATCTGAGGCTGCCGTACAAAACATCCTTAATTACGCCCGGGGTTTGCAAGAGCATCATTAAGCCTTTTCAAGCGTTTTTTTGATAGTTTGAGTGCCTTTTCGCGATTCTGATATTTCCCTGTAAATATTACGGCCATATTATTTTTCTATTAATAGAAGTTTTTCGGGTCAACTTCTAGAGGCACTTTTTCGTTACTTTGATAAGTAAAACCACTACTATGAAAAGTACATCGAAGCTGGCCATCCTTCAAAGTTTGGATGAATTGGATCAAGCACAGGTGGAGAATGTTTTGACTTACATAAAAAGCCTGTTGCAAGAACCAACCGAGTACCAACTGTTGAAGAAAAAAGCGTTGAAAGAAATCAGACTGGCACTGAAGCAAAGTAGCAGCAAAGGCAGTTTACAGTTGTTGGCTTAGTGCCTTTGTCGCCTTTCCTCTCTCAAAAAAATTCTGTGATTTTTTCACAGTTGCTTTTATTGCCTTTTACACGGGGCAAGAGTACCTACAAGGTCAGTTATCGTTTTCCTTGTCTTTAAAATATTTATCCTCATCGGTTTCCTCGCTCTTTTTTATATTCGGCCCGATTTCTACTATTCTAAATTCTGTGCGCCTATTTTTTTGGCGGCCGACCGGGTTATCAGTGCCATCCGGGTTAGAGTTGCGCGCTATGGGCACACTCTCGCCATACCCTTTGGCCGTTAGTCGTTTGGGGTCAATGCCTTTGCGTATTAAATAATTTACCGTGCTCTGTGCCCTTCGTTGCGAAAGTTCGAGATTGTAGGCATCGGAAGCGACACTGTCGGTGTGTGAGCCCATCTCAATTTTTATCTCCGGGTTGTCTTCCAGCAGTTGCGCCAGCTTGTTCAGCTCACGGGCGGCTGCCGGCCTGATGTCGGCACTGTCATAGCCAAAGTAAATATTGTTGAGGACAAAGCGTGCATTTTTTGTTTTGCGATCCAAGACCATAAGTGTATCAAACGTGATGTTTGTTACCAATTCTTTCAGCGATTCGAGGGAAACAGATTTTCCTACAGTAGTAAACGGTTGCCGTTTGGTCAGGTATCCATCGCGTTCGCCCAATAAAAAGTAATGTTCATTTTCATAAACGCGGAAAAGAAACTTACCATCATTTCCGGTGGTAAAATCCTGCATCACATCGCCATCCGAGCCCAGCAGCGAAACTTTGGTATCCGGTAAAATCTCGCGCGAGCTGTCTTTGCGCACCGAATATGTGACCCCTTGCAAATAATAATTTACTACGCGCAAATTGGGGTCGTCATTTATAAAAGTGTAGATGTCGTCATCGCCTTTTCCTCCTTCTCTGTTGGAAGTAAAAAATCCGCGGTCGGGCCTGAAGAGGAAAATACCAAAATCATCACCGGTTGAGTTCATGGTAGGCCCCAGGTTATCAATTACTGTTTTCCCGTTAGCTCTGTTTACTACAAACATATCAAGCTGGCCGTAGCCGGGGTGGCCGTCAGAAGAAAAGTAGAGCCTGCCATTGTCGGCCATGTAGGGAAACAATTCATCGCCTGCGGTATTGATGTCAGGGCCAAGATTTCTCACTTTTCCAAAGCGGCCACGGCTATCCATTTGTGCCGAGTACAGATCAAGGCCTCCATAGCCTCCTTTGCGGTTAGAAGAAAAATAGAGCGTACGGCCGTCAGCGCTGAGGGAGGGAGTAGATTCCCAATAATCGGGTGTGTTGACATTGATCGGAATGGCGGCTGTCCATGCTCCATTTCTAAACCGGGACAAAAACAAATCTACATCTTTAGCTCCTTTTCTTTTGCCCGTATTGCCGCGGGCAAAAATCATCAGCTTTCCGTCTGCCGAAAACGTGATAGAACCTGTGTTTACATCCGGCATATTGATGATGCCTTGGGGCAAAGGTTTTAACGTGCTCATATCCACATTTGCTCCTTTTGTATCAACTTGATACAGGTCGGTAAACGGAGTGCCGGAGGCTTCGTACAGTCTGGCGTTGGTGCGCGAAGAAGCAAAGTATAAAATGCTGTTGGAGTATACCGGGCCATATTCGGCAAATGGTGTATTCAGGGCTTCCAGATTTTTTACCCGGTAGTAGTCTTTCTTTTTCAGTTGCGAAAGATTTTGCAAGCCCTTCAATTCTTTTTGGGCGCGGTCTTTCAGTTCTTCATTTTCACTGCTGCCTACCAGTTCCTCCAGTTCTTTTTCTGCTTCTGCATATTTGCCGTTTGCCTGCAGTGCTTTGGCATAATAAAGCCCTACCGAATCTTTCTTCAGGCCGCGCCCTCTGGCCTTGGCGTAGAAGGGTTCTGCTTCTCTAATCCGGTTGGAGAGGCGGTACGATTCGGCTACATAATAATTGGCTTTAAAATTATTGGGCTGCTTGGCCAGCACATTTTTGTAGTAGGCTATTACCTTTTCATATTTAGCCAACTGAAAAGACTGCTCTGCTTTTTTTTCGGAACTGCACGACACCCACAACCAAACAGTGGCAGCCAAACAAAAAACGATACCTGCGTTTCGTACTCTCATAGTTATGGAGTAAAGCTACAACAAAACCACTTTATTGAGATAACGTATGTTCCGGCAAATATTTTGAGAGCCACGATTTTTCTACCGGTATTTTCCAGGCTTCTTCCAGTTCTTTTTTGGTAGATACCGTTGTGTTAAAGAGTATCGCTGCAGAACCGACTGTGCCATTGCCCAAAGCTATTTTTATTTCGTTTAACGAATACGTCTTTACCGCTCCCTCCATAAAAAATGCTATTCGGGTACGGTCAAAAAAATCTAAGTGCAAGTGTTGTTGTAATTTTTTCAATACGCGGGTGGAACTGTCAATACTGCAACCGCTGGCCGGCAGGTGCGATTCGTCTGCCATCAGGATGATGAAACGGTTTTCCCGAATTTCAAAATAATTGTGGAGCGGGTTTCCGTGGGCATTCCATTCATGGCAAAATGAGGTGAGTGTTTCACTAATTTGCTCTTTTTCGGCATCAGAAAACTGGCGATTGGACTGATACACCCACACGCGGGTATCATCGGCTAATGTGGTATAGTTGGTCATCATATAAACGACAAATTTAAGACTTGTTGTAAATTGGTATGGGTTCGATCTCTTTCTAAACGTTAATATTCAGTTTATCTTGCAAAGGTAAATCCATGTTATGATGATCCAAGAATATATTCTCGCTAACCAACAACGGTTTTTAGACGAACTTTTTGAGTTATTGCGAATTCCATCGGTCAGTGCCGACAGCCGGCATAAGGCAGATGTTCGTCAGGCTGCTGAATACATTTTAAAAAAATTAAAAGAAGCCGGTGCCGACTCTGTTGAACTTTGCGAAACCAAAGGCCACCCGATTGTATTCGGTGAAAAGAAAATTAATGCCACGTTGCCCACGGTTTTAGTTTATGGGCATTACGATGTGCAGCCGCCCGACCCGCTCGAGCTGTGGGCATCTCCGCCATTTGAACCGGTAATCAAAGACGGAAAAATTTTTGCGCGCGGCTCGTGCGATGATAAAGGCCAGGTGTACATGCACCTCAAAGCATTTGAAGCCATGATGAAACTAAACCAACTGCCTTGCAATATTAAATTCATGATCGAAGGCGAAGAAGAAGTAGGCTCTGATAATCTTGGAACGTTTGTAAAAGAAAATAAAGAAAAACTGAAGGCCGATGTGATTTTGATTTCGGATACATCTTTGATTTCTTTAGACTGCCCTTCTATTACTACCGGCTTGCGAGGGCTCAGCTATCTGGAAGTGGAGGTAACAGGCCCTAACCGCGATCTGCATTCGGGTGTGTATGGCGGTGCCGTGGCCAACCCTATCAATGTACTTGCCGAAATGATTACCTCGCTGCACGATGAAAATGGCCGCGTGATGATACCGGGATTTTACGATAAAGTAGCCTCATTATCAGATGAGGAAAGAAAAAAAATAAATAGCGCTCCTTTCAATCTGAGTGACTACAAGCATGATTTGAACATTGACGAAGTACAAGGCGAGCAGGGCTATACCACGATCGAGCGAACGGGCATCCGCCCCACGTTGGATGTCAACGGTATTTGGGGTGGCTACACTGGTGAAGGGGCCAAAACGGTGCTGCCTTCCAAAGCCCATGCTAAAATTTCGATGCGCTTAGTGCCTCATCAAAACTCTGATGAGGTTACTAAACTTTTCACCAAGCATTTTCTGTCCATTGCGCCCAAGTCGGTGAAAGTAAAAGTGACATCTCACCACGGAGGCCAGCCTGCCGTTACGCCTACGGACTCAAAAGCATTTAAAGCTGCCAGCAAAGCTTTTGAAGAAGTGTGGGGTAAGGCGCCCATACCTACTCGCGATGGCGGAAGTATTCCCATCGTTTCACTTTTCAAAAAAGAGTTAGGCTTGGACACGGTGTTGATGGGCTTTGGTCTGGACAGCGATGCCATCCACTCGCCCAACGAACATTATGGCGTAAAGAATTTTCTGATCGGTATTGAAACGATTGTGGCATTCCACAAACATTTCGCCCAAGGCTGATTATTCAATTCGAAGAAACCTTTGTTCGGTTCGAAATCCGTTCTGCTCTATCAGTTTTTTGAATTGCTGTTTGGTAGGCTTAAAGATGTTGGTGCTGTCACCCGTCTCGGTAATAGTTCGCAGGTTGTTCAATTCCAATTTAGTAGCAATAGATCCGAGGATTAACCCGTCTTTTGTTTCCTCTATTTTTTGAACTTGCCATGCTCCTTCAAAAATCTGTTGGCTGAGAAAATAATATCCTTTGAATTTTCTTAGCCTGAATTTGTCGCTCTGAAAATATAGCGTATCAGGATTTTGCTTAGGCAGACTGTCGGTAGCTTTTGTAAGATTGCTTTTTATCATTGCGTGAGAAGTGATGGTAAGCAGCGTAGAATCGTAGGCGAGATATTTGCCGATCAGTTTCTTGGAGATAGATTTTTCATCTTTCACACCTTCCGGCTGTGGCACTTCAAAGTGAGCAGAATCAACACAGGAAGCCAACAATATGAAGATGAAAAAGGCTATCGGCCTGTTCATCGGATAAACCCATCAAAGTTTTTATGGTCGCGGTGGTAAAGCACTTCTTTCGGCAAAGACTTGAAATAATCGTACGTAATTTTCAATCCTTCGGCTCGCGAAACTTTAGGCTCCCATTTTAAAATTTCTTTGGCTTTTCTGATGTCGGGCTGCCGTTGCTTAGGGTCGTCCTTAGGTAGTGGTTGGTAAATAATTTTTTGTTTTGTGCCGGTCAGCTTGATAATCTCTTCTGCAAATTCTCTGATGGTGATTTCGCTCGGGTTGCCAATGTTCATGGGCAATACATAGTCACTCATCAGCAGGCGGTAAATACCTTCCACCAGATCGTCCACAAAGCAGAACGAACGAGTTTGCGAGCCATCGCCAAAAATGGTGAGATCTTCTCCGCGCAAAGCCTGGCCAATAAATGCCGGCAGCACACGGCCATCGTTGAGGCGCATGCGCGGGCCGTACGTATTGAAGATGCGCACAATGCGCGTATCTAACTGGTGGTAGGTATGGTAAGCCATCGTCATGGCTTCCTGAAAACGTTTGGCTTCATCATACACACCGCGCGGCCCTACGGGATTTACGTTTCCATAATACTCTTCCGGTTGTGGATGCACGGTGGGGTCGCCATACACTTCCGAGGTAGAGGCGATCATGATGCGCGATTTTTTTTGCCTCGCCAAGCCGAGTAAATTATGGATGCCGAGCGACCCGACTTTTAAAGTCTGAATAGGAATTTTCAGGTAATCAATCGGGCTGGCCGGAGAAGCAAAATGTAAAATGTAATGCAACTCTCCGGGCACGTGCACAAATTTGGAAACATCATGGTTGTAAAACTCAAACTCTTTCAGTTTAAAGAGATGCTCAATGTTGCGCAGATCACCGGTGATGAGGTTGTCCATGGCAATCACCTCTAATCCTTCGCGGATGAAGCGGTCGCACAGATGAGAACCCAAAAAGCCTGCCCCTCCGGTTATTAATATGCGTTGCTTAGCCATAGATAGTTTGTCTTCCGATGCTAAAATAAGTATAGCCCAATTCTTTCATTTGGTTGAGGTCGTACAGGTTTCGACCGTCAAAGATTACTTTGTTTTTTAGCAGCGATGAAATTTTTTCAAAATCGGGCGTACGGAATTCGGGCCACTCGGTAGCGATGAAGATGGCATCGGCACCGCTGACGGCATCGTACGGGTCATCAAAATACTGCACTTTATTCCCCAGGATTTTTTTTACATTTTCCATGGCTTCGGGGTCGTGCACTTTAACGACAGCTTCCGCCTCTAAGAGCGCATAAATATTTTCGAGGGAAGGTGCTTCGCGTATGTCATCTGTGTAGGGTTTGAAAGACAAACCCCAAACGGCCACAGTTTTTTCCTTCAGGTTATTTTTAAAAAATTGTTTGATCTGCGGAATCATTTTTACTTTCTGTAAAAGATTCACTTCCATCACGGCATCTAAAATTTTAAAATCGTAATCCGCCTCGTCCGATGATTTGGCCAGCGCCTGCACGTCCTTGGGAAAACAACTTCCCCCGTATCCGATACCCGAGAAGAGAAACCGTTTGCCTATGCGGCTGTCTGTACCCATTCCTTTCCTTACCGAATCTACATCGGCCCCTACTCTTTCGCATAGGTTGGCGATCTCGTTCATAAAAGAAATTTTTGTAGCCAGAAAAGAGTTGGCAGCATATTTGGTCAGTTCGGCCGAACGCTCGTCCATAAAAATAATCGGGTTGCCTTGGCGAACAAACGGAGCATACAATGCCTCCATCACACCTTTTGCCTGCTGCGATGAGGTACCGACTACTACGCGCTCGGGCTTCATAAAATCTTCTACGGCTACACCTTCCCTCAAAAACTCGGGGTTAGAAACCACATCAAAATCTACCCGGGCTCCTGCCGCTATTTTTTCTTTTACTTTTTCGGCTGTGCCCACCGGCACGGTGCTTTTATCTACCACTACCGTGTAATCTTTTAAAAGTGAGCCTAGTTTTTCGGCCACACCCAGCACATACCGCAAGTCAGCCGATCCGTCTTCACCGGGTGGTGTAGGCAGTGCCAAGAAAATAATTTTGGCGTTTTTAATTCCTTCTTCCAAATGGGTTGTAAAGAATAGCCTGCCCTGCCTAATGTTGCGCTCAAACAGAGGCTCCAGGCCAGGCTCGTAGATAGTGATCTTACCCGACTTCAGTCTTTCAATTTTTTTTTCATCAATGTCTATACAAGTGACTTTGTTTCCCGTTTCGGCAAAGCATGTACCTGTTACCAAACCAACATATCCGGTTCCGACTACAGCAATGTTCATAAGTCCATTTTAAGCCTTCAAAATTAGTTTATTCTATCCATTAGTTTATTAAAATTGAACACAACCGAACATTCGTTTGGTTATTAAAAAAACCCTGTTACTTTTGCATCCTTAATTTTTGAAATGATGAAAGTGATGGATGAGCAGGTCGGGATTAGTTTCGACCAATCTGAAAACGAAAAAATGATTGCCCAAATGATCCGCGATTTTGGTGCAAAAGAAATCAAGCCAAAAATGATGGAGTGGGACGAAGCCCAGCATTTTCCGGTTGACGTATTTAGAAAGATGGGAGCGCTTGGATTGATGGGTGTATTGGTGCCAGAGCAATACGGTGGTTCGGGTTTCGGTTATCATGAGTATGCCACTGCTATTGTCGAGCTCTCAAAAATTGATGGTTCGATTGGCCTCTCTACCGCAGCACACAACTCGCTTTGCACCGGGCACATTCTTCAGTTTGCCAACGAAGAACAAAAGCAAAAATACTTGCCTCTGCTGGCATCAGGTGAGTGGATCGGAGCGTGGGGTTTAACCGAACCCAACACCGGCTCAGATGCCGGAAACATGCGGACAGTAGCAAAGAAAGAAGGAGAGTACTACATTATTAACGGAGCAAAAAATTTTATTACGCACGGCAAATCTGGCAATGTAGCAGTAGTCATTGCACGGACAGGCCAAGTGGGCGACTCGCATGGCATGTCTGCATTTATTGTTGAGCGTGACACACCGGGATTTACAGCCGGGAAAAAAGAAAACAAATTGGGCATGCGCGCCAGTGAAACTGCCGAAATGATTTTTACTGACTGTAAGATTCACAAAAGCCAACTGATAGGTGAGGAGGGCGAAGGCTTTGTGCAAGCTTTGAAGGTACTGGATGGCGGACGGATTTCCATTGCTTCACTTGGGTTAGGAATCGCGCAGGGCGCTTACGAAGCCGCCTTATCTTATTCAAAAGAACGCCAACAGTTTAATAAACCCATCGCTACGTTTCAGGGTATATCTTTCAAATTGGCAGATATGGCCACCAAAATAGAAGCTGCCAGACTTTTGATCCACCAGGCCGCAGACCTTAAAAACAAACACAAGCCGATGACGAAAGAATCGGCTATGGCAAAGTTGTACGCATCTGAAATTGCAGTAGAGGTGGCCAACGATGCCGTTCAGATTTTCGGGGGCTATGGGTACATTAAAGACTTTCCGGTAGAAAAATTTTATCGCGATGCCAAGCTTTGCACCATTGGCGAAGGAACGTCTGAGATTCAAAAACTGGTGATTTCCAGAGCTATTTTGAAGTAATTGTTGCATAATTGGTTTGCCAACCGCTATATTTGCAGCCCTAATTGATTAAACATGCTGATTATCAACATCAAAGAGAATGAGTCAATCGACAAGGCGCTGAAGCGTTTCAAAAAGAAATTTGAAAAAACAGGTGTTTTGAAAGAATTGCGTGAAAGAACTTCTTTCACAAAGCCTTCGGTAAGAAGAAGGAATGAGATCATTCATGCCGCTTATATTCAAAAGCAATACGCTGAAGAGAATTATTAACATTTGATATACATTTTATCAACAATTTCCCTCGTCAACAAAAATGGCGGGGGATTTTTTTTGTAAATTGTCCTGCACGTGATGGTGTCGTAATGAGCGATTCTTTCTTAAAATATCTTCAGTTTCAAAAAAGGTATAGTTCGCTAACCATTTTGTCGTACCAAACAGACCTTCATCAATTTCAACTGTACTTAAATCAGGATTACGACCAGTTGCCCTCTCAAGAAGCTAACCATGGCATCATCCGCTCATGGATAGTTAAATTGGTTGAAGATGGACTGGATCCTGTTTCTGTCAATCGAAAAATTGCCTGCCTTCGTTCTTATTTTAAATTTTTATCGAAGCAGGAGGTAGTGGCAAAAGACCCTACGACTAAAATCAAAATCCTGAAAACCAAAAAGAAGCTTCCTCACTTCGTACAAGAAAATGAAATGGCAAAAACATTGGATCAGGATATTACAGAAGAAACTGAATTTGATAAACAACGAAACCGTCTGGTGCTGGAATTGTTGTATGGCACAGGTATGCGGATGTCTGAATTGATAGGATTGAAAAACGCCAGCATCAATATACAAGACCGCACACTGAAGGTGCTGGGAAAAAGGAACAAAGAACGGGTGATTCCTTTTACCGCTCGACTCTCAGCATACATCAAAGAATATCTGAAAGTGCGAAACCGCGATGTTGAAAAAAAATCAGATCATTTGCTGGTGATAAAGAACGGGCTGCCATTGTACCCGGTAATGGTTAACCGGATTGTAAAAAAATACCTGCACAATGCCAACGTGGATAAAAAAAGTCCGCACGTTTTACGCCATACCTATGCTACCCATTTGCTGAACCGGGGGGCTGAGATCAATGCGGTGAAAGATCTTTTGGGGCATAGCAGCCTGGCAGCCACACAGGTTTACACACATAATTCGATGGAGAAATTAAAAAAAGTTTTCGATCAGGCTCATCCGAAAGCATGAGCATTTATTTTATATGTTTCACTAAAACCAAATACAGCCATGAAACTGCAAGTTCACTCCATTCACTTCAATGCGGACGTTAAGCTCATTGATTTCATTCAGAAAAAAGTAGATAAGCTGGAAACGTATTACGACCGGCTGGTAGATGGCGAAGTTTTTTTAAGACTCAACAATGAAGGTATCGAAAACAAAACCGTGGAAATAAAATTGAAAGTGCCCGGCAACCAATTGTTTGCCAAAGAGCAAGCACGTTCGTTTGAAGAAGCGACCGACCTGGCTACGCAAGCATTGGCCAACCAACTGAAAAAATTTAAAACCAAGTTAATGGCGGGCAGGGCTTAGCCGAGCAACATAAAAAAGGCCGTTGTTAGCGGCCTTTTTTACTACATTTTTTCATTCATTAAATTTTAAATGCTTTGCTTGTGGTTGGTTTTACCGCCAAACCACATCTGTAAAGATGGTCGGTATTAACACCGGCCTAGAACAAGAATATTTAGAAATCTCATCAGTTGAAAAAACGGAAAATTTCCCGTTGACTTCCCATTTACAACTTTTGTAAATTTACTATCGTCAAGGAAATAAAAAATAAGCACCTAAAAATGAAATATAAAATCCTTGCTAAGAATTTCTAAAACTATACCACCCCATGTCTGCTTACGGAGTGCGGCATACAGGTATGTGATCTAAACTAAAAGTAAATGCACATGAAAAAAACTATTCTCATTTCAATTTTTATAATAACCATGTTATCCTTCAATAGCTGTGAAAAAAAAATCGTAGCGCCATGCGCCCGTGGTGTATTAGTAGCCACAGTGGGAAACTGTTATTTAATAGTACAGGTTTTGGGTAACCCGATTGGTAAGAAATATACAGCAAATCCACCGAATGGGGTTGGTCCGAATCCTTTGACATTTAGTAATGCGGTTTTTACTAGTTTAACTATAAAAGCCAACTACGGAGATACAATTTATTTTAGATACAAAATGCCCATGGATGCGATTGATTGTTCTCATGGTGGGCCAACAACAGGTTTATTTGTGCCCCCAGATATCCCAAGTGTCAAAATTCTATCTTATTCTCAAAAAAACTGCGCACAATAAAACATAGTCTCTATGAAAAAGTATACGATTCTTCAGATTCTCATTTTTATTGCAGTTTTGTCAGAAGCTCAATCAACTTTATACTATTGGTCGAACAACAAAAAGATTACTGTCAGAGCTGATTCATCCCTAAGTTATTGTTGGACGCTGACCAACAATAACTACTTTTCTCAGCGGAGTCTCCTCAAGGATGAATGAGTGGAGGAGGGACACCGCATAGTGGTGAAGACAATGGATGGCAGAATGGATGTAGGGCAAATAAAACGCAGAGCTCGCAAAGCACAGAATCTGCGGAGAATGAGGGGATCAAAGGCGACAACATCAATGTAGTGCTGGCCGCTGCGGACATGAACTTTAAACGGATGCTCAACAAGTGGAAAGCAAATCAACTTGTCTTTTTTGGCTCAATTTTTCCAGTCCCTTTTCAGGTTGATAATACCCGTTCAAAATTCACCTTCTTGCAAAACGAGTCTTTAAGGGACAACTATTTAGAAAGCTTATAAATTGAAAATACGGGAAATTTCCCGTTGACTTCCCGTTTGCAACTTTTGTAAATTTACTATCGTCAAGGAAATAAAAAATAAGCACCTAAAAATGAAAATAACCCCCATCAAAGTTCTTTCGCTGGCATTGATCTTTCAATTTTCAAGTTGCGATCTCTTCAAAAAGAGAGACCCCAAGCCGCTCACCGAGTTGCAAAAACTTCCGCCTGCAACTCAAACCGGCAAAAATACTTTTGGATGTTTGGTTAATGGGAAAGCGTTTGTCCCAATTTCATCAGTGGATTTAGCAGCGGTGTATCAACAGGGAACCCCAGCAACCCACGGAAATCTATATAACTCGTTTAGAACAATTGCCCTGACTTTGAATGAGAAAAACCATGGGTTGATCAGAATTCAATCTTATAACTTAACAAGATACCCTGACCACCATGGAAATGCAACGTTCCAAATAACCAGCCCTACCGTCTGTGATTATCAGCCACAAAATACGTTCTCAGGAACAATGACAATTAATAAGATTGATCGATCCGTTCACATTGTTTCAGGTGAATTTGAATTCTCAACCATCACACAAAACTGTGACACGCTTAAAATAAATAATGGCCGCCTTGACATTAAATACATTCCATGATTTAAACATTCTGTATGAAATCTCTGCTCATCATTTTGTCTCTGGCTTTGATCATTCAATTTTCAAGTTGTGATCTCTTCAAAAAGAGCGACCCCAAGCCGCTCACCGAGTTGCAAAAACTTCCGCCTGCAACTCAAACCGGCAAAAATACTTTTGGATGTTTGATTAATGGAAAAGCGTTCGTTCCTATATCAACAACAGATATTACTGCCATATATCAACAAGGGATATTACAAATAGGAGTTCATACTACAAGCCCATACCAATCTGTTGGCCTTAGCGTTGATGAAACAAATTATGGCCCAATTACGACTATCAGTTACCCATTAAATAAGCCACCTAATTCCTCAGGTGGATCATCTTACATGCCATTGAATGGGAGTTCACTTTGTTCAACTCAGGCCATTTCAGGTGTTATTACCATTACAAAAATAGATAGAGTAAGCTATATTGTTTCTGGCACATTTGAATTTTCTTCAGCTGCTTCCGGGTGTGACACTCTTAAAATTACTAACGGCCGCTTTGACATTAAATATATTCCATAGCTAAAACCCAACACTTATGAAAGCCTCAATTTTATTGACTGTGATCCTCTTTGTTTCAGTTGCTGTCTATGCACAAGATAACCCACACAACAACTCCAACGTGTTTCAAAACAACATGAACGTGATCTATCAAAATGTAAACCGCTCGTTCGTCACCACGGGCCTTTTGTTGGATTATGGCTTGTTGGTAACCGATGTCGTCAAATTCAACGGAACACTTCAAAGCAACAACTACGTAAACCGCTCGGTGTGGTCTGCACTCTATGCTTCCATTTACTACATGCAGTTCAACAGCAACATTGTGTTGCAAACTCCCGCCACAGTAAACAGTCAGGTTACTAATTTTTTAGTAGCAAGACGGATTGGTAAAATATGGCACGGTGCCCACCGATAATTATCTCGTGCCCAACAACGGGGTGGTGAATTTGATGGGGCTTCATTTTCAATACGAGCAATTTAAAAGCAATGCAGTTTCCGGCAACATGGTGTATGTAAGCAACAACCAAATCTATGATACGCCCAACCGCACCGCCTCGCCTTATGAAGTGAAAGATGCTTTTGCCATAGCTCCCACTACGGATAATTTGCAGGGAGGCACACACATCTTTCGGTTGAGGAGTGCCTTGTTCAAGCGAAACGTAACCAAGACAGTGAGCAGCTTTCAGGCAGACTTTGGCGATGGCCTGGGCCTGCGCAACGTGGGGTTTGATACAGACGTTGCCGTAACCTACGCCACCGATTCAGTGAAGAACATTGTTTTTCAATTGACTTATGCCGATGGCCAAGTGTTGAGCAGTGCTACTAAAGTGACGATTTCAGGAACTAAAAAAACCTGCAACAATTGCCGCTACTCCAACCCAACCACGGTGCTTTCTTTTCCTAATCAAGCTATAAATTTCCCCGTAGCAGCTGCACAAATGGGTACAGGGCAGGTAACCATTGCCACGGCAGGCACCGATGGCATTCTCGATAAGCCATTGATATTTGTGGAGGGATTTGACCCATTCAATCAATACAATTACTATTCCCTAATTGATCCAAACAATGTTGGCAATCTTACAACCAAAGTAAGCATCGATTTTCAAGGTGAGACCTTTGGTCAACTGTTAGAAGCCAACAACTATGATTTGGTGTTTTTAAATTTTGACAACGGTGCCGATGATATTGCACGCAATGCTTACTTGCTGGAGAACCTGATCTATTGGGTAAACCAGCAAACAGCCGCAGTCAGCAGTACACAAAAAAATGTGGTAGTGGGTGCAAGCATGGGCGGGCTGGTAGCTCGCTATGCCCTGCGGGATATGGAATTAAGAAATACCAACCACAACACGCGGTTGTATTGCAGCATTGATTCACCTCATCAAGGAGCAAATGTGCCGCTCGGTTTTCAGGCTGCGATAAGGTACTTGGCAGGGTTTAGTATTTTTAACATTAACTTAATTGACATTGCCCCACAGTTGGGAGCAGGTGTGTATGCTTTGAATACTCCCGCAGCTCAACAAATGTTGATCTATCAACTTGGCGGAACATATGATGGCATTGCGGTGAACAACACTCCTCATACTAATTTTCAAAATACTTATAGCTCCATGGGACCACCTCGCCTTTGGGGAATACGAACTCTGGCTATTGCCAATGGATCGGAGTGTGCGGTAACTCAAGGATATAGTCCCTACTCACAAATGCTTACCGGAAGCGGAGCGATTGATTTTAATTACTTGCAGGGCATTCTATTATCGGTATGGGAATCAGCCTTGACCCAAAATACGCTTAAATATTTTGAAGGCTATTTAACCACCTCTTCCAATTTTAGTTTCAATGTTGAGATACGTTCATTACCAGATCAACGATCGCAACGGATTTTTTATTTTGACCTTTATTATCATAAGAATATTTTATTTGGACTTATCCAATCAGGTTCAGATATAACGAACTATTCATTTAACTCTTTAGCAAACATGTTTCCTCTCGATAACTACCCGGGTGGGGTATTTGATGTCAGGAAATTTGCAGCCATACCTACTAATATTCCACCAATTAATCTCAACCTTTTGCTAACGCGATTTAATTTTATTCCGACACCCTCGTCTCTGGATATCGGGTCAGGCACTCAGACAATTGTGGGCAGTGATTATCTCAGAACCTATTCACCAACTATCCCACCTACCGCTCCTAAGAACGTTCCTTATAATAATTTTTTTTCCAACCCATTGTCAAATGAAAACCATGCAACTCTTACAATCAATAACGCAAAGTGGCTATGGCAAGAGATGCAAGGAAGTCCTGCGTTTTTTAGTTGTTCGTATCAGTGTAGCGGAACAACATTAGTACCGGTCATTTCTGGACCTTCTTTGATTTGTTCGCAGGGAACATTTATCCTAACTAGTGTTCCACAAAACGCTACCGTTTTGTGGTCATCCAGTGGTTTAGTTACAATAGGATCATCTACTGGTATTGCCTCTCGTACAAATAATTATAATGGTATTGCCACCTTAACAGCAAGCCTGAATGGTAGCTGTGGCTCATCTTCACTACAGCAAAATGTTTGGGTGGGCAATCCGGTTTTCAATTCTATTTCCATAGACGGTAACTCCGGGCCTTACCCGCTGTGCGATGTTTACAATATTCCCTTTACCGCTAACCAAGATCACACCATCACTTCAAACGTAAGTGCCAATGTCAGTGGCCAGCCTGCCTCGGTAGCCTATACCCTAAGTGGCCAATCGGGTATAGTTTCGGGCAGCCCTCTTTCTTCAGTTACTTATGATTTCAGGTCTAAGTCGGCTAATACCAGCTTTACCATTACGGCCGCTTCTTCCAATACCTGCGGTTCAACTTCTCAGTGTCTTTGGTTTTGCAACTATGGCTGCATGATCCCTGCCATAGTAGCTCCTCGTTCTGCTTTCAACTTAACTCTCTACCCCAACCCGGCTACATCAACCATGACGGTGCAAGTAACAGACAGTGCTTCGGCATCATCAAATACATCAGGCAAACTGTCGCAATCTTACCAGCTAAACCTATACGACCGCTCAGGCAACTCTTTCTACTCTACCCAATCCGACAAAAGCATTTTGCAAGTGCCGGTGGGCAGCCTGTTGCCGGGTATCTATTACATCAACGTATTCTACAAAGAAGCTGTGCTGCAAAGGCAACTACTAATTACGCGGTGATTGGGATTGCACTACTAAAAAAGAATACCCACACCTCAGTATTTAAAATGGTTTGCTTTGAACAATCAAAGGCTGAGAAAAAATTTAAAACCAAGTTAATGGCGGGCAGGGCTTAGCCGAGCAACATAAAAAAAGGCCGTTGTTAGCGGCCTTTTTTACTATCATCTTTCTTATCACTAAATCCTAAATGCTTTTTTCAACGCATCCACATGGTCGAGTTTCTCCCAAGGAAACAACTCTACGGTTAGCCGTTTTTCATTTTTCTTTCCTTTGTTGAAAATCTTTTCTACTTTTTTAGGCTCGCGCCCCATGTGACCGTAGGCGGCTGTTTCAGAGTAGATGGGCGTGCGCAGATTAAATCGTTCTTCAATGAAATACGGGCGCATATCAAATACCTTTTCTATTTTTTTAGCGATCTCGCCATCCGTCAACTTTACTTTGGCCGACCCATACGTGTTGACATACAAGCCAACCGGCCGGGCTACACCGATGGCATAAGCTACCTGCACCAGCACTTCATCGCAAATGCCGGCAGCTACCATATTCTTGGCAATGTGGCGGGTGGCATAAGCGGCCGAGCGATCTACTTTGCTGGGGTCTTTACCTGAAAAAGCACCACCGCCATGGGCTCCTTTTCCGCCATACGTGTCCACAATAATTTTGCGGCCTGTTAAGCCGGTGTCGCCATGCGGCCCACCGATAACAAATTTCCCGGTTGGGTTTACAAAATACTTGATGTCGTGGTTAAACAATTTTTGTACGCGCTTAGGTAATTTTTTCATCACTCGCGGCACCACAATGTTGATGACATCTTCTTTAATGGTCTTCAACATAGCGGCATCTTTGCCGAAATCATCGTGCTGGGTTGAAATAACAATTGCATCAATACGTTGGGGTTTGTTGTCATCGCTGTATTCGATCGTTACTTGCGACTTGGCATCCGGGCGCAAGTAGGTCATTACTTTTTCTTCTCTGCGGATGATGGACATTTCGCGCAACAGCATGTGTGCCAAGTCTAATGGCAACGGCATGTAGTTGTCTGTTTCGTTGGTAGCGTAGCCAAACATCATACCCTGATCGCCAGCACCCTGGTCTTCTTTTTTCTTGCGTTCTACACCCTGGTTAATGTCTGCTGATTGTTCGTGGATAGCCGAAAAAATTCCACAACTGTCGGCTTCGAACATATATTCACTTTTGGTATAGCCGATTTTGCGGATTACTTCGCGGGCGATGTCTTGCACATCCAAGTAGGCTTCAGACTTCACTTCTCCGGCCAATACTACCTGCCCGGTGGTAACCAACGTTTCGCAAGCTACTTTGGAGTTGCTGTCGTACGCCAGAAAATAGTCAATGAGCGCATCGGAAATCTGGTCAGCTACTTTGTCGGGGTGACCTTCGGAAACGGATTCGGAAGTAAATAAATAAGGCATAGTTTGTTACAAATTTAGAGCGGCAAAAATACTTGAATTAGTTGATTCGGCAAGGTTAATTCATCTCAGCCAAAAACAGAAAAACTGCCGGCTCTTTGGCCAGGCTTGGCACCTCTTTTTTCCACTCCGAAACTGATTTCATTTTAACGAACCCCGTTTGTCCGGTCAGGTTAAATGCCAAACACAAGTGGGTATTACCCGCTAAAGACTGAAGTAAATTTTTTAATATCTGATTGTTGCGGTAGGGTGTTTCGATAAAAATCTGTGTTTGATTTTTTTCTCTCGATTCTTTTTCAAGTTGTTTAATTTTGTGTGCTGCCTCTTTCGGGTCTATCGGCAAGTAACCATGAAAAGCAAACTGCTGTCCGTTCAGCCCCGATGCCATCAAGGCCAGCAAAATAGAAGAAGGCCCCACCAGCGGAATAACCTCGATGTCATGCTCGTGTGCAAATGCGGCTGCCAGCGCACCGGGGTCGGCCACACCCGGGCAGCCCGACTCCGACAGCACACCCAGATGATGCCCATTAAAAACAGGGTCGAACATTTCTTTTATAGCTGACCGGCTTGTGTCTTTATTGAGCAACGAAAAATGTAACGACTCAATGTTTTTATAAATCTTAAGGCTGCTTAAATACCTGCGTGCTGTGCGGATATCTTCAACCAAAAAATGATTAATCTGTTTTAATGCTTCTTCTACAGATGGAGGGATAGTGGCAAGCGCACCTTCGGCAATAACGGTGGGAACTAAATAAATTTTGCCTTTACTGTTCATTCAAAAAATGCAATACCATTTGAGAAAAATCTTGCGGTCTTTCGGCCTGCACCCAATGGCCGGTATCTAAAAATGAAATTTTTGCTGAAGGAAAATATTTTTTAATGAGGGGTTCGTCTCCTTCTACAAAATAGTTTGATTTTTTTCCGAAAACAAAAAGAGTGGGCTTGTCAAAAATACCGGTGTAGTGCATGGCCTCGCCTACTTCCTGCAGGTGTTCGTCTATGGCATTCAGGTTAGGTCTCCAGAAAAATTTATTTTGATCATCACGTGCCAAGTTCTTCAACAGGAATTGCCTGACCGCGGGTTGGGGTTCAAACCCGGCCAGCACCACCTCAGCCTCTGAGCGGCTGCTGATTTCATTCAGCGGTATGGCCTTCATTCCTTCTACCAGGCTATCGTGTTTCACCACGTAATGCTTAGGTACGATATCAACTACTACAAGCTTGTTTACTTTTGATGGGTTTTTCACGGCAAAGTTCATCACGGTTTTGCCGCCCATGGAGTGGCCGATCAGGTTAGCTTTTTCGATGGCGTGTTCCTTCATGAAATCTTCCAGGTCTTCGGTTAGCACTTTGTAATTTAATTCGTTGCTATGCGGAGACAGACCGTGGTTGCGCTGGTCGAGGGTGAAAACAGAAAAATAATCGGCAAAAAATTTTGCCAGCGAATGCCAATTGTCGGACGACCCCAGCAAGCCATGCAAAATGATCAGTGGTTCTCCTTTTCCTTGTTGTCGGAAGAAAAGCTTCATACAGTACAAAGTAAATGAAAATTGAAGAATGGCGGATTCAAAGAATTGGTTATTTGTGCCATCTTTGCTCAATTTTTTAAAGATGGAATTAACAAACGGAAAGTACGAATTGCAAAACATAGCGCTCGCCTCACTTGCCCATGAGTTTGGTACGCCTGCGTATGTGTATGACGGGAACAAGATTGTGAGCCAGCTTCAAAGTTTAAAAAACGCATTTTCTGAAAACCCGTTGAAGGTAAAGTTTGCCATGAAGGCGTTGAGTAATATTTCGATTGTGAAGTTGCTCTGCGAACATGGGGCGGGTATTGATGCCGTATCCATCAACGAGGCAAAACTTGCTTTGAGTGTCGGTGTTAAAAATACGGACGTTAATTTTACACCCAATTGTGTTGATTTTAGTGAGATTGTAGAAGGCGTAGAACTGGGCCTTAGCGTCAATCTTGACAATCTCTCGGCACTGGAAAAATTTGGAAAAAAATACGGCAACAGCTATCCGTGTGGCATTCGCCTCAACCCGCACATCATGGCCGGTGGTAATTACAAAATATCTACCGGGCACAGCAATTCTAAATTCGGAATATCAATCTATCAGTTACCGGATGTGATGCGCCTGATTGATCAATATAAAATTGTTGTCAACGGATTGCACATCCACACCGGATCAGAGATTACGGAAACGGATGTTTTTTTAAAGATGGCTGAAATTTTATTTGGCATAGCCAGTGATTTCCCTTCATTAAAGTTTATTGATTTCGGCAGCGGTTTTAAAGTGGCATACCGGACAGAAGATCATGTGACCAATATGTACGATCTGGGTCTGAAGTTGGGAAAGAGTTTTAAAGAATTTTATCATCGTTATGGCAAACAATTAGAGTTGTGGATTGAGCCGGGAAAGTATCTGGTCAGCGAAGCGGGCTATCTATTGGTTCGTGTAAACGTGGTGAAGCCTACACCGTCTGTAACGTTTGTGGGTGTTGACAGTGGGCTGAACCACCTTATCCGCCCGATGATGTACGATGCTTACCATGAAATTGTAAACATATCCAATCCGGGCGGCACACAAAAAATTTATACTGTGGTGGGCAACATCTGCGAAACCGACACACTGGGGGCAGACCGGAAATTGAACGAAGTACGCGAAGGCGATTTGTTAGCCATTAAAAATGCCGGAGCGTATGGCTACACCATGGCCTCCAATTATAACTCCCGTTTCCGTCCGCCCGAAATACTACTCTGGAATGGCCGCGCCCAGCTCATCCGAAAACGCGATACGTTAGATGATTTATTGAGGAACCAAGTGATAGCGGAAATTTAAAATGACGTTCGCAAAAAGAACGATTACTTCAACCTGCTTTTAAAAAAACTCAGTGTGTGCCGGTACGCATCGGCAGTAAATTCTTTGCTGTGTTTCGGGTTGCTCGGGTTAGCAAAGGCATGGTCGGCATCGTATGGCTTTACTGTTAATTTCTTGCCTGCGGTCGCCATATTTTTTTCAAATTTTTCTGTCACTTCTTTATTGATCCATTTGTCTTGGGTAGGCCAAATATCGAGCACATCGCAATTCAAGGATTTCAGCCGCTCTACGTTTTCTTCGGGCATGCCATAATAAATTACGCAGGCAACGGCCTGCTTGCCGGCCGTTAAGGCTGCCTGCATGGATTGCCCTCCGCCAAAGCACCAGCCGATGGTTCCTACTTTTGCTTCTGCCCCCACATAAGCCAAGGCACCTTTTACTATTGCGTTGCCCCGGTCTTGTTTAAATTCCTGCATGTATTTTCCTGCTTCTTCGCGTGTGGCTCCTACTTTGCCATCGTACATATCAAGCGCCAGTACGTTTACATTGCCCAAGTCGTTATACAAATTTTCGGCTTCGCGTTTGATATGGTCGTTAAGTCCCCACCATTCCTGAAAAACAAAAATCCAGTTGTTGGTTTTGTTCTTTGCTGTTAACACATAGGCGTTGGCATCGGCACCATCGGTTTTAAAGGTTATCATTTTTCCGCCCGCTTCGCTTACATGCACGTAGGGCAACGGCAGGTTGTGCATTTTTTTAAAACTTTTGTTAGATGCAAATAGGGCAAATTTTTCGGTAGCCGGTGTGTGGCATAATGTCTGATCGGTTTGTGCCCATGCTGCACAAGCCACTCCTCCCAACATAAAAAACAACATCATCTTTTTCATACGATTTGTGTTTATATTTTTTACAGTTCTTATTTTCAGTCAGCCTTCAGTTGGCCAAGCAATACTCTATCAAAGGTAATAAAATCAGTATTGACAGGCTCATAACCATTTTGCCTGAGCAACAACGCCACTTGTGCCCGATGGTAGGTAGCGTGGTTGGCTGTGTGGATAATAATGCTTTCTACATTGTTGGTAAAAGGATCGCCTGTATAATTAGTATAACTTAGTTCACGATCGAAGTTTTCGTTGGTCGTCAGGTAATCAATCCATTCCATGTCTATGGCCGAAAACATTTCGATAAGTTCATCCAGCGTGTAGTGCGACCAAAGTTTTAAATCGGGTTTGGGCAAGCCTTTGATCCGGTGAAGCCATAACCGCTCAGCCACTGCTACGTGGCCGAGCAATGAAAGTATCTTTTCATGGCTTACTTGTTGTTGTTTCAGTGCCAGCAGCACGCGTTGGTTAGCCCACTGATTATATCGGAACAGTTTTAAAAAATAGCTTTTCATGAAAATTTGTATCGAAGGTAATGCTTGTTCGACAACTTTAAGCGTTGATTATCTTCTCAAAAAATAAAGACGACAATTTTTCTCTGCTGTATTTGGTTTCTGCCAGAGTGCGTGCATTTTTCTGATAGTTATTTAGCTTTAAAGGATCGTTGATAAGGAGCAAAATTTTATTGATGCAATCAGTAGGATGCTTCGGGTCTGCGCCAAAGCCACATTGGTTTCTTTCAATTTCATCTTTTATCCACCCTCCAAAATTGACAATCACCGGCTTGCCAGCCGCCAGCGCATCAAAATATTTGTTAGGCGATCCGGTTTCCAGTACAGGCACATTTTTGTAGCAAACCATTGCCACATCTGTACCATTCAATATTTCTTTTACGGTTTGACGGCTGACGTGCCCCGTAAAGGTTATGTTAGTAAGTTGTAGTTTTTGGGCTGCCGACTGAAGATGTTCAAGTCTCGCCCCTCCTCCCGCCAATATAAAGTGAATCGGTAAATTATTTTTTCTGGCTACGTTGGCACATTCAATAAAATAATCGAGCCCGTTGGCAACACCAGCTGTGCCGATATAGGATACTACCATTTTCCCAGCCAGGTGATATCGCTGCACCCATTCCGGATTTTTTTCTTCGGGCTTATAAAAATCGCAATCTGCCATGTTGGGCAAAACGTGAATACGTTTGTCTTTCGCTATTTTTTGAATGGCTTTTTGAATCGGATCGGAAAGCGCCACGATAGCTTTTGCCTCATTATAAATTTTTTTTTCTAAAGCATACAAGCTTTGCTTCAAAAAATAATTTTTTACAACGCCTAATTGGATGGGCGCCTCCGGCCATAAATCGCCAACTTCAAAAATGAACGGAATTTTTAATTTCTGTTTTAGGCGTATGGCGGCAAGCCCTGTTGTTAGTGGCGTAGAGATGGCATAGCACAAGGTAATGTGGCCTATCTGTTGCGCAATAGAAATACTTTTCAAAGCGAAACGGGCAAATGATTTTCCTCGATCAAAAAACCCGAAGGAGTTATCGTAAGGTATTGGCAGGTAATGTACTTCGATACCTTCTGTGTTAACTACCGAATATTTTTTTTCGTTTGATGCTGTAATCACGATTGTTGGGATGCCCCGCTCTACTAAGGCTTTGGCCAGGTAGTAAGAGCGAACTGCTCCGCCTTGTGCAGGTGTATTAAAATGCTGATGGAGGATTAACACTTTCACGCGGCAAAGAAAGCAGAACTTTTTAACAGTTGTTATTTTTAGTCAACATACCATAACTTGGTGGCACCGATGCCAGTTGGTAGCATAAACTAATGTGAGCCAGCACTATTAAAACATAAAACATGAAAAAGGATTTCCTCCTGTTTTTTCTTGGTTCGTACCTGAATATGCTCTGTGCCGTTAGTTCTCAAAGAGGTGGAAAAGAAGGCTTCAACCTGTTCTGCCGGCCCAGACGGAGGCCTGTAAAGCCTCGTCATCTCGAGTTTTTCAATACGGCTGAAAAATTTACCGTCATGTATGACAACAAAAAAATACAAGCTTACCGATGGGGGAATGGCCCAAAAAAACTGTTGCTGTTGCACGGATGGGAAAGCCACAGTTACTGGTGGAAGTCTGTCATTACAAATTTGCCGAAAGAAAAATACTCCATTTATTCAATTGATGCACCCGGCCACGGGCTGAGCGAAGGGCACTTTATCAACTTGCCCTACTACAGTAAGTTGATTGAAAAGATAGTTGTAGAGTATGGAGAATTTTATGCATTGCTCGGCCATTCGTTAGGTGCGTTTTCTACAGTTTATACTTTTTGCCGCGCCCCACAGTTGGGAAAAGCGAAGCTCATCATCATGGCCTCGCCCGGTGAAGCTGCCGAGTTTGTTACTTTCTATAAAAATATGCTTGGGCTCTCGGATCGTACTATGTCGGCCATGCGTGCCTATTTTATGGAGAGGACGGGATTTGTGCCCGAATATTTCTCTCTGAAAGAATTTGTGAAGTCAGTCAATAACCAAGGTCTCATCATACATGATCAGGCAGACCGCGAAGCTCCCTACGCCCATGCTTTGGCAGCACACCACAACTGGCCGAATTCCAAAATGATTTCTACAACAGGATTAGGCCATAATCTAAAGTCTTTGGAGTTAATACAAGAAGTAGAAAATTTTTTGAATGCTTAGTGTCGGAGCGCTGGCGATATTTTTATTCCAAAATAAAAATTGCGACTTGCGGCTGCATTAAAATACAACCCGTTAGCCACATTCAGATCATTGCCCAAACTGTATTTCTGATCCCAGGCATTATCAACTCCGGCAAATAATTCGTAAGGCAAATCTTTAGCAAATAAATTTTTATAACCGATCCTTGCCCCCGTTAAAAAATAATCAGATGCGTAAACTGAGTTGGCGTTGTTAAGCGGAATACGACTGACGTAGGTGGATGTTAGGTTCGCATAAAATTTTTTTACAAAAAAATCTACACCCACCACGAGCGTAGAAGAAGGTGATCCTGTCAGTTGATTACCTGAATAACTGATGTTATTATATTCATAGTTGATAAATCGGTAATGGGTGAATGTGTAAGAAACCCAGGTTTTTAAATCGTATGTTCTATCTCTTGAATTGCCACGCTGCCAGGAAAGGAATGTTTCAACTCCCTTCTGCGAGGTATTTCCGGCATTGGTAAAGTAGCTGGCTCCGCTGCCATTCTTTTGACCTACGATAGCTTGTGCCAACTCAAAATCATAACCGACAACATCGAATGAAAAATTCTTTACGCTTCCCCGCAATCCTATTTCGTAGTTAATGCCAAGCTCGGGAGCCAGGCTGTTGTTATACACCCGCGATGAAGGTAACACTTCGGCCAAAGAGGGAGCTGAAAAACCTTTGCTCACGGAAGTAAAAACGGAAAGGTTGTTTTGAATTTTTTTTAGCAACGCTATGCGCGGAGAAAAGACCGGGTCAAAATTTCTTTGCTGGCTTCCCGGTGAAGAGCCGATGGAACGACTGAAGTGATACGTCAAAAAATTTGCGCTTGCTCCGGTTGTTAAGAAAAAATCGGATGGCAATTCTATTTCAGCCTGCGTAAATGCAATGATTGTTTGAGCTGACAGGCGATCGTCAGTCTGTATATTTCCGCTTACACCATTTTGGTTGACATAGTTCGATATAGGAGAATCAATGTATTGGTACTCCGCACCAAAATTCAACTTGCCCTTCCACGATAGTCTGGAAAATTCATATTGATTGGTTAACCTGCCTCCGATATTTTGATCTGTCTCTTTTTTGAAATTGGAAATAGCCGGATTGGTAAAGTCTGTATAAGATCCATACACGCCCAACCGTGTTGACCACCTGCCCGACCATAGGTGCTCTAAACTGGAAGAGCCATAGATGGTTTTGTTATGTACAGCAGCCTGTTGTGCTACAGCGCTTCCTATAGTGGTTGATGCTTGCCGTGGGTCAGTGTTGTATTGCGACAAGGATAGACCCCCGGGTGTTTGATAATATAAGTCTGTGTAAAAAACAGAGGCTTGTAAAAAGTTTTTTGTATCAAGAGAAAACTTTCCTTCTGCATTGAATGCGTCTCTGCGCATAGCCGATTGCTGGCGATACCCGTCTGCCTGCTGATGTGCGTAATTAAAAAAGAATCTGTTTTTTTCATTTCCAAGAGTAGCACTGGTCTGATACCGTTGCAGACCAAAACTACCGCCTACCGAAGAAACCTGCACCTGGTTTTTCGTTGGTGACGGGTGGTTCATCAGCACCACACCGCTTGTTCCGGCTCCATATAAACTTGCCCCGGGGCCTCTCAAAATTTCAAGACGGCCTACCGCATCAAAATCAAAAAGGTTCAGATACGTGTTGCCGCCTCCATCCGTTAACGGTAAACCATTCCAATAAAATTTAACATTGCGAACGCCAAATGGGGATCGCAACGTGCTGCCACGAATAGAAAAACGATAACTGCCCGGAGAGCGTTCTTCCATGCGGACACCCGGAATAGTGTTAACAGCCGACACCAGCGATGTGTTATTGAACCTACTCAACGCTGCACGGCTAACAACACTCAATGCCACCGGTGTTTCCTTCAGCGGTCTGTTGTATTGAAATGATTGTACAATTATTTCTTCCAAAACCCGGGAAGTATCCTTTTTTATTTCAGTTTGACCGTACAAAGAAAATGTCAGGTAGAATATGCAAAATGAAATATTGTATTTCATTCTTCTCCGGTCAAAAACTCTGAAGTACTTTTTCGATCGGTAGGCTGCCTGGAAAATAGGAGAGTAGTTTTAGCATCACCCGATCTACCAATGTATCGGGGCAGGAAGCCCCGCTGGTCAATACAATTTTTGCCGGTTGATGGCGGGGCAAATAATCACTCGAAGTTTTCCGTGTCCTGCTTGGCAAATCGAAATGGCGAATTTCTTCTGATGAGATGATTTCGTTTTCCGAGTTGATAAAGTAAGTAGGGAAGTGCTCTTCGCACAACTCCACCAAATGCGAAGTGTTGGAACTGTTATAGCCACCCACTACAACTGCCAAGTCTGCCTGTGTTTTGAGCAGTTCATAAATTGATTCCTGATTATCATTGGTAGCATAACACAATGTATCGCGTGTATCGGCAAAATGATTTTTGATATCTGCTTCCCCATATTTTTTGATCATCGTTTGTTTCAAAAAGTCGGCAATGGCCTGTGTTTCTTTTGCCAACATGGTGGTTTGGTTTACCACACCGATACGGTTCAGGCCATGGGCAATATCAAATCCTTCAGAATATTTTTTTTCAAAATCGCGATAAAAACCGGCTGCTTCTTTCTCCTCCAAAATATATTGGGCAAGAAGTTGTGCTTCTTCCATGTCTTGCACAATCACCGAATGGCCATGATGGGTGCTGTGCGAAAAAGTAGCCCTTGTTTCTTCATGCTTAGGCTTGCCATGAATAACAACAGTATATTTTTCCTTTCCTAATTTTTCAGCCCGTGTCCAGACCTTTTCAACAAAGGGGCAGGTGGTATTGTATTGATGAACTTCCACCTGCTTGTCCAACAACAGGTTTTCAATTTCGCGGGTCGTGCCAAAGGCGGGAATGATCACCACGTCTTCCTTCCCGATTTGATCCCACGGTATAAATTGAGTGCCGTCTGTGTCGGCAATAAACCTGATGCCGCGGCTTTGCAAGTCGGCATTCACTTCTTGGTTGTGAATCATCTGACTGAGCAGGTACACATTTTTACCGGGGTTTTCCTCTATTGCCCGGTAGCTGATCTCGATGGCATTTTCTACACCATAACAAAAACCGAAATGCCTGGCCAAGAAAAATTGTACGGGGCCAAAGTCTAACACAGCCGGATTAAAATCCTGCTTGCGGTAATCTTTTGCCCTGCGCGACTCCTTCACTCTGCCTGTAATGGACGAGCGGTAGTAGGCGGGAATATCAAATTTTTTGATGGCTTATTTTTTATCTGAGTGCCAAAGATAAAAAAACAAAAACTTTAATGTTTGTTGAACTTGTGTTTTAACTCTGTACGAATTGAGAGCAAAAAACCACTTGCTACGCGGCCTTCGACAAATTTTGCTCTTTCATTTTGTTGGTGCGCACTTCCTTCGATGTCAGATCGAACCAGCGTACCTCCACTACTTTGTTCTTAATATATTTCAGCACTTCCATAACTTTTCCATCACGTTTGCTGCGCACACGCTCTCCTTTTTTAAACAATCTTTTCATCTGTTACTATTTTATCCATTACCAAACAGAATGCCCTCTGCTCACTCATCTTATTTGGTATTTGTGGGCAGGGGGCAATTCTTTACAAATTTAAAACCTGAATGCATACATATATTCCCGGGGGAAATCCGGGTAGATTCCTGAAAAGGTTACCTGATCTCCAGGCTTTTTCTTTTTCAGCAACTCATTCAATTCTTTTGCTGACTTCACCGGGGCATTATCTACATGTGTGATGATAAACCCTTCGCGTATGTCGGTGTATTTTTTAATTTTTCCGTTGGTGAGTGATTTTACCTCCACACCTCCGGCCTGATCTAACGCTTTTAATTTTTTGGCATCCACATCTTGCAGTTCCATGCCCAGTGCTGTTACGGCATCTTTTTCTTCGCGCTTCACGGCTCCCAGTTTTCCTTCTTTGTTCTTCAGCGTAACAGCGTATGTAAGGAGCTTGCCTTTGCGGTCAACCACTATATTTATTTTATCGCCCGGTCTTTTGCGGCCGATGTATTCGATGAGAGCTGTGCTCGACTTAATGGGCGTGTCGTCCATTTTTACCACCACATCTCCTTTTTCAATTCCTGCTTCTTTGGCAGCACTCTTTGCATTTTCGGCAAAGCCACCCACATAGGCGCCTTCGGTTACATCCAGACTTTCTTGCTTTGCCAATTCAGCATTGACGCTCAGCACAGAAATTCCCAACCAGCCTCGCTGCACGGTGCCGTAGGCAATCAGGTCTTCCACTACTTTACTTACAATATCCGAAGGGATGGCAAAACCATAACCAGAGTACGACCCTGTCGGGCTGGCAATGGCAGTATTGATGCCCAGCAAGCCGCCATCTAAATTCACCAGCGCTCCGCCACTGTTGCCGGGGTTGATGGCCGCATCGGTTTGAATAAACGATTCGATGGCCGTGCTGCCCTGACTGTTATTTCTGTTGGCAGGATTGTTAGAGTTGATGATGTTGATGTTTCTGCCTTTGGCGCTGATGATGCCCGCAGTAACGGTGGATGTCAGGTTGTATGGATTGCCCACCGCCAACACCCACTGGCCGACTTTCGCATCGTCTGAATTAACGAACGGAAGAAATGGCAAATCTTTTTGGTTGATTTTTATTAATGCCAGATCAGTGTCGGGGTCTGTGCCTATTACCTCAGCTTTAAAAGAGCGGTTGTCGTTCAGGGTAACGTCCACCACATCGGCATCTTGCACCACATGGTTGTTGGTAACAATATATCCATCAGCATTGATGATCACCCCGGAGCCGCTGCTCACGCTGGGGCCTTGCTGTTGGGGGCCGTTGGGGCCAAAAAAGAATTGCTGAATAGGGTCGTTCGACTCGCGTTCGCGAGAAGTATTTCCGGTTTGGGTAGAGCGGATATTCACTACGGCTTTAGTAACCTTTTCGGCTGTACCGGTAAAATCCAACGCTACTGCTTCGCCCTTTTCATTGATACGGTATGCCACCTGCGAAGCCTGTGTACCGTTTACGTGTTCAATCGTTACACCACGGTTTTCGTTGTTACCCATCCAGTGGTAAGCAGCCATGGTGATTACGCTGCCCAGTATGGCAGCCAGCACAAGAGATCCAAAATTCTTCATAGTCTTCATTTTTTCTGTTTATCTGTTCTCATCTGATGAAGCAAAAACTCAAAAAGTTTAGCTCGCCTTCACGCAGACAGCCTGCAAATCTAATTTTTTTGTCATATCCTGTATAGCCTGCTGGGAGGTTTCCGAACTTATCATTTTTTTTGAGTTGAGCCAATTCTTTTACGAAAAATATGCCAAAGAGGTTATGGCTACTGTTGCCTGCCAATTTTTCTTGTTTGCCATACTAAGCTTGATTTCAACAAATTTTAATGTGCATTTCAAATACATTAGTTTTGTTGATGATCAAAATTACAGCCTCAGTTTTTTTAAAGCGTGGCCGCGAGGCTTCCGTTAAACGGTTTCATCCGTGGGTATTTTCCGGAGCCATCCAATCTATGGAGGGCGAGCCAGCCGAAGGCGATTGGGTTGAAGTAAAAGATTTTCAGAAAGAAACATTGGGGTTTGGCCACTATCAAAAGGGATCTATTACCGTGCGCCTGCTTTCATTTTCAAAAAAGAAACCTGATGATTCTATCTACCAACACAAAATTGAAAATGCCTTTAATCAACGCCTGTTTACGAAAGTAATAAACGAGCACACCAATTGTTTTCGTTTAATACATGGCGAAGGCGATGGTTTGCCCGGACTGATTGTGGATGTTTACAACGGTGTGGCCGTCATGCAAGCCCATAGCCCGGGCATACACCACCACCGGCATTCTATAGCGGAGGCGCTGAAGGCTGCTCTCGGCAACACACTGCACACAATCTTTTACAAAAGCCAAAATACTTTAAACAAAAAAACCGACAACGAATATTTGTTCGGCCTCGGTGTGGTGCCCCACGTAGTAACCGAACACGGAAATAAATTTTATGTGGATTGGGAAGAAGGGCAAAAGACCGGTTTTTTTCTTGATCAGCGAGAGAACAGAAAACTACTGGGCCAGATGAGCCCGGGTGCATCGGTGCTCAATACGTTTTGTTATACGGGTGGTTTTTCAGTTTACGCTTTAGCTGCCGGGGCGGCATTGGTACATTCCGTAGATGCTTCGGAAAAAGCCATTGACCTGACCAGAAAAAATATTGAACTGAATGGCTTCGACCCAAGCCAACATGAATGTTTCGCTGCCGATACTTTCGATTTTTTGAAAGACAAAAAAGACCGCTACGACCTCATCATCCTCGATCCGCCTGCATTTGCCAAACACAAAGATGCGCGCCACCAAGCCATGAAAGGTTACCAGCGGCTGAATGCAGAGGCTATGAAAATCATCAAACCTCGTGGTGTTATTTTCACCTTCTCTTGTTCGCAGGTAGTCGATCCACAATTGTTTTATGATACGGTGGTATCATCGGCCATTCAGGCTGGGCGCGCGATTAAAGTGTTGCAGCATATTGGCCAGCCGGCCGATCATCCTGTTTCTATCTACCACCCCGAAGGTGAGTATCTGAAAGGGTTGGTGTTGTATGTGGAGTGAGGATTTATTCTTTAAAAATTTTCAACAAAGTATATCTGGCTATTTTGTCAAAATCAGAATCGTTGTGAACCAATTTTAAATTAAAGTGAATGGCATAGAATGAAATAATACAATCGTTGGGCTTTCGAACTGTAATACCATGTCTTTGTAGTTGTCTAAAAATATTGGCCGCTCCCTCTGAAGCGAAATAAGCATCCAGTGAAAGAAAGTCCAGCGACATCAGCAGGCTCTTGGTTTCTATCAATTCATTTTCAGTTTTAATACCTTGCAAAATTTCCTGATAAATGGGCGGGCAGATATAAACTTTTTGATCGTTCCTTATTCTTTTTTGCAGTACATCGGCTAAGCGGGTATTCTTCCCTCTCGAGAAATCAATCCAAACAGAAGTATCAAAAATCATTTGGTTTTATCCGTACGCATTTCATTGAGGTCGCCTTGCCAGTTTATTTTGCCTCGCATAGAGGCAAGTTTTTTTCTCCTGAGAATTCTCAAATGATCTTTAAGGGCATTTTCGACTGCTTCACGTTTGGTTTTGGCTTCCCCAAATTTTATGATCTCTGCAATTAATTGATCATTCAGTACAATATTTGTTCGCGTTGTCTTCATACACACAAATATATCTAAATTATACACATCGTCTCCTTCGCGCATGAAAGACTCCTCCGGACTCGGGGTCTTCTTTTCTTTTTTGCCGATCCATTCCCCTGGCCATTTCTTGTTGGATAGTAGTTGTGCTGCGGCTGTACACGATTCTGAAAAATATTGCCTTTGTGTACAAGCCTCGGCTTGCGGAAATACACCTGATCATTATGGTAATATTTTTTCATCTCCTATTCGCAAGTGGTAGAAAAGCAATTGTTTTATGATACGGTGGTATCATCGGCCATTCAGGCTGGGCGCTCGATTAAAGTGTTGTAGCATATTGGCCAGCCGGCCGACTATCCTATTTCTATCTACCATCCCGAAGGAGAATATCTGAAAGGATTGGCGCTGTATGTGGAGTGAAATTATTATTTCACTTTGTCGAAATTGAGTTTGAGCCCTACTCCAATTGCATATTGAAAAGGAAGGTATCCTATTTTGCCATCAATGCCGAATGCCTGATAATTCACACCTCCTTGGGCTGTGGCAAAGATTTTTTTATAATTAAATCTACACATAGCAGCAGGTTCAAAAAATACGATGCGATTGTTTGTCAATGATAAGGGCTGGCCGGTATCATAACTTGTCAAATTAGAAAAATCAACATACGAAATTCGCAGAACTGCACCGTACCAAAAGTTCTTCTCTTTGAATGAATACCCGGGTTGAATAAAAAACTTTTGATACTGGCCGTGTGCCGGGTCGTTATAATAAAAATTGTTGTTGCTATTGTTAACGTCCATTTTACCAACTCCATAGCCACCGAAAACGGCAAAATTTGTTTGGCTGTTATTTGAATAGTATCCCAATCCGCCTTCATAATAATTAATCAAAGCTGATGAGGTGTTGGTTTGAGAAGAATAATACAGCCCATTTGCTATTATCCCTAAATGATTGGAGAGTGAATAAGCTGATTGAAAATTCAATCCTCCTATAACAGAGGCCGATGTCTGCAGCTCTTTCTTTTTTTCAAACATCGGAATGCTTCTGGTATTCGGCAGATAATAAATATTGCACGAACAAAACAAAATCAAGTTGCTTGCTATCAAAATGATCTTCATTTCGTGAAGTTAGCCCATTTCTGAAATACTGTAAAAAATTAATTGCCAACAGATCTATTATCTCCTTCGCTCATGAAAGGCGCCTCCATACTCGGGGTCTTCTTTTCTTTTTTGCCGGTCTATCTCCCTGGCCATTTCTTGTTGTTCTTCAAAAGGTGTTTCTTCAATCGTGATTGTGTTGGGCAATTTTTTTACCTGTATTTTTTCGCGTATCAGTTTTTCGATTTTTCCGATGTGGTACTCCTCTGCCTTCGTGGCAAAGGTAAGAGCCGTTCCTTCCTGAAAGGCTCTTCCGGTTCTTCCGATACGGTGCACATAGTCTTCGTACAAAACCGGCACATCAAAGTTGATAACATGCGAAACTTTCTCTACGTCTATGCCACGGGCGGCTACATCGGTTGCCACCAGCACACGAAGTTTGCCCTCGCGAAATTCATTCATGGCATTGATGCGGGTGTTCTGGCCTTTGTTGGAGTGGATCACCCGCACGGGGCCTAAATTTTTTCGGTCAATAAATTTAAAGACATTGTCGGCTGCCTCTTTGGTACGTGCAAAAATTATCACCCGGCTCAATTCATCGGAATGCGTTAACAGATACTCCAAAAAATTTATCTTCGTACGAAGGTTGGGAATATGATAAACCGCCTGCTCAACCTGAGAGGCGGTGGTAGCTTGCGGAGTGATTTCAACTTTAGTGGGAAACTCTAAAAACTCTTGCGAAAGCCTCTCCACTCTTTCGGGAAATGTTGCCGAAAACAAAAGGTTTTGACGTTTGGGCGGAAGAATTTCAAAAATTTTGCGCAACTGCGGCATAAAGCCCATATCCATCATGCGGTCTGCCTCATCTATTACAAGTGTCTTAATAAGCTTCGGGGCAATTTCATTTCGCAAATAGATTTCCATGAACCGCCCGGGCGTTGAAACAACGATGTCAACTCCTATTTTTATTTCTTCAATTTGTGTCTTAGGCCCTACGCCTCCATATAAAGCCGCTATCCGCAAGTCGGTAAACTTAGCCAACTGTAAAGCATGGGCATGTATCTGCACAGCCAGCTCTTTGGTGGGAACTAACACCAAAGCGCGCGGTTCATTGCCTTGTGCAAATTTTATTTTCATCAACAAAGGCAAAACATAAGCAGCCGTTTTACCGGTGCCTGTTTGGGCAATGCCGATTACCTGCTGTCCTCCTAAAATCAGCGGAATACATTTTTGCTGCACTTCGGTAGGCTCGGCAAAGCCTGCTTCTTCAATAGCCTGAAAAAGCTGTTTGTTTAATTTAAAGTCTGACCACTGCATTTCTTCGAGTATCTTTGCAAGGTAATGAAGTCAACACTTATTCTAAATGCCAAAGTAGTAAATGAAGGCCAAGTCATTGAAAGTGATGTATTGATTCGCGGGCAGCGAATTGATAAAATCGGCAAAGACCTGCAGTCTGTTCAGGCGCAAGAGATCATTGATGCCTCCGGGCGATACCTTTTGCCCGGTGCGATTGACGACCAGGTGCATTTTCGCGAGCCGGGGCTTACACACAAAGGCAATATTTTTTCTGAGTCGCGTGCCGCGGTGGCGGGTGGCATAACCAGCTTCATGGAAATGCCCAATACAGTCCCTCCGGTGTTTACACAAGAGCTGCTGGAACAGAAATATCAGATCGCTGCCAAAAATTCGATTGCCAATTATTCTTTTTTTATCGGGGCTTCCAACGACAACTTGGAAGAAGTTTTAAGGACTGATATTAAAAATGTCTGTGGGCTAAAAATTTTTATGGGTTCTTCTACCGGCAATCTGTTAGTGGATAATGAAAAGACATTAGAAGGTTTTTTTTCAAGATTCCCCGCATTGATTGCCACCCACTGCGAGCATGAGCCTACCATCCGAAAAAATCTGGAGGTATGGAAAAATAAATTTGGAGAAAACGTACCCGTTCGTGAGCACATGAATATCCGCAGCGAAGACGCTTGCTATCGCTCTTCTTCTTTTGCGGTAGCCTTAGCCAAAAAGCACGGAACGAAACTTCACATTTTACACATCTCCACGGCCAAAGAAATTTCTTTATTTGACAACACCATTCCATTAGAAAAAAAGAAAATTACAGCCGAGGCCTGTGTTCATCATCTTTGGTTTAATGAAAAAGACTATGCTAAACTGGGCACCAAAATTAAGTGGAATCCGGCCATTAAAACTGAGCACGACCAACAGGCAATTTTAAAGGCAGTGCTCGACAACCATATAGATGTGATTGCCACTGACCATGCGCCACACACGCTGGAAGAAAAGGATAACTTATATTTTGCTGCGCCCTCGGGCGGGCCGCTGGTGCAGCACAGCTTGGTTGCGATGTTGCAGTTTTATCACCAGACAAAAATTTCTCTTGAAAAAATAGTAGAAAAGATGAGCCACAACCCGGCCATTCTGTTTCAAATAGAAAACCGGGGGTTTATCCGCGAAGGATATTTTGCGGATTTGGTTCTCGTTGATTTGAATAAACCGTGGACTGTGCAAAAAGAAAATATTTTAGCGCATTGCGGTTGGTCACCTTTTGAAGGACAGAAATTTAATTCTTCTGTTGAAAAAACCTGGGTGTCGGGAAACTTGGTTTACAGCGAAGGTAAAATTGTAGAGGGGAGCAACGGCACGCGTCTTTTGTTTTCGCGGTAGCTTTTGTATTTACGACAGACCTGTTACCTTTGCACTCCTCTTTATCCACCGTAGCCTTGGCGAAGGTGGGTTGTCAGAGTTTCAGAAGGAATCCTCCTTCGCTGAAGCTACAGAGGACAAAATGGCGGGCATAGCTCAGTTGGTTAGAGCATCAGATTGTGATTCTGAGGGTCGTGGGTTCGAGTCCCATTGCTCGCCCTAAAATGATAAGCCTCCGTTGCGGGGCTTTTTTTGTTTATGGACTTTTACGTTTATATCCTACAATCCGACAAAGACCAATCTTTTTACATCGGCCAGACGAACAATTTGGACGAGCGCCTCAAAAGGCACAACCTCGGTATGGAAA
>JAFDYX010000006.1 GCA_018267215.1 Bacteroidota bacterium
GGTAACACTGAGCGCCCCGCTCTTGTAGTTGTAATCTACCTTATCGCTCAGGCAGAGGGAGAAAGTACCTCGATAGCCTACACTATTGTAATTGTCCACAGAGATGTAGTAATAGTTACCGGGTGTGAGGCCGAGGTAACTCGTTTCCATTGTGCCTTGGTTGAGGCTATTGTAAGGAGAACAGGAGAGTTGTGTACCGAGTGAGTCCCACAGTGTTACCCAAGAGTATTGCATGTTGCCAAACACCCCGCCCGTTTTCAGTTGTATGTCTATGTAGGTAGTGGCAGAAGCCTTGAACTTAAACCATCTGTTGTAGTTGGGGCCGTTGGGGGCACAGGTTCCGGCCGATTGGTCGGGGGAAGCACCAATGGTAGAATAAGCAGCATTGGCCGAGCAACCATTGATCAGGGAAGTAACGCTGAGTGCCCCGCTCATAAAGTTGTAGCCCACCTTGTCGCTCAGACAGAGAGAGAAAGTACCTCTATAACCTAAGCCGGCATAATTGTCCACAGAGATGTAGTAATAGTTACCGGGGGTGAGGCCGAGGTAGTCTGTTTCCATCGTGCCCTGATTGAGCGAGTTGTATGGAGAGCAGGCAAGTACGGTAGTGCCTGTTCCATCCCACAGGGTTACCCAGGAGTATTGCATGTTGCCAAACACACTGCCTGTCTTCAATTGGATGTCCATGTAGCCGGTAGCCGATGCTTTGAACTTAAACCAAACATTGTAATTGGGACCGTTGGGGGCACACGTTCCGGCAGTCATGTCGGGGGTGGCAGCCACAGTAGTATAGGCGGCATTGGCTGAGCAACTGTTGATCAGCCCCGAGATATCGTAGGCGCTGCCAAAGTTGTCGTTGCCGGGTTGTGCCTGCAAATGAAGACTGAAAAAGATAGTAATGAAAACTATCCAAGATAAAGGCCTGTAGATTAAAGTCATCGGTTTTTGGCTATTTTAAATACTTTATTCAAGTAAGATAGCAAAGGTAAATATTTATAGAAATAAAATTTTTGCTAACCTCATGTATGCGACCTGAATAACAGCGAGCTATCTCCGTAGCTGAGGAAACGATAGCTATTCTCCAATGCCTCATGGTAGATGTTTTTCCATGAGTTGCCGACAAATGCGGCTACTAATAACATCAAGGTAGATCCGGGCTGATGAAAATTAGTGATCAGGGCATCGGCTATCTTAAAATCGTAACCGGGATAAATGTAAATGGAAGTTTCGCCCCGAAGTTGATTTGTATTTTCTGTTTTCATTTTTAAGTCGATTGCCCGAAGGGCTTCTGCCGTATCAACCGGCTTTACCTGATAAGGATCGTTTTGATCAATTAAAAATTCTGCTTGAGAATTGTGGATCAATTTTGCGCCATACCAATACAAACTTTCTATAGTCCGCAAAGAAGTAGTGCCAACGGCTACGATTTTTTTTGAGTTAAGCAGATTGCGGATATTTTCTTGGGTAACTATTAATTGCTCGCTGTGCATGTGGTGATTAAAAGCATTTTCAACTTTTACAGGTTGAAAAGTTCCGGCACTGACATGAAGCGTAACATAATCAGTTGTGATGCCCTTGGCTTCGAGAGCAGAAAATATTTTGGGTGTGAAATGCAATCCCGCTGTCGGTGCGGCCACAGCTCCATCATTTTTACTATAAACAGTTTGATACCGTTCTTTGTCTGATGCCTCGGCCTCCCGATGCAGGTAAGGAGGAAGTGGCGTGTGGCCTGCCTGCTGGAGCATTTCAGAAAAAGTAAGCGAAGATGACCATTGAAACTCTACAATACCCTTCGCTCTATCTTTTAAACACGCTGTTAGGTTTAATCCAGTTTGTTCATACTGTAGTAGCTGATTTTCCTTCCACCGTTTGGCGTTGCCGATGGTACATTGCCACTGGCATTTTCCTTTTGCCGCCATGGCAAGCGCCACTACTGCCGATGGCAAAACCGGGTGAAGAAGAAATACTTCAATGGCAGCACCGCTATCTTTTAAAAAATGCAACCGTGCCGGGATTACTTTTGTGTCGTTAAAAAAGAGTGTGCATCCTTCCGGTAAAAAACTAATGAGGTCTTTAAAATGAGAATGGGTAATTTGATTATCGCGGTACACCAGCAACTTCGACTGATCGCGCTCAGCTAAAGGATAGCGCGCAATGCGGTGGTCGGGCAGGCTGTAGTGATAATCAGAAATATTTATCTCCATGATGAAAAAAGCAGCCGGTTTATTTTTTGTTGAATGATGGGTCAGATCAAGATTACCACTCGGCAGATGGGTCTATCCTGATTACTTCGCTCATCTCATCGAGCAAGGGCTGGAGGTGTTCGGTATGTGTGCCTACTCTTCCACCATAAACAGGTATTACTGTTCTTAAGTCAGGTAATTTAAGATGGGTTGAAGAAATAACTTCTTCTATTTTTGCCATCCACTTTTTCTTCAACTCTACTTCTCCATCAAATATTTTTGACCCGATGATTTCTTTTTCATTAGGTGATTCTTCAAAAATTCCTAATGCATAAGGCAAAGCTACATTTAGCGATGATTGGAGCCGGCTGATGCTTTCTTCCGTGGCAGTACCGAGTTGTTTGATCCAGGTGTTGGCGTGCAAGGTGTGATAACGCAACTCGCCTCTGATTTTTTGAGCCAGTTGTGCCAATGGCTCATACGAAGAGCGGGTGAGCATCTCCCAGCGCAAGGCATCGGCTGTGTTAAATAAAAAATGACGGATTAAACTAAAGTCATATTCTCCATTGGGCAATTCTACCAATTGGCAATTATGAAACTGATCGGCCTTTCGGGTAAAGGCAACGGTATCGGGTGCCGGTTCGCCAAGCGTTTGCAGCATCTGAAAGAGCGTATAGCTCTGGCCGATTTTGTCTTGCGCCATCGAAGAGAAAGCAATGTCTTCTTCCAGCAACGGGCCGAGCCCGGTCCACTCGCTGTTGCGATGGCCGAGGATCAACAGGTCGTCAGCCATTTTATAAATCAATTCTTTCAGTGCCGAAGTGTTCATGCTGCTATGCCTTGGTTCGCTCCAGAAACTCTTTCAATTTATCACCACCTTTGTAGTCAGACGCATCACGGAATTTTTTTTCGGGCAGCGTATGCCACAAATCTTTTTCTGCATCAGTTGTAAAACGGATTTTATTTTTCTCAACCGCCCACACATTGTAAATTGTTTTGCCGATGCCGAACAGCGATTTGGCTTTGCTCATAGCGCCAGCCGGTGAGCCGGCTTGCACAGTGCCAGCGTGCACGTGCTGTTTGCCGCGCTTGGCCAATTGGTAAATTTCAAATTCTTTTTTGTCAGTGCCGTCTTTTACTTCATCTATCAGGTTGTAAACAGTTTCTGTTCCTTCAGTAGTGGGCGAAGTCACCACATCCAGTGTGTTGACCACATATAATGACGAGCAGGTAAATCTGCGGGTAAAAGTTTCTTTGGCCAAAATGTATGCCATCTCCAAGTTGGGGGCGTGTACGGCACCTTCGTGCTGAAAAGGTTTGCCTTCTTTTGCCTGAACAAATACTTCGAATGTGCTAAACTGATCCAATGGTTTCTTGGAGTCTTTTCCCATTACTTGCGGAAGGCGGCCAATACGAGGATCGAGTGATTTCAATTTTCAAGACGATTGAATTACAAATATATCAGTTTGGAGATTGCTTATAAGAAAAACTGAAACTATTCCTATACTGTATCTTAGCCCCTAATTGACTTGTCGGCAACCCGCACTTTCGCAGATTTGGTCTCAGTCAAAATCATGGCATATAGCCATGCTATGTGCCCCGTTGTTTTGACGTCAAGATTTAATCAGGTCATGTATCCGTCACTGACGCTGGTAGCCGTTTATTATCCGATTATAATCGGTTACAGTCTGGATACTGTCAACAAATACGGCTAACTTCGTCCGCAAGTCCTTGTAACGGAATCGTCCGTTTGGAAAGAACTTTCCACGGTCTCAC
>JAFDYX010000007.1 GCA_018267215.1 Bacteroidota bacterium
ACAGCAGAAGAAACCGAAGAATAACTAATTTTAAAACACTAAAACTGGCAGCACAATTTTGACATCAACTACAGGTGGTCAATTTGCTCCGGATACAAGTGGTCAATTACATCGGATTTTGCAGTTTTGTAGAAGCAACACTTTTGCATTGTAATTCAACAAATCGTTAAACAATTAAAAAAACAAACAAATGAAAAGAATGAAATCTTACGATGTTCCCCACAAAGGTTTAAGGAACGCACTATCGCAAATGCAATTACTTGCAGGTAAAACTGACTACGCTAATCAAAATGAAGTAGAGCAACTTTACAAATTGGGACAAGATGTTTTTAAAATCCTCACCATTCATGCAACTGATGAGAATGAAATAACACTTGCAGAATTGGAAGAGCGTTGCACAGGTTGTTCGCAACACGACATGGAAGACCATGAACAAATTCATCTTACACAAGACAAGTTGGAAAAATTTCTTGCAAACATTTACAACAACTCAAAAGCTGGACAAAATGTAATAGAAGACGGAGAGGAATTCTACTTAGCCTTTAGCGAGTTTTATGGAACTTATTTAGAACACACAGCCGAAGAAGAACGAGTAACTCAACCAATGTTATGGAAGTATTTTACTGATGAAGAACTTGCATCACACAGAGGAAAAATTATGGCAAAAAATCCGCCACAAACTTTGCTTATTTGGTTTCGGTTTGTAATTCCTGCTCAAAGCCATAAAGAAAGAGTTGGACTGCTGACAGGATTTAAAAAAATGGCTCCTGAACCTTTCTTCAATGAGGGAATGCAAGTGATTAGACAAGTGTTGACAGAAAGGGAATTTGACGAGTTGGACAAAGCATTAGCATAACAAAATGGCGACAAAAAAAGCATGACATCACTTCTAATGAAAAGAAGGGCAGCAGGTAACAGTACCCTTGCTCTATTGCCGTTAATCTACTAAGTTCAATATTTCGTTTCGCTTTTATCTTTATATTAGCGTGACAATTAAACGTTCACGCAGACGGCAACAGCGCAAGGCTACGGAACGTTGCCTGCTATGCTAAATAACCCCCAAAAAACCTTGACAAATGATGACAGATAAAATAAAAGAAAGCCTTTGGCGACAATTTGGCGCATGCATAGACATGCTCATAAATGTTATTTCAAATTGCCCAGACAATTATCTAAACACAAACAAACGATTTTATTATTTAGCGTACCATAGCGCAATATTTTTAGACTATTACCTTTCAATCCCGCCAAAAGATTTTTCGCCACAGTTGACATTTACTATTAAAGATAAAGACCAACGACCGCCCGATTCTATTGGCGACATGATTCCCGACAAAGTATACAGCAAGCAACAGTTGATTGATTATTTAAAAAACACCCGTTTGAAGTGCAAGAAAATAATTGACGCTTTGACCGACAATGAAATAGTGAACATCAGGTTTACTGAAGGAAATCAAGAAGGTGATATGGACTATCCAATTTTGGAGATATTATTATACAATCTGCGACACACTCAACACCATACAGGGCAATTAAACTTAATAATGCGACAGGATTTTAATAAACACATGGAATGGGCATTTCGTGTTGACGAATTAAAGTGACAAATTTCAAAAGCACAGCAGGCAACAAACGGTTTGGCGGCAGTCGGGGGGCGAGAATATATTCTCAACTTCAGTTCGCTAATCAGCTGCGGTTCGGGCTGGACGTTCAATGCTCAACTTTAGTTCTTATCATCAACTTTTTTATCTTTGTTCAGCTTCGGTTGTCGGCTGGACGTTTTTCAAATGCCCGCCCGACCGCCAAGCCGAAACCGTTGGCAGCAATTAAAAAGAACGACACAATGAAAAAAACAGCATTGACATTTTTAGGACTTTGTTTGACGGTTTTGACTTTCGGACAGACAAACAACAACGCAAAACTTATTGAACTTGGCAAGACATACAAAGACTTTATGTTCCGTAACGAGCCAACCAAAGAAGTTTTCAAAGACATTAAAGCAGACATTCCAGAAAACTTAAAAACTGCGACAGACTTTATTGTTCAGACAATCACGACAAAAAATAAATTGCTAACACAGCAGTTTTTGTCCCGACCTGACGACCAAACTCTGAAACAAATTTTCATAATCAGAGCAGTAAATCTCAACCTACGAGAAGAAAATCAAATAGACAACAACAAACTCATAGACAGTTTGACAACTGCAAACATTCCGACTTACGAATTAGTTGACAACTATTACGGAATGTTGTTTACAGCAGTTGGAAACAAAAACCAGCCGTTTGACTTTTCAAAAGTTGATTTCAAACTTAAAGACTACAATTTCAAAGACGACACCGAAAAAGGAATTTTATTTTTACGTTGTATGGACTATTGTGGTAAGACAATTTGGGGATATATGAACGTAGTTAATCCACCAAACACACAAAAAGCATACGACAACATAAAAAAATATCCGAAATTTAACGGACGACCTTACTATCAATACACCGACTTTTACTTTACAGACTTTGAAATGAATATCGTAAAAGACAAAGGAATACAAGGCTATAAAAGTTATTACCTTGACAAGTTTTACGAAACGCTTTTATCGCATTTGATTTGCTTGAACAAAGAAAATGGAAGCGAAAAAGAAAAAAATGATTTGTTGCTTGGCTCAATTTTAAAGAACAACAATCTTTATAAATACACGAAATACAAAGACACGTTAGAGGAAATTTTTAAAGAACAAAAAAGAGATTAACTGCTGCCAACAAGGGTTTGGCGTCAGGCGGGCTGACGTTCAAGCGTGAAAGTTCCTGCGGACTTTCCCGCCCGAACGCCAAGCCCCGCCCGTTATCAGCAACCCTAACCGACCACCGTGCAGACATCACCGAACGGACAGAAAGACAAAAAAATCCCAACGCTTCGCAAAATTAAAAGAGGTGTTTTCCCAACACACAAGCCGACACAAAACACCACATTTAATTTTACCCAACCGCACCCAAGCCCACCCACCACCCGACTTACGAATTAGCTAACAAAAACGTGAATAACTTTTTTGCTAAAACTATTGGCAGACAAAAATCATTTACTAACTTTGACACTTATTGTCAATAGAAAGTATGTCAACAGAAACCATAGGCGAAAAACTTAGAGAACTACGAGAAGCTAAAGAACTTCCATTGCGAAAAGTGGCTGCATTGCTTGACATTGACGTAGCAATTTTAAGCAAAATGGAGCGTGGCGAACGAAAACTATCAAAAGACATCGTTCTCAAACTTGCGGACATCTACGGACACAATCCTGACGAATTGTTGGTACTTTTCCTCAGCGACAAAATAATGTATGAAATTCAAGACGAGGACTTAGGAGAAAAAGCGTTGAAAGTAGCCGAGAAAAAAGTAAAATACCTAAAAGCAAACAAGAATAAATGACGATAAAACAACTCATAGAAAAATATCAGTCGGACAGAAATTATTATCTGACCAACAAGTATAACGAAACACTGCTTCGCAGTGATTTCTTAGACCCGTTTTTTGAGTTGTTGGGTTGGGATATTAAGAACAATGCAGGAAAGCCAACCAATGAACGGGAAGTAATTTTGGAAGAGGCATTAAAAGCAAATGCTTCTGAAAACTCAAAGAAACCTGATTATACTTTTCGCTTATTTTCAGAAAGGAAATTCTTTTTGGAAGCAAAGAAACCATTTGTCAAAATTGAAACAGATAACGAAACTGCAAAACAAGTAAGGCGTTACGGCTTTACAGCTAAACTAAAAATTTCTGCTCTTTCCAATTTTGAACATCTTATCATTTACGACACTTCTATAAAAGTTGAGAAAGACGACACGTTTCAAAAAGCACTTGTAAAAAAATATCATTACACCGAATACGAAAGCAAGTTTGAAGAAATTAAACGACTGTTAAGCAAAGAAGCGGTTTATTCAGGTTCGTTTGATAACGAATGGAAAGCGATTGAAAACAAAATAAATCAATATTCCATTGACAATCTTTTCCTGAAACAAATCAATGAATGGAGAAAAGCGTTAGGTGCTGAAATTCACAAACACGAACCAAAGATGAATGAACAACTAAACGATGTTGTTCAAAGCTATTTAAACCGAGTGTTGTTTTTGCGTGTTTGTGAGGACAGAAATTTAGAAGATTATCAAACGCTTTTGAAATTTGCTAATGCAAACGATTTCAAAGCACTCATCAAAAAATTTGAAGAAGCTGACAAACGCTACAATTCAGGATTGTTTGACCAATTACTAAAAGACAAAATCGTTGAAAATATCAGTTCTGTTTTTTGGACAATCATCAAACAACTTTATTATCCTGAAAGTCCTTATTCTTTTAGTGTTTTTTCTTCTGACGTTTTAGGAAGCATTTATGAAATTTTTCTTTCTGAAAAATTAACCGTTCAAAACGGAACTGTTGAATTGGTAAAGAAACCTGAAAACATAGACAGGGATATTGTTACCACGCCAACATTTATCATCAATGACATTTTAAGAAGCACTGTTTTACCAAAATGCAAAGGCAAAACCGACAAAGAAATTCTACAATTAAAATTCGCTGACATTGCTTGCGGTTCGGGTGCTTTCCTTTTAGAGTTGTTTCAACTCTTAAATGACATTTTGATTGACTACTATTTGACGAATGATAAATCAAAACTCATTCAAACAAACATCAACACTTACAAACTTCCGTTTGAAATTAAAAGAAAGGTTTTACTGAATTGCGTTTTCGGAGTTGATAAAGATTATAATGCAGTTGAAGCAACAAAATTCGGTTTATTGTTGAAGTTGTTGGAAAGTGAAGATGTAAATTCAACAAACAAAACGAAACCTGTTTTACCCGACCTTACGGAAAATATATTTTTCGGAAACAGTTTGCTAAACCTAAAACAAGTTGAGAAGAAAAATCAAGCTGAAATAAATCCGTTTGACTTTTCAAATCATCGTTTTGATGTAATTGTTGGCAATCCGCCTTATATGAAGTCAGAGGATATGAAAAATATCACACCGCTTGAATTACCACTTTACAAAAACAATTTTACTTCGGCTTACAAACAGTTTGATAAATACTTCTTGTTCCTTGAGCAAGGTTTGAATTTATTGACTAATGACGGAGTTTTAGGCTACATTGTTCCGAGTAAGTTCACAAAAGTTGGTGCAGGTAAAAAATTGCGTGAATTACTTACAGAAAAAGAGTATTTACATTCTATCGTTTCGTTTGGAGCAAACCAAGTTTTTGCAGACAAAACGACTTACACTTGTTTGCTCATTCTAAACAAGCAACAGCAAAAAACTTTTCAATATGCGGAAGTAAAGAGTTTGAACAGTTGGAAAGTTCGTGAAGCCAAAGCAATAAAATTTGCTTCTAAAAAATCAAAAGAATTAGACAATGAAGTTTGGGTTTTAGTTCCGCCTGAATTAACCAACGCTTACAATAAAATTATTTCTCAAAGCGAGAAGTTGGTTGATTTGATTGGCGATGAAAACATTTTCAATGGTATTCAAACAAGTGCGAATGATATTTACATTTTCACACCAACCAAAGAAGATAAGAAACATTATTTCTTTTCTAGAAAAGGAACTGAATACAAAATTGAAAAAGAAATTACCAAACCGTATTTTCAAACTTCGTCAGGCGAAGATAATTTAAACACATATCGAACATTCAAACCAAACGCAAGAGTTTTCTATCCTTATACGCCAACCAAAACAGGCGTTGATGTAATTCCACTTTCAACTATTCAAAAGAAATTCCCTTTGGCTTATGGTTATTTGCAGAAGCATAAAGCGATTTTGAATAATCCGAAAAGGGACATAAAACCCGAACCGAAAACTAAAAATGAGTGGCACAGATACGGCAGACATCAAAGTTTAGACAGTTGCGGATTGCCTCAAAAAATTATTGTCGGTGTTCTTTCCGTTGGCGATAAATATGCGATTGATGTTCACGGAACTTTAATTTCATCGGGCGGAACAGCAGGTTATTGTGTTGTTGCTGTTCCCAACACTTCTGAATATTCCATTTACTACATTCAAGCAATTCTCAATTCAAAATATTTGGAATGGTTTAGTGCTTTGTATGGCGAAGTTTTTAGAGGCGGTTACATTGCAAGAGGAACGAAAGTCTTAAAAAACTTGCCAATCCGAAAAATTGATTTCACTAATGCAAAAGAAAAATCACTTCACGATAAAATTGTTTCAACTCAAAAAGAGTTAATCAGCATTTATGACCAAATAGATGCAAATGCAGGAAACAAAAGAGTTTTAACGCCTTTACAAAGTCAGTTTGCAACTGAAAAAGCAAACTTGGAAAAACTGTTAGCCAAATTATACGATTTGGGCAATGATAATTTGTTAATCCCTTTAATCAAAGAATTGTATGAAACTAATTGAAAACGCAACAGCCGAAAAACTTCGGGGTGGTTTTTATACACCTGGACCGATTGCTTCATTCATTTTGAAATGGGGTATTAACGGAAGTTCTGATTTTGAAATATTAGAGCCAAGTTGCGGTGATGGCGTATTTTTAGAACAACTAAAAGAGAATAACCACAATTTCAAATCGGTTACTGCAATAGAATTTGATGAAGTTGAAGCCGAAAAAGCCGATAGCATTAAACTCAATAATAACACTGTAATTAATACAGATTTTCATTTGTATTGCAATGAAACTACAGAACGATTTGATTTAGTAGTAGGAAATCCGCCTTATATACGCTATCAATATTTTGATAAAGAACAACAAATTGAAGCAGATAAGATATTCAGAAAAGCGAAACTAAAATATTCAAAACTAACCAATGCTTGGGTTTCATTTGTAGTTGGTTCGAGCTTGCTATTAAAAGAGAAAGGTAAAATTGGCTTTGTAATTCCTGCGGAATTATTGCAGGTTTCCTATGCCAAACAACTACGTGAATTTTTAGCTCATTTCTATAATAAAATCAATATTATTTCTTTTGAAAAGTTGGTATTTCCCGACATTCAACAAGAGGTGGTTTTATTGCTTTGCGAGAGAAACGGAAGTAATTCACACTTGATTGAACATTTAGAATTAAGAGATGCTTCCGACCTTGAAACATTGGATGTAAACAGGCTGAAAAGTCCAAGCAAAAAAATAGATTTCAAATCCAATAAATGGACTTATTATTTTTTAGAGCAAGAAGAAATTGATTTTCTTGAAAACATCGCAACCAAAAGAAAAATTCCAACAATCGGAGATTATGCCAATGTGGAAGTTGGGATAACAACAGGTGCAAACAATTATTTTACTGTTCCGTATTCAACGGTTGCTTTTTATCAGTTAGAAGAATTTGCCAAACCTATGGTTGGAAGAAGCGTGCAAGTAAATAGCATTGTTTTTACCAAAGAAGATTGGGTAAAAAACCAACAAACCGAAGCGAAAGCGAATTTGTTAGTATTTCCCTCAAAAGAAAAATTGAACGGACATACAGGTGTAAAAGATTATCTACAATATGGCGAAAGTGTCGGCATAAATAAAGGTTATAAAACTGGCATTCGTGATGATTGGTTTGTGATTCCGTCAATCAAACTTTCTGATGCTTTATTCATTCGCAGAAACAATCTGTTTCCACGTTTGATTTTGAACGAAGCCAACGCTTACACAACGGACACAATGCACCGAGTTTTTATAAAAAAAACAACATACAAAAATGCTTTCATTGCAAGTTTCTACAATTCGCTTTCATTAGCATTTTCTGAAATTGTTGGTCGCAGTTATGGTGGTGGTGTTTTAGAACTAATGCCCAGCGAGGCTGAACAAATTTTGTTGCCTTATCAAAACGACAATTCCGATTTACTTTCCGTTATTGATAAAATGATGAGGGAGAAAAAAAGCATTGGCGAAATTTTGAAAATCACGAACAAACAAATCCTGAAAGACGGCTACGGCTTTACAGATAAAGAAATAAAACTTGCTGATAGTATTTGGAAAAAATTGTCGGCAAGGAGATTGAATAGAGGAAAATAATAGGAAATGAATAGAATTGATTACATCAATAAAATTAATACTTGTGCTTCAAGATTTGTTCTTGAAGTGGAAGGCTTTAATGCTATTGGTAATTATCACATTAACATTCACGCAGAAAGTTTTTTAGTTCCTATTTTAAATGAAGTTTTTGGACTACAACTTGAAAATCTTAATTCAACACAACGCAAAAATTTCCCCGCAATTGATTTAGCCGACTTTAAAAATCGGGTTGCTTTTCAGATAACATCAACAAGTTCTCTTGATAAGATTAAAAGCACACTTGAAACTTTTGCAAGACACGAATTGCAAAAACAATTTGACGTGCTTTATATCTACATTCTTACAGAAAAGAAACCGCACTACAACGACACAAAATTAAATGGCATAATTCCAAATGATTTCTCTTTTGTAACAAATGACCACGTTATAGACAAAGACATCATTTTACAAAAAATAAACGCTATAAGTGCAACACCAAAATTGCAAGCCATAGCAAAACTATATGAACACGAATTTTCCGATATTCAAATTGAGCAACGCAAGAAAAAATTTGAAAGTGGTTATCTGAAAAATGAGCCTGAAAATATTTCGCCCAATATGCTTAAAATCACTTTTGGAAATACGATTTACAAAGCTGATTTAAACGTTGATGAAGAAGGAATAACGGCAAGACTTAATGAATACCTTACTTCAATAGGAAAGCGAAACGTAAAGAAAATTAAACCAAACAAATTAGTCCGTTCAGCATTGCGTGAATATAAAGCAAGGGCTTCTGATTGGATATTGTACGAAAATTGCCTTTATACATTTCGTGATTTAACCTCTAACAAAGAGCCATTCAGAAATATAGTTGACATCGGAACAATAACTTCTCTTGAATGTTCAGAGTTCTATGAACAAAACGAAGCGGCTAACAGAGTATTCAAACATTTATTGAGAAATACACTAATGCAACTTTGTTTCTTAAAAGAGATTGAATGGTATGATAGCCGAGAAATGTTTCGTTTTGCAAATAGAAATCCCGAAAGTAAAAAAGCAAAACAAATACGTTGGAAAGGCAAGAAAGAATCTACAAAAACAGTCATTTTTCCTATGATGAATAAAAAGGAAGGACACTTGATTTGCTTTCGTCATTTAGCGTTTAAGTGTTCTTTCATCAATTTTGACACAGATTGGTATTTAATCATAAATCCGACTTGGAGTTTTACAAACCCGGGCGGTTACAGAGAAAGCCGTTTTGAATCGGCTTATATGTCAGGAATAAAACGTTTAGAAAACAACAATTCTGTTTACAATTATTTCCGCTTCTTCTCATACTATCTTTCATACACAGATTTATTTACGACTGAATTTCCTTATTTGAAAATCCACAAACTTGAATCGATAAGTTTGTCGCCAAGTTTAGATGAACAAAAATGGATACCTGCAAAAGTTGTAGAAAAGAATACAGAAACATTACCAACGGAATTAGAAGCCGACACCGAATTAGCGGATTCAACAATATTTGAATAATGAAATTAAGATACATAGAAGAACCGTCTTTGCAATTTGGTACAAGTCATCATATTTGTCCTAAAAGTGGCATTTACACATACAATCCTTTTGACATTACACAAGTTCGTCCTGAAATGGATAATCCGATGAAATTGACCACCTAAATCCGGAACAAACTGACCAGGGAATCCGGAGCAAACTGACCACCGTTATCCGGACGAAATTGACCACCCTTATCCGGTCAAACTGACCACCCCGAT
>JAFDYX010000008.1 GCA_018267215.1 Bacteroidota bacterium
ACATTGATAAAAGCAAACAACCTTTCGGCAAGTAGTTCAAAGAATAAAATTGAGCCAAAGGAGAGTGCAAACATTGACAAGATTTTCAAACAACTGCAATAAAAAACATTAAGATTATTCAGTAATCTGAGTAAGGGGTTAACCCCTTAACCTTTGCCCCTCAAGCAATTAAGAGGTTTGTGCCATCATTCTAAAAATTTAAAAAAGATGGCACACGAAGAATTAATCTTAGACAAGCTCACCGAAATCGCTAACAAGCTGGATGAGCAAAACCTGTTACAAAAAACAGTCCTGAACTTTAATGAGGCTTGCAAATATTTAGATGTAAGCCCTTCGCATTTGTACAAGCTCACAAGTACAAAGCACATTCCCCATTTCTGTCCGCAGGGTAAAAAACTCTACTTCAAACGGGAGGAGTTGGATAACTGGTTACAACGTAACCGCCAATCAGCAGCCAATGAAATTGACCAGTTGGCAACTGACTATGTAATCCGCAACAAACGCAGCAAGTAGAATTTTTTAATTAACTGAAAGAACAGAACAATGGCATCATGTACGATATTTAAAAACTTCACCGTGCCGGTGGAAAAGAAATCATTGCTGCTTATCGGTAATGATATTGCTTCCGGCAAATACAAAGCAGAGGTTGAAGAAATCAGGGCTTTACTAGAGCAAGGCAAAACGGAAGAAGCTGCCAATAAGAAAAAGCAACTGTTGGCATTCACTCCATCAGCAGTATTCACAGAAAAAAGGCAAATGCAGTTTCTTGAAATGTACAGCGGCTTTGTGCATTTAGATTTTGATAAGCTAACACCTGAACAACTCAATACAGCTTTCAAAGTCATTTCCGAAATCCCTTATACCTTCTTATGCTTTATCAGCCCAAGCGGTAACGGTTTGAAAGTGTTTGTTGAAATTGATACAGACATAGAACAGCACGACATCGCTTATTTACAAGTGCAGAAGTATTACGAAGATGCAACAGGCTTGAAAGCTGACCCAAGCTGCAAGGATATTACCCGGCTTTGCTTTGTGAGTTATCACCCTGGACTGTACAAGAATATTTACAATGAAAAATTCAAAGTGCAAGTACCGGAAATTATCAGCAAGCAAGTGGTTAAGCAACAACAGCAACCCACAGCACCAGTTATGCAGGATTTACCTGATACAAATCTGAACGCTGCATTTCTTTTCAATCAACAAATTCAATTCACAAATCAAAAAGCATCATACACTGATGGAAACAGGAACAATTATATTTATCTGCTTGCTTCTAATTGCAACAGAGCTGGTATATCGCAACCCGATACTGAACTTTTATGTTCGCAGCATTTTGACCTACCTGAAAGAGAAATTCTTGAAGCGGTAAAAAGTGCCTACACTCACCATGCAGGAGAATTTGCAAAGTTTGCAAAGTCTGCAAAGTTGCAACCTGCAAAGCTCAATACACAGGCGGAAGATGAAGACTCTTTAGAGGACTATTTAAAGACCACTCCAACCATTCCTGATGAAGTCTATGAGGCTTTGCCTCATATCCTTAAAGAAGGCTCAATTGCCTTTTCCGACAAGCGGAAAAGAGATGTGTTCTTTACGGGTGCAATTGCAATCATTAGCGGTTGCCTTCCCAAAGTAACAGGTATCTATTTTCAGGAAAGAGTGCATCCGCACCTATACACTTTCATCATTGCCCCTGCTGCAAGCGGAAAGGGCGTTTTAAAGAACGCAAAACGATTGGCTGACAAATACCATCAACAGGTATTAGGTGCAAGCAGAGAAGCCCAGAAAAGGCATGATGCTGAAATGGTAGATTACAAAGAACTCCAACGCAACAGAAAGAAAGGAGAACCTGCACCCGAAAAACCAAATGAGCCACCATTCAAAATCGTTTTCATTCCTGCCGACAGTTCACATTCCAGGATGATTGAACACCTGCAAAATAACGATGGGCAAGGCATCATTTGCGAAACTGAAGCTGATACCATGAGTGGAGCAAAAAAGCAAGATTGGGGAGACTATTCGCCAGCCCTGCGGGCTGCCTTCCACCACGAGAAAATCACACTTACCCGTAAAACCAATAACGAATACATTGAAATCAACGAGCCACGTTTAGCCGTTGCCTTGTCAGGCACTCCGGCACAAGCTCCCAAGCTGATTGCATCAGCAGAAGACGGCTTATTCAGCCGCTTCCTGTTCTATGCTTTCAAAAATGAAATTGTTTGGCAAGACCCATCACCACAGAGCCATACCATTGTTTTCAATGACCATTTTGAGGCACTTTCTCAATCAGTGTTAGACATGATTGGCTTTTTGGAACAGTCGCCAACAGTGGTACAATTGCAGCCCGAACAATGGCAGGTTTTAAACACTACCTTTTCAGGCATCCTTTCGGAAGTAACCATTTTCACCAGTGAGGAGGCTTCGGGCATTGTGTATCGTTTAGGCTTAATCATGTTCAGGCTTTGCATGATATTTTCAGCACTCCGCAAGTTTGAGAATGGAGAAGTTACGGACACCGTTTTTTGTACCGATGAAGATTTTAATACAGCCCTTGCCATTGCACAAACTTACCTGCAACATAGCCTACTCATGTTTAACAACCTGCCAAAGCAGAATGAAGTAATGAGTTTCCAATCAGGCGACAGCAAACGCAAATTCTTTGAAGCCCTGCCGGAAGAGTTTACCCGGAAACAGGCAACAGAGTTAGGCTCACAATTCAAACTTTCAGCCCGTTCAGTTGATGAAATCCTGAAAACGGCTACCGGAATTTCCCTCACCAAATTAAAGGCGGGTCTGTACCGCAAATCCTAACCCCCTCTCCTTTCAGGTGTAGGGGTGCAGGTGTGCCTTGCACACTTTGCAGACTTTGCAAGGTTTGCAGCCCTGCCCGTTCCATCAGGCGGGTTTGCTAAGTTTCTTATCATTCTATTGCTTTTCTTTTCCTATATTTGCCAATATTTGACAAGTCAAATTTAAGGTTATGGCAAACCAGTTTGGTGAACGATTAAAGCAACTCAGAGAGCAGAATAATTTGTTGCAAAGGCAGGTTGCTTCTCTTTTGGAAATTGACACTCCTATGCTCAGTAAAATTGAGAGAGGGGAACGCAAAGCCAAGAAAGAGCAGGTTATTCGGTTAGTGGATAATCCGATGAAATTGACCACCTAAATCCGGAACAAACTGACCAGGGAATCCGGAGCAAACTGACCACCGTTATCCGGACGAAATTGACCACCCTTATCCGGTCAAACTGACCACCCCGAT
>JAFDYX010000009.1 GCA_018267215.1 Bacteroidota bacterium
AACAGCAGAAGAAACCGAAGAATAACTAATTTTAAAACACTAAAACTGGCAGCACAATTTTGACATCAACTACAGGTGGTCAATTTGCTCCGGATACAAGTGGTCAATTACATCGGATTTTGCAGCTGGATACCTTCTTGCGAAAAAATAACAGAATCTGCCTTAAACTCAGCAAATGACACAGTACCATTGCTTGAGTGCTCTTTCCTTAACAACCCTTTTTGGCCAAATGAAAGATTCAACGAAATAATCGTGAATGTTAAAATGTAGATTGTTTTCATATAAAAGTTGGTTAGTGTTTCACAATTTTCAAAATCAAACCATTATGGGTAATTACGATGCCCAGCTGTGGAGAATAAAATTCCATATCACTGATCTGAATATTATTGTTGTGATATATCTCATACCATGTTTTGCCTCCATCGCTAGTGTATTTTATTGAATTAGTGACTATTGATGCATATAAGCCCTCAAGCTCTGAGTTGAAATAACAAATCGGGTATGGATCAATGTTGGGGTTTATGATGTTAAAGGAGTTACCCGTATCAGAAGTTTTTATCATTTGTTGCTTGAAAGTGAACAAATACCCGAGGCTGTCATTGACAAATTGCGCATTGGTTATGTTTGAGAACTTGTGGTTGATCTTTGCCCATGTTTCACCCAGGTCAGTGCTTTTAAACAGAAAGCCGGCATCTACATAATCATAGGTAGAACCACCATGTATGAAAAGGTTTTTTTTGCCTGCCTTGATAAGACTACCGGGTGCAGGAAAGTTAATGCTCAGTACTTGTTTCCAATTTGCACCGCTATCATCAGTTTTATAAAAGATATGTCCCCATGACATTAGCCATACTGAATCAGAGATAAAGAAAGGACTACAATTACAGTTTTGAAAAGAAGAATCAGGTTTCCAAGTTTTACCTGAATCTTTCGAGTACAAGAGGAAATTTTTTGGATTAGAAGAAACCGTGAAGTCAATTCCTTTAGCAAACCTTTTCTCTTTATAGCCGGTCAGGTAATCCACCCGTAAGCCTTTTAAGTTCAATGTATCAACAGACCATGTGATTCCACCATCTGAACTTCTTAAGAAGGTACTGTTATAATCTGAAGAGGAAATGTCGAACCCCGTGACAATGATATTGTTTACATCTTCAAAATAAATAGAGGTGAGCCACCAGTTTGACCCGGTTTTAATTTCTTCAACAGTATAAGGGCTTTTGAATTGGCCAATATTTTCATGTTCGCAGCCACTAAACTGCAAAATCAAAATGCTGATTAGTATTTGAAAAATGAACTTGCTCATAGATATAATATGTCAACTTGAGTTGTTAAGTAGCGAGGTCAATCCCGTCATTTTATGGTAATACCTTTATTATTATCATTAATAAGTTTAAAACTGTTATACAATTTTTTTGATTCTTTTCATGCTTAGATGTCGTGCGGGATATGTACAAGCAAAAGGCCAATGTTAGAAATATCTGATTGTCCGTAATTGGCATGATCGAAATTGGCATCGCCTGAGTAGAGTACATTGGTTTCGAAAACATCTTGTTCATACCAGTCATTAGAGTTGCTATCTATTACGGAATTCCAACTCACTTCAAAACTACAATCCATTGAAAAACACAGGAGGAGATGTTTCTCATGAAAAATTATTTTGTTTATATGTGAATTTAATATGATTTTTATTTAAAACAATTACTGTACGATGAGTGTACTCCAAAGTATATCAGAAGATCTTTTACTGCTATTGCTAACTTTGGGCTTGATTATTGTTTGCAGCCGGTTATGAGATTATGTATTTTTCTTTTTATCGTGATCCAGCTTTTTTCTTGTCAGAAGAAAGTTGAAACATCTACTATTTTAACGAAAGAGCAACTATCGGCATTGCTGATTGACGTTTATTTGGCCGAGGCACGTGCCCAAACTTTTCCCAGGCCACAGGATTCGCTGATGAAAATTTTTCTTCCCCGCGAAAAAAAAATTCTGGAAGCCCATGGTGTTTCCGATTCTTTGCTGAGGCAGACCTACAACTATTATTATGCCCACCCGAAAGAGTTTGAAGCGGTCTATGATGTAGTGATAGATTCGCTTACCCTTCGCGAACAGCGCTCTCTCAATAGCAAATACAACTCCGGCCCGGTGCCGCAAAAAATGAGGGTTGATTAATATTTCATGATGAACATTTATCCACCCGATCTGGAAACGAAACTCGGGTTCGACCAACTGCGCACCCGGATGGTAGCCCAGTGCCTTGGGCAGTTAGGTGTAGAAGAGGTAAACCGCATCAAATTTGAAATTGATGAAAAAATTATCCTCAGCAAGCTCAACTGTGTAGGCGACTGCCTTAAAATTTTTCAGCAAGGTGAGATATTTCCACTTAACACTTATTTTAATATAACCTTATACTTTGATACCATCAGAGTAGAAGGAAATTTTTTGGAAGAAGAAAACTTTCAGGAGGTAATCGGCACATTGCGGACGGTGACAGCAGCCCGTCAGTTTTTAATTAAAACAAAAGAGGAATACCCACATCTTTACAGCCTGACGGAGTTTGCTGCATTGCCTGCAGCCCTGCTGACTGAGGTAGAGAGTAAATTCAATGACAAAGGAAAAATAAAAGATAATGCCACATCCGAATTGGCACAGATCAGAAAAAACCTTCACCACGAACGAGAGCGGGTAAGAAAGCTGACCGATCATTTATTTCGCGATTCGGTTAGCCAAAGTTGGGTGCCCGAAGGCGCTACGCTTACCGTGCGCGATGGGCGCATTGTGATACCTATTTTGGCAGAACACAAGCGCAAGCTGAAAGGGTACATCATGGATGAATCGGCCACAGGCCAAACAGTATTTATAGAACCGGCTGAGTCGCTGGAAGCCAACAATGAAATACGCGACCTGCTTCATGCCGAGAGGAGAGAGATAATAAAAATCCTTCAAAGTCTTACTACTCTTTTACGGACACATTTAACAGAACTACACGCCACTTGTCAATTCTTAGGCCTCTTAGATTTCAACCGGGCAAAAGCACGGCTGGCCATAGAGTTAGATGCCATCGTGCCAGAGTTGGTAAATCAACCGATGGTGAAATGGGTGAACGCCTATCATCCACTGCTGTATCTTTCGCTGAAAGGTAAGAGAACAGTAGTGCCTTTAACCATTGATCTGACGAGTGAGTCTCGTTTCATTTTGATTTCTGGCCCTAATGCTGGCGGAAAATCTGTTTGCCTAAAAACAATCGGCCTCATTCAGTACATGGTGCAGTGCGGGTTGCCAGTTCCTGTTTCCGAACAATCGGTTATGGGCATTTTTAATTCTATTTTTCTCGACATAGGCGATCAGCAGTCTATTGATAACGACCTGAGCACCTACAGTTCGCATTTGAAGAATATGAATTTTTTTCTGGCGCACGCCCACGCTTCAACATTAGTGCTGTTAGATGAGTTAGGCTCGGGCACAGACCCTAACTTTGGCGGAGGTATTGCCGAGGCTGTTCTTTCTTCATTGCTGAAAAAAAAGATATGGGGCGCAGCCACTACGCACTATTACAATCTCAAATTATTTGCCTCCAACCGAAGCGACATACGCAATGCATCCATGCAGTTTGACACCAAGAAACTGCAACCCTTGTTTCAACTTGATATTGGTAAACCGGGCAGTTCTTTTGCATTGGAAATAGCCCGCAAGACAGGTATGCCGGCAGAGACACTTCATCTGGCGGAAAATATAATCGGTAAGGAACTGACCGGTCTTGAAACATTAATGAAAAATGTAGCCGAAGAAAAGCAGATGCTCAGCCGGCTACAGCGCGAGCTGCTAGAGAAAGAAAAACGGCTGAAGGCAGAAACTGATCGCTATCGGCAACTGAGTAACGAACTAGATACTAAGAAAAAAGAAATTGTAAACCGTGCCAAAGAAGAAGCCTCTTCCTTGCTGAAAGAAACCAACCGCGAGATAGAGAAGGCGATTCGCCACATCCGCGAGAACAAAGCCGAGAAAAAAGAAACGCGTAAAGTGAGGCAAGGGTTGGAGAATCTGGCAGAAAAAATAAAACCGGTTGACAAGAAAAATATTTCAGCAGGAGATGTAAAGCAAGGCGACAAGGTTCGCTTGGTAGGACAGGAGGTAACGGGTCTGCTGGTGGGTATTAAAGGAAATCAGGCAGTAGTAGAATTTGGAAACGTACGATCTACTGTTCAGTTAAGTCAGTTAGTGCGCAGCGATTTAGTTGAGCCTGCCTCTGTTAGCAAAGCCCGGTCGTTGGGTGTCAATGTTATGGCCAAACAATCGAGCTTTCTGGCTACACTGGATGTGCGCGGCAAGCGGGCGGAAGAAGTGGTGCCGGAGTTAGAGCGCTTTTTAGACGATGCCATTTTGCTGGCTCAGCACGAGCTTAGAATTTTGCATGGCAAAGGTGGGGGCGTGCTTCGCAAAATTATACGCGACCACCTCAAGCAAGTAAAGCAAGTAGCCTCGTTTGCAGACGAGCATATCGAACGCGGAGGTGACGGGATTACTGTGGTGGTGCTGAAGTGATGGTTACACCACAACCCGCCCATCGCTCATTTGTACGATGCGGTCTGTTTTGGAAGCAAATTCGTCATCGTGGGTTACGGTGATGATGGTCTGATTAGATTCGCTGGTAAGTTGGCGGAAAATATCAAATACTAAGTGTGTGTTGTAGGTATCTAAATTTCCGGTGGGCTCATCGCACATAATAATATCGGGGTCGTTGATGAGGGCACGGGCGATGGCTACACGCTGCTGCTGGCCACCCGAAAGTTTGTTAGAAGGTTTGTGGGCATGCTCTTCCACACCCAATGTTTTCAATCGGTGCATGGCCTTGTCGCGTATGTCTTCGCGCGCATATTTACTTTGCTTCAATGCCGGCATCATCACATTTTGCAGTACGGTAAACTCCGGCAGCAGATAGTGGAACTGAAAGACAAAGCCGATGTGTTCATTGCGAAATGCCGAGAGTTCATCCTGCTTTTTGCCTGTCAGTTTTTGCCCGGCAATTTCAAGCTGGCCTTCATAGTCGGTGTCCATAGTGGAGAGCACATACATCAATGTTGATTTGCCGCAACCAGATTTCCCGACCAGCGATAAAAATTCACCTCGGTTTACCGTCAGGTTAATTTCTTTTAAAACCTGAAACTTTTCAGGTTCATAAAAATATTTATTGATCTGGCGAGTAACAAGCACTTCCATATTACTGTCCTCGTAGTATTTCAATAGGATCAATCTTAGACGCCTTACGCGATGGCATATAGCCGGCTACAGCAGTAGTGATAACCCCAAACACTACTCCGATCATGTAAAACTTGAGATCGAAATTTACCGGAAAATGATCCAGGCTGATGATGTCTCCACCATTGAAAGGTGTCTTTGAAATTAACACCGACAATCCATAACCGATCAGAAGCCCGGCCATCGCACCGATGACACCAATAATCAACGACTGTATCATGAAAATACTTTTTACATCGCCTCCGGCAAACCCCATGGCCTTCAGGATGGCAATGTCTTTCATCTTATTGTAGATGGTCATATTCAGGATGTTGTAAATACCGAAGCCGGCTACAATCAACAAGGTGACGGAAACAGCATAGGTAATAATATTGCGGATGATTACGCCAGTTAGAAAAGTAGCGTTGGCAGTTTCCCAGTCTTCAGCTTTCGTATCAAACTTGGCTTCCAACTCTGCAGCAATTTTTTTCGCCAAGTGACGGTCAGTCAATTTAATGTTTATATCGGTAATGTAGCTGGGGTCTTGTTGTAAAATAGTTTGCACGGTGCCGATGTTGGCATAGCAGCGCACATTATCAATAACCCCGATACCCATTTGAAAGATGCCGACAATTTTTAAAGTCATCGTATATCCTTCGGGAGTGGTAATCACAACCCGGTCGCCTTTTTTGGTATCTAATTTTTGGGCTAATCCTTTGCCCATAATGATCCCTTCGCGGTTGGCCAGCAGTTCTTCTATGCGGCCTTCTTTCATTTTTGATTTGATGCCGAACAGTTTGTCTTCTTCCATGATGTCAACACCCAAGATGTAGCCGTTCAGTTGCACAGGGCCATAGTTGCAAAATACCTGCGAGGAAAGTGCCGGAGCCACTCCGCGCACTAATTCATTTTTTCTGATCAGCTCTATAATCTTTTTCGCGTTGCGCACTTTTGTCAATTCATTTTTTGGTTTTTGGTGGTACACCCATACCATGTCATTTGGATAGATTTGCTGAAGAATAGATTGGCGGGGCTTCGTGATGTCTTTATAAATATGGATGTCGGGGGCCGAGGTCATGGTGATATCTTCGGTAAAGTCGTTGAGGCCGGTCATCAATCCCACCAGCGCGATAAACATGGCTATACCAAAGGTAACGCCCAGCATAGCTATAATGGTTTGCTTGGGTTTGCTCAGCAAATGTACTTTGGCTATTTCAAAAGTGAGTTGAAAACGATTGCCTGCCATCGGTTACTTCATCAGTTTGGTGGTAGCGTCTATTCCTTCAATCACTTCTACTTCATCCAATGTTTCGAGGCCGCGCACAATTTTCCTTTTCTTTCCGTCTGTCGTTCGCACCGAGTCGCCTTCATATAAAAATGATTTGGGTATGACTAATGCCTTTTCTTTTTCGCGGATGACGATGTTGGCCTCCACGGCCAGACCTGAAAAACCATCAGGCAGCGGCTGGCTGAAATAGGCATCTACCCGCACGGCTTGCTCGCGTTGGTTTACCATCGGGTAAATTTTTGTAACGGCTGCCTCAAATACCTGATCGCCATACGCATCAACACGTGCTAAAATTTTTTGCCCTTCTTTAATTTTCCGAATGTCCAATTCGTCAACACTCAGTTGTAAATAAAAAAACTGATTGCGCCCGAATGTAACCAGAGCCTCGGTGCGCCTGACCAACTCGCCCGTTTCCTTGGCAATTTTATAAATGCGCCCGTCAAAATTGCTTTTTACTACGTACCGCCCGCTTTCATTGGCAGCAATGTTCAGATTGTTTTGCGCGCTGATCAATTCGTTTTGCAGTTGATCTTTTAGTTTTTGGTAGCGGCTTTGTTGAAGTTGATAATCAATTTGCGAGCTGTTGTAAGCCAGCAAAGCCTGATCGTACTCATTTTTTTTGGTGGCGTTATTTTTCCAAAGATTTTGAAACCGAATAAGATTGACAGAATCGTAGCGCAATTTTATTTGTGCCCTTTCCAGGGCGGCTGTTGCTTCCATCAGCATGGGTGAGTCAACCCGATTGTTTTTTGAGGCCAGCGTATAGTTTTCTTTCGCAATACGGTAGCGCGCACTTTGCTGCTGTCCGTCTATAATCAAAATAGGCTGATCTTTTTTTACTACATCTCCTTCGTGGGCCATGATTTCAACTACGTAGCCATCTACCTGCGAAAAAATCTGGTACTCGTCTTGCGAGATGACAAAACCGGAAGCATACACAGCTTCCACTACGTTTTTTATGTGCGGAAGAATTGTGTTCTTATTCTGGCATCCGGCCAATAAAACAAAAAGAAAAAATCGGTATTTCATGAAGCGTAGGCAATCGTATGCTTATCTCTTACAATTCTATGGAATGATTTTAACTTCTGACAGAAGGTGGTGTGTTTTATTTTACCGAATTGATATTTTTTTTGAATTACCTAATAAATCAATAAGTGCTTCTTTCAAACTGATAATTTCTAAACCGCTCGAAGGCTGCTTTCTCAAGCTCTTCGCGGTGGTTGGGGTGTGCAATGTCTATCAATGCTTTAGCTCGTTGACGCATATTTTTTCCATACAGCCGGGCGATACCGTATTCTGTTACCACGTAGTGAGTATGAGCGCGTGTGGTAACTACACCCGCACCGGGTTTTAAGAAAGCAGTAATTTTTGAGACTCCTTTTGTGGTGAGGGAGGGCAACGCAATAATTGGTTTGCCTCCTTCCGACAAAGCAGCCCCACGCATGAAATCTACTTGCCCACCTACACCGGAATATTGGTAAGTGCCTAACGAGTCAGCACAAACCTGGCCGGTGATGTCTATTTCGATGGCGCTATTGACAGCCACCACTTTGGGGTTTTGCCGGATAATACTGGGGTCGTTTACATAATCAATTCCTAAAACAGCTACGCTTGGGTTGTCATCAACAAAATCATAAAGTTTGCGTGTACCCAGCATGAAGGCGGTACTGATTTTTCCGCGATATTTCTTTTTGTGCTGATTGGTGATCACACCTTTTGCTACCAGCGGCAGTATGGCATCGGTAAACATTTCGGTGTGAATACCGAGCTCTTTATGATTAGTTAAGTTGGCCAATACTGCATCGGGGATGGAGCCAATGCCGGTTTGAATGGTTGCACCATCTTCAATCAATTGAGCGCAATGGCTACCGATGCGCATGGCAATTTCGGGCATCGGGTCTGTAGTAGGTATCTGTGCCAATTCTTCTTCGTAAGCCACCAGCGCATCAAACCGTTTGATATCCAAAATCCCATCTCCCAGCGTGCGCGGCATCTTGGGGTTTACTTGTGCGATTACATACTTGGCCGACTGCACGGCTGCCAGAGCTATGTCAACCGAAGTGCCCAATGAACAAAAGCCATGTTTATCGGGAGGAGATACCTGTACCAACGCTACATCTAAAGGCAGCACTCTTTTTCGGAACATCCCTGGAATTTCGCTGAGAAAGGCCGGTATGTATTCGCCCCGCCCATCGTTGACGGCTTCACGGATATTGGCCGACACAAACAACGAATTAATTTTAAAATTGTCTTTGTATTTCTTGTCTGTAAATGGCGCTTCGCCTTGCAAGCTAATGCTCATTAATTCTACATCGTAAAGATCGGCCGACAGTTCAGTTAACTTCCTCAACAAAAAATGAGGCGTTGCCGCCCCTCCATGAACAAACACCCGGTGGCCGGGCTTAATTACTTTCAGGGCTTCTTCAGCCTGAACATACTTTTCCATCTTTTTTAATTTTGCTGAAAGTTAGAGCCACCCGTTTTTTTAGACGGTGATAAAAGTCAGCCGGCCGGCTGATTAAGGTTATCCAAATTAAATGATGAAGCTTAGATTGCAGGGCAACAGATAAACTTTTTCCTACGTCCTACACATCGGTTGGAAAATTGGCGATGGGCGGGGCTTTTAGTACTAATGCTGATACAAAGAATAGAAGTTGAATTTTGCACTTCCGCCCGAACGAAACCGTTCTGCCCGCCTATTGCCAATTTTTTTGTTATGCCTTCGCCCTTCTTTATGTTGTATTTTTCAGTGTCCAATTACATTGAAAAAGTCTTTTAGTTTTTGTCGGTCAAGTTGGCCTTCTGTCCGAACACTACTACATAGGTCAAGTCCAAAAGGCTGAACCGTTTCGATTGCTTGTCTTACGTTTTCTTTGTTAAGTCCACCTGCAAGAAACAAAGGAATTGGAATTGCTTTTCGTATTTCTCGGCTCAATTCCCAATTGTGAGTTCGTCCTGTTCCGCCTAATTCTTTGATCGACAAGTTTGGATTTCCACTGTCCAATAAAATTGCATCAACATAGTTAGATATTTCAATTGCTTCTCTTACAGAATTTTCATCTATTACGTGAATTACTTGCACCAATTTCACGTTTGGCAATTCGTTCCTTAATAATTCATACTCTCGTTTTTCCAATTCGTCAACAATCTGAATTGTCGTAGTATTAACTCTTCTATAATGCCGGATTATGTTTTGTGGTTTCGTTTCACTCGTAAGTAAAAAAGTAGAAATTGGTGGTGGCACTGTCTTGGCAATTTGATAAATGAGTTCATCTCCAATTACACCCGGTCCACTTGGCATATGACCAACCAAACCTAATGCAGAAGCACCGTATTCAATGGCTAATTTGGCTTCGCCAATACTGCTTATACAGCAAATTTTTACTCTTGGTCTTGTCATATAATAATTTTGTTTTCAATTTCTTCTGTCATAGACAAATTGTTAAGTTTTTCGTCATATTCCGCATTAAAAGCAAAAGGTTTGTTGTCAAGAATATACTTGTAAATATATCAATCAGTCTTTGGCGTTGGCACTTTTAATAAGTCGTCAAAGTTAATCCACATCAAAGTCCCTTCGTTACAATTTGGCGGTTTAACAAAATCAATATCAGCAATATAAACATAGCCTGTCCAATTGTATTCTGTTGGTGAGGTTTCTGTTAAAATTCCGCAATACTTCATAGTATCAACCTTAATTCCTGTTTCTTCAAAAGTTTCACGTATGGCTGATTTTAAAGGATTTTCAAAGGGGTCAAGTTTTCCGCCAACTGGTGTAAAATTGTCTTTGTTCGGCTCTTTAAGCCTTTTGAGTAATAGACATTTGTTTTTATGTTTTAAAATGCAAAGTGTCGCTGCTCTTTTAAGTCCTGTCGGTATTTTGTTCATTCGCTGTCGTCTTTTTAGGGTGAGGCATAATGCAGATATATGGGTATATCCGATAGGCAGATTTAATTTGCAGACCTTATTATTTTATTGAATCATTGGTAGGCAGGTCGGCTTTAGATTTTCGTATTATACTTCTCCCGATAAAAGCAATTGCGATTATCTGTTTGGCTAACAGATAGACATGACAATGAATAAAGAAAATTTGTAGTTTTGATTGAATACAGCAGGTACAAAACTCCTTATCGTTTACATACGAAATGTTGATCAACTTGAAATAATAAAACCATGAACCGCAGAAATTTTTTGATAGGCACCGCCACACTTAGCACTGCTTTACTTGCCCGTCAGGCATTTTCATCTGCTGTGTTGCCCAACCTTTCCTTTTCCACATTGGGTTGTCCCGACTGGACCTTCCGGCAGATTGTAGAGTTTGCCGTTGCCCACGGCTATCAAGGAATTGAAGTGCGGGGGATTTTGCACGAACTGAATCTTCCGGTTTGCTCTGAGTTTTCGAAACAGAATCTGGCCGCTACGCGCCAGCTCATGAAAGATAACCATCTTCAGTTTGCCAATCTTGGTTCGTCAGCCACGCTGCATTATGCTGACACAGCGGTACGAGCAAAAAATATTGACGAAGGCAAAAGGTTTATTGACTTGGCGCACGAGTTGTCGTGCCCCTACGTGCGCGTGTTCCCCAACAATTTTCCTAAAGAGCAGGAGAAAGCCAGAACGATGGATTTAATAGCAGAGGGACTTCATACGTTGGGCGACTATGCCAAAGACAGCGGAGTAACGGTGCTGATCGAATCGCATGGCGACCTTGTCGTAACCGAAGATATTTTGTCGGTGATGGCAGCAGCCGATAATAAACATGCAGGCCTCATCTGGGATGTAACTAACATGTGGGTTAAAACCAAAGAGCCACCGGCACAGGTTTATGGAAAGTTGAAAAAATATATCCGTCATACGCATATCAAAGACGCTAAAGTGACAGGGGAAAACATCCGCTATGTTTTGTTGGGCAAGGGCGATGTGCCGATCTTAGAAGCCGTAGATTCTCTTCGCCATGGCGGCTACAATGGTTATTACAGTTTTGAGTGGGAGAAACTATGGCATCCCGAAATTGAAGAACCCGACAAAGCTATTGCAGATTATGCAGATGTGATGAGAAAACATTTTTCGTAAAATATTGACAACATTGATATGGCCTACGATTCACTCAACTTAAATCTCAAATCAAAACCACAACATACGTTCGATGCTATTATAGTCGGCTCCGGCATCAGTGGCGGGTGGGCAGCGAAAGAGTTATGCGAAAAAGGTTTGAAGGTGCTGCTGCTGGAAAGGGGAGAAGACGTGCGCCACCCGCTGTATCCCACCGCTACCAAAGACCCGTGGCAGTTTGAGCATCGGCTAAATCTGACGGAAGAAGACAAGCGAACGCACCCGATACAAAGCCGGCATTGGTCTTTTGTGGAAGACAACAAGCACTACTACATTCAAGACCTTGAAAATCCTTACGAAGAAGAAAAGCGTTTTGATTGGATCAGAGGAGATATTGTAGGCGGTAGGTCTTTGTTGTGGTCGCGGGCTTGTTACCGTTGGAGCGACCTCGACTTTGATGCCAATAAAAAAGAAGGGATAGCTGTGGATTGGCCCATCCGCTACAAAGACATCGCTCCGTGGTATGATTATGTAGAATCTTATGTTGGGGTGAGTGGCCACCGCGATGGCATACCGCATTTGCCCGATGGAAATTTTCTTCCGCCTTTTGAAATGAATTGTGTAGAAGAATTGTTCAAAGAAAAAATTGAAAAACAATTTTCAGACAAGCGCGTCATCATGGGGCGTTATGCTAACCTTACCCGCGCCATCGGCAACCGTGGGCCGTGCCAGGCGCGCAACCTGTGCCACCGGGGTTGCCCTTATGGCGCTTACTTCAGTTCTAACTCAGCCACACTGCCGGCAGCCTTTGCTACCGGCAATCTTACACTGCGCCCTCATTCTATCGTCAACAAAGTGATCTATGATGAACAGACACAACGGGCTACAGGAGTAGAGGTGATTGACACCCTGACCAATGAAGTGAGTGAGTTTTATGCGCGATTAATTTTTTTGAATGCCTCGACAGTAGCCACCGCTTATATTTTGCTTCATTCTGTCTCTTCGCGTTTCCCCAATGGACTGGGCAACGACAGCGACCAAGTTGGCAGAAACCTGATGGATCATCACAAAGGGCTGTCTGCCACTGCCGATGTAGAAGGTTTTGAAGACTCGTATTACTCCGGCCGCAGGCCTGCCAGCATCTATGTTCCGCGTTTTAGAAACTTGCAGGGAAAAGATAAGGATGCCGATTTTTTAAGAGGCTATTATTTTGGAGGCGGAGCCTATCGAAAGCGGAACAATACAGATCAGATAGGTGCAGCCATAAAAGAAGCTGTGGCCAAGCCGGGTAGCTGGCAAATGTCGCTGCATGCTTTTGGGGAGTGCTTGCCTTATGCAGACAATCGCATCACTTTAAACCAGACTAAAAAAGATAAATGGGGAAGACCGTTGTTGTCGGTCAACTGCGATTTCAGGCAGAATGAAAAATCAATGAACAAAGACATCAGCGCGAAAGCCGAAGAGCTGTTGCATACTGCGGGGTTTTCAAATATTCGAGTACGAAATGTGATGTCATTTCCCGGCAACTCAAATCATGAAATGGGAACTGTCCGTATGGGGCGCGACCCGAAAACATCTGTGCTGAATGCTTTTAACCAGATGCATGCAGTAAAAAATGTTTTTGTTACCGATGGCTCGTGCATGACCTCAAGTTCGTGCGTCAACCCATCGCTTACCTACATGGCTTTAACAGCTCGCGCCTGCGATTATGCCGTGAAGCAGATAAACAAACGGGAGATTTGATTATTACTCCTTTAATCCGGCTTGCTGTGATTGTTGTGCGAGTGTAACTTTTACTTTGTCGCCTTTGCGGATTTCTTCTGATGCTTTGTAAACCAGCGTGTCACCCATATTCAGGCTTCCAAAAACTTCCACCATGCCATCTTTTTCATCGCCACGCGAAACAGATACATGTTCGGCTTTGCCGTTTCGTGCCCGTATCACAAATTGGTCTTCCATACTCGCCACAATAGCAGATGTTGGGACTACAAAAGACTCACCGGGCCGGCTGATGGGTATCATGGCTGTGGCGTACATGCCCGGCAGCAAACGCCCGTTGGTATTTTGTATTTCAATCTCAATAATCTCAGACCGTGTTTGCACATTCAGGTTTTTAGACATACGAGTTGTTTTTCCTTCGAACACATCGTTAGGAAAACTTTTTACAGTAAATTTTACGGTGGCGCCTTCTTTCACTTCGGCTAAATATTTTTCGGGCACGGCTATGTGCAGGCGGAGGCGTTGCTCTTGTTTAATCCGGTACAAGGCTATGCCGTTGTGGTCGTTGGGGCCGACAAATGCACCGGGCGCAAGAGCACGCTCTGTTACCAGTCCATCAAAAGGAGAAGTAATTTTTAAGTAGCTCACCAACTGCCGGGTGGCTTCGTATTTAGATTTGGTGGCAATGTATGCCAGGCTGTCGGATATGTATTGTGTTTTGGCTACATCCATATCGTAAGGAGATACAGCCCCGGGCGTTTTGTTTGTCTGCTGCAGGCGCAAGTATTTATTTTTCTGATTTATAAACTCCGCATTTTTAGCCTGATAGTCGGCATACGCGCTGGCTAACTGGCTTTCTAGTTCCGGTGCTTCCAGTTCGGCTACCAACTGGTTTTTTGTTACCCTGTCGCCAATGTCAACCAACATGGTTTTAACGTAGCCGTTTACTTTTGCCATGATGCCTGTTTCATAATAGCCTTCCAACTCACCGGGCAACTGCAGTTCGGAGGAAACCTTTTCCTTTTTTAGCAAGAAGGCTTCCTGCGCTACCTCGTTGTCGTTTTTATTTTCGGTATCAATTTGTTTTTTTTCTCCACACGAAGAGAGGAGAAGTATTCCGGCAAAGACAACCCCTGTCATTCGCAGTTTATACAATTGTGTTTTCATACGTACCATATTTCAAAATTATTTTAGGTTGGATTTGATTGGAAATCTTGAACATCATAAAATTCGCTTCTGCGATCGTTGGGGTCAAGCGAAACAGATTTTGTTGAAGTCTTGGCTTGCACCAACGAGAAGACAACAGGTAAAATAAGAAGAGCAGCGAAAGTGGAAGCAACTAAACCCCCGATAACAGCACGCCCCAACGGTGCTGCTTGCTCACCACTTTCGCTTAGACCACTTGCCATCGGCAACATACCCACCACCATTGCGATGGTGGTCATTAAGATAGGGCGCAAGCGCGCAGCACCTGCAGCCAAAGATGCCGAATGTGCATCGCTTTCTTCAAGGCGGACTTTCTCTGCATGCGTTACCAGCAAAACAGCATTGGCAATAGAAACACCCACCGACATGATAATGCCCATGTAGGACTGAAGGTTCAACGTACCTCCCGTGATCAGCAACAAGGTCATGGATCCGGCTATCACGGCAGGTACTGTAACCAGCACCACAAATGAAACTTTGAAGGATTGATAATTGGCTGAGAGCAACAAGAAGATAACTACAATGGCCAGTAATAAACCCGATTGCAAGCTGCTTAATGTTTCTTCCAGCAAGCGCACCAGCCCGCGCACCTCCACTACCATTCCCTTGGGCTGTTCGCCTGCATTTTTGATTGCCTTGCGCACTACATCGGCAGCGCTGCCCAAATCTTTCTTAAATACGTTGGCTGATACCGTTACAATTCTTCTCGGGCCGATGCGATCGTATTGGGCCGGAATGTTGGCCGGCTTGATGGTTGCGATATCTCCCAGTGTGGGGCGCAACTGCCCTCTCACGAGCGGAATGTTTTCTACGTCTTTCACTGACGACATCTCAAACTCAGGAACCTGAACTTGCACCTGGTAAGCAAAACCTTTTTCTTTATCGAGCCACAAATTTTTGGCCGTAAAACGGCTGCTCGAAGTAGCTGCTACTAACGACTTGGCCACATCTGCAGCAGCCAAACCAAACTGGGCTGCCTTTTCGCGATTGACATCAATGATGAGGGAAGGATAGTTTAATGGTTGGTTGATGCGCACATCGCGTAAAAAATCTATTTTTTTCAATCCGGCTTCTACCTTGGTAGCAAATAATTCGGCATCATCAAGATTTTTTGAGCCGACCAACACTTCGATAGGTGTGTTAGCTCCCTGGCTCATGATCTTGTCGGTAAGTTCGATAGGCTCAAATGAAATATTGATATCCTTTAAATTTAATTTTACCTGCGAGCGGATTTCATCTTTCAGTTTATCAAGAGATTGAACTTTGTAATGCTCGGATAAATTTACCTGAAGGATGGCTTCTTGCGGCCCGCTGTTAAAAATATACAGCGTATTGGTTCCGTAACTGGAAGGTGTCATGCCTATAAAAGCGGAGGTAATGTCCACATTTTCTTTGCCTACAATATTTTCAATCAGTTTAATGGTAGCCTGCACGGCCTCTTCAGTTCGCTCGATGCGCAAGCCTTCGGAGCCAATCAGGCGAAGTTGGAACTGGCGCGAGTGTTCAATCTTCGGCATCAGGTCTTTTCCGATAATTAAAAAACAGATGGCAATCATACCGAAACTGGAAATGAGATAAAAGGTGATGGCGGCACGTTTCTTAGCCATGATTTTTTCGAGGATAGAGAGATACCACAATTTGAATTTCTCAAAACCTGTTGCCTTTTCTCCCTCAGCATGATGCGTGTGTGGCATCTTGTCGTGCAGCCACCAGTTAGAAACTACCGGCACAAAAGTTTGAGATAAGATGTATGAGGCAATCATGGAAAACCCTACCGAGAGAGACAGCGGAAGGAACATTCCTTTCGGAACGCCCGTCATTAAAAAAGCCGGTGCAAATACTGCCAGAATACAAAACGTAATTAATAAAAGAGGGAATGACACCTCGCGCGAAGCATCAAGAATAGCCCGTGCTTTGGGCTTGCCCATTTCCAAGTGCTGGTGAATATTTTCGATAGCCACCGTAGCCTGGTCAACTAAAATACCAATGGCCAGTGCCAGTCCAGACAACGTCATGATGTTAATGGTTTGCCCAAAGGAGTTGAGCAACATCACAGCAGCCATAATTGAAATAGGGATAGTACAGATTACCACCAGTGAGCTGCGCAAGTCGCGCAGGAAAAGGAATACCATGAGCCCGGTAAGCAAAGCACCCAACACCCCTTCTGTAGCCAAGCTTTTTACGGCAGCGATAACATAAACAGACTGATCAAATTCATAACGCAAGTCTATGTAATCCGGTAACAGGGCTTGCATTTCGGGCAATCTTTTCTTCAGCGCATTTACCACGTTCATGGTAGAGGCTTCTGCTGTTTTTGTAACCGGTATGTAAACAGATCGTTTACCGTTTACCAGTGCGTAGCCTACGGTAACGTCTGCAGCATCTTCCACGGTGGCCACATCACGCAAAAATATTGTTGGCCCGGCTCCTCTTTTTAGTGGAATGTTTAAGAAGTCTTCCGCCTTTTCTACCACTGTGTTGTTGGGAGTCATTACGTTGAAGTTTCCGATGCGCACATTACCTGCCGGGGAAATTTGGTTGTTTTCTACAACGGCATTTACAATATCATCGGGCGTTAACTCATAACCGGCCATCAGTTCGGGGTTTACCTTCACTACAATCGTCCTTTCATTTCCACCGAATGGAGGCGGTGCGGAGGCACCGGGTATTTGCGAAAACATAGGGCGGATACGTGTGCTCGCCAAGTCTTGCATTTCATTGAGGCTTGCTTTCTTGCTGTTGAAAACCAACTCACCCACCGGCAAACTCGAAGCATCAAAACGCACCACGGTAGGAGGCACTGTGCCGGGAGGCATGTAGCTCATCACGCGGCTTACCTGGTTGGCTACCTCACCGGACACCTGCGCCATGTTTACATCTTCGTAGAAAGTACATTTCACCAGACATAAGCCCTGCACATTTTTTACTTCAATGTCTTTGATACCTGTAACATACAACAACTGGTTTTGATAGCGGGTAGCAATAAAACCTTCCATCTGATCGGGCGCCATACCACCATAAGGCTGTGCGATGTAAATAGTGGGTAGATTTAATCGCGGGAAAATATCTACCGGTATTTTTAATAACGCAAGAACAGAAAACACCACCACACCGAGGATGACCACGATGACAGAGATGGGTTTGCGAAGCGCTGAGGGGATCATTCTACTTTATTTTAAAATAGTTAATAGTCTGAATTTATTTTGCCGTCAAAAAATTTGCTCTCCTTGTCTTCCGGGTCGAGCGATACAGACTGCAATGATGTTTTGCCCTGCACCACAGCAAAGACAACCGGAAGAATAAGTAAAGCAGCGAATGTGGAAGCAACCAGCCCGCCTATTACCGCACGACCAAGCGGAGAGGCTTGCTCGCCACTTTCGCTTAACCCACTGGCCATGGGCACCATGCCGGCTACCATGGCGATGGATGTCATCAGTATCGGGCGAAGGCGCACGGCACCCGAAACACGGGCGGCTTTTGTAGCATCGCCATGTTTGATGCGCAGGTATTCGGCATTGGTAACAAGTAAAACTGCATTGGCCACCGACACACCCACAGACATAATGATACCCATGTAGGATTGCAGGTTCAATGTTCCACCGGTAAACAGTAGTATCATTAAAGAGCCTGCTAATACAGCCGGCACGGTAACGAGCACAACAAAAGCAACTTTAAACGACTGGTAGTTGGCAGACAACAAAAGGAAGATAACGACAATGGCTAACAATAAACCTGATTGTAAACTGCTTAGGGTATCTTCTAGTAATTTAGCTAAGCCACGCAATTCAATCACCGTTCCTTTGGGTGGTTCGCCCACATTTTTTATGACTTCGCTCACAGCTTGGTTGGCAGCGCCCAAATCTTTTTTATTCAGATTGGCAGATACGGTTACAATTCTTCGGGGGCCAACACGATCGTACTGTGCCGGTATTTCTTTTGAGCTGATGTCGGCCACATCGCCAACGGTGGGGCGCATCTGTCCTTGCACGAGCGGAATATTTTCAATGTCCAAGTTTGATTTCATCTGGTACTCCGGTACCTGTACCTGCACCTGATAGGCAAATCCCTTTTTTGTATCGAGCCACAAATTTTTGGCAGTAAAACGGCTACTGGATGTTGCGGCTACCAGCGATTTAGATATTTCATTGGCGGTGAGCGAAAACTGGGCTGCTTTCTCGCGGTCTATGCTGATAATGGAGGCCGGGTAAGAGAGAGGCTGGTTGATGCGCACATCGCGCAGAAAAGGAATTTTTTCCAGTCCCGCTTTTATTTTACTGGCATGTGCATGTGCTTCGTTCAGGTTTTTGGAGGCCACCATGATTTCGATAGGTGTGTTGGCTCCTTGGCTCATAATTTTATCAGTCAATTCAATAGGTTCAAAAGAAATGCGCATAGCAGGCAAATATTTTTTTACCCGTTCGCGGATTTTATCTTTTAAATCATCAATGGATCGTACACTGTATTCTTCGCTCAGGTTTACTTGTAAGATAGCCTCGTGAGGGCCGCTGTTAAAGATGTATAACGTATTGGTGCCATAACTGGAGGGTGTCATGCCTACAAAGGCAGAGGTAATAGAAATATTTTTAGCGCCTACAATGTCTTGTATCTGCCGGATAGTTTCCTGCACGGCTTCTTCCGTTCGCTCGATGCGCAAACCTTCCGGGCCAATCACCCGTACCTGAAACTGTCGCGAGTGTTCTATTTTTGGCATAATATCTTTGCCGATAAGAACAAACCCAACTCCGATAATAACGAAACACACAGCTAAATAAATGACAATTGATTTCATTTTGTTAGCCATCATTTTATCGAGCACATCTAAGTAACGGAGCTTAAATTTTTCGAAGCCCGTAACCGGATGATGGTGTAGTGTGCCCTGCCCGTGATTATTTTCTGACTGATGTGTGTGGTTTTCGCCTCCATGTTGGTGAGATGGCAAATACTTCATCCACCAGTTGGCCATCACCGGCACAAAAGTTTGCGATTGTAAGAAGGAAGCAATCATCGAGAAGCCCACCGCCAAAGAAAGCGGAAGGAACATTCCTTTCGGTACGCCATTCATTAAAAAGGCCGGAGCAAATACAGAGAGGATGCAAACCAAAATCAATAGTTTGGCAAATGAAATTTCCTGCGAGGCATCTATTACCGCGCGTGCTTTCGTCTTACCCATTTCTAAATGCTGATGGATATTTTCGATAGACACGGTAGCTTCATCCACCAAAATGCCCACAGCCAGAGCCAGTCCGCTCAACGTCATGATGTTGATGGTCTGCCCTGTTAGACTCAATAAGAGCACAGCAGCCAAAATGGCGATGGGAATATTGATGACAACAATGGCAGAGCCGCGGATGTCTTTCAAAAAAAGAAAAATCATTAAGCCTGTGAGCAGGGCTCCCAAAATTCCTTCGGTTGCCAAACTCTTTACAGCTTGTACCACATAAACCGACTGATCAAATTCATATTTTAGTTGTACGTAATCGGGGAGGAGCGCCTGCATTTCCGGCAATTTCTTTTTAAGTGCATTGACTACATCCATGGTAGAGGCATCGGCTGTTTTAGTTACGGGTATGTAAACAGAGCGTTTGCCGTTAACAAGCGCAAAGCCAACGGTAACATCGGCAGCATCTTCCACGGTAGCCACATCGCGGAGAAAAACAGTGGGGCCTGCTTTTTTGAGAAGCGGAATATCCAGAAACCCTTCAGGATTTTTTACTACGGTGTTATTGGGTGTCATTACCGTCAGATTACCGATGCGTACATTTCCTGCCGGGCTGATCTGGTTATTATCAACTACTGCTTGCACAATATCATCGGGTGTAAGTTGGTAGCCGGCCATCAGTTCCGGGTTTACTTTCACCACAATCGTTCTTTCATTTCCACCAAAAGGAGGCGGGGCAGAGGCACCCGGTATTTGCGAAAACATGGGGCGAATGAGGGTGGATGCTAAATCCTGCATTTCGTTTAGCCCTGCTTTCTTCGAGCTAAATACCAACTGACCTACCGGCAAACTCGAGGCATCGAAGCGCACAACGGTGGGCGGCACAGTTCCGGGGGGCATATAGCTCATCACTCGGTTCACCTGATTGGCCACCTCCCCGGATACCTGTGCCATGTTTACGTTCTCATAAAAAGTACACTTCACCAAACACAAGCCTTGCACATTCTTCACTTCAATATCTTTAATACCTGTTACATACAGTAGTTGGTTTTGATAACGGGTGGCAATAAACCCCTCCATCTGATCGGGGGCCATACCGCCATAAGGCTGTGCGATATAAATAGTAGGAAGATTGAGTTTAGGAAAAATATCTACCGGAATAGATACCAGCGCCAGAATAGAGAAGATAACGATCCCTAAAATGATAACGATTACTGTAATCGGGTTCCGTAGCGCTGCGGGGATCATAGTTTTATTTCAGGTTACTGGTAAAGACATCGAGATTGCCGGTGGCGGCAGCATACAGGTTAACAGCTCTCCACACATTACCTTGTGCGATGGCCAAGTCAACCTCAGCCCGGTTCAGTACCGTAAAAGTTTGGGTCAGTTCCAGTATAGTTGCCATCCCTGCATTGTACCGCGCCTGAGCTTGCAGGTAAGCATCTTGCGCTGCTTCCAGTTGAACTGGTGCTTGCCGTGCTACCTCTAATGCCACGTTGTACCTGACACGGGCACGTTCTACTTCGCCTTCTGTTTTTAAAGTTTCTTCATTATACTGCTCTTGTGCCATGGCTGTTACCTGGCGTTGGGCTTTCGCTTCGCGTGAGTTGCGGTAGCTGTTCGTAATATTCCAGATGGTGCTAACGCCCACAAACCAGTCGAGGAAAGGACGGAAGGCAACACCACTACTGAATGATGTGTTATAGATAAAGTCTCCGTTGGGAGCCGTTTTATCTTGTATGCCCGACCCGCGTGTCCAACTGGCGCCCAATAATGATATGGCAGGCAGTTCGCGTTTTCCTATTTCTTTTACTTTCGCCTGATTGACATCTACGATGCTTTTCAGATAGAGCAGCCTCGGGTTATTAGAGTAATCAGAATTAGTTTGGATGGCATTGGGCAGCCGTGTGTTATAGTTAATGGTATCGAGCAGAATAGACTGATCCACTTTTAATCCCATTTCTTCTTTTAAGAAGATCACCTGATCGGTTGCCGTGCGTTTTGATTCTAAGTACAATAAAAGAGCCTTGGCATATTCTGCTTTCACTAAAGAGCTATCTACACCGGCCTTCAGACCCGACTTGGCGTAAGCCGTAATTACTTCCTTTAACTTGCCTACCCGATCTAAATTGACACGCTGGCTGTTGGCAATATTTTTTGCTGTTAATGCAATTAAATAGGCATCGCCCACTTTTATCTGCTGCTGAAACACCTCGTTATCGTAATCGGCCTGTGCGCTGACACTTCCTGCTTTGGCCACATCTACGCTGGCTTTTACTTTACCGAAGTTGTACACGTTCCAGCGAACAAAGCCCGTAGCGTAACTACCCCATGTAGAGGTGGCCGTGTAGCCATTGGTTTTAAGACCTGCCGAAATGGGTATCGCCATACCTTCATTAGGGAAAAACGGACCCCTTACCTGATTAGAAGTTCCGTTTACGATTTGGCTCTGCAGTATAACGCTGGGCAAGTAATTTGTTTTGGTAGCACTTTCTGCATAATGGGCAGCTTCCTTTTCAGCCAACTTCCTCCGGATGGACGGATAGTTGTCGTGAGCGATAGACAGTGCTGATTTTAAATCAATCAGTTGTGTTTCTTTATTTTCCTGGCTAAAACAATATTGGGAGGTGCAAATAAAGAGTATAAAAATAATACGGTAGGTCATCACATTATTTTTGTTTATGTAACAAATAAACGTGTGCCTAATTAGAGAATCATTAGAATGATGTTAAAAGGTTCTAATCGCAATTATTTGCTGACAGGCAGCAAAACATGGGCTGTAATACCAGAAAATTGATTTGGTTCGAGTTTCAAATTACCTCCATGTAAAGTGAATATCTTTTTGGTTAAGGCCAGGCCGATACCAAAACCATCTGTCGTATGTGCATTTTTGGCTCGATGGAAAGGCTCAAAAACCCGTTGCCTTTCTTCTTCGGGTATGCCTATGCCGCGGTCTATAATCTGTACCTTAATTTCCCGTTGCTTGTCAACAACCAGGTGGATATCAATTTTTTGCTGATGCGAATATTTCGAGGCATTGTCTATCAGGTTTACAAAAGCTGTTTTAAGAAGTTGGTCATGGCCGATCACTTCAATGTCAGTTTCGTTGTTATGGCCGCCTGCTATATCGAATGTAAATTGTTGTTCGGGTATTTTTATTTTAAATAAACTGATGGTATCGAGCAGCACATCTACAATATTGACCGGTGTAGCTTTTGCCAGTGAGTTGGAAGAATCAATTTTGGCCAACTGCAATAGATTATTTACCAGATTGGTTGCTTTTTGGATTTCTTTTTTTGCCGCCATTAAACTTTGGCGGGCAGCCTCATGGTCGTTGTCATAATTAAGCGAAGTATCAATGATACCATTGATGGCTGCCAAAGGGGTGCGCAGCTCGTGCGAAGCATAGGAGATAAATGATTTTTGAGATTCCACCAAGACTTGGATTCTGCTCAATGCTTTGTTGAATGAGGATGCCACAATACCGATTTCGTCCTTGGGGTTTGCATACGTTAACCGGAAATTAAGATCATGGCCCTGCACCGACTCGGCCTGCGACACCAAATCGTTAACGGGGCGGAATGTGCGAAATAGAAAAGCATAGGCGGCAACTCCTCCCGCTATCAAAAAAATTAAATTGCCCACGATTAGATTAAATGCCAAAGCGGTGATCGTTTCAATGCCCGCTTTGTTATATGCTGTGATCACAATCGTTCGTTTTAATTTATTTTTATAGATCACGGTAGCAAAACCATCTTTCTTATCGGTTGCTTTGTTTATGTAGTTAAAATATATTTCCTTTTTTGTCTCCGCTTGGGTAAAGAAATCAGGCTTAAAAACAAAATCTTTTAAATCATTGATGGAAAAAATCAGTTTGTTGTTTTCATCAAAAACATATTCAGATTGCTCGGGAATGCTGATGATTATCTTTTCAGCTATTTTATCATTTAGTTCATAAATCTCTTTGGTAGCTAAGGCTTTATTTTTTATTCTTTCCATAAACGAAGTGCGCAGCGTGGTAGCTGAGACTACGTAGATGTAAACAGAGAAAAGTGTGAGCAGAATTCCGGAGAAAAGAATAAAAGCCAGAATTATTTTATGTTTGATTAACATGAGTTATTCTTCACGCATGATGTACCCCATACCTACTACGGTGTGCAACAATTTAGGCTCAAATCCCTTATCAATTTTTTTTCTAAGATAATTAATATAGACATCAATTACATTGGTGGAGGTATCAAAATCGAGATCCCATACTTGCTCGGCTATATCTACGCGGCTTACCACGCGGCCTTTGTGAATCATCAGGTACTCCAGCAGAGAAAACTCGCGCGCTGTCAGATTTATTCGCTTGCCACCCCTTGTTACAACTTTACCTTGTGTTTCTACCTCCAGGTCGGCCAGTTTAATTTTTTTTTCTGTCATAACCTTGGCGCCCGATCTGCGAATGAGTGCCTTGGCTCGCAACAATAATTCTTGAAACTCAAACGGCTTCACCAGATAATCGTCTGCGCCTGATTCAAATCCGCTTACTTTGTCATCGAGTGCATCTAAAGCAGTAAGAAAAATAATCGGAGTAAAGGGGCGTTCTTTTTTAAACTTGGCGCACAACTCAAAGCCATTGATGCCGGGTAGGTTTACATCTAATATGATAAGGTTGTAATCTTTCTTTGCAAAAAGGCTGCTGCCAATGGTGCCGTCAAACGCCACATCTATCTGGTAGCCTTCACTTTCAAATCCCTTTTTTATAAAATTTGAAACACTGACTTCGTCTTCGATTAAAAGAAAATTCATGCTGTTTACTTACAAAACCACAAGTTGATACGGATGTATTAAACTTCAGTTAGAATAAAATTAGAAATAAATTAGCAAACAGATATATCAAGTTAATTCAGGCCGGCATGAAGCGATTATTTTTTTCTCCCATACGATAGCAACGTCATCACAATAAAAAGGAAAGCCGGCAGCCCCAGCGCTACGCGCAGATTTTGCCATTGCGCCAAAAAACCTATGAGCGGAGGGCCAAATAAAAAACCCGAGTAACCCACCGTTGTTACCATAGCCAAGCCTACGCCAGGTGGCAGATCGCGTGTGTGTCCTGCCATGCTGTAACATATCGGAACAATAGCCGACAGGCCAATGCCTACTACAAACAGACCACCAATAACAGCAAACGGATGAGTAAAAATGATAGCAATGAAAATACCTATTGTGGCAATTATTCCGCAGGCGATCATGAGCGTGCGGTCGCCCAAACGGATACGCGCCCTGTCGCCTACGATGCGCCCCAGTGTCATCGCCAATGCAAATGAAGACAACCCGATAGGGGCGAGCGATTTTCCCGCATGGGCTATGTTCTCCATATAGTTAGTGCTCCAGTCAGCCATGGCACCCTCTCCGAGCATAGAACAAAAAGCTATTACCCCAACACTCACCATGGCTATGTTAGGCAACCGGAAGGCCGGTTCGTGTGTGCTCTTGCTTTCGGGTTTATCATCAATAAGAATAGAGCGTACCAATAAGGTAGCAGTTATACTGAGAACAGCAATGAAACCAAAGTGGGCAAACAAACTCAAGCCTAATTGTGTGAAGAGCGACCCGGCAAAGGCTCCGCTCGCCATGCCGATGCTGAAGAGCGCATGAAAGGAAGTCATGATCGGTTTTTGTAATTTTTTTTCAACCATCACCGCCTGCGAGTTCATGGCAACATCCAGCATGCCCGATGAAATGCCCAGCAAGAAAAATAAAACGATCAGTCCCTCAAGTGCAGGCATCAAAGGAATGCAGGGAATGGAAGTACAATAAAACAACATGCCTACTGTGGTAATTTGGCGGCTGCCATTACGTATGATCAGCCAGCCCGTAAATGGCATGGCGAGCAGCGCACCTAAAGATGAAGAAAGTAACAACAGCCCAATAACACCATTGTCAATAGAAAATAAATCTTGAATGCGCGGCAGCCGCGAAAAATAGTTGGCATGCACAAAGCCGTTTAGAAAAAAAAATACGTTGACGGCAAAACGTGCAGACAACTTCATTTTTTCAGTTCGTCAGCACGGATAATGGATGTCCATATACTGGTGCGGCCATTGTCCATACGTGTCCAGATGGGTGCTATCAGTCCGGCATGAGCATCAATGTTCAGATAGTCGCCAAAGAAATGGCCTGCATCAGGCGTAAAGGAATCCTCGCTGATTTTCACTTCCTTAAAATGATTCCCACCATCGGTTGAGTAGGAGAGGTAAACATCCGTTTGGTTATCGGTATGGTCTCTTCGGTCATAATACAAGATGTACACATTGCCATTCGTCTGGTCAACGGTAACCCACGGAAAAAACTGGTGAGCCCGCACGGTATCTTGATTTATTTTCTGCGGGTTGCCCCAATAGTCGCCCCGGTTGCGCGAGCGGATCAGCCAGATATCTGTATTGTCAGCACCATTTTTTTGATCAGCCCAAACCATATACATCGTTCCTTTAAAATGGCCTTCGCTGTTATCGTATGCCAACACGGGAAGCCCATTGCTGCGGTCTATGCCGGGGATGGTGAGGTTCCATCCGCCCTCTTGTTTGGCAATGACCAAATCATTATCCAGCCACGTGTTGCCCCCATCGTACGAACGATCAAAATAAATATTCCCCCGATTGGCCCAGGCCACATAAATTTTTCCATCGCTGCTGATCACGGGCACAGCGCCCTCGGCCGTGCTGTCTTTATCGAGGCAATCGCCCGCAGTTTGGCTGATTACCGTTGGCTTCGACCAGTTTGTGCCGTTCAGCGATTTACTGAACATAATCTTTGACTGACACTCCGGATCGGTGCTTCCGTACTTATCAAATTGTGTCCAGGTAACGCACATAAAATGTTTTTTAGGATGTACTGCCGGCCAAGCTTTATCCTGGTCTTTGGGAGGATTGTAGCCAATAGAAACGCCATCCGTCCAAGTCTGCCCTTCATCATCCGAGCGCTGGCAAACAATACGGTCGAGCCAGGCCTCATCGGTATTGCCTTTGCCGGAGGGGTCTGAGAGATGGAAATAAAACAAAGATCCTTTGTGGTTAGAAATCAAGGCCGGGTCGCCATACACTCCGAAAGGAGATTTCAGTTCAGTTGTATTCCAGGTTGCACCACCGTCTTGCGATGTCGCTACCCGGTTGAGTACGATTCCGGCAACAATATTTTTTGGATTAGATTTATTAATGGCGATAGAGGGTTCCACAGGCGGATAGAGCCCATCAGCTTGCTCGGCTATCTTAATATTTTTGAATTGTGAAAAAGATATGACCGAAATAAACAGGAAGAGAAAGGCTATCAAAAACTTCATACAATCATAAATATTTTTCTTTCTTCAAAAAATCAACCCAGTGTTCATAACCTTTAGCGTTGAGGTGCAACCCATCGGTAGAGTAGAGGGCGTTCATCCGCCCTTCATTGTCTGTAAAGGTGCTGTGCAAGTCAATATAGGTATAGCGCAGCTTCGAAGCGTATTTTCTTAGTTGGCTGTTGATGGTTATAACTGATTCGGCCTTGCCTTTAAACTCTTTTAAAAAATTTTTAAAAATTTCATTCGTTGGTAAAATAGATTGCACGTAAACCTGTGTTTGGGGCGAGCGCCCATGAATTTGAATGACAATGTTAAAAATGTTTTCAATCACCACTTCATCCGGTGTGTTGCGCGACAGGTCGTTAATGCCGATCAATAGAAAAACTTTAGAGGGCTTGCGTTCGGTAACATCCGGTAAGCGGTGGAGGACACCAAACGTTACATCTCCGGAAATGCCCCGGTTAAGAACGGATGTGTCGTTTAATAATTTTTTCCAATTACCGCCCTCGGTAATGCTGTTGCCGAGCATGATGATGTTACCCTTCACCATACGTTCTTTTTGAAAGAGTTGATAACGTTGTGTATAGTGTTCGGGCAGGTTGGGGAGCGTATCGTAAGTTTTTGTTTGTGTATAGGCAGTGCCAACACAGACAACCCAGAGAACTACGGTAAGTTTCATGACAGAAATAAAAGTGCCCTAAAAGTAGGAATCAAAAGGCAGATAATCTACCCGGCATGGGATGGATAACCATAAATTTTGAAATAGCTTTTTGCCGTTTCGTAAATCATCCTTATTATTGCCCTCACAAATTTTAATACATGGGAAGAGGAGATAAAAAATCTAAACAAGGAAAACGTAGGCTTGGCTCTTACGGCAACTCGCGCAATCGCAAAAAGATTAAGGCTCAATTAAAAAGGGCTGCCAGCAAAAAACCTGCTGCCGTAGCTGCCGGTGAAAAACCGAAAGCCAAAAAAACAGTTAAGAAAAAAGAAGACTAAGATGTATCAGTTTACAATCAATGCATGGTGGTGGCACAGATCAATTAATGATCGGTGTCGTTCTTTGTATTGTTAATAATTGATTACACAATATATCAAAGCCCGCCCGGTCAACCCGAGCGGGCTTTCTGTTTTAATTAATAATGAACTACAAATGAAATATCAATTACATACTTACTATAAAAAGATGTTGGCTGATACGCTCACGCCCGTCAACATCTACTTAAAGCTGCGCGATGTGTTTGCGGCCAGCATTTTATTGGAAAGCTCCGACTACCACGGCAACGAAAACAGTTTGTCACTTATCTGCTGCGAGCCGATCGCCTCGTTTACTGTACTAAATAATGTAGTAATGCAACGGCTGCCGGACGGAACTGTAAGCAAACAGCAAATTATTCCGGCAGATAAGGATTTGGCCAAGCGGCTTGAAGATTTTAAAAACTTATTTGATCTGCATACTGCTGACGAGCGTTTCCGGTCGCTGGGCTTGTTTGGATATACTTCATTTGATGCCGTACGCTATTTTGAAGATGTTAAAATTGACAATAGCAAATCAGACATACCCGATATGGTGTATAAACTGTTTCGGTATGTTATTGTAGTAGATCATTTCCATAATGACTTACGGCTGCACGAGTTTGTGTATGGCGATCAACCCGAAACGCTTGGACGCATTGAACAAATTATTTTTAGCAACCGGTTTTCTACTTTTCGTTTTCAATCGGAAGGAACCGAAACAACCAATTATACCGATGCCGAATTTTTAGATTTGGCTGAAAAAGGAAAACAACATTGTTACCGGGGCGATGTTTTTCAGATCGTGCTGTCGCGCAGATTTGTCAACAGCTTTCAGGGCGATGAATTTAATGTTTACCGAGCCTTGCGCTCGATTAATCCATCTCCTTATCTTTTTTATTTTGATTTTGGAAACTTTAAGTTGTTTGGTTCTTCACCCGAAGCACAATTGCAGGTAAAGAATAACCACGCTTACATTTACCCGATTGCCGGAACTTTCAGGCGCAGTGGCAACGATAAGGAAGATGCATCCCTGGCCGAAAAACTATCGGCCGATGAAAAAGAAAATGCCGAACATGTCATGCTGGTTGACCTGGCCCGCAACGACATGAGCCGCAGTGCTGCGGAGGTGAAGGTAGAAGTGTTTAAAGAAATTCAATTCTATTCGCATGTCATTCATCTGGTTTCAAAAGTTTCAGGAAAACTAAATAGGCAATCATCAGGTGTTCAGTTATTGGCAGATACATTTCCGGCCGGCACGTTATCAGGCGCACCGAAAGTGATGGCCATGAATTTGATCAACCGATACGAAAATGTAAACCGCAGTTTTTATGGTGGCGCTATCGGGCTACTCAGTTTTGATGGCTCGCTAAATCAGGCCATTATGATCCGCACCTTTCTGAGTAAAAACAATAAGCTAACCTATCAGGCCGGTGCCGGCATCGTGTCGAAATCAAATAACCAAAATGAATTACAGGAAGTAAACAATAAACTGGAAGCCTTGCGCAAGGCAATCAAACTGGCCGAAACAATTTAATTCTTATAGCTGATGAAAATATTAGTTCTCGATAATTACGATTCATTTACATACAACTTGGTGCACATCATCCGTTCATTGGGGCATCATCCTGATATTTTCAGAAATGATAAAATCGCAGTTGAAGAAGTGAGCCGTTACGATAAAATTTTACTGTCGCCCGGCCCGGGCATCCCGTCTGAGGCAGGCATCATGCTGCCACTAATCAAAGAATACGGAGCGACCAAAAGTATTCTCGGCATTTGTTTGGGGCATCAGGGAATCGCTGAAGTATATGGTGCACAATTGTTTAATATTCCTCATGTGTTGCACGGAGTTACATCCATAGGTAAAGTGAAAGATGAGAATGAAAGGCTTTTTACCGGAGTTTCCAAAACATTTTATTGTACACATTATCACTCATGGGCAGTTGTGCCGGAAAGCATTCCGGGAGATTTGAAAGTAACGGCTACCAACGATGATGGTTTAGTACTCGGCATCAGCCACATAAAACATGATGTAAAAGGACTGCAGTTTCATCCCGAGTCGGTGATGACAACGGAAGGGCCGAAGATGATAGAAAACTGGTTGAAGGATAAGTAAGACTACAACGATTTATTAAATGAAAGAAATACTGAATGAATTGATTGACCATCGAGCGCTGACAAAAGATACAGCTAAACGTGTGCTGGTTGAACTGGCCTCTGGCAAAGTAAACGCCAGCCAGATTTCTGCGTTCATGACCGTCTATATGATGCGCGGCATTACCGTAGATGAACTGGAAGGCTTTCGCGATGCCATGCTCGAGTTGTGTATTCCCATAAAATTTGATGAACCCGTCATGGACTTGTGTGGAACAGGTGGAGATGCGAAAAATACGTTTAATATTTCCACACTCAGCTCTTTTGTGGTGGCAGCTGCCGGCCAGCCGGTGGCCAAACATGGCAACTATGGTGTGTCTTCGTTCTCAGGCTCGTCCAATATCCTTGAATATTTCGGTTACAAGTTTACGAACGACTCCGATGAGTTGCATCGTTGTTTAGATCGCGCTAATATCTGTTTTATGCACGCCCCATTGTTTCATCCGGCCATGAAGAATGTAGCTCCTATCAGAAAAGAATTAGGTGTGAAAACATTTTTTAATATGCTCGGGCCGATGGTAAACCCCGCTTTTCCCACACGGCAATTAGTAGGTGTATTCAGCTTAGAGTTAGCACGCCAGTATGGTTATCTTTATAAACGCAGCGATAAAAAATTTTTGATATTACACTCGACTGATGGCTTTGATGAAATTTCGTTAACAAGCTCTTTCAAATGCTTTTCCCCATCAGGTGAAATATTGATGGAGCCTGAGGATTTGAATTTACCTCGCCTCCGGTCGTCTGATCTGAAAGGAGGGGCGAACATGGAAGAGACTGCCAAAATTTTTATGAATGTATTGGAAGGGAAAGGAACAGCAGAACAAAACTCAGCAGTCATTGCCAATGCCGGTATGGCACTCTATTGCGCCCATCAACCTAACGATTTGTTTGCGGCATTAGCACAAGCACAAGAATCGTTAGAGTCGGGCAAGGCATTGCAGTCATTTAAAAAATTAGTAAACGGATAGCATGAATATTCTCGAAAAAATTGTTGCCCAAAAAAAGCTAGAAGTGGCTGAGCGATGGAGCCAAGTGCCAGTGAAGCAACTGGAGCAGAGTGTTTATTTTTCTGCGCCAACACAGTCATTGAAAAAAAGCTTACAGGATAAAAATAAATCTGGCATCATTACAGAGTTTAAACGTCAGTCGCCATCTAAAGGCATTATTCATGCACAAGCTACGGTTGAGACTGTCACCTCTGGTTATGTGCAAGCCGGAGCCAGCGCGTTATCCATTTTGACTGACTCTAATTTTTTTGGAGGCAGCAATGCTGATTTACTGACTGCCAGGAAATTAAATTTTTGTCCGATACTCAGAAAAGATTTTACGATTGACGAATACCAGCTCATCGAAGCGAAGGCCATCGGGGCAGATGCTATTTTGTTAATTGCCGCTATTCTGCAACCCAAACAAATAATATTACTTTCTGATTTTGCCCATAGCTTGGGTTTAGAAGTTTTACTGGAGGTGCATTCTCATCAGGAGTTAGATCCTTCTTTTTTTTCTCACGTTGATTTGATAGGTGTTAATAACAGAGATTTAAAAACTTTTGAAGTAAATACCGACCTCTCTAAAAAACTTTCATCATTCATTCCTTCTGAAATCATAAAAATTTCGGAGAGTGGAATCAGCAAGCCCGAAACAATCGTTGAACTAAAAAAATATGGTTTTGAAGGCTTTTTGATAGGCGAAAATTTCATGAAAGAAAGTAGGCCGGAGGTAGCAGCTGCCGAATTTATAACAAAACTCAAATCACTATCGTGAACATAAAACTCAAAATATGTGGTATGCGCCAACATGAAAACATTTCAGCGGTGGCTGCGCTTCAACCTGATTTTATGGGCTTTATCTTTTATGAAAAATCAAAACGTTTTGTCGGAAATGACTTTACTATTCCAAACAGTTTTCCGAAACCAACAAAAAGGGTAGGGGTCTTTGTAAATGAGCCGATAGAATCGGTTTTAGAGAAGGTATCAATTCACCAACTTGATTTTGTGCAATTGCATGGTAATGAGCGGGCTGTAGAATGTAAGAAATTAAAATCTAAAGTGGGTGTGATCAAAGCCTTCCCGGTAGATGAACATTTTGATTTTGCTGAAACCAAACCCTTCGTTCCGTTTGTGGATTTTTTCCTCTTTGATACAAAGAGCCCTGACTATGGCGGATCGGGAAAAAAATTCGATTGGAACTTGATGAAGAAGTATCAGGAGATTGTTCCCTTCTTTTTGAGTGGAGGAATCTCAAAAAAAAATTTGTCTGACATTAAAGCAGTAAACTTACCTCAATTTTTTGCCATTGACCTGAACAGTGGTGTGGAGATTGAGCCGGCTCTGAAAGATATAGAAGCAATCCAATCAATACAAACCAAACTACGCAACATTTAACACTCATAACTTTCAACTCACAACCCACTCGTATGAAATACACAGTTGATCAAAACGGCTACTACGGAAAATTCGGTGGCGCATTTATCCCAGAGATGTTATATCCTAATGTAGAAGAGTTGCGGAGCAACTACTTATCCATTATTGAATCGCAGAATTTTAAAAATGAATTTGATTCTTTATTGCAAAATTATGTAGGCAGACCCACACCACTTTTTTTTGCTTCTCGGCTATCAGAAAAATACAAAGCAAAAATTTATCTCAAACGCGAAGACCTTTGTCATACAGGGGCTCATAAAATTAACAACACCATCGGGCAAATATTATTGGCTAAGCGGTTGGGCAAGCAAAAAATAATTGCTGAAACCGGGGCAGGTCAACACGGAGTGGCTACGGCTACCGTATGTGCTTTGATGGGCATGGAGTGTATCGTGTACATGGGCAAACTCGACATGGAAAGACAACGTCCCAATGTAGAGCGTATGCGTATTTTGGGTGCACGTGTCGAGGCGGCCACTTCCGGTAACATGACACTAAAAGATGCAACTAATGAGGCCATGCGCCATTGGATTAACCATCCCACTGATACACATTATATCATCGGGTCGGTAGTGGGGCCACATCCGTATCCAGATATGGTAGCACGCTTTCAGTCTGTGATCAGCGCAGAGATAAAAAAACAATTACAGCGCGAAACAGGAAATCCTTATCCTGACTATGTCGTTGCCTGCGTAGGAGGTGGCAGCAACGCAGCCGGTGCTTACTATCACTTTCTGCATGACGAGCATGTGCAACTTATCGGTGTAGAAGCTGCAGGAAAAGGAGTGGACACGCCTGAGTCGGCAGCTACCACCGCATTAGGCAGAATAGGAATTTTGCACGGCAGCAAATCGCTGCTGATGCAAACGGATGATGGTCAGGTCATCGAACCATATTCCATTTCTGCTGGCCTCGATTATCCCGGCATAGGCCCGTTGCATGCCCATTTGTTCGATACGGGGCGTGTACAATTTTTAAACGTAACCGATGAGCAAGCGATGAACGCGGGCATAGAACTGAGTAGAATGGAAGGTATTATTCCGGCTATTGAAAGTGCCCATGCCGTAGCTGCTCTAAGCCAATTAGACCTGAGCGATGAAGACATCGTAGTTGTTAACCTGTCAGGTCGTGGAGATAAAGATTTAGAAACGTATATAAAGTGGGGGAGGTATTGAGGGAAGTTTAAAGTGAAAAGTCTAAAGTTTAAAGCGAAAAGTTTTTTGAGTTAGATACATCGCCTACATCAACACATCAACACATTACCACATGAATCGCATCAATAAATTATTTCAGCAAAATAGAGGGAAGATATTATCTGTTTTTTATACAGCCGGATTTCCTCAACGGGATGACACGGTTGCCATTGCCCAGGAATTAGAAAAAGCAGGAGCAGACATGATCGAAATCGGCATTCCATTTTCCGATCCGGTAGCAGACGGCCCTGTTATTCAGCAGAGCAATAAAGTAGCACTCGACAATGGCATGAACGTAAAGCTATTGCTGGAGCAGATCCGAGAAATCAGAAAGACTGTTAATCTACCGATCCTCTTGATGGGCTACCTTAATCCGGTATTACAATATGGAATAGAAAAATTTTGTACTGACGCACGGCAGGCAGGGGTGGACGGGCTGATCTTGCCCGATCTTCCACTGCGCGAGTACGAAACAGAATACAAATCATTATTCGAGCAAAATAATTTATTTAACATCTTTCTTATTTCGCCCACTACTTCCGAAGAGCGAATCCGCCAAATTGATTCACTGACCAACGGGTTTATTTATGCCGTGTCGGCTTCCAGCACCACCGGAGCCAGAAATGGTTTTTCTTCCGAACAAGAATCATACTTTAAAAAACTGAAACAACTTCAATTAAAAAAACCTTTTCTCATCGGCTTTGGTATCTCTAACAAGGCAACATTTTTAACGGCCTGCGAATATGGGGCAGGTGCTATTGTGGGGAGTTCTTTCATTACATTACTAAGGGATACTTCGGTCACGAGTACAGCCATCAAACAATTTGTTCATGACTTTATAAACTGAGTACTGGGTTTGCTTCCACCTGTCATTTTTTTTACTTTTTTTTAAAAGTATTGACGATCATTGTAGTTCAATTTTTTTTATGGCAGAGATAGTGCTACAAGCAGAACAGTTAACCAAAACTTATTCTGCAGGGAATAAAAAACTTACCGTATTAGAAAATGTTTCCTTTCAGGCAGAGGAAGGCACCAGCCTGGCTATCATCGGGCCGAGCGGAAGCGGCAAGACTACATTATTGGGACTTTGTGCCGGCCTTGATGTACCTTCTGCTGGAATCGTTTCGCTGATGGGCCTTAAATTGAACGTCATGAGCGAAGACGATCGCGCGTTCTTGCGTAACCAGTATGTCGGATTTATATTTCAGAACTTTCAACTTCTCGCCACGCTGACAGCCTTAGAAAATGTAATGGTGCCGCTGGAACTGCGCGGAGAAAAAAATGTGTCGGCTCGGGCAAAGGAATGGTTACACCGCGTTGGTCTTTCCGATCGGCTCAATCATTATCCATCACAACTGTCAGGAGGCGAACAACAGCGGGTTGCCATTGCCCGTGCTTTTATTACATCTCCCCGCATATTATTTGCCGATGAACCCACAGGCAACTTAGATGAAGAAAATGCCGGACAGGTAGCCCAGCTACTTTTTGAAATGAACAAACAGGAAAAAACTACGCTTGTACTGGTTACACACAATGCTGAGTTAGCTCAGAAAACACAACGCATACTGCACATGAAAGGCGGGCACTTGATTGAAGACTACAAGCCAAAGATTACCACTTGATAGAATATATTATCAAACTGAAAAGAAAAACAAAATCCATCTTACATGATGGCTGGGTGTGGCGTATGGCTTGGCGTGATGGACGACATAATTTACCACGACTCTCTCTTTTTATGGCTTCGTTGGTTACGGGCATAGCTGCGGTGGTGGCTATCAGTGCGCTCAATTATTCGTTGCAAGATGAAATAGAAAATAATGCAAGGGAACTGGTGGGGGCAGATATGGTCATCTCCAGCAACAAAAAAATTGACTCAACCTGGTGGGATTTTCTTCATCGTAGCAATGTAACCATGGCGCGCGATGCAGACCTCGCCTCGATGGCATTATTTATGAACACCGGCCGGTCGCGGTTGGTACAGGTAGTGGGTATGGAAGGAAATTTTCCTTTCTATGGCCAGATGGTAACGGAACCAATCGATGCTTATACAAAAATTCAGTCAGGCGATTTTGTGATGCTGGACGATGCCTTGGCGCGTGGGTACGAAATAAGTTCTAACGATTCCATCAAACTGGGAAATAAAAAATTTATAGTAGCCGGGGTAGTCACTAAAATGCCCGGAAGTGGAGCGCTGGCAGCTACGATCGCCCCCTCCGTTTATATTTCCATGAAGTCGTTGGCAGAAACAGAACTGATCCAATTTGGAAGCCGCGTAAACTATCATATCTATCTAAAAACTAAATCGGATAAGCAGACGAATCAGTTGCTTGAAGAGGCTAAGCCATTAGCAAAAAAATTAGGAAATGAAATTGAAACAATAGAAGGCAGAAAAGAAAATTTAGGTGAAGGTTTTCAATCCGTCTATCGTTTTTTTTCTTTACTGGCCTTTGTAGCGCTGTTGCTCGGCTGCATGGGGGTGGCTAGTTCGGTGCACATTTATGCACGCGAGAAGAGGGACGAAGTAGCTGTGTTGCGCTGTCTGGGGTCGTCCGGGTGGCAGGCGTTTAATATTTTTTTCGTTCAGGTATTTGTGCTGGGCATCATCGGAAGTTTGATCGGTGCAGCGGGAGGTGTGCTTATCCACCAATTGATTCCGGTTTTATTTAAAAGCTATCTTCCGGGAAGTGTGCACTTCCTTGTTTCGTGGAAAGCAGTAGCAGAAGGTGTCTTTATAGGTATAGTCGTATCTACTTTGTTTACGGTATTACCGCTGATTTCAGTTAGGTTCGTGCCACCATTATCTGTTTTGAGAGCTGATTTTATGCCCGGAAAAATTTTTTCCAAAGCAAAATTATTTACAATTATTTTGATTGTTCTATTCCCAATCATTACTGCTGCTTACCAGACAAAGAGTTTTTTAGTAGGTGCCTACTTTTCGCTGGGCATAGCGGCAGCCTTAAGTTGTTTGGCTCTGGTAGCGGGTGGGTTGTTATACTTTATTCGGAAATTATTTCCTGTGCGTGCTACTTTTATCTGGCGACATGCGCTATCAAACTTATACAGGCCTAACAACCAAACCCGTATGCTGATGGTAGCTATTGGATTAGGTGCATTTATCATTTCTGTATTGAATATCATTCAGTCGAGTCTGTTAAATCAGGTGGAACTAAAGGGAAACAGGAATCAGTCGAACACAATTTTATTTGACATACAGCAGGGGCAGAAGGAGGGAGTAGTAGCTCTGATTAACAAACACAAGGTTAAGATGAATCAACTTGTGCCGATCATTACCTGTCGGCTGAAAGAGTTGCGGGGGAAAAGTGTAGAAGAAATTCAAAAAGACACCAGTTCTATTCCCGAATGGGCACTAACACGCGAGTACCGAATAACATATCGTGATAGCCTCAGTCGTACCGGTGCGGAAGAGTTGCTGAAAGGAAAACTGCAGCACTTCGACAAAGGGAAAAAAGACTCTGTTTTTATCACCATCTCAGAACGTATGCAGGAAAATTTGCGCATCGGCATAGGCGATTCGCTGGTGTTCGATGTGCAGGGTGTTTTAATCAAAACATTTATCTCCGGTGTTCGCAAAGTGGACTGGCCCAAAGACCCTCCCAATTTTATTTTTGTTTTTCCTGCCAGTGTACTCGAAAAAGCTCCTCAAATTTGGGTGGCAGCTACCCGCACAGACGACACACAGCAAGCTGCGGCTTTTCAGCAAGCGTTAGTGATGGCTTTTCCGAATGTATCGTTAATTGATTTACGCTTGATATTAAGCACGGTGAATGAGCTGTTTGAAAAAATTGCTTTGGTCGTTCGCTTCTTAGCTTTGTTTAGCATGATAACAGGCTTGATAGTGCTGGCAGGAGCGGTAATCAACAGCAAGTATGTGCGGAGCAAAGAGAATGTGTTACTCCGCACGCTTGGCGCACGCACCAAACAAATTGTAAAGATCACGCTGATTGAATATGGCTACTTAGGGCTTTTCAGTTCGCTGACAGCCTTCGTTCTTTCATTTGGTGGGGGCTGGCTACTGACTCGGTTTTTCTTTAAAATAGATTTTTCTGTCAATTATTATGAACTATGCATAATCTGTGCCGGAGTAATAATCGTAACCGTTTTTATAGGGTGGCTCAATTTGCGGAGTATCATCAACGCCTCACCTTTACAAGCTTTAAGGAAAGAGATGTAGTTGTACATGGCAGAGGCTCTTGTTGACAATAATTTTATTTTTTTCTTGATTGAACAACCGTCAATAATTATTTTTCGAAAATCTTTTACAGTGATCACAATTTAATTTATGTATTTATGAAAAAATTAAAAACCTATTTGATTGCCTTAGTGTGTGGCGTGTGCTTTTTTAATTTTGCTCAGGCGCAGACATCAAAATTATCCGATCCGGAAGTAGCATCGGTGGCGGTAGTAGCCAATCAAATTGATACCGAATATGCTGCCATTGCCAAAGGAAAATCCAAAAACCCGGACATCATCAAGTTTGCTGAAACAATGGCCAAAGACCACGGGGCAGTGCTGACACAAGCCGGTGCGTTGGTAAGAAAATTAAATGTAACACCTAAAGACAACTCGCTCAGCAGACAGTTACTGGATGGATCTGAAAAGACTAAGGCTATGCTGAAAAGTAAATCAGCAAAAGATTTTGATAAAGCCTATATTGACAATGAGGTAAGTTACCACAAAGCTGTAATCGCAACAGTAGAGAATGTGCTCATTCCCGATACAAAAAATGCGGAGCTGAAAAAATTTCTACAAAACGTAGTGCCTGCTTTGAAAACACATTTGTCTCATGCGGAGATGGTGCAGAAAAAGACTGGAATGTAAGCACCTGATGTCCCAGGTAAATTCTTATAGTTTTTTATTCTTATTCCTCTTGGTGAGCCTTTCTTGTTCGCAAAAAAGTAAGAAGGAACGCCCCGAGGAACATCCTCATTCTATGGACTCTTCTGTTGAACTAAAGCAAGAAGCTGAAATTACTTTGTGCGATGGTACGGTAAACCGGCAACACTTCCATTTGATCAAAATCTATCAAATGAAGTTTAATCCAGATATTCTCAATGTGCAACGTGGCGACACAGTAGTGTGGGTTAACTGCGACATCGTTGATCATGATATAACGGAAGAAAAAAAGAAACGCTGGCAATCTCCGTCTTTGGCTACAACTAAGTCATGGCAAAAGATCGTAACCGAAAGCGCTGATTACTATTGCTCCATTCATTTAGTAATGAAAGGAAAGTTGGTTGTTGCGAAAGAAGGTATTTAGATGCAAAGAATATTTTTTATTTCTCAGCATTTTTTTTACGACTCTCTGAAAATAATGCTTCACCAAAATGTCAGCTAAGCACTCTTTTCAATTCTTGGCAAAGCTTGACATAATAGGGATCAATCCTTTTGTGTACGTTCCGGATAATATTTTGAAGGCATTATTTAAACAAGCCGAAAAAGACAAAGGCCCGATTCCTATTTGTGGATCAGTTAACGATACACCTTATCGGCAAACGTTGGTAAAATATAGCGGTGCATGGCGGCTTTATATCAATACATCTATGTTAAAAAATTCTCCCAAACGAATTGGTGAGAGTGTTAAGATTTTAGTTTCGTTCGACCGGGCTGATCGTTCGATTAAAGCTCACCCTAAACTGATCAAAGTTTTGCAGAAACAGAATGAAGCGAAAAAAGTATTTGATGCTCTTACGCCTTCTCTAAAAAAAGAAATAGTGCGGTATATCTCACACTTAAAATCTGAAGAAAGTGTAGATAGAAATATAGCGAAGGCAATTGACTTCCTTTTGGGCAAAGGAAGTTTCGTGGGGCGAGATAAGGTATAGATTAGAGAAACCAGAGGCGGTCATTTCCAGTTGGCCGGGTCTTTACGCCAGTTGCGCAGATGGTCTAATTGGTTTTCGTTCACATAGTTTTTATAAACAGCTTCTAATATCAGGTAGCTGAAATCGCTCAGGCAAACTAATTTTATTCCGGCCTGTTCAAAAGCTTTTTCGGCTACATCAAAGCCATACGAGAAAATGGCTGCCATGCCCACCACATCAAAACCTGCTTCGCGCAGGGCTTGCGCTGCCTTCAAAGAGCTGCCACCGGTAGAAACCAAATCTTCAATAAGCACTACTTTTTTTCCGGGGTCAATTTTTCCTTCAATCTGGTTGCCGGTGCCATGATCTTTTGGCTTCGAGCGGACATACACAAAAGGCAAATGCAATAAATCGGCCACCAGCGCACCATGCGGAATACCGGCTGTAGCCACACCGGCAATTACTTCTGTACCGGGAAAATATTGCCTGATTACTTTGGTGAGCGATTGTTTGATGATGTTTCTTAATTCAGGGTAAGACAGCGCCAATCGGTTGTCGCAGTAGATGGGCGATTTCCAACCCGAACTCCAGGTGAAAGGTGTCGAAACATTTAGTTTAATGGCTTTTATTTCCAGTAGTTTGGAGGCAATCGCCTCAGCCGTAGATTCTTCGGTTTTTATCATCCCGCAAGATAAAATGAATCGGTAAATATTCCATTTTTCTTATCCGGCCTGTTGGATGATTGAAAATAATTTGTGTTTTTGCGTAAGTCTTTAGTTATGAATTTATTCGTTAACGATATCCTCGTCAAAATTCTGAAGGCCAAAGAGCGGCCTGACGATGGAACATTTAATGCGGAAATCAATGCCGCTTCCGAGCCTATCACAAAAGCCAAGCTGATCAACCATGTATGGATTCATGAAGCCAGTGTGATGGATTTAGACCTGATACTTGATTTAATAGATACGAAAGTGCCCATGCACCTACTTTCACTGGCTGTTACGGTAAAAGACTATCAAGGTGTTAAAACATATATCCGCAAAAAATACAAAGAGATAAAGGCTGCCGGTGGCTTAGTGGTAAAGAAAGACAAAATCCTGATGATATACAGGATGAAAAAATGGGATTTGCCTAAAGGAAAGAAAGAGCATGATGAAAGGTATCGCGACACGGCCGTAAGGGAAGTAGAGGAGGAGTGTGGCATTAAAGTGCGCATAGAGAAAAAGATAGGTACTACCTGGCATACCTATACCATGAATAAGAAAAAGATGATCAAAAAAACACGCTGGTATAGAATGGCTTTAGTGAATGATGAACACCTGGCTCCGCAGCGCGAAGAAGACATAGAAGAAATCAGGTGGATGACCCGAAAGGAAGTTTACCATGCCCTCGAAAATTCGTACCGCTCTATCCGGTTTGTTTTTGAAGAATTCTACCGGAAAGAAAAAATAAAGGGTTAGAGATGGTAAGGCAAAAAATCGGCTACGTTGCCATCATACTTGTGCACCTCGCGTATGATGGAAGAACTGATCGAAGCAAAGCGGGGTGAGGTAATTAAAAATACAGACTCCAGTTCCGAGTAAAGGTGTTTGTTTACTTGCGCAATACTGTTCTCGTATTCAAAGTCAGTCGTATTTCGTAAGCCCCTCAGCAGATATTTGGCATCATTTTTTTTAGCAAACTCAGCCGTCAGTTCCGAATAAGTTTGTACACGGATGCGGGGCTGGCCTTTAAAGGTTTCTTTTATTTTTGAAATCATCAGCTCAATGGGAAAGTAACGTTGGCTTTTGCCGCTGTTATAACCGATAGCAATAATGATTTCATCAAACAACTGCAATCCACGCAGCACAATGTCTTCGTGGCCACGTGTAAAGGGGTCGAATGACCCGGGAAAAAGCGCTATTTTTTTCATCAACTCTTCAGTAGGTTCATGGAATAAAGATCAAAAAATTGATGATCCTGAATTTCATCAAACAGATAGTTGAATTTAAGATGCTTAGGCCGCTCGCCAAGTACAACATGGCGGATGTATTTTATAAATTCAACATAGTGGGTCGAGTTCTTGCCGATGTATCCCCACAGTACAATTTCGCTTGTTTGCTGATCCATCTTCAAGCCTTTCAGCACCAGCATAATATATTTTACATAGTCGGAAAACTGCTTGATGGGAAACTGATTGTAATAAATAAGTTTGCCTGTGGTGGCAGATAGGATATGCAACTTAAACCTGTCAACATAAAGATACAACACTTGGCTCGACTCTTTGGCTTGCCGGAGCACACCTTCTATCAAAGCTGCACTCTGATGAAAAAAACCATGAGGCGCATGTGGATAGATACTTTGAAACCAATCGTACAGATCGTTTTGTACGGCAAATACAGTAACCGCATTGGCTCCCGGATTTTGGCAAAAGGCTACCCGCTCCTTCAATTCGTCAACAGTTGCATTCAACTTAAGGTAATCCAAAGATTTTTGCTCATCAAAGAATACGGCAGGCACTTGACAAATTTTGTTATTCTTGATTCCTATCTTCACTTCCTTCCAAAACCCGGCTTTCAATAGGGCGTGGCTATCAAAAAGTTCTTTCAATGCCGCCAATAACTCAGCGTGCGACTGAACATTGGTCATGGCGTAATCTTCCAACAGCAGCAAACGTTGATCGGCACTATCTACTACGCCCAACTGAAAATCTTTCGGGCCGGTTTGAATGACCAACTCATACTGATGAAGGTTTTCTTCCTCCAGACGGTCGTCTTTTACGCGTTTGATTAGCTTGTAGGGTGTGATGGGGGTTTGCAAAAGGAACAGTTTTCTTGAATATACTTAACCTTTGCAAGTATAAAAATTTTTACGGCCAATTCGGGCATTTATACGATAAAATATCCGTGCAAATCTGCGATTTGAGCAGGATGTGGCACTTTATTAAAGATACCATGCTTTTGGTCGGAAGGCAGTTTGGTAATATCGCCCCAACTCATCAGTCTGACATCCCTGATTAGCTGCGGGCTGTTCGGCTCAGGGTCAGAACCGGTAATAATTGTTCCAGTTTCTCTCGAAATATGAAAGAACAATTCGATGGCATGCAAAGGCAACTGAATAAATTCGCAGGCAAAAAGAAACCTTTCTACATTGACTATCAACCCTGTTTCCTCTTTCACCTCTCGTTTTAATGCAGCCTCAGCGGTTTCTCCAAAAGATACACCTCCACCCGGTGGTGCCCAAAACGCCCCGGCCGATAAGCCGGCATGGTTTACCAACAAAAGTTTATCGTCTTCAATCATTATTCCGCATGCTCGTACTCGCAAACGGTTACCATAATAATCGTGTACCTGATTTTCCATTTTGATGTACGCAAAATTCGTTATTGCAATTGAAACATCGCTAACTTTGCAACGTAATAATGACCATGAAGCATTTATTTTTTTCTGTTTGTTTTTTTCTGATGTGGGGCGGAGTGTTTGCTCAGTCGGGTGCAGCCATCACGTGGGATAAAAATTATTTTGATTTTGGCGATGTGGTAAAAGGTGCGAAGGTGGAGCACACTTTTAAATTCACCAATACGGGCACTGAGCCGTTGGTTATTACTAACGTAGAGGTTACCTGCGGATGTACTACGCCCAAAGGATGGCCGCGCGATCCCATCGCACCCGGCACTAAAGCAGAGATTTCCGTACAGTTCGACAGCACCAATAAAATGGGAAGACAAAATAAAGTGGTGGTCATTGTCTCCAATGCCTCGGCAGGAAACAGTCAGATTACATTTTCGGCCAATGTGCTTCCGGCTAAGCCACAAGAATAACAAACAGCTTTACTGACTCTTAACAATCTTCAATGTATTGACAGACTGAGGAGTTTTTACCTGTACCAAGTATGTTCCGGGTTGGGCAGCCTCTATACTGATTGGATATTGATGCTGACCTTCATCCAATGTTCCCCAATTAGCAGTAGTTACCATCTGCCCGGTCATATCCCAAACAACAGCCGATACTTCCGACTTCTGTGCCAGCGAAAACTGTAAATAAAAATTCCCGGTAGGAGACGGATTGGGAAATATAACAAACGAATTGATAGCAGCAGGCTGAACATCTGAGACAGGCATTTGAATAAAGAGTTCATCCACAGACCAACCCCAGGCAGTAGTTCTTTCGGCATTGGCATGCAAGCGGAACCGAACTAAAATCGTATCGTTAGATGAAAATGTGTTTTTAAGGTTAAAGGTTTCCGTTACTTGCATGGTAGGGTCACCACTCTGAAGTCCGTTCAGTGCAGTCAGCCAAGTGTTGTTTGCCTTGGCATTATATCCGTTGGCAATAGACCTCCATGTAATTCCATCTTTAGTGCCTTCAACAAAAACAGAATCTAAAGCAGTAACGATAGCTACATCCTGATAAAGAAGATTAGTGTTGCCGGAGGATGCCACGATGATTGGCACCAGTAAAGTGGCAGAGGCATCTGTGTTGGCGGCATAGTTATGGCTGCTTTGCAGCGATGAGTTAGAAGGACCAAAAGGCTGTATAGTCAGCCCACTTTGATAGAAGTTATTACCCGACTCAAGGAAATCATAATACTGTTTTTGATATGCCTGTAATGAAAGTCTGTATCCAGAATAGGAGGGAGCATAAACCGGCCCAGCGCCCACATAACCTATCATTTGCACAGCAACATTTCCGCTTGGAACACCAGAAATGGAGATGTTATAAATACCTGATTGTGAAGGCTTGAATGATAGAGTCTTCGAATTAATTACTAATTGTACTGAATCATATTTTTTAGGAAAGTTTGCCTGCATAACAAATCGCGACTGAGGTGATGTGCCTGAAGTGATAATGGACGGCACTGGAAAATTGGCATTCTGATCTACAGATAATTCAGCCGTCCAGATGCCGCGCCCATGTGTAGCTATCACCACCTCGTTATCCTGACCTTTCATATCCCAAACGGCTACACTGGGAAAACTAGTGAGTAAGTTCCACGTGTTCCCACCATCCAAAGATTCTACGATGCCTATCTCTGTTCCTGCCCACATAATATTGGTGTTGTCGGGTCTAACATATAACGAATAAACAGCTACATCAGGAAAGCCGTTGACACTTGTAGTGCCCGTACCAAACCCGCTGATGTCTGTCCAGGTTTGTCCTAAATTTTGGGTCATCAAGATTTTAGAAGTCTTGGCAAACGAATAAAGAACATAAGCTATGTTGGGGTTAGTAGGGTGGGTAGCGATACGCGTAAGATTGCCCAGTATTTTGCCGGGAGGGTTAGGAACAGCCGTAAAGGTTTTTCCCATGTTAGTAGAAACAAATAAGTTGCTGCCTGTACCTTGGCCGGCTCCGGCCCAAACAATATTGGCGTTGGCACGCGATACTTCTATGTCAGCAAAAGAAGATAAGCCCCAGTTGGAAGTAATGGTTGTCAGCGCCCAACTGCCACCAAAATTGGTAGATCGCCACACACCACCGGAACCTACTGAATAAATGATGTTAGGCGCCTGCTTGGAGTGAGCAAGTTTTGAAATAAATGGAAATTGATTCTGGTCGGGGCTGGAGCCACTTAAGGGAAAACCGGTAATGGCATCGTTCCAGGTTTGTCCGCCATCTGTAGAGCGTTCGAAACCATTGTATTGCGATCCGCCTATCATCATGTTAGGGTTTTGGCTGTGCCACAATACTTCAAACCCATCACCCCCGATAGCCGAGGTAAATGAGGTGGTAGCGGAAGATACTCTGCCGGATGGTGTAAATGAAGTCCCGTTGTCTTGTGTGCCTCCAAAATATTCCTGCGCCCCGGGTTTTTTATCAGCGCCATAAAATTGACTGGTGTTGTAACCGTTGCCTACTTTCTTCCATTCTCCTTGAGAGGTGCCGGGCGAAGCCGATTGCCCAGAAAGAAAAACACCGCCATCGTTAGCTGCCAATAATTGAAATGTTTGCAATGAAGGGTTTATCGGAATAGGGTAGATGTTGTGCTGATCAGGATGAACGAGCCCCGCATTTTTACTGTCGTAATTTCCGTATGGATCAACAACAGAACTGACTGTACTGGAATATTGAGGGGTAGCAACAACAGATACTTTCAGGCTGGAGATTGGCAGCGCATTGGGTGTCCACGTGGCACTACTGGCAAGCACAGGCCACACATTGTACATTTCTTGATAGAGCTGCCCTCCGGCTGTCGCTATAGAACTGTTGGGGGTGAGTGCATAAGGTACGTTGTTGACATAGATATACTCGCGGCTCTGCTGGGTAGCGTCTGTACTGGAGGTATTTTGAGGGATCAGATCAAAGACTCCGTTTCTGTTCTGGTCGCGAAAGGAAACCATCAGTTGTTGGTTCTTAGTTAAATCCCACACTTGGAATGGAACAGATACATAATCCTGATAAGTATAATTGGTGGCCGGCACTCCGGAGGTTGCACCTACAGGCACTAAAAACCGATGGGCTAATTGTGACAGGCCGGGGCCAAATTTAATAGCAACACTATCTCCGTTGGCTGCAGTCCCTACAGCCAACACACCACCGGCAGTCGTAGCTCCAAAATTGACTAACGACATAAATGTTGCCGTGTTGATCTGTTGCAGATTATAATTATAGACTGAACTAGTCAGCGATGCGCCCAATGTAATCTGGTAAATACCAATTCCACCGATGTACACAATGTTTGGATTATAAGGACTGAAGGCTACCGTGTTGTCATACCATCCTTGTGTACCCAAGTAGTCTAATGCTTTTCCACTCAGCTTCATGGACACCAACGACCACGTGCTTCCTGCATTGGCAGAAAAATAAAGATCAGAATTGCCACCCGATAAACTTCCTTCCGCAGAGGCAATAATGTTGTTGGCATTAGCAGGCGAAACTGCTATTTCAACCCGACCACTGGGTGACATACCTGTATTGCTGAGATTCCAGGTTTGTCCACCGTCAATTGATTTTAATACACCGACACCGTATTGTGCCGCATAAATAATTGAAAAGTTTCCAGGTGTAGCACGCAAGTCCTGAACAACACCTGTAAATACTTTTGTCCATGAACTGCCTTGATTGGTGGAAAGATAAATCCCGTTGTTAGTTGCAGCCAGTACATTGGTGGCATCGTTTGGGTTTACAATGATTCTGTTAACACTATTGAAGGCAGAAGTACTGGGTAATAAATTCCATGTGCTCCCCTTATTGGTGCTGAGGAAGATGCCGCTGCCAGTAATACCATCTACCAACCCAAAACCTTCTCCTGTCCCCGCATAAATAATCTGGTGATTGGAAGGAGCCATAGCCAAGGTGGTGGTGGCCAGATTAGGAATATTGGGTGTTAGCCACTGCCAACTGGTGCCGGCATCGGTTGTCTTCCAAATACCCCCCGAGGCAGAGCCGGCAAACCATGTTTTATTCGTGGCATCATCCGGGTCAACAATTAAGCCACGCGTTCTGCCGGGCACATTGCCCGGGCCTCGCTCAGTAAAGGCAGATACGCCATTGCCAGATTGAGTGCGTGCAGATAAAGAAGATCGTCTGGCCGAAGCCTGTTGTGCTTTTTGAAGTTCTGTCCACTGATAGTTTTTAGGATAGCCCGGCTCAGATTGATCGGCACGTGTTCTGATACCCTGATGATATTTTAAGAACTCCATCGGCCCGTCCATGTGCTCATTCTCTTCTTCCAACTCTTTGTCATCAGCATCTAACTCTTTCTTGTCGAGCATTTTTTCTTCTTGATCGTGTTCTTTTACAGAAGAAAGTACCTGGCTCTTCTTTAGCCGGATGCCAGCAACCAAGGCAAATAAAAAAATGGAAAGGAGGAGTAACAGTCTATTCATAGTTTACTTGGTAACAGTTATTTTATAAATTGATTCAAATCAATAACCCGGTAGTTGTCTTGTGGATGAGCACCTTGTTTAACCATACCCGGAATTATATTGATTTTTATTTGATGGCTGCCCGACCAGCCTATGGCGCTTGCCTGTACGTTATCTTTCGTAATCACTTTTCCATCTTTTAGCCGCACGACAAGGTAGGTCATAGCTCTGTTTTGTTCAACAAAAGCGAGTGCCAGTGTTTGTGTGTCGTTGAGGATAGTGACAGCGCCCGCCCCCAAAGCATTTTCAATTATTTTTTTTGAATCAACTTTACTTTTTTGAGTTGACGATGATTGGCAAGAAACAGCGTATAGCGTACCAAAGAGAACAGCGAAAAAGAAAATGATATTTTGTTTCCGTAGTTTGTACATAGGCATTTATGTCTTTTGCTTTTTCTTTTTTGCTGCCGGAAACAGGATGTTATTTAATATCAGGCGGTATCCTGCTGAGTTGGGGTGGAGCGTGAGGTCGGTTGGCTCTTCACCCACCTGATGTTGGTAATCTTCAGGATCGTGCCCACCGTAGTACGTCCAGAAGCCTTTGCCCAAGATGCCGTGAATGTATTTGGCTTCGTTGATGGATTTGGTTTCGCCCATGATCACCACATCGGATTTAATCAGGTTCTTTTTGAAGCCTGTTGTTTGTCCATAAAAACCTTTTATCATTTTTTCGTGGTTTTGTGTCAGCATCGTAGGCACAGGATCCCACTTGGCAGAAAACTGGAAAAGGGAAAAATAATCGTTGGCCTGCACCAGACCGCGATCTTGCACGTTGTTGTCAATATCAGAAAACTCGTATTGGTACGGATCGCGCGACAAGGTGAAGTGCGTAAATGCCAGCGTGTTTTCAAAGTTCAGTTTCTCTTGCGCCTGTGGGTCGGCCGGATCGCCATCGTACATATATTCGCAGATGTCCGTTCCCTCTGCAGCCAGGGCAATGTCAAACGAATCGGTGGCCGAACACATGGCAAACAGAAAACCGCCACCGGCCACAAATGCTTTTATTTTTTTTACTACGGCCAACTTTAGCTGCGATACTTTTTGAAAACCAAAGCGATGGGCGGTTTCTTCGGCTTCGTGTTGTTGTTCTATGTACCAAGGCATGTTGGCATAGCTGGCATAAAACTTTCCATATTGCCCCGTAAAATCTTCGTGGTGCAGGTGCAGCCAGTCGTACTTAGGCAGGTTTTCGTTTAACACTTCATCATCAAAAATAACGTCATAGGGAATTTCGGCATAGGTCATGGCCAGGGTTACGGCATCATCCCACGGTTGTTTAGATTTAGGCGAATACACGGCTACTTTGGGGGCTTTCTCCAACTTCATCAAATCGTAGTTGGCCGAGGGGCTCGCTATTTCGGTAAGGATGGCATTCACCTGTGCCTCCGATATAATTTCGTAGCTCACTCCGCGTATCACCAGTTCGCTCTGTATTTTGGGGTGGTATTGGCACATAAAACTGCCACCTCTATAATTGAGCAGCCAGCTAACCTCCTTATCCATCTTCAGTACCCAATAGGCTATGCCGTAAGCCTTCAGGTGGTTGGCCTGTTTCTCGTCCATGGGGATAAATATGGAATTGGCGCTACAAATTTTCGAAACGAGCCCAATCAACAGCAACAAAATCTTCAATCGCATCGTAAAAGCCAGTTATTGTTGTAACAAAATGGACAGAGAAAAGTCATTTATTCAACTGTTAAAGGTATAATTTTGAAGCCGCAAAAACTAACCAACCATTCATCCTATTATTTCCATCAATGAATTTTATCGAAAACATTAGAGAAGGTCTTCGTTCCATTCAGGCCAACATGCTCCGGTCAGTTCTCACTGCGCTCATTGTGGCCATCGGCATCACCTCGTTGGTTGGTATTTTAACAGCCATTGATGGGATTGAACACTCTGTTAATGAAAGTCTCTCTTCGCTGGGAGCTAATTCGTTCGATATTTATTCAAAAAATAACCGCAATGCTGCTCAGGAAGGAGTGAAGGAAAAAGTTTACCCGCCCTTGTTGCTAAACGATGCTCAAAAGTTTATTAACCAGTTTGCAGTACAGCCTTCTATGGTAAGCCTATCGGCCAGCCTAACCATTGTGGCCGAAATCAAACACGGTTCTAAAAAAACAAACCCCAGGGTAAATGTCATGGGAGCCAACGAAGAGTTTATCCCGATCAAAGGATTGAACATAGAAAACGGGCGTAATTTTTCGCCTTTCGAAATTCAGAATGGCGCGCATGTGGCCATCATCGGCCACGAACTTTATAAAACATTGTACGGGCAAAGCAAAGACATCCTGAACACGGTTGTATCATTTAAGGGCATGCAGTTTAGGGTCATTGGCAAGCTGCTTGAAAAAGGGTCTTTATCCGATAATAATTTTGACAACATGATGATCATACCCGTCATTGTGGCCAACCAGTTGGCAGCAGGAGCAGGGCTCCGCTATCGGTTAAATATTGCCGTGCCAGATCCCAACCAGATGGATTATGCCATGGGCGAAGCTACCGGGGTAATGCGCAAAATACGGCACGATGAAGTAGGAGAGGACGATTCATTTGAAATTAAAAAAAGTGAATCGTTGGCTGAAGAAATGAAAAGCATTACCAACGGCCTACGCATTGGTGGCTTTGGTGTCGGGTTTATTACTTTGTTGGGCGCCTCCATTGCGTTGATGAATATCATGCTGGTATCTGTTACCGAACGAACCCGCGAAGTAGGTGTGCGCAAGGCATTGGGAGCCACCCCATTGCGCATACGCCAGCAATTTGTAATTGAGGCGATAGTAGTATGCCTGCTAGGTGGTATTGGCGGAGTTATACTAGGTATTTTGATTGGCAACGTGATATCGAAAGCCATTGGCATAGATGGGCTGGTAGTGCCTTGGTTTTGGATGCTGATGGGCATGATCGTTTGTGTGGTTGTAGGGCTGATCTCGGGATACTACCCGGCACAAAAAGCTTCTAAGCTCGACCCGATCGAGTCGCTGCGGTTTGAGTAATAATCTATTCCACGCTTCCGCCCGTTACACAAGTTAGATCAAAAATTGATTGAGTTTGTGTTCATCCATAAGCCCCGCGCGTGCAGGCTTGTGCGGTGGTTCCACCAACAAGAATACATATTTTTCGTTTGTAGGTGACCCTATATCTCTCGAAAACAATGATTTAACATAATATAAATTATGTAACAAATTAATGTCTTTAAAAGAGCCCCCTGTCGGAATCGAACCAACGACCTACTGATTACAAGTCAGTTGCTCTACCAGCTGAGCTAAGGAGGCTAAAAATGAGGTGCAAAAATAGCGGAAGATAGTTGTCTTGCAAGTTTTTTTATGAAGAAGCACGCAGCATCTTCAACTGTTTTTTTAAAACCAACAAAGCGTCATCGGCTTCTTTAATTCTGATCCCGAATTCTTCTTTCATCTTTTCGGCATTTTTGGAGCGCCCAAAAAATTCAAGATTGTTGCGCAGCACCGCCACATCATTTTCAGCTTTGGCAATCTGTTTGCGCAAGTGTTGTTCTTTCAGGTGTATTTTCTTATCGCCCTGATGGCTTTGTTTAAACCCGGCCAACTGCACACCGAAAGCTACTTCATCTTTTTCGTTTTTAGATAAAGGCAATGCTGCGATTGCTTTGCTTAGCGAGTCGGTATATTTTTGCCTGATGGCATTGACTGCCTGCTTGGGCACAAAACCCAAACCGATGAACTGCGATTGTAACTCTTTAATTTGCGCACTGGTGCCTACACCAGTATCTGCCATCTTGTTGAGTTCTGAAATAATGGATTCTTTTTTAGATAGATTGTCGTATTGCTCGCGTTCGGCTTGCGACATCTGTGAGCGTTTTTGTTCGAAGAAAAAATCGCAGGCTGTTTTAAATTGTTCAAAAATCTTTTCTCTGTGTTTTTCCGGAACGGTGCCTATCTGTTTCCACTGTTGTTGTAAAGATTTTAGTTCTGCAGCGGCACTATTCCAATCCTGGCTGTCTTTTAAGGCTACTGCTTTTTTTACCAACTCTGTCTTGAGTTGTAGATTGGCATTTCGTTCAACATCTAGTTTTTTAAAGAAGATGTTTTTGTTATGAAAAAAGGTTTTAAAGGCGTTCCAAAACTTGCGATTTACCTCGCGGGTATGGGCACGCGGCACCCCTCCTATTGATTCCCATCTTTTCTGTAGTTCTAAAATTTCTTTAGTTTTTTGATTCCAATCTTTAATCCGATCAGTAGTAAACTCAGCAAATGCGGCTACCTCCAAGTTAATTTTTTCTTTTTCGGCCAGATTAGATTGAAGTTCTTTTAAAACCTCTGTCACCAAGGCATCGCGCCTGACGTATAGTGCATCTGATGCTGCCTTAAACTGCTGCCATACGGCTTCTTTTTCTTCCAGTGGAACGGGGCCGATGTGTCGAAACTCATGATGCAACTCATTCAACTCTTTTACTGCCAACCCTATATTTTCCGTAGATAGTAACTGACCTGCTTTCGCAACCAATTCTTTTTTCAGTTCCAGATTTTTTTTGCGATCCAGTTCTTTAAGTTCAAAATAGATGCTGCGCTGATCGTAATACCTGTCAACTAAGGCATTATAGTTAGCCCATAAAGCCTTCACTTCGTTTTGGGGTACTTGCCCCACGGCTTTCCACTCTTTCTGTATTTCTTTAAAAGCTTTGAATGAGTGTTCTGTATCTTCACCGTCAGCTAATTCGCGCAGTTTTTCAAGTAAAGAATTTTTTGTGAACAAGTTTGCTGCTTTTTGCTCTTCTATCTCACGAAAATAGCGTTGTTTATTTTCGCGGATGGATCTTACATAAATATCAAATGCGCCATCCCACTCATCTCCCTTATAATCAAAATCCTCTTCAATTCCACCATCTAACCTAAACCGGGCAAGTGCTTCTGCCCGCTCGTGGTTTCGGATGGAGTCAAACATCGGCTTAATTTCGCGAATGATTTCTTCTGCCTTTTTGAAGTCGTTAGCCGTAGCAATTTCTTTTAAAAGATTGACAAACTCTTTTTTGCCAAAAGAGGAATAATCAACGTTTTGCTGCGCCAGCGTTAAATCTTCCTCAACAAAGCTTTTTTCATCAATCCAATCGTTGGGGTGCATACCCTCTCCTTCATGCAAATCATCTGCCTGAATGTTCTCTGTGGCTGTTGTTTGTTCCATCATGATTTCTTTTTCTTCCTTCATCTCACGCCCGTTTTCCATGGTGTTCAGTAAATGTAAAAATACGCAGAATCATTTTAATTTAAAGTAGGGTCAACCGGGTAATTAGAGTACATCGAATAGCGGCCACCCATTTCTTTGAGGGTGGTGCGCCACATCAAACTAAACTCGGTATCAAAAACAAGTTCTTCCGAAACATGGTTGCTGACAATCCACGAGTTGGCTTTGATTTCTTCTTCTAATTGCCCAAAAGACCATCCGCTGTACCCTAGAAAAAATTTGATATCGCTAAAATCTATTTTACCAGCTTGAAGACTATCTATCACTTCATCGAGATCGCCTCCCCAAAAAATACCTCCGGCCACTTCTACTGCTCCGGCAATGTGCGGGTGGCGGTGTAAAAAATGAAGCGTGTCTTGCTGCACAGGGCCACCAATACAAGCGATGTTTTGAATGCCGCTCAAATCGCTTACCAGATCGCTTACGGTAGATTCAGACGGACGGTTTAAAACAAAACCAATCGTGCCCTCATGATTGTGTTCGCACAAGAGTACGATGGTGCGGTCGAAATTAGGATCAGCCAGATACGGTTCTGAAATTAACAACCGGCCGGCTTGTGGTTTCACATTGTTAGTGTAGTCAAAAAAATTCATCATCCCTTCGCTAAACTTCTTAAATTGCTGCTCAATTACAAAGATTAATAACTCAAATCAAAGTTATTTTTACATCACAGACAAGTACAATTGACACCAATAACTGACATACGAAAAGATTATTCAAAATCCTCACTCGATATTTCCTCGATAGACGCAGACCCCATGCGCCAATTTGGTAAATGGTTTGAGGAAGCCGTTGCTGCCAACCACCCCGAGCCCAATGCACTCACGCTTTCTACGGTATCGGCCGATGGCAGGCCTTCGGCAAGAATTGTGTTACTGAAGGGTATTGAGAATAAAAAATTCATTTTCTACACCAACTATCAAAGTCAAAAAGGAAAAGAATTAGATAATAACCCAGCCTGTGCCTTGACTTTTTTTTGGCCTGCATTAGAGCGGCAGGTGCGGGTGGAAGGTATTGTAGGCCGCTGCAGTGAGGAGACCTCATTGACCTATTTTCAAAGTCGTCCGTACGAAAGCCAAATTGGTGCCTGGGCATCGCCTCAAAGCACTGTCATTGCCAACCGCAACATACTGGAAGAACGAGTTCGCCAACTTCATAAAAAATATGAAGGAAAAGAAAAGCTGCCCAAACCCAAGCAGTGGGGAGGCTTTGAAGTTGATCCCTTAAAAATTGAATTCTGGCAGGGGCGCCCAAGCCGTTTGCACGACCGCATCGTGTTTACCAAAATAGACGGGCAGTGGCAAATACACCGGTTGGCTCCATAACATCTCTCAAATCAGGTGGAATAAATTTTCTACCCCGAGGTGGTGATCAATCGTAAATCCCTCGCCATACTTTACGCCAATAGAATAACCAAGTTCGTGCCCTCGCGATTCGATCAGTTTTAAAAAACCGGGGTTAGAAATAAAAGTTTCCGGTTCGCTGCTATCAGGATTATGGAACTGCGATTTAAAAGCCTTGAGTGCATTCATTTTTGTTGCCCAAAAATCTGACACATCTACTACAAAATCGGGTTTGATGTATTGGCTTTGGATGAAATGAAATACAGACCGAGGCCGCCACTCCTGTTGCTCCTCTCCCGCTTGCGTTGTGGTTGCTATCTTTTTAAGGCCTGCTAGAAAACAACACGTGCGCACCAGCTCGGCTGCCCGGCCATGGTCGGGGTGGCGGTCGGTAACAGCATTTGTTAAAATAATTTGAGGTTGATATTTTCTAATGGCTGAGATAATCTTCAGTTTTTCTTCTTCCGCGTTACCAAAAAATCCGTCTCGAAGGTTCAGGTTTTCGCGAACAGTCAGCCCGAGTATTTTGGCCGCTTCGGTTGCTTCTTTTTCGCGTATTTCCGGTGTACCCCGAGTGCCTAACTCACCACGGGTCAGGTCAATCACGCCTGCTTTATAGCCCAAAGAAATATGCTTGGCCAACGTAGCGGCACAACTTATTTCTGCATCGTCCGGGTGGGCACATAATGCGAGGATATCCAGTTTCATCTGATTTTTTACTGATGCGCTAATTCCATTTCCTGTGCGGCCAAAAATTTTTCGGCATCCAAAGCGCTCATGCAGCCGGTGCCGGCAGCCGTAACTGCCTGGCGATAAATACGGTCGGCCACATCGCCAGCCGCAAAGACACCTTCTACATTAGTTTTGGTAGAACCCGGCATTACTTTAATATACCCGGCTTCATCTAAATCCAATTGTCCTTGAAATACCTCTGTATTGGGTTTATGCCCAATGGCGAGGAAAAAACCCTGCACAGGAATCACTCTAGATTCTCCATTGGTATTTATACGCACACCGGTTACACCGTGCTCATCGCCTACTATTTCTTCTGTTTGTGTATTCCAATGTATCTGAATATTCGGTGTATTTTTTACCCGCTCTTGCATGATTTTAGATGCCCTCATTTCACCTCTGCGTACAAGCAGATGTACTTTGGTGCAGAGTTTAGAAAGATAGGTTGATTCTTCCGCGGCAGAATCGCCAGCGCCTACTACGGCCACTTCTTTACCGCGATAAAAAAATCCATCGCACACGGCACAAGCTGACACACCCCGGTTGGCAAAAGTTGTTTCGGAAGGAATGCCAAGATATTTGGCAGAAGCACCGGTGGCTACAATCACCGACTCAGCTTCCAGCACCTGCTTGCCATCCACGGTAACTTTTAACGGATACGATGAGAAATCTACAGCGGTAATCTGTGCAAAATGCACTTTCGTGCCAAAGCGCTCTGCTTGCTTTTGCAAATCCATCATCATCTGCGGGCCGTTGATCCCCTCCGGATAGCCAGGAAAATTTTCTACGTCATTGGTGGTCGTTAATTGCCCACCTGGTTGACTTCCTGTGTACAAAACAGGTTTTAGACTTGCTCTGGCTGCATAGACAGCAGCGGTATAGCCTGCTGGCCCCGACCCGATAATTAAGACCTTAATTTTTTCAGTATTTTCCATAACCAAATCTTTTTAAGACAAAAAAGGCCTCAAAGAAAGAGACCTTTATATTTCTGTATTTGATAACACTTTTAACCCAAGTAAGGTTTCAAGGCCTTGCTCCGGCTGGTGTGACGTAGCCTGCGGATAGCTTTTTCTTTGATTTGTCTTACCCGTTCGCGTGTCAGACTAAATTTCTCGCCAATCTCTTCCAGTGTCATGGCATGCTCTCCATTGAGGCCAAAATATAAGGTGATAACATCCGCTTCGCGTTGCGTAAGGGTTGACAAAGCACGTTGCACTTCTCTGCGTAGCGAGTCGGTAATCAACCCTGAGTCGGGTGTTTCTTCGCTATCATTTTCTAATACATCCAACAAACTATTTTCTTCGCCCTGCACAAAGGGAGCGTCCATGGAAACATGGCGGCCAGAAATTTTCATGGTGTCCACTACTTCGGCTGTGGTTACTTCCAACACTTCGGCTAATTCTTCGGGCGAAGGCTCGCGCTCGTACTTCTGCTCCAATTCGGAAAATGTTTTCGAAATTTTGTTGAGCGACCCAACGCGGTTTAGCGGCAAACGTACAATGCGAGACTGTTCAGCTAGTGCTTGCAGAATAGATTGGCGTATCCACCACACTGCATAGGATATAAATTTGAAACCACGTGTTTCATCAAATCGTTGAGCCGCTTTAATCAGGCCCAAGTTGCCTTCGTTAATCAAATCGCCTAACGACAAGCCTTGGTTTTGGTATTGCTTGGCCACAGAAACCACAAAACGCAAGTTGGCTTTTGTCAGTTTTTCCAAAGCAATCTGATCGCCTTCTTTAATACGTTTGGCCAACTCCACCTCTTCATCAGGCGTGAGCAAATCTACCTTACCGATTTCCTGAAGGTATTTATCCAGCGATTGACTTTCGCGGTTGGTTATTTGCTTGCTGATCTTTAGTTGTCTCATGGTATAACTTGCTGTCGTTTAAACACGTGAAAATTAGAAATAAGTTCCGTAAAAAATCAAGAAAATATCAACTTGTTAAGAAGTTTGGCTCTCTCCTTTCGCCTCCGGCTTGGGGATCAACACCTTTCTCGACAGCCTGAATTTACCTGTTTTCTTGTCAACTTCTATCAGTTTTACTTTGATTTCCTCGCCTACCTCCAGCACACCGTCCATTTTTTCGAGGCGCTCCCACTTGATCTCAGAAATATGCAAGAGACCGTCTTTGCCGGCCATAAATTCTACAAAAGCGCCAAAAGGCATGATGGATTTCACTTTCCCGTCATATACCTCTCCTACTTCGGGAACAGCGACAATGGCTTTCACACGTTTTACAGCGGCATCCATTACTTTCTGGTCAACCGCAAAAATATTGACAAGTCCTTTGTTGGCCACTTCTTCGATAACGATGGTAGCACCCGTAGTTTTTTGAATATCCTGTACCACTTTTCCACCGGGGCCGATTACCGCACCGATCAAATCTTTGTCAATAGTAATAGTTACGGCACGGGGCGCACTTGGCTTAAAGTCAGGGCGGGGGGCGCTCAATGTTTTCTTCATTTCATTTAAGATGAATTGTCTTCCGTCTTTGGCTTGGTTTAAAGCTTCAGACAAAACCTCGTATGTTAACCCGTCCACTTTCAAGTCCATCTGACATGCGGTAATACCTTTTTCGGTTCCGGTAACTTTAAAGTCCATGTCGCCCAAATGATCTTCATCACCGAGTATGTCTGAAAGGATAGCATACTTTTTAGTTGCGCTGTCCGAAATCATACCCATCGCAATGCCGGACACAGGAGCGCTGATCTGAATACCCGCATCCATCAAGGCCAGAGAGCCGGCACAAACGGTAGCCATAGAAGAAGAGCCATTCGATTCCAAAATATCTGATACAACACGAATCGTGTAGGGGCTTTGCGTTAAATCGGGGAGCACTTGTTTTAATGAACGCATGGCCAAGTTTCCATGACCTACTTCCCTCCTGCCAGGCCCGCGGTTGGGTTTCACTTCGCCTGTAGAAAAACCGGGGAAGTTATAGTGAAGGATAAATTTATTGCTGCCATCAAACATTGCCCCGTCAATCAACTGTTCATCCAACTTAGTGCCTAATGTCGCAGTTGTTAATGACTGTGTTTCTCCACGGGTGAAAATGGCTGAGCCATGGGTGGAGGGCAAGTAATCTACTTCGGACCAGATCGGGCGGATTTCAGTTGTCTTCCGGCCATCCAATCTTACCTTTTCATTCAACACAAGATTGCGGCAAGCTTTCTTTTGGATTTCCTTGTAATATTTTTTTACAAGATCTTTATTGATAGTGGTTTCTTCCGGAAGTGAGGCGAGATAATCTTCGATGATTTTACTGAAAAGCTCTGAACGGTCGTGTTTGCTTTTTAATTGCTTCCGGGCAACGTCATACACTTTGTCGTACAATAATTTATGAAGGGCTTCGCGCAGGCTTTCGTCTTTTACTTCATGCTCGTACTTGCGCTTTTCTGTTTTGCCTACTTCCTTGGTTAATTCAATTTGCAGTTGGCATTGTATTTTGATAGTCTCGTGTGCCAGTTTCAGTGCCTGGAGCATATCAGCCTCTTGAATTTCTTTGGCTTCGCCTTCCACCATCAATATGTTTTCAATGGATGCAGCTACGATAAAGTCTAAATCGGATTTCTCTTTTTGCTCTAATGTTGGATTGATAATATACTGACCATCAACACGCACAACTCTTACTTCTGAAATAGGTCCTTGAAAAGGAATATCTGAAACTGAGAGAGCAGCCGAAGCGGCAAAAGCAGCCAACGAATCGGGCAGCGCACTATTGTCGCCAGATATCAGCTGTATGTTTACTTGTGTTTCGGCATGGTAATCATCAGGAAATAAGGGGCGTATGGCGCGATCTACCAACCGGCTGATCAGCACTTCATAGTCGGATAGCTTTCCTTCACGCCTTAAAAACCCACCGGGGATTTTGCCTGTAGCCGCAAATTTTTCCTGATAGTCAACCGAGAGAGGTAAAAAATCTGCTCCCTCTACGCCTTCTTTATTGGAAACAACTGTGGCCAGGATCATGGTATTGCCCATGCGCAGCACAACGCTGCCATCTGCCTGACGAGCCAGTTTGCCTGTTTCGATAGTGATTTGTCTGCCATCTGGCAAGCTGCAAGTTCTAGAAATTACTGTAGGTTTCATGATAATATGATTGGGCTACAAGCCCGTTATTAAATGCGAAAAGGGAACCCGAAAAAGGTTCCCTGATAGATTATTGTTAAAATTATTTTCTAAGATCTAACTCGGTCAGCAAAGAACGATAGCGGTTGATGTCATTCCGCTGGAGATAGTTGAGCAATCTTTTGCGTTTGCCTACTAACCTCAATAAACCCTGCTGGGTTGCAAAATCCTTTTTATTTTGCTGTAAGTGTTTTGTTAAGTGGTTGATCCGGTGGGTAAACAGGGCAACTTGTGACTCTGGAGAACCTGTGTCCGTCTTTTTCTTGGCAAAACTGTGTTTGCTGAACAACTCTTGTTTTACGGCTGTTGTTAAATACATCGCTTTAAATTTTGTCTTTTTCTCTTTTTAATCGCGCAAAAGTAGAATAAAAAGGCCAAATAACAAAACCTATGCTGTTTTCAGTTTAGGCTTTAACCAGACAGGCAAGCGTTTTTTCAGCTTATCTATTACGACACTATAAAAATCTGCATCAAACAGTCGGGCATCAGCCCTCGCTTGGCGCAAGAAGATAAACCCAAATGCAAAGAGCACCGCATTGGGCATCCACATACCGAAAAGCATGGAAGTGGTTTCTGCCCTCGCCCATTTCTCGCCCATGAGGCTGAGAACATAAAATACGATAAAGAATAAGATGGAGGCAATTACCGGCACCCCCAGCCCTCCTTTTTTTATGATGGCCCCCAAGGGAGCTCCGATGAGGAACATGGCGATGCAGGCAATAGAATTAGCTAAAATCTTGTGCCATTGAATTTCGAAAACACGGTACTCGTACCGGTAACTTTCAATATTAGAATTAAAGTTCTGAAGTTGGCCTTTGGCCATCCGTGCCCTGTTTAACGCAGAAGTGATCTCAGCCGAATTGAAAGGCTGCTGATAGACGCTATCAGAAAATCGCTTGATCTTGGTGCCGATAGATTTCGGTACGTTTACATGTATCGTTGGGTTCATCATAGCACCACCGGGCGGTATGGGCATCTGCAAACCTTTGCCGTTTTTAGAAGTATCTCTTTTTATGCGGGCAGCTTGGGTTGAGTCGCGGCTTCTTTTATATTTTTTTAAATCGGCCGACAGTGGAACGGAATCTTTCTTAAAGTGGTAAATAAACGCACTGCTTTGCGAGGAGTTAATATTGATGAGCTGCGATTTAATTTCGTTATTAACCGAATCCATATCTATAACTAACTCGCTCATGTTGCGCATGATACGATTGCTGGCAAACCATTTCTTTTCGGTGCGCTGCAAACCAAACGATGACAGATCGAAGACAACTTCCGTTTTATTAAATTTTGTTTTGCTGAATGTTTCAGAATTATTGAATTGCCCACTCATATCCTGACTGGCGCCTTCGCTATAGTTGTAACCTCTAAAAAGTTCAAGTTTCAGATATTGGTCGTTAAAGATGGTGTACATCCTGCCCGAGTCGGCTACTGTTACCTCTTTGTTACCCGACCGTCCCCGGTGATCGTAGATAATAACATCTTTTAAGGTAATACCATCTTTATATTTCTTGGCTACTTTGATGCTGATATCGGGTATGCCTGCATAAAATTCTCCTTCCTTCAGGTCGAGTGCTGGTTTTTTCTGTTTGATGTCGTATAGCAAACTATAAGTTTCCAATGCGGCTTTGGGCACCATAAAATTATTCGACATGTAAGCGAAGAAAGTAACACCCAGTGTAAAAATAAAAATAGGTAACAGGCTTCGTGTAAGCGATATACCCAAACTTTTTACGGCCGTCAGCTCGAAATGCTCGCCCAAGTTGCCGTAAGTAATCAATGCGGACAGTAATATGCCTAATGGTAATGCCTGGGGTGTAACAGACACAGCGAAATAAAACAAGAGCGTTCCGAGCACATCCCATCCTAAATCTTTCCCGATAATATCATCAAAGTATTTGATCATATTGACTAGCAGCAGAATAAAAACTACCACAAAAAAGGTAAGGATGAACGGGCCGATGAAGGATGATAAAATCAGCTTGTCAATTTTCTTCATAAGGGCAAAGTTAATGCAAAAAGAAAGCCAGAAAAGAAGATAGTTGGTAGTACTTAAAATGTTTGGTTTTCATGAAAGTATCATTCGGTCACTATGCTATTGAGGGCAACTTTCATATAGAAAATAACTTCTAAAAATGCAGCTAGTGCTAATTAGTCAGATATAGCCTTCCTAAAAATAAATTATTAGAGTAAATTTTTTGAGTAATAAAAAAGTTATACATTTGTTAGCGAATACTAACTAACTAACAACATATTTTTAAAAACAATATGAAAGAATTTTCGGTCAGACAAATAGAAATAATGGAGGCGGCAACGAACAGAATCTCAAAATACGGAATTCAGAATCTAACAATTAAAACCCTAGCTAAAGATATCGGTTTATCTGAACCTGCACTATACCGACACTTCCAAAGCAAAAATGAAATTCTATTAAATTTATTGGAGTATTTTAAAAGGGAAATGAAGGTTCGTATTCAATCTATCAATTTTAAATCGACTGATACTGCTGGAGATAAATTAAGAGCCATCTTCAATTCTCAACTTCAAACTTTTACCAATAAACCGGCTATTGTTAGTGTCATCTTTGCGGAAAGTATTTTTCATTTTGATGAAAGCCTTAGTAATAAGGTTTCTGAAATTATGGATATGATGCAAGAATATGTGAATACAAACATTGAAGAAGGTCAGAAAATGGGTGCTTACAATAAATTAATTGGTTCTTCTACACTCACTACAATTATTATTGGAGGAATAAGAATGACCGTATTGAAATGGAAACTTTCCAAACATAAATCCAACTTAGTAAAAGATGGAAAAAACGTTTTGGAAGGAATTTTAAAAATGATAGAAAAATAAACTAAAAAAAATTATCTTATTATGTTAGTGAATACTCACAAACTCATTTTTACTCTACTGATTGTTTTCGGGTGGAATACCGTTCAGGCACAGGAAGTTTGGACTTTGAAACAATGTATTGATACGGCACAGGTTTATAACAAGACCTTACAAATAAATCGGAATAATATCAGCATCAGTGAACAAAGGAAGAAAGAAGCACAAGCTAATCTTATTCCGAAAGTTACTGCCAATGCGGATTACAAATATTTTATGGAATTGCCTACACAGTTGATGCCGATGAATGCTCTCAATCCACAAGCACCCGAAGGGCAATTTAGAAATCTTCAATTTGGCGTGCCGCACAACATCAATGCGAATGTTCAATTAGCAATGCCCTTGTATAATCCGCAAGTGTATGGAGCAATTGAGAATACAAAAATTGCCAATGAACTAACAGAACTGCAATTTCAAAAATCGGAAGAGCAGGTTTTATACGACATTACTACGCTGTATTACAATGCTCAAATTCTGAAACACCAAATTGATTTTTTGGATACCAATCTAATAAATACTCAAAAACTATTGAAGAATATGGAACTGTTGAAAGAGCAGCTATTGGCAAAGGGTACAGATGTGAGCAAAGTGAAATTACAAGCCGAACAGTTGACTACGCAAAGAGAAAATGTGAACAATAAATACATTTCCATTCTGAATGCTTTGAAACTGAATATCGGTATTTCGTTGGAGCGAAACGTTACAATTAACGCTGAAATTGAACAGCAGCCTTTATTAGAAAATAATACAGCAAACATTTTGGATTTGAAAATAATTCAGACACAAAACAAACTGTTGAACAGCGAACTGAGTACACTGAACAAATCACGGTTTCTGCCCTCGTTGAATTTGATTGCTTCTTATGGTACAACAGGCTTTGGCTACGATAAAACACCAAACGATTTTCTGAAATTCTATCCAGTAAGTTTTGCGGGATTACAATTGTCTTATCCCTTATTCAACGGAACGGTTACACAAAGAAAAATCAATCAAAAGAAATTAGAGATTTCTAACAATGAATTGCAATCCAAATTGATTTCTGAAAAGAACACGATGGAAATTGAAAATGCTGTTAGACAAAGAAACATTGCACAATCCACCATTACCAATACAGAAAACCAAATCATTTTGGCGAAAGATATTTATGAAAAAACGGTGTTGCAACAAAAGCAAGGAACGGCAACGCTGACCGATGTTTTATTGGCTGATAATGCACTTCGTGAAGCACAGCAAAATTACTTGGCAGCAGTTATTGATTATCTGAAAGCAGATTTGGAGATTAAAAAACTAACGGGAGCAATTAAAAATTAAAAGTGAAAAATTAAAAGTTAAGAATATGAATTGGAAAAAAATAATAGGAATTGGGATTACACTTGCGGTGATTGCATTAGTCGCTTTCAAATTGATAAGCAACAAAAAAACTACCGAAAGTAAGGTGTATCAGTTTGATAAAGAAAAACCTATTTCGGTTGAAGTGGATACTATTCGTTTGGAATCTTTAAGTGCAGAAAATGCTTTTACTGGCACATTTGAACCTAACAAGGAAACCAAAATTAGTGCTGAAACACAAGGGAAAATCAATAGTGTTTTAGTAGATGTGGGCAGTTATGTCAGTCAAGGACAAACGCTTATTCAGTTGGATAATTCATTGTTGAAACTGCAACTACAAACGGTTCAAGTTCAAATTGAGGGGTTGGAAGATGATGTAAAACGCTATACGATTTTAGCACAAGCAGATGCCGTGCAAGGTGTGCAATTAGAAAAAACACAGTTGGGTTTGAAGTCCGCAAAAGTGCAAAAAGCAACCATTCAGGAGCAAATAAACAAAACCAGTATTAAAGCACCTTTTAATGGCATTGTAACAGCAAAATTAAGTGAAGTTGGTGCATTCGCAGCACCTGGAGTTCCATTGTTGCAAATTACAGATATAGGCACATTACGCTTTACGGTAAATGTTCCCGAAAACAATTTGGCTCAGTTTCAAAACAATCAAACTTATAAAATTAGTGCTGATGTTTATCCTGATATTTCTCTTTCAGGAAAAATAACAATGATTGGAAGCAAAGCTAATATGGGTAATAGTTTTCCTGTGCAATTTCAAGTAACTAATACAAAAAACTTAACCATAAAATCGGGAATGTTTGGCAAAGTAAATTTTGGAGAAAGCACACAAGAAAAAGGTATTCTCATTCCCTCTTCTGCTATTATTGAAAGTGTGGGTAAAACTCAAGTTTATATGGTAAAAAACGGAAAAGCTGTTTTGCAAACGATAACTATATCAAAAAATATTGGCAATAAAACAGTAGTAAAAGAGGGATTACAAGAGGGAGATATAATTGTAACAAGTGGATTTATCAACCTTTTTAATGGTGCAAATATTGAAAGCTCCCCCAAAAACAGTAGCGATTATAAATAGAGTTTAATCGTTAAAATTGGGAGAAAATGAAAACAACAAAATTCAGTGAGAGCCAGATCGTAGGCATTCTCAAACAACAGGAACAG